>CAZIOS010000004.1:0-127659 GCA_964540905.1 uncultured Conexibacteraceae bacterium | reverse complement strand
TCCTTGGGAGACCGGCCGCCGATCAGCCGCGTTCACAACGTCTGTGGGTAGGACATCTAGAGTCAGGCTATGGCCACGCCTAACGTCAACGAAGCCGGGCATACCGGGCGCCGCACCAAGATCATCGCCACCGTCGGCCCGGCGAGCTGGGAGCCGGCGGTGCTCGAGCAGCTGGTCGCCGCCGGCGCCGACGTCTTCCGCCTCAACTTCTCCCACGCCGGGCCGGAGCGCCAGGCGGAGACGATCGAGGCGGTCCGTGCCGCCGCCGAGCGGGTCGGCCGCGAGGTCGCGGTGCTCGGCGACTTGCCGGGGCCGAAGCTGCGGATCGGCTCGCTGCGCGACGATTTCGCCGAGCTGGAGACGGGGATGCACGTGACCCTGACCCCGCGCGACGTCGAGGGCGACCGCGAGACGATCCCGGTCTCCTGGCCCGGGGTCACCGACCTGCGCGAGAACCAGCTCGTCTACCTCGCCGACGGCGCGATCCGGCTGCGGGTCGACGATCCCGAGGCCGACGGGGTCGACTGCGAGGTCGAGGTCGGGGGCACGCTCTCCTCCCACAAGGGGATGAACATCCCCGACGGCGCCGACCTGCCGGCGACCACCGGCAACGACCTCGGCTGGGTCGAGTTCGCCACCAAGCACGGCGTCGACCTGCTCGCCGTCTCCTTCGTCTCCACCGCCGCCGACCTGGCGCCGGTCTCCGAACGGCTCGCCGCGCTCGGCAGCAGCATCCCCCTGATCGCCAAGATCGAGAAGCAGCAGGCGGCGGCGAATGCCGAGGAGATCGTCCGCGTCGCCACCGGCGGGATCATGGTCGCCCGCGGCGACCTCGGGATCGAAGTGCCGCTGGAGCGGGTGCCGGTCGAGCAGAAGCGGTTGATCCGGGTCGCCGGGCTGCGCTCGAAGCCGGCGATCACGGCGACCCAGATGCTGGCCTCGATGGTCACCGCCCGCCGTCCGACCCGGGCCGAGGTGACCGACGTCGCCAACGCGATCTACGACGGCACCGACGCGGTGATGCTCTCCGAGGAGACCGCGGTCGGCCAGCACCCGGTCGAGGCGGTGCGGGTGATGGACCGGATCGCCCGCGCGACCGAGCCCGACCTGCGCTACGGCGAGTGGCTCTTCACCCGCACCGACCAGACGACCCAGGACGTCGCCGACTCGGTCGCCCAGAGCGCCGTCGGCGCCGTCTACCGGCTCGGCCTGAAGGCGCTGGTGGTGCCGACGACCAGCGGCCGCACCGCCCGCCTTGTCTCCGCCCACCGCCCCGACGTGCCGGTGCTGGCGATCTCGCCGCGGATCGAGACCGTGCGCCGGCTCAACCTGCTGTTCGGCGTCACCGCGGTGCAGGACGACTTCGGCACCGAGCTGCGCAGCCTGCTGGATCATTGCGCGGGGCTCGCCGGCCGCCACGGCATCGCCCAGCCCGGCGACCTGGTCGCGATCACCGCCGGGCTCGACGGCCAGGAGCTGGGCACGAACCTGTTCGAGGTGCACCGTGTCCCCTGAGCCGGCGGCGCGGCTGGTGCGGGAGGAGAGCGGGCTGGCGGTGCTGAGCTTCGACAGCCCGCCGCTGAACCTCTTCGACCAGCGGATGATCGACGACTTCCAGACGGCGATCGCCGACCTCGCCGCGGCGCCGCCGCGGGCGCTGCTGATCCGGGCCGAGGGCCGCGCCGTCTCCGCCGGCGTCGACGTCCACGTCTTCGACGGGCTGACGCCGCCGCGGGCGAGCCGGCTCTGGGAGGAGCTGCTGGGGACGATCGAGGCGATCGAGACGCTGCCGGCGCCGGTCGTCTTCGCCGCCCACGCGCTGACCCTGACCGCCGCCTTCGAGATCGCCCTTGCCTGCGACCTGATCGTCGCCTCGCCGGCGGCCAAGTTCGGCTTGGTCGAGAAGGTGGTCGGGCTGACGCCGTCGATGGGCGGCACCCAGCGCCTGGCCGAGCGCGCCGGCAGCGGCCGCGCCCGCCACTTCGTGATCAGCGGCGAGCTCTTCGATGCCGAGGAGATGGAGCGCTGGGGCGTCGTCAACCGGATCTTCCCGGCGGCGGAGTTCGAGGCGAGCGCCCGCGCCCTCGCCGCCGAGCTGGCCGCCGGCCCGACCAGGGCGCACGCGATGACCAAGCACATCCTGCGCCGCTTCCGCGAGGGCGGGATCCCGGCCGCTGACGAGGCGGTGCGCCGCGACGCCGGCGAGCTCTTCGCCACCGAGGACCTGCGGCGCGCCGTCAAGACCTTCCTCGCCGAGGGTCCGGGCCACGCCGAGTTCAACGGTCGCTGAGCGGCGCTCCGGCGGATAGGGTTCCGGGGGCATGACCGACTTCGAGCTGATCGCGCAGGGGATGACCCAGGCGGTGCCGTTCGTGGGCCACCTCGGGCTGGAGGTCACCAGGGTCGCCGAGGGCGAGGCGACGGTGGTGCTGCCGGAGCGCCCGGAGCTGACCAACCACGTCGGCTCCCAGCACGCCGGCGCCCTCTTCACCGCCGCCGAGACGGCCTCGGGGGCGGCCTTCGTCGGCGCCTTCGCCGAGCGCATGGGCGACGTCACCCCGCTCGCCCGCAGCGCCGAGATCGACTACCTGAAGATCGCCAAGGGGCCGATCGAGGCCAGGGCCGAGCTCGGCGTGCCGAAGACCGAGGCGATCGCCGCCCTCGACCGCGACGGCAAGGTCGAGTTCGCCTGCGAGGTGACGCTGAGCGACGGCGCCGGCACCGAGGTCGCGCGGGCGACCGTGCACTGGCACGTGCGGCTGAAACAGCCCGCCGCGGGCAATTGAGCAAACGGCATCACGTCAACCGCGCCAGCCGCGAGGCGATCGCCGTCGCCCGCGGCTCGACCGCGACCCACGCCCATCTGCGCCGGCGGCTGGCGACGATCGTCACCGTCACCGTCTTCTTCGCCGTCGTCTGCACGCTGGTCGTCTACCTCTCCGAGCGCCACGCCCACGGAACCCAGATCCACAGCCTCTTCGACGCCTTCCTCTTCTCGGTCTCGCAGCTGCTGACCGCCTCCTCGGTCGCCAGCCCCACCACCCAGTTCGGCAAGGTCCTCGAGCTCTTCTTCGACATCTACGCGATCACCGTCGTCGCCAC
Organism: uncultured Conexibacteraceae bacterium; assembly: GCA_964540905.1. Taxonomy (GTDB): domain Bacteria; phylum Actinomycetota; class Thermoleophilia; order Solirubrobacterales; family 70-9; genus VAYN01. The sequence goes on along the minus strand of CAZIOS010000004.1, from coordinate 124,557 downwards.
CCTCGCCGGCTCCTTCGGCGCCTTCTTCCACGCCCGCAGCAAGGAGCTCGACCGCGCCCAGGAGGAGCTCCACCGCGCCGAGCACGAGCTGGGCGAGAAGGCCGACGAGCTGCGCGGCCGCATCGTCCCCCATCACCCCCCGGACCGCCCCCTGGCCTAGAATCCCCGCTCCTGCGCCTGTAGCTCAGTTGGATAGAGCGTCGGTCTACGAAACCGAAGGTCACAGGTTCGAATCCTGTCAGGCGCGTTGCCGAGTTGCCCTGGGGCCGGTTCGGACCCGGGTCCGCCAGGATGTGTCGATGGTGAATCCCGGCACAGCCAACGCCAGCCTCGTCGCCGAGCTGCAGGCCGAGGGGATCCCGGCCGGCTGATGACCGCGGTATCGGTGGGCGCTGAGGAGCCTCGCGTGGGCGGCTGGACCGTGATCGCCGCCTTTGCCTGCGTCTGCGCCGGCACCCAGCTGCTCTGGCTCACCTACGCCCCGATCGCCACCGGGACGGCCCACTACTACGGGGTCTCGGTGGCCGCGGTCGGCTGGTTGGCGGAGATCTTCCCGCTGCTCTACGTGGTTCTGGCGATTCCCGCCGGCCGGCTGCTCGACAGCCACTTCCGGCCGGCGCTGGCGGCCGGCGGGGCGCTGATGGCGGCCGGCGCCCTGCTGCGGCTCGGCGGGCCGGCGTTCGCCTGGGGGATGGCCGGGCAGCTGGCGATCGCCGTCGCCCAGCCCGTCGTCCTCAGCGCCATCAGCAAGCTCGCCGGCGAGTACCTGCCCCCCGACCAGCGCCCCGTCGGGATCGCCGTCGGCTCGGCCGCCAGCTTCGCCGGCATGCTCTTTGCGCTCATCCTCGGCCCGACCCTCGGCGCCCACGGCCAGATCGAGCGGCTACTGGCGGTCGAGGCGGTGTTTGCCGTTCTCGCCGCCCTGGCGCTCGCCCTGGCCCTGCGCCGTCCCGGGCAGGAGAGTGGGGAGAGGGCGGCGATCGAGGGTGGTGCGGCGCGGGCGCTGTGGGCGCTGCCGGCGATGCGGACGATGTGCGGGCTGGTCTTCGTCGGCTTCGGCGTCTTCGTCGCCCTCGCCACCTGGCTGCAGACGCTGCTGCACCCCTCCGGCGTCTCCGAACAGGGCGCGGGCGCTCTGCTGGCCGGGATGGTCCTGACCGGGATCGCCGGCTGCGCGGTGCTGCCGCCGCTGCTCGCCCGCCGCGGCGCCGAGCGCGCCTTCCTGCGCGGCGCCGTGCTGACCAGCGCCGTCGGCTGCGCCGCCCTCGGGGCCTTCTCGCTGCTCGGCGCCCGCGCCGCGGTGGTCGCGGTGATGGGCTTCGTGATGCTGCCGGCGCTGCCGGTGGTCCTCACCGCCGCCGAGCGCCTGGCCGGCGCCGCCGCCGGCACCGCGGGGGCGATCGTCTGGATGGCCGGCAACCTCGGCGGGCTGGTGGTGGCGCTGATCGTTCAGGTCCTGGTCCACGAGCCGCTGGCCGCTTTCCTGGCGATGGCCGCGATCTCGCTGCTGGGCCTGCCTTTCGCCGCCCGCTTCCCGCGCTCCGGGCAGCCGCCCGTCCCGGCGGCTATCCCCGACGCCGCCGAGGGACCGGCCGCGAGCCACCGGAGTCGGCCATCTCCTCCGCGAGCCGGGCGATCTGGGAGACCCTGACCCCGAGGGCCTGGGCGATCGCGCTCAGGACCTTCCAGCTCGGGTTGCGCCGTTCGCGCTCGATGCCCGACAGGTACGTCCAGTGGATGCCGGCGACCGCGGCGAGGTTCTCGACGCTCAGTTCGCGCTCCGTGCGCAGGCGGCGAATGGCGGCGCCGAGTTGAGCTGAGGTGGATGGCACGAAGCGGAGATTTGCGGCGCGGACCGCCTCTGACCATAGTCCATGGTCTAGGTCGGTGAGGAGGCCGGCTGGTCCCCGGGAGGCTCCGCCGCCGCGACCGTCTCGGCCAGGCTGAGGAGTTCCGGGAAGTCGATCTCGAACGCGCTGGTCACGGCCCGGACCACTTCCCAGCTCGGGTTGCGCAATTTGCGTTCGACTTCCGAGAGGTAGGTCGTGTGGATACCCGCCATCCCCGCCAGGTCTTCGATCGTCAGGCCGCGCTCTTCCCGCAGTTGGCGGAATGCCGTGCCCAGTTGGGCCGAGGTGGGAATCGGGGATCGTTCTGGCACGGCCAAGAGCCTTGTAGGCTCGTGGCCCAATGACCATAGCCAATAGTCTATGTTCGTGGAAGGGTCGCCTGAATCTCTTCGCACCGCGGATTCCCGGCCCGCTTTGCGGCCTTTCCCTGTTCGTGGCGCTGGGCGGGTGCGCCGCTGGGGGTGACTTTGCGCCGCCCCCGACTTGACAGGCCCCATGCATGACGCAGATGACCAGCCCCCGGTGAGACCGGCCGCCCGTGCCGACAGGGTCGTCGAAGCAGCGGCTCTCGCGATCCTGATCGAACGCCACCCGGAAGAGCTCACCTTGCTGCGGCTGGTCGACGCGATGACGGTGCACACGAAGCGACGGCGCAGCGAAGTGAAAGCGATCGAGCGCGCCGTCGCCGAGCTGGTCGGGGTTGGCCTGCTGCACCAGCAGGGCGCCAGGATGGTGCCGACAGCGGCGGCGCTCCGAGTCGCCGAGCTGGATATGGGCCTCGGTTAGCCGCTGGCGGCGGCGCCGAGGAAGTGGGAGGCGAGGTGCCATTCGTCCTGCAGCGTGGATTCGATCGTGCCGGCGGTGCAGCCGGTTTCGGCCAGGCATTCGCCCCAGGTGTTGGCGGCGGCGATGTACTTGTCGAAGGCCCGCTCGGCGGGGGTGCCCGACTTCAGCAGGCAGTCGAGGGGGAGGCGGTCGACCGGGAGCTGGGCGTAGGCGGCTTTCACCGCGCCGACCTCGGCGACGTACTGTTCGTAGCTGAGACCGACCTCGAGCTTGCGGCGCAGGGTGTCGAGGGAGGCGAGGAAGGGCCCGAGCTGGCTCGCGCAGGAGCCGGGGGAAGCATGGGCCTGTGGCTTGGCGCCCGCGGTTGGCGTGCTCGCGGCCGTCGTCGCGCCCTTGCCGGGAGCCGCGGAGCCGCCACCGCATCCCGCCAGGGCCAAGGCCGCAAGCGCGATCGACAAGCAGAAGATCGCGAGGAGCCGAGCGGGCGCGGGCGCGGTCGGCTTCATCGGCCGTAGTGTAGAAATTTGGCCGATGGCGACGGCGAGGAGGTTGACGGGGGTCGCGATCGCGGTGGTGGCGCTGGCGCTGGCCGCGACGGCGCCGCTGGCCCGGGCCGCCGAACGCCCCTGGGTGCTGGTCGTCGGGGACAGCCTCGAGGAACTGACCTCGCCCTTCCTGCCCAAATACCTGCCCGGGGTGAAGCTGACCGTCAACGCGGTCGGCGGCTCCAACAGCTACGAGATCCGCGAACTGTTCGAAGAAAGCTACGAGCCCGGCCAGTCGGTGATCGTCTTCGACGCCGGCACCAACGACAACCCCAACTATCCCCAGATCCTGGCCGGAAACCTGAGCCGGGTGGCGGCGACGGTCGGCAACCGCTGCATGGTCGTGCCGACCATCCACGGTCTCAGCGTCGAAGGCGTCGACAGCGCCGGCAAGAACCGGGTGGTGCGCGAATTCGCCGCCTCGCGGCCCGGCACGCAGGTGCCCGAATGGGCCGGCTTCGTCGCCTCCCACCCGGAGTTGATGCAGGCCGACAACCTGCACCCGATCGAAGCCGGCGCCGAAGCGCGGGCGCGGCTGATCGCCGAAGGCGTCCTCGGCTGCCTCGCCGGCGCCGCCGGCGCCGACGTCAGCCAGACCCCGCCCGAATCGCGGACGCCGGTGCTGAAGTCCGCGCCCGCGCAGATTCCCCAGGTCGACGCCCTCCAGCGCCGCCAGGAAGCGATCCTGCGGATCGTGTTCACGCGGGTGCTGCCGGGCGCGGCGGCGATGGCTCTGCTGGGATAGCGCACTCCGCCTCGCGCCCCGGTCGCAGCGGCGGCGCGCCGACGCCACAGGTGAAGTCCTCGGCCAGGCGCTCGGGGGTGTCGCTGCCGGGCCCGGCCTCGGTGTGGAGGACGCCGGTGTCGATCGTCAGCCAGGCGAGGACGCCGCCAGCGGCGGCGAGGGCGGCGCAGACCAGCATCGCCGTGTGGAAGCCGGCCGTCATCTTCGCCGGGTCGTAGAAGCTCTCGCCGGTCAGTCCCGCGACCGCCGGCAGGACGGCGACGGCGAGCAGGCCGGCGACGCGGGCGACGGCGTTGTTGACGCCGGAGGCGATGCCGGCGTGGCGCTCGTCGGCGGCGGCGAGCACGGTCGCGGTGACCGGCGCCACGACCAGGGTCAGGCCGAGGCCGAAGACGACCACCGCCGGCAGCACCGCGGTCAGGTAGCTGTCGCCGGGTTCGATCCGCAGCATCGCCAGCAACCCGAGGGCGATCACCAGCGGCCCGACGGTGAGCGGGATCCGCGGCCCGATTCGCTCCGCCAGCGCCCCCGCGCGGGCGGAGAAGGCCAGCATCAGCGCCGTCACCGGCAGCGAGGCGGCGCCGGCCTCGACCGGCGTGTAGCCCATCGAGATCTGCAGGAAGGAGACGAGCAGGAAGAAGAAGCCGCCAAGGGCGGCGTAGACGACGAAGGTGACGCCGTTGGCGGCGCTGAACTGGCGCGAGCGGAAGATCTCCAGCGGCAGCATCGGGTTGGCGCTGGAGCGCTCGCCGGCGAAGAAGGCGACCAGCGCCAGCACGCCGCCGACGCCGGCGAGGAGGACCGCCGGCGAGGCTTCCCCGCCCGGCGCCTCGATCAGCGCGTAGGTGGTGCCGGCGAGGCCGAGCGCCGCCAGCGCCGCGCCGCGCAGGTCGAGCCGACCGCTGGAACGGGGATCGCGGCTCTCCGGCACGTGGCGGCTCGCCGCCCAGGCGACGAAGATGCCGATTGGCAGGTTGATCACGAAGATCGCCCGCCAGGAGACGGCGCCGACGAGGTAGCCGCCGAGCAGCGGCCCGAACGCGGTCGCGACCCCACCCAGGCCCGACCAGGCGCCGATCGCCCGGGCGCGGTCGCCGCGGCGGAAGCTGGCCTCCAGCAGCGCCAGGCTGCCCGGCGTCAGCAGGGCGCCGCCGACGCCCTGGATCAGGCGGGCGCCGACCAACAGGCTGGTGGTGGGGGCGACCGCGCAGAGCAGCGAGGCGGCGGTGAAGAGGCCGACGCCGAGGACGAAGACGCGGCGGCGGCCGTAGCGGTCGCCGAGCGAGCCGCCGAGCAGGATCAGCGAGGCCAGGGTCAGCAGGTAGCCGTTGAGGATCCACTGCAGGGCGCTGGTGCTGGCGCCGAGGTCGCGGCCGATGTCCGGCAGGGCGACGTTGACGACGGTGCCGTCGAGGAAGGTCAGCCCGGAGCCGGCGACCGCGACCCCGAGCAGCCAGCGCCCGGCGGCGCTCTCGAAGGCGAGTTCGGGTGCCGGGGACGGCGAGGCCACGGAGGCAGCGTATCCGTGCCTCCTGGCGACCGGTCAAATGATACGTTCCGGTTCTTGAGGCGGGGGTCTCGGCACATACAGGCGGGAGCGCGAGGAGATGGCAGTTGAGCCGTCCACTTCCGAGCGGCTGCTGACGACGGCGGCGGATCTCTTCCGCCGCAAGGGCTACGCGCAGGCGACCACACGCGAGCTCTCCGACGCGCTCGGCATCCGCAAGGCCTCGCTCTACCACCACATCTCCACCAAGGAGGACCTGCTCTACGCGATCTCGATGCACAGCCTGGCCCGGATCGCCGAGGCCGCCGAGGCCGCCGCCGCGCAGGCGCCCGCCGAGGAGCGGCTGCGGGCGGTGATCCGGGCCCACGTCGTCTCGGCGCTGGGCGAACGCGACATGCAGATGGTGACGGCGATCGAGCTGCGGGCGCTCTCGCCCGAGCGCCGCCGCGAAGTCATCGCCGAGCGCGACCGCTACCAGGCGCTGGTGCGGCGGCTGATCGCAGCCGACCAGCAGGCCGGGCGGCTGCGCGGCGACATCGACTCGAAGCTGCTGACACTGTCGCTGCTGAACCTGCTCAACTGGACGATCTTCTGGTTCGACCCCGACGACGAGCTGTCGCCGGAGCAGCTCGGCGAGACGCTCGCCGCGGTCTTCGTCGAGGGCGCCACCGGGCGCGCCTAGGAGCTCAGCCTTCTTCCAGCTCGGGCGGCAGCGCCTTTGGCCCGTCCGGATACAGCTCGCGCAGCAGCTCCGCGCTCATCTCCAGCGTGTTGCCGCCCTCGGGCGGGGCGCCGACGACGAGCCAGAGCTGGTCGGCCTCGGTGTCGTTGAAGAGCTGGCGGACCGAGCCAGGCTCGACCAGGAGCGTGTCGAGCGGGGCCAGGGTCAGTGGCGGCTCGGCGTCGATCCGCGCCCGGCCGCTGCCCTCGAGCAGGACGTAGAGCTCCTCCTGGTCGCGGTGGCGGTGCCTGGTCGACGCCTGTCCCGGCGCCAGCCGCCACAGCCGCGCCCCCAGCGCCCCGGCCTCGAGCTGCTTGCCGAGGTCGGTGTTCAGCACCGACATCTGGTTCGAGGGGCGCCAGAAGGCATCGGCGGCGCGGAGCAGGCGGTGGGCCATCGCCGGATTATCCCCTGAACACTTACTGTGCCTATGGGAACAGTAAGTGTTCAGGGGGCGCTCGATGCCGCGGCGTCTTCGGCGTGGAAGCGCTCGAGCAGGCGTCGCTCGTCCTCGTGCTTGGGGAAGAGGAAGAAGACGACGGCGATGCCGAGGGCGATCGCGATCATCCCGGCGGCGTAGGTCCAGTCGCCGCCGTCGAGGAAGGACTTGCGCGCGGCGGCGACGATCTGGGGCGCGTACTGGGGGTACTGCTGGGCGGTATTGGCGGCGCTGGAGAAGGACTTGGTCAGTTCGTTCTGGACCTTCTCGCTGACGCTGCTGGCCTGCGGCGAGGCGGCGATCTGGGCGGCGAAGCTGGCGGCGTAGCCGGCGGTCAGCAGGGCGCCGAGGATCGACTGCATGATCGCGCCGCCGAGGTCGCGCTGGAGGTCGGCGGTGCCGGAGGCCATGCCGGCCTTCCTCACCGGCACCGAGCCGGTCAGCGAGCGCGAGGCGGGGGTGCCGGCGAAGCCGACGCCGACGCCGACCAGCAGGTAGCCGAGGCCGACAACCCAGTAGGTGGCGTTCTCGTCCCAGAGCACCAGCATCACCGCGAAGGCGAGCAGGCAGAAGACGAAGCCGACCAGCAGGGTGAAGCGGGAGCCGTGCGACTCGACCAGGCGGGCCGAGCGCGGCGCCACCAGGATCATCCCCACCGCCCCGGGCAGGATCGCGACGCCGGCTTCGAGGGTCGAGTAGCCGAGCACGTTCTGGACGAACTGCTGGCCGATGAACATCGCCCCCATCAGCGAGCCGAAGACGATGATCCCGGCCAGCGCCGCGACCCAGAAGGTCCGGCGCGCCGCGATCCCGAGGTCGTAGAGTGGGAAGGAGACGCGGCGCTGGCGCAGCAGGAAGGCCCCGGTCGCGGCCAGGGCGACGATGCCGAGGATGATCGCGGTCGTGCCCTTGCCCGGTTCCGGCGCCAGGTTGATCGCCAGCACCAGCGTCGCCACCAGGGCGATCGAGAGGATGCCGCCGAGGTGGTCGACCCGGCCGGTGGTCTCGTTGACGTGGGCGGGGACCAGCTTCCAGGCGAGGAAGAGGGCGATCATCGCCAGCGGGGCGCTGATGATGAAGACCGAGCCCCAGGGGAACCCTTCCAGCAGCGCCCCGGCGATCAGCGGCCCCAGCGCCGAGGCGCCGCCGCCGAGCGCCGACCAGAGCGCGATCGCCCTGGTCCGTTCGGCCCCCGACCACAGCGCCGTGATCAGCGCCAGCGTCGTCGGGTAGGCCATCCCGGCGGCGACGCCGCCGAAGACCCGGGCGCCGAAGAGGACGATCGCCGAGGGGGCGAAGGCGGCGAGGATCGAGGCGGGGACGGTCAGCGCCATCCCGAGCAGCAGCAGCGCCTTGCGCCCGTAGCGGTCGCCGACGGCGCCGAGGTAGAGGACCGAGGCGGCCAGGCCCAGCGAGTAGCCGACGGCGATCAGGTCGACCGTGGTCTGACCGGCGTCGAAGGCCTTGCCGATGTCCGGCAGGGCGACGTTGGCGACGGCGAGGTTGAGGTTGGCGACGCCAGCGACGAGGATCAGCGTCGCCAGGATCAGCCCGCCGCGCTTGGGGCCGCTGGCTTCCATCGCCGCGGCTAGAGCTCGATCCAGGTGCCGGTGGGGCCGAGATTGCGCAGCGGCGTGCCGCCGATCTCGCTCTCGCACCCCCACGACTCGTGGATGTGACCGCAGACCGCCAGCCGCGGCCGCTTCGCCTCGATCGCCGCCAGCAGCGCCGGGCTGCCGAAGTGGGTGTCGCCGCCGGCGCTGTCGCAGTGGCCCTGGGGCGGCGAGTGCAGAACCAGGACCGCGCCCTCGGGGCAGTCGTCCAGCAGCGCCGTCGCCGCCGCGTCGTCGAGGTCGAAGCTCCACTCCCAGGGGGTGACCGGGATCCCGGCGCCGAGGCCGAAGAACTCGGCGCCGGCGATCGTCGTCCCCTCGCCGTGCAGGACCGTGGCCGCGTCCCAGCCGGCGGTGGCCGCGCGCAGGGCGTCGAGCGTCTCGTTGTTGCCGGGGACGAGCACGGTCGGGGTCGCGATCGCGGCCAGGGCGGCGATCGTCTCCTCCAGCCCCTCGTGGACCGAGGCGAAGTCGCCGGCGCCGATCACGACGTCGGCCGCGGCCGACAGCTCGACCAGCTCCGCCGCCTGCCCGAGGTCGCGGTGCAGGTCGCTGAAGGCGAGCAGCTTCACCGCCCAAACCTACCCGCTGGCGTGGCGTCAGCCGGCGCCGGCCAGCGGTGCGGCCGCCGGCTCCTCGACCTGCTGCTCGACCTTGCCGCGCGGCATCGTCAGCGCCGCGACGACGAAGGCCAGCGCCATCACCCCGGCCATCACGTAGAAGACGGTGCGCGAGGCGAGGGCGAAGTCGTGCTGGACGGCGGCGTAGAGCTGCTGGGCGTGGGCACCGGCCTGATGGAAGGCTTCCGAGCCCGAGGTGGCGCCGCCCTGGCTGATCGAGGCGGCGACTTCGTCGGCTTTCGCCTTCGGCACCCCGTGGGCGCCGAGCGTCGTCTCCAGGTTCGACTTGTTCTCCAGCACCAGGATCGTGCCGAGGATCGCCAGGCCGATGCTGGAGCCGAAGTTGCGGACGGTCTGGGTGATCCCGGTCGCCTCGCCGTAGCGGCTGCTCGGCACCCGGTTCAGCGCGTCGGTGTTGGCGGGGCTGAGGACGAGCCCGACGCCGGCGCCGGCGAGGACGATGTAGGGCCACTGGGCGCTGACCGAGAGGTCGGGGAGCTTGTGTCCCCAGAGGTAGAAGCCGACGGCGGCGACGGCGCAGCCGACGACGACCGAGGGCCGGGCGCCGACGCGGTCGAGGATGCGGCCGCCCCACTGGGTCGCGATCGCGAAGCCGGCGAAGAAGATCAGCAGGTAGAGACCGGTTTCCGAGGCGCTTTCGCCGAGCGAGATCTGCGCGTACATGCTGGCGAAGAAGAAGAGCGGGACGAAGGGGATCATCAGCAGGAAGAGGACGATGTTGTCGACCGTGAAGGCGCGGTCCCGGAAGACCGAGAGCCGCAGCAGCGGGTTGGCGATCCGCAGCTCGAGGGCGACGAAGGCGGCCAGCAGGGTGGCGCCGGCGGCGATGCAGATCCAGGTGATCGGGTTGCTCCAGTGCCAGACGCTCGCTTGCTGTAGGCCCAGCACCGCCAGGCCCATGCCGCCGGTGATCAGCACCGTGCCGCGGTAGTCGAGCGGCGCCGGCCGCTTCTCGTTCTCGGGCTTGGAGATCGCGGTGAGGACGAGGGCGATGATCGCGACCGGGATGTTGACCCAGAAGATCGCCCGCCAGGTCCACTCGGTCAGGTAGCCGCCGGCGAGCGGGCCGATGCAGGTGAGGCCGCCGGCGATCCCGAAGAACAGCGCCAGGGCGCGGCCGCGCTCCTGGACCGGGAAGGCCTCGAGCACGATCGCCAGCGCCGCCGGGAACATCAGCGCCGCGCCGGCCCCCTGAACCACCCGGAAGACGATGATCCAGGCCTCGGCGCCGCCGCCGGTCGGGGTGGCGCCGCAGAGGCCGGAGGCGGTGGCGAAGATGACGACGCCGATCGTCACCATCTTGCGGTGGCCGGCGATGTCGGCGAGGCGGCCGCCGAAGGCGAACAGGGCCGAGAGCGAGAGCAGGTAGCCGTTGATGATCCACTGCACCCCGGTGGCGGAGAGCGAGAGGTCGTGCTGGAGGTTGGGGACCGCGATCGCGACGATCGTCTGGTCGATGAAGGTCATCGAGACGGCGAAGATCATCGCCGCCAGGATCAACTTGCCGTTCTTCCTGCCGCCGGTCTCGTTCATGCCCTGAACGTTTGCGCCGCGGGCGCCGATTCCTGCCGCCGATCGGGTATTCTCGCCGCCGCATGCCACCCGTCTTCTGGATCGGTCTCGGGATCGCCGGCTTCGTCTTCCTCGTCGGCTGCGTCTCCGGCGCGCGGTCGAACACCGCCAGCCTCGCCACCGGCGCCGCGATGGGCGCCTACCTCGGCGTGATGCTGGCCTTCCCGCTGCTGGCGATCGGCCTCGCCAGCAGCTAGCAGCCCGCTCTCCGCGCCGCGCATACTCGGCCGCGGCCGGGGTACTCGACGAGTTCGAGACCCGAAGAAGGAGAGAGAAGATGGCAGACGTGACCACGGTCCCCGCCCTGACCCTGCGCGACGGCGTCGAGATCCCCCAGCTCGGGTTCGGCGTCTTCCAGGTGCCCCCGGCGGATACCCAGGAGGCGGTGGAAGAGGCCCTCGGCGCCGGCTACCGCCACCTCGACACCGCCGCCGCCTACCGCAACGAGGCGGGAGTGGGAGAGGCGATCGCCGCCGCCGGCCTCGACCGCGATGAGGTCTTCGTCACGACCAAGCTCTGGAACGCCGAGCAGGGCTACGACGCGACCCTGCGCGCCTTCGAGGGCAGCCGCGAACGGCTCGGTCTCGACCACGTCGACCTCTACCTGATCCACTGGCCGGTGCCGAGCCGGGACCGCTACCTCGACACCTGGCGCGCCTTCGAACGGATCGAGGCGGAGGGCGGCAGCCGCTCGATCGGCGTCTCCAACTTCCGCGTCGAGGACCTCGAGCGGCTGCGGGCCGAGGCGGAGCAGCTGCCGACGGTGAACCAGATCGAGCTGCACCCGGCCCTGCAGCAGGCCGAGCTGCGCGCCTGGCACGACGAGCACGGCGTCGCCACCGAGGCCTGGAGCCCGCTCGCCCAGGGCGCCCTGCTCGAGGACGACACCCTGGCGACGATCGCCGCCCACCACGAGAGGACGGTCGCCCAGACGATCCTGCGCTGGCACCTGCAGCTCGGCAACGTCGTCATCCCCAAATCGGTGACGCCGGCGCGGATCCGCGAGAACTTCGACCTCTTCGACTTCGAGCTGAGCGAGGACGACATGGCCGCGATCGAGCGCCTCGACGCCGGTCAGCGCACCGGCCCGGACCCGGCCAGCTTCGTCGCGCCGTAGGCCCCGCCCGACCTGGGAGGATGCCCAGGGATGGCGGCGGACCCTCGAGCTGACGCGGCGCGGACGGAGCGGGTGCTGCCGGGGGTCTGGCGGCTGCGGCTGCCGCTGCCCTGGCCGGGGGTGCCGCACGGCAACGCCTGGGCGCTCGCCGCCGACGGCGGCATCGTCCTCTTCGACACCGGGATGGGGGGCGAGGGGCGGCTGCGCCAGCTCGACCTGGCCCTGGCCCAGGCCGGTTTCGGCCTTGAGGACGTCCGCCTCCTCGTCTGCACCCACTCCCACACCGACCACTACGGGCTCGCCGCGCCGATCACCGCCGCCGCCGGCTGCGAGCTCTGGATGCACCCGGCCTGGGGGCATGTGCGCCTGCTCGCCACCGACCCCGCCGCGGCGCTCGAGCAGCGGCTCGAGGTGGCACGCCAGAGCGGCGTCCCGGCGGCGGCGCTGGAGCGCTACCGCGAGTCCCGCAGCGGCGACGCCGAGACCGGGATCGACGCGATCCGCGAGCCCGACCGCGAGCTGGTCGCGGGGGTCGAGGTCGAGACCGACCTCGGCACCTGGCAGGTGCACGAGACCCCGGGCCACGCGCCCTCCCACGTCGTCCTGCACCAGCCCGAGCGCAGGCTGATGATCTCCGGCGACCACCTGCTGGGGCGGACGGTCCTCTTCTTCGACTACGGCCACACCCCCGACCCGATCGGCGAGTTCCTCGCCAGCCTCGAGAAGATCGAGCCGCTGCAGGTCGAACTCTGCCTCGCCGGCCACGGCCGCCCCTTCCGCGACCCGGAGGCGAAGATCGCCGCGGCGCGGGCCCAGGTCGAGGAGCTGCTGGGCAAGGTCCGCGCCGCCCTCGGCGACGGCGAGCCGACCGCCTTCGAGGTCGTCGCCGCGATCGTCGGCCCCGACAACCTCAACACCCCGACCAGCGCCTGGGTCCTGCAGATCGTCCTCTCCTGCCTCGACCACATGGCGCTGAAGGGAACCGCCACCGCCCTCGAGGGCTCGGATCCTCAGCGTTGGCGGTTGGCTTAAGGCTGCCTCTATACCCTTCGCGGATGGCCAGCTTCACCTACGAGCGCCAGATCGCGGCGCCGCCGGAGGTCGTCTTCGGCGTCCTCACCGACCATCGCCGCTACGCCGCGATCACGCCGATGCGCAAGTCGGTGCTGGAGCGGGAGGGGGAGCCGGCGCCGAACGGGGTCGGCGCGATCCGGGTCCTGAGCTCGGTCGGGCCGCCACTGCGCGAGCAGGTGATCGCCTATCAGTCGCCGCACCGCTTCTCCTACAAGCTGCTCTCCGGCGCCCCCGTCCGCGACCACGTCGGCACGGTCGAACTGACCCCGCGCGACGGCGGCACCCGGGTCGTCTACGCCGTCCGCACGACGCCGACCCTGCCGCTGGTCGGCCCCGCCGTCGTCGCCGTCGTCAAGCAGGCGATCAAGCAGCTGCTCACCGGCATCGTCACCGAGTCCGAGCGCCAGGCCGCGGCGAATGCTTGAGGGCGGGCCCCAGGCCCGCCGCCTGCGCGACGCCGGCCGGCGTGTGCTGCACGACCCGCAATGGCGCTGGACGGCGATCGGGGTGCTGGCGCTGGCGATCGTGCTCAGCCTCGCCGTCGCCTACGAAGAACTGAAGCGGCCGCCCGACGTCCACAACCCCAACGCCGTCTTCAAGCCGCAGAAGCCGCCGCCGACGCTGAAGCCGCGGACGACCGTCAACTGGCCGATGTACGGGCTCAACCCGGCCCGCACCCGCTACCTGCCGGCGCAGGGGATCAAGCCGCCCTTCCGCAAACTCTGGCGCTACACCGAGCGGCCGCTGCTCGAGTTCCCGCCGATCTACGTCGGCGGCAAGCTCTACGCGGTCAACAACAGCGGCTTCGCCTTCGCCCTCGACGCCAACACCGGCAAGGTCCTCTGGGAACGGCGGATCGGCCGCCTCAACGCCTCCTCCCCGACCTATTCCCGCCACCGCCTCTACATCGTCAACCTGGTCCCCGGCCACATCGTCAAGCTCGACGCCAGGACCGGCAAGACGATCTGGAAAAAGCCGCTGCCGGGGCGGGCCGAGTCCTCGCCGGTGGTGATCGGCCGCAGCGTCTACTTCGGCTGCGAAAACGGCGACCTCTACGCGCTCAGCACGATCAGCGGCAACGTCCGCTGGGCGACCCAGCTCGGCGGTCCGGTGAAGTCGGCCCCGGCCTATTACGGCGGCCGCCTCTACGTCGGCGACTACGGCGGCTACATGAACGCGGTCGACGCCAGGACCGGCAGGCTGATCTGGCAGTCGGGCTCGCTCGGCCCCGGCTTCGGCGCCTCGGGCGAGTTCTACTCGACCCCGGCGGTCGCCTACGGCCGCGTCTACGCCGGCAACAACGACGGCCGCGTCTACAGCTTCGACCTCAACGACGGCAGCCTCGCCTGGACCTACTCGACCGGCGGCTACGCCTACTCGGGCCCGGCTGTCGCCAACACCCCGCACAGCCCGCCGACCGTCTACATCGGCTCCTTCGACGGCAACCTCTACGCGCTCGACGCCAGGGACGGCAGCGTGCGCTGGAGCCGCTCGGCGGGGGGCCAGGTGGTCGGCTCGATCTCGGCCGTCGGCAACATCGTCTACGTCGCCGAGTTCAACGGCAAAACCACCAGCGGCTTCATGATGAGGAGCGGCCGCCGCGTCTTCCACTACCCGAAGGGCACCTACACGCCGGTGATCTCCGACGGCCGCCGCATCTACCTCACCGGCTACTCGAGCATCACCGCGCTGGAACCGGTGCGGCCGAAGCCGAAGGGGAGGCCGAAATCTAAGGCTGCGAAGGCGAAACGCCACCGGGCGGCGGCGGCGGCAGGTGCGGCGCACCCGGCGCGTAGGCCGGGAAGATCGGCGAATGGATCTCGTCCCTGAGCACTTCCAGACTGGCCGGGAAGTTCTGGATCCGGTAGTTGCTGGTGGTGCCGAAGTCCTGGTAGTAGACGAGCATCTTGCAGCGCGGGTGGCTCTCGACCCAGGCGAACAGGTGGCTGACGAAGCTGGGGTCGTCGCCGCTTTCGACGCCCCACTCGGTCAGCGCGAAGGGCTTGCCGGCGAAGCGGTTGTAGAGGCCGTTGAGGGACTTCCAGTCGGGGTCGGAGGCGTAGAAGTCGGTGCCGGCCCAGTCGACCCAGCGGGCGCCGGGGTAGAAGTGACGGGGCCGGTTCTGGGGCACGGTCGGCGAGCCCGCCGGCAGCGGGCTCCAGACGATCGCCACCGGCGCCGCCGGCAGCCCCTTGACGTTGCTGTGCAGCGGCGGCAGCCCGGCTTCGGCCAGGCGTTCGTCGATCTTCGCCGCCTTGCCGCCGCCGTGGACGATCACGTAGATGCGGCGGAAGGCGAGCCGGTAGGCGCGCGGGCTGTGGGCGGCGTCGCGAGGGTTGCCGGCGCAGTCGTAGGAGGCGTAGACGTTGAGGCAGCGGTTGGGCTCGCCCAGCGGCCGCACGTAGGCGCGCATCTTCTTCTCCCAGAAGAGCCGGTTGAGCCGGATCAGGTAGCCGTCGCCGGCGCCTTCGGCGATCGCCTGCGGGGTGAGGATCTCGGCGCCGGTGCTGGCGTCGGCGGTGGTGATGTGGAGCATCGGCCGGGCGCGGGCGACCTGCCAGCGGTGGATCGACTCGGGGAAGTCGCTGCCCCAGCTGCGGAAGCTCTCGATGATCGCCGGGTGCTTGGAGATCGCGGTGCTGAATTCGCCGAACTGGGCGCTGTCGCCGGTGTCGGAGACGCCGAAGTAGACCTTGCCGCCGCGCGGCTCCAGCAGTCGCGCCGCGGCCGGCACGGCGCCGAGCAGCGCCAGCAGCAAAAGGGCGGCGAGCGCGCAGCTCACCGCCCGGGCCTTGTTGACGCGGGTCATCGGCATCCTCTTCGACCGGCCGGCTCCATGCCCTTCCCAACCCGTAAACATCGGCGTATGCTCGGCATCGAGCTAGCCAGGGAGAGTGAGCGGCAACTTCCGTCCGGCGTCCTCCTCGTCGCCGGGCGGACGGGAGGCGGGCTCAGGCGGCGAGGGCGCTGTGGTGCTCGGCGACGATCGCCAGCACCTCCGGCGCGTACTTGGCGATGAAGCTGGGGCCGACGCCGCTGATCTCGATCAGGGCGCCGGGGTCGGCGGGGCGCAGGGCGGCGATCGCGGCGAGGGTGCGGTTGTTGGCGACGGTGTAGGCGGGCTTGCCGGCGGCGGCCCGCAGGCGCCAGGCCTTGAGCGCCTCGAACAGGGGCGCGTCGGCGGGCGAGAGGTCCGGCACCGGGGCGGGCGAGCCACCGCGCTTGGGCCGGCGCACGGCGATCGTCGCCGGGTCAGGCAGCCAGCTCTGCGGGTCGCAGAAGTCGCAGCAGCGCTCCAGCGGCGCCCCGGCGGCGCGGTCGCCGAAGTGGTCGAGCAGCGAGCGGCGGCGGCAGCGCTCGGAGTAGATGAACGATTTGATCGCGTGGTAGGCGCGCCAGCCGCGCTCGTGGGCGATCGCCAGCTCGGGGTCGCCGGCGCGCTGTTCGTTGAAGCGGACCAGGCGGCCGAGGTCCATCTTCATCGCCAGCAGCACGGCGCGGGCGGGGCGCCCGTCGCGGCCGGCGCGGCCGGCCTCCTGGTAGTAGGCCTCGACGCTGGTCGGGATCGCCATGTGCCAGACCGAGCGCACGTCGGCCTTGTCGACCCCCATCCCGAAGGCGTTGGTGGCGACGATCACGTCGGCGTCGCCGCGCATGAAGCGCCCCTGCGCCTCGCTGCGCTCCTCCGCCTCCATGCCGGCGTGGTAGGCGAGCGCCGGCAGCCCCGCCTCGCGCAGCGTCGCCGCCACCTCGTCGGTGTCCTTGCGGGTGCCGCAGTAGACGATCGCCGGCCGGTTGGCCGGGTCGGCGAGGCCGGCCTCGAGCAGCGCCTGGCGGCGCGCCTTGGAGCCGGTCCCTTCGAGCGGGACGACGTCGAAGGAGAGGTTGGGACGGTCGAAGCCGGAGCGCACCTGCAGCGGCTCGCGCATGCCGAAGCGGCTGGCGATCTCCGCCGCGACGGGCTTCGTCGCCGTCGCCGTGCAGGCCATCACCGTCGGCCGCCCGAGCCGCTCGGCGATCTGCGGCAGCCGCAGGTAGTCGGGGCGGAAGTCGTGGCCCCACTCGGAGACGCAGTGGGCCTCGTCGACCGCCAGCAGGTCGATCCGCCGCTGCCCCAGCGCCTCGATGAATACGCTCGAACCGAAGCGCTCCGGCGAGCAGTAGACGATCCGCGCCTCGCCGCCGCGGACCTGGCCGATCGCCCGCCGGGCCGCTTCGTCGCTCATCCCTGAGGAGATCATCGCCACCGGGTGCCCAGCCGCCGTCAACCGCGTCCACTGGTCCCGCATCAGCGCGATCAGCGGGCTGACGACGATCGTCAGATCCTCGGAGGCAAGTCCCGGCAGCTGGTAGCAGAGGCTCTTGCCGCCCCCGGTCGGCATCACGATCAGCGAGTCCCGCCCCTCCAGCGCCGCGATCACGGCATCCCGCTGCCCCGGCCGCCATGCCTGGTAGCCGAGCTGCGCAAGCAGCTGGTCAGCTCTCTCTCCGGAGTCGATGGTCACGGCATCCAGGCTAAGCACTCCGGCGGCGGCTGGCTCAGCCGAGCAGCGTTTCGCCGACGACGTAGCCGCCCGGCCTGGCGCCGGGCGGGACCGCGAAGACGGCGCTGCCGACCCCGGCCGAGGCCAGCAGGCGCGGGCGCGTCAGCGAGCTCATCGCGAGGCGGGGGAGGGGCTCACGCCGGATTGCCGGCGGGCGCGCCCTGGCGGCTGGGGACGCGGCTGCGGCGGCCGGGGCGGAAGCGGTCCGGCCAGAGCACGTAGATCGCCATCGGCAGCGCGTAGAGGACGTAGACGGCGACCTCGATCACGGTTGGGGCCGGCTGCAGCCCCAGCATCCCGGTCAGCAGCGAGCCGGTCACCGTCCCCGGCTGCACCAGCCAGGTGAGGTCGAGCGCCTGACCTTGGAGGCTGTTGATCCAGCCCGCCTCGTGGGCGGTGTGGGCGGCGGTCGCCAGCAGCCCGGCGGCGACGAAGACGAGGACCAGGCCGGTGACGCGGAAGAAGCGGCTGAGGTTGATGCGGACGCCGCCGCGGTAGAGGCCGAGGCCGATCGCGACGGCGGCGATCAGGCCGAGCACGGCGCCGGCCCCGGCGGCGGTGGTGTCGGTTGCATCCTGGAAGGCGGCGAGCAGGAAGACCGAGGTCTCGAAGCCCTCGCGCAGGACGGCAAGGAAGGCCATCCCGACCAGCGCCATGGTCGAGCCGGTCGCCAGGGCCGAGGCCGCCTCGCCCTCGAGTTCGGCCTTGATCCCGCGCGCGTGGCGGCGCATCCAGATGATCATGTAGGAGATCGTCGAGACCGCGATCAGCCCGATCACCGTCTCCAGGCCCTCCTGCTGCTGTTGCGGCAGCTCCTGGCCGACCACCCGCAGCAGCACCGCGATCCCGGTGCAGAGGGCGATCGCGATCGCGACCCCGACCCACATCTGCCGCATCGCGTCGCGGCGGCCCTCCTTGACCAGGAAGGCGGCGATGATGCCGACGATCAGCGAGGCCTCGACGCCCTCTCGCAGGGTGATGACAAAGGTGGGGATCATGGTTAGGCGCCCCTAATAAGGGGTCCCAAAACCTAGCAGGACGCTAGGTGTTCGGCAGCCAGGGCTCGGACCAGTGGGCGATGCCGCGGGTCAGCGCGTCGGCCTGCTTCGGTCCCCAGGTGCCGGGCTCGTAGGGGTGGACCGGGCCGGGTTCGTCGAGCAGCGGCTGCACCACGCGCCAGGTCTCTTCGATCGCGTCCTGGCGGGTGAAGAGCGTGTGGACGCCGGCGATCGCGTCGCCAAGCAGGCGCTCGTAGGGCTCCGGGTCCTCGCCGGGAGTCTTCTCGAAGAGGACCTCGAGGTCGGCCGGCTCGAACGCCTCCTGGCCGGCCTTCTTCGCGTAGAGCCGCATCCGCGACCCCGGCACCGGCTCGATCCGGATCGTCATCTTGTTCGGTTCCGGCGTTTTGCCGTGGCCGATGCCGAGGTTCGGCGGCCGCTTGAAGACGATCGTCACCTCGCTCGACTTGGCCGGCATGCACTTGCCGGCGCGGATGAAGAAGGGGACGCCGCTCCAGCGCCAGTTGTCGACCTCGAGCTCGACCGCGGCGAAGGTCTCGGTGGTCGAGTCGGGGGCGACGTCCTTGACCTCGCGGAAGCCCTCGTACTGGCCGCGCACGTAGCGCTTCGGGTCGGCGGCCCGCATGGCCTTGAAGAATTCGAGCTTCTTGTCGCGGATCGAGTCGTGGTGGTTGCCGGTCGGCGGCCCCATCCCGACCAGGGCCAGCACCTGCAGGGCGTGGTTCTGGATCACGTCGCGCATCGCCCCGACCGCGTCGTAGAAGCGGCCGCGGTCATCGACGCCGAAGTCCTCGGCGATCGTCATCTGCAGGTGGGAGACGTGGGCGCGGTTCCAGACCGGCTCCAGGATCGAGTTGACGAAGCGCAGGTAGCTGATGTCCATCACCGGCTCCTTGCCGAGGTAATGGTCGATCCGCAGGATCTGATCCTCGTCGAGGACGCGGCAGAGCTCGGCGTTGAGCGCCCGCGCCGATTCGAGGTCGTGGCCGAAGGGCTTCTCGATCACCACGTGGGCGCGCTCGGTCAGCCCCGCCCTGCCGAGGCCGTCGACGACGGTGCCGAACAGCGAGGGCGGGACCTCGAGGTAGAAGACCGGGTGCTTGGCGTCGCCGAGCGCCTTGCCGACGCGGGCGAAGGTCTCGGCGTCGGCGTAGTCGCCCTGGACGTAGGAGAGGCGATTGGCCAGGCGGGTGAGGATGTCCTTGTCGGGGTCGGAGACGGTCGCCGTGATCGCCTCGCGAGCGTGCTGGCGCAGCTGCTCGTCGTCCCAGTCGTCGATCGCGACGCCGACGATCGGGCACTCGAGCTTGCCGCTGGCCTCGAGCCGGTAGAGCGCCCGGAAGGTCATTTTCTTCGCCAGGTCGCCGCTGATGCCGAAGATCGCCAGCACGTCGGCGGCGGCATCGGTGTGCTTCGAGGCTCCCTTCGGCATCGACCGCGCAGGCTACCTGCTCGGTCTCACGCGTCTGCTCCTACACATCTATAAGACGCGTAGGAGCAGACGCGTCGAAAGCGCCTAGGATTGCGACGGCCTGTCCCTGCAGCGCTCACCAGCGGAGGTTGTTGATGGAACTCGGAATCGTCGGCCTCGGTCGCATGGGGGCCAACATGGCCCGCCGCCTGATGCGCGACGGTCACAGGATCGTCGCCTACGACGTCAACCCCGACGCGGTCGCCACCCTGGCGGGGGAGGGCGCGGAGGGGGCCTCCTCGCTGCAGGACCTGGCCGCGAAGCTGAGCGCGCCGCGCTCGGTCTGGGTGATGGTGCCGGCCGGTGAGATCACCGAGCAGACGGTCACCGACGTCGCCGCCGTGCTCGAGTCCGGCGACGCGATCGTCGACGGCGGCAACTCCTACTACCGCGACGACATCCGCCGCGCCGCCGCGGTCGGCGAGCGCGGGATCGACTACGTCGACTGCGGCACCAGCGGCGGCGTCTTCGGCCTCGAGCGCGGCTACTGCCTGATGATCGGCGGCCCCGAGCGGGCGGTGCAGCGGCTCGACCCGATCTTCGCCAGCCTGGCGCCGGGGGTCGGATCGGCCGAGCGCACGCCGGGGCGCTCCGGCGACCCCTCGCCGGCCGAGAACGGCTACCTGCACTGCGGCCCCAACGGCGCCGGCCACTTCGTGAAGATGGTCCACAACGGGATCGAGTACGGGCTGATGGCCGCCTACGCCGAGGGGCTCAACATCCTCAAGAACGCCAACGCCGGCAAGGTCCAGCGCCAGGCCGACGCCGAGACCGCGCCGATGGAGGAGCCCGAGTACTACCAGTACGACCTCGACCTGCCGGAGGTGGCCGAGGTCTGGCGGCGCGGCAGCGTCGTCGGCTCCTGGCTGCTCGACCTGACCGCCGCCTCGATGCAGGAATCGCCCGACCTCTCCGACTTCGCCGGCCGCGTCTCCGACTCCGGCGAGGGCCGCTGGACCTCGATCGCGGCGATCGACGAGGGGGTGCCGGCGCCGGTCCTGACCACCGCCCTCTACGAGCGCTTCTACTCGCGCAACCTCGGCGACTTCGGCGACAAGGTGCTGTCGGCGATGCGCAAACAGTTCGGCGGCCACGACGAGAAGCCGAGCTAGGGGCGCCCGGTGGACGCCGCGCAGATGGAGGTCGTCGCCGACGAGAAGGCGGCGGCGCGCCGGGCCGCCGAGTTGATCGCCGCCGCCGGCGCTGAGGCGGCGGCCGCCCGCGGCCCCTTCGGCTTCGCGATGAGCGGCGGCCGCACCCCCTGGGCGATGCTGGCGATCCTCGGCGAGCTCGAGCGGATGCCCTGGGAGGCGACCGAGCTGTTCCAGGTCGACGAGCGGATCGCCTCGCCAGGCAGCGAGGACCGCAACCTCACCCACATGGTGCTGGGGCTCTCGATGGACCACCAGTCGACACTGCGGCCGATGCCGGTCACCCAGCGCGACCTCGAGGGCGCCGCCCACGACTACGAAGGCTCGCTGCCGGAGCGGCTCGACCTCGTCCACCTCGGCCTCGGCCCCGACGGCCACACCGCCTCGCTGGTCCCCGGCGACCCGGTGCTCGAGGTCGGCGACCGCCGCGTCGCCCTGACCGAGACCGCCTATCAGGACCACCGCCGGATGACGCTCACCTACCCGGCGATCGACGCCGCCCGCCAGATCGTCTGGCTGGTCACCGGCGCCGAGAAGCGCGAGGCGCTGGCGAAGCTGCTGGCCGGCGACCGCTCGATCCCGGCCGGGCGGGTCGAGAACGAGCGGATGGTCGTCGTCGCCGACGAGGCCGCGGCGGGCTGAGCGTGACCCCGGCCGCCGAGTCCAGCGTGCCGGCCTTCGAGACGATCCTCTACACGGTCGCCGAGCAGGTCGCGACGATCACCCTCAACCGGCCCCACTCGCTGAACACGATCGTGCCGCCGATGCCGGAAGAGGTCGAGGCGGCGGTCGAGCGGGCGGTCGCCGATGCCGCTGTGAAGGTGATCGTGATCCGCGGCGCCGGCCGCGCCTTCTGCGCCGGTTACGACTTCGGCGGCGGCTTCCACCACTGGGACGAGCAGATGAGCACGGACGGTGAGTGGGACCCTGGCAAGGACTTTGCCTTCGCGACCGCGGCGGCGCTGGCGCCGACCCAGAAGCTGATGAGCGTGTGGCGGGCGCCGAAGCCGACGATCGCCCAGGTCCACGGCTGGTGCCTCGGCGGCGGCAGCGACTTCGCCCTCTGCGCCGACCTCGTGATCGCCAGCGAGGACGCCCGCATCGGCACGCCCTACTCGCGGATGTGGGGCGCCTACCTCTCCGGCATGTGGCTCTACCGGCTGGGGCTGACCAAGGCGAAGGAGTACGCGCTGACCGGCAAGCCGCTCTCTGGCGCCGGGGCGGCCGAGGTCGAGCTGATCAACCGCGCCGTGCCCTTCGCCGAGCTCGAGCGCGAGGTCGCCGCGACGGCGCGGCAGCTGGCGACGATCCCGGCCTCGCAGCTGGCGGCGATGAAGCTCGTCGTCAACCACGCCTACGAGAACATCGGTCTCGCCTCGACCCAGACCCTGGGCCCGATCCTCGACGGCCTGATGCGCAACACCCCCGACGCCAGGCGCTTCATCGAGCTGGCCGAGCGCGAGGGCGTCCCCGCCGCCGTCGCCAGGCGCGACGCCCCCTTCGGCGACTACAGCCAGGCCCCACCCGGCGAGAAGCCGGACCCGAACAACGTGATCGAGCCTTAGCTCGTTAGCGGATTCGCTAACATCCAGATATGGATAAGGGTGCGATAGGGACTCCGGTTGCCAGGTCCTCTGCCGCGATGGTGCAAGAGATTCAGCGCTGCAGCGATCTCAGCCAGGCGCAGCTGGCGCGACGGGCGGGGCTGCCCCGCTCGGTTCTCAACGTCTATCTGCACGGGCATCGCGAGCCCGGCGCCGACGCTCTGCTGCGGATCGCCTCCGCCGGGGGCTTCGATCTGCAGCTCGCCTCGCGTGAGCCGCCGGTTGATCCCGAGAGGGCGGGCAAGATCCTGGTGCAGGTGCTGGAGCTGGCCGAGGCGCTGCCGTTCCGACCGCGGGCCGAGATGCAGTTCCCGCCGCTGATCGAGCGGTTGGGCGGGGGTGCCGGCCGATGAGCGAGCTGGTCGACAAGCTCTTCGCGATTCACGACGCGCTCGCGGAGCGCTCGCTGCCCCACGCCTTCGGCGGCGCGATCGCGCTCGCCTACTGCGTCGAGGAGCCGCGCGGCACCCGCGACCTCGACGTCAACATCTTCTGCGACGCCGCCGATGCCAGGCGGGTGCTGGAGACCTTGCCCGAGGGAGTCGCGGTGAGCGCCGAGGACATCGCTGCGGTGGAGCGGGATGGCCAGGCGCGCCTCTTCTGGGACGGCGTCCCGGTCGACGTCTTCCTCAACAACCTGCCGCTGCACGAGGCGGTTTCCGCCGCGGTCGTCTGGGTCCCGCTCGAGGGCCGTCAGGCGCCGGTCCTCGACTGCGCGTCCCTCGTCGTCTTCAAGTCGTTCTTCGATCGCACCAAAGACTGGGCTGACATCGAGGCCGTTGCGATTGCGACTCCCGAGGACATCGAGGCCGCGGCCAGGATGCTTGCCGACCTGGTCGGCGAAGACGACCCGGCGTTCTCCCGGCTCGACTCGATTCGCTCGCGGAATCCCGCCTGAGCTCGGCGGCCGGTCGTCAGCCGGCGCCCTCGCGGCCAAGGACACCGCCGAGTTGACGCAGCTCGGCCGACAGCAGCGAGGAGCCGGTCTCCGGTCCGGGGCCCGCGGCGAGAAAGGCGTCGATCGCCGCGTCGGGGGAGCTCGGCGACGGTCGCGTGGTGGCAGAGCCGGGAACCGGCTGCTCGGGGTCCATGTGGATCCGGCAGGCCCTCGGCGGGGATCTGGCCGAACGTGTCGACGATCGGCTCGCCGATCTCCCACAGCGGCGCGACCAGGCGCTCGCCGGCCTCGCGCCCGCCGATGCAGGCGGCGTCGATCGTGATCAGCGGCCGGCCGCGCAGCGGCTCCGGCACCGCCGGCACCGCCGCCCGCCGAGCGTGTAGCCGGGCGACGCCGACGTCGGGCGAGGAGCCGGGCAGCGAGCTGAGCCCGTGCACCCCCGTCGCTGCCCCAGCTCGGCTGTCAGCACCCCCGCCTCGACCCGGGCGAGGCGCTCCTCCGGGTCGACCTCGATGCCGCGCATCCGCTCGGTCTTGAGCAGGATCGTGTCGTCGAGCCCCGGCAGCAGCCCGGCGCTGTGGCCGGTGCCCTGGCCGGCGACCCGCAGCCCGTGCGCAGCGGCGAAGCGCAGCGTCGCGGCGACGTCGCCGGCGCCGGCGACGAAGGCGACCGCGCGGGTATCAGCCATCCAGCCGCCGGTGCTCTACCGCCTCTCCCCTGGCGATCAGCACGTCGTCGACGAGAGCGGGGGGGAAGAGGCCGTGGGCGGCGATGCCGGGGTCGGCCTCGAACCGGGCCGCGAGCGCGGCGGGGTCGTCGAGGCCGGCGCCGCGGTAGTCGGCGATCGCGCCGCCGTCGGGGCTGGCGGGGACGCCGCGCAGCTCGACCTCGGGGCCGAGCCGGGCCAGGGTC
Source organism: uncultured Conexibacteraceae bacterium (assembly GCA_964540905.1). Classification (GTDB taxonomy): domain Bacteria; phylum Actinomycetota; class Thermoleophilia; order Solirubrobacterales; family 70-9; genus VAYN01. Next base: position 100,348 of record CAZIOS010000004.1, on the reverse strand, counting down.
GAGGCGAGGCCGAAGCCGAACAGCTCCAGCGGCACCGGCCCGCGCAGGGCCTCGACCGGCTTGCTCGAGTCGGCGATGACGACGAAACGGGCCGCCGCCGCGGCGACGACCTTCTCGCGCAGGTGGGCGCCGCCGCCGCCCTTGATCAGCCAGCCGTCCGGGGTCACCTCGTCGGTGCCGTCGATCGCGATCTCGAGCCGCGCCAGCGAGTCGAACACCTCGACCGGGATCCCCAGCTCCCGCGCCTGCTCGGAGGTGGCGACGGAGGTGGCGACGCAGCGAATGTCGCGCAGCCCGCGGCGGGCGAGCGCCGGCAGCAGGAAGGCGACCGTCGAGCCCGTTCCCAGGCCCACCGTCATCCCCTCCTCGACCAGCTCCGCCGCAGCCTCGGCCGCCGCTCGCTTCTCGGTGTCGGCCCCGGTCACCGCCCGGACTTTATCCTCGCTCCGATGGATGCGCGCCTGTGGCTGAGCGGACCTGGGGCAGAGCCGCGATCGGTGGCGCTGAGCGGCGAGCGCACCGTGGTCGGGCGCTCGCCCGAGGCCGACGTCCAGCTCGACGACGAGGCGGTCTCCTGGAACCACCTGGAGATCGAGCGCCGCGGCGAGGTGCTGATGGCGACCGACCTCGACAGCCGCAACGGCACCGTCCTCAACGGCGAGCCGCTGGAGCGGCCGCGGCGGCTGCGCGACGGCGACACCCTGATCGTCGGCGCCCACCGCCTCGAAGCCGCGATCGGCCCGGCGACGCCGGTCGGCGCCACCGTCCCCAGCGGCGCCCCCGCGGTCGACCTCAGCGCCGAGGAGCGGGCGACCGCGGCGGCGCTGGTCGCGCCCTACCGCAGCGAGGGCGCCTTCGCCGGGCGCCCCGCGACCCGGGCCGAGATCGCCGAGGAGCTGCACGTCAGCGAGCGCACCGCCCAGCGCCGCCTCGACGCCCTCGCGGCCAAGCTCGGCGTCGCCGGCGACGCCGGCCGCGAGCGCCCGCGGCTGATCGCCGCCCGCGTGATCGAGCTCGGCCTCGATCGCCCGCGCTGACCCGGACCGGGCCAGACGTGGCTCGGCGAGGGGCGCGATTGGCGTTGGCGGGTGCGGTCGCGGAGCGCAGGATCGGTGGGCACGACGAACCCCACCGAAAGGAAGCCATGCGCTACCGCACCGTTCTGGTCTCACTGTTCGCCCTCCTCGTCCTCGCGGCACCCGCCGCCGCCAGCGCCTCCGGCCCGCCCGCCCTCGTCTTCTCGCGCCTGACGACGCAGAAACACGGGGCCGAAGCGGAAGTCCGCGGCGGCCTCTTCATCGCCCGCGGCGAACGCGTCGACCAGCTCACCGACGATCCCGCCGACGCCGAACCCGCCTTCTCCCCGGACGGGACCACGATCGTCTTCGTCAGGGACGGCGACCTCTTCACGATGCGCCCGGACGGGACCGGGGAGCGCCAGCTGACCAGCGGCGCCGAAGTCGACTCGCAGCCGCAGTTCACCCCCGACGGCCGCCTGATCGTCTTCGAGCGCGCGACCGGCGCCGGGGCGCCGCGCGACCTCTACGTGGTTGCCTCCCACGGCGGTGGCGCCCGTCCGCTCGCGCCCTCGCCGGCGGACGAGCACGAAGCGACGATCTCGCGCAACGGCAAGACCGTCGCCTTCGTCCGCACCCCGGCGCTCGGCAGCGACGCGATTTACTCGGTGCGCCTCAACGACAGCGGCCTCAGCCGGCTCAGCCGCGGCGGCGAGGACGCCTTCGCCCCGCACTACTTCGCCGGCGGGATCGTCTTCGACCGCGGCGACAGCAGCGCAGGGCCGGCCGGGTACTCCGACATCTACGCGATGCGGGCCGACGGGGCCAAGCCGCACAAGCTCGTCGGCGGCGCCAGCTCCGTCTACCTGCAGGACGTCTCCGCCGACGGCCGCACGATGCTGTTCAGCCGCTACGAGAGCCTCTGCGAGAAGCCGATCGCCGGCGGCGCCCCGCGCAAGCTCGGGCCGCTGCCCGATGACGCCAAGGTGCAGGCGCGGTTCTCGCCCGACGGGACCAGGGTCGCGGTCCGGGTCGAAGCCGGCGAGGACGCGGACGAAACCGAGCAGCGGCTTTACCTGCTCGACGTCAGGCGCGGCTTCGAGTTGGGCGAGCTCGCCTCGGTCGAAGCCGGCGAAGGGGCCGCCGCCGAGATCGGCACCGGCTTCGCCTGGCAGCCGCGCAGCCGCTCGGCCTACTGAGCGCTCCGTCTCCCATCCGGCGGTATAACCCGCCGGATGGGAGAACCGGCAATCGGCTCCACCCTCGCCGGCTACCGGATCGAGGCGCTGATCGCGCGTGGCGGCATGGGCGTCGTCTACCGCGCCACCCACCTTGGGCTGCAGCGGCCGGTGGCGCTTAAGGTGATCGCCCGTGAGCTCGTTGACCGCCGGGGCTTCCGCGAGCGCTTCCTGCGCGAGTCCCGCCTCGCCGCCCGGCTCGACCACCCGGCGGTGGTGCCGGTCTTCGACTCGCGCGAGGTCGACGGCGAGCTGATCGTGGCGATGCGCCTGGTCGAGGGGGGCGACCTGCGCAAGCTGATCGACCGCGAAGGGCCGCTGCCGCCGCAGCGGGCGCTGGCGCTGCTCGGCCAGGTCGCGGAAGCGCTCGACGCCGCCCACGCCGCCGGCATCGTCCACCGCGACGTCAAGCCGCACAACATCCTGGTCGAAGGCGAGCGCGCCTTCCTCTCCGACTTCGGCCTCGCCAAGGCGCTGGACGAGAGCGGCGCCCTCAGCGGCGCCTCGGTCGTCGGCACCGCCCAGTACATGTCGCCGGAGCAGTGGCGCGGCGAGGAAGTCGGCGCCGCCGCCGACGTCTACTCGCTCGGCTGCGTCCTCTACGAGGCGCTGACCGGGATCGTCCCCTACCAGCGCCGCGAATCCGACACCGAGCCGGAGATGCCGGCGGGCCTCGAGGCGGTGATCGAGCGCGCCGTCAGCAAACGGCCGCAGGATCGCTATCCGAGCGCCGGCGCCCTGCTCGCCGCCGCCCGCGAGCGGCAGGGATCGGGCCTGCGCCCGACCCGCGTCCTCTCGCGCGGCGCCGAGGAGCGCACGACGGTGCCGCTCGACGCCAGCGGCCCGAGCCTCGGCCCGCTGCGGGGGCGACGGCTGCAGTGGGCGGGCGCGGCGGTGGCGGTCCTGGCCGCTGCCGCGGTCCTCGCCCTGACCCTGCCCGGCGGCGGTGGGCCCGCGGTCTCGGCGCCGATCGCGGTCGGGCGGCCGCCACTGCGGATCGCCGCCGCCGACGAAGCGATCTGGGTCACCAGCGAACGCGACGGCACCCTGACCCGGCTCAACCCGGCGAGCGGCGAAGTGGTTGGCGCGCCGCTGCGCCTCGGTGCCGGCATCTCCGGGGTCGCCGTCGGCGCCGGCTCGGTCTGGGTCACCGACCCGCCCCGCGGCGAGCTGCTGCGGATCGACCCGCGGCGCCGGCGCGTCACCGCGCGGATCGAGGTCGGCGGCCGCCCCGGCCCGGTCGCCTTCGGCGCCGGCCGCGTCTGGGTCGCCGACGAGCGCGGCGCCGGGATCAGCGCCGTCGACGCCCGCGGCGACGCCGTCTACCGCCGTGGCCTGCCGCCGCACGCGGCGCCGCTGCGCCTTGCCGTCGGCGCCGGCGGCCTCTGGGTCAGCAGCGCCAGCACCGGCGCCGTGCGGCGGATCGACCTCAGCGGCGTCAGGCCGGGGGCGCCGATCGCGGTCGGCCGCGGCCCGGCCGGGGTCACCGTCGCCCACGGCCTGGTCTGGGTCGCCAACAGCCGCTCCGGCACCGTCTCCAGGGTCGACCCCTCGACCCATGCCGTCGTCGGCGACCCGATCGACGTCGGCGGCCGCCCCGGTGGGATCGACTCCGGCACCGGCCTGGTCTGGGTCGCCAGCTCGCTCGACGGCACGGTGACCCGGATCGACATCGAAAGCGGCGAGCAGGTCGGCTCCGCGGTCAGCGTCGGCGGCGAGCCCGGCGCCGTCGCGGTCGGCTCCGAAGCGGTCTGGGTGGCCGACAACGAAGACGGCGCCGTGACCCGGATCGAACCCTGAGCCGGCGGCGGCTCAGTAGCCCTCGGTCGCGTAGGGGTTGAGGAACTGGCGCCGCCAGAAGTAGCGGCGCTCGACCTCGGTCAGGCCCGCCAGCTCGCAGACCTCCGCCCACTGGGACTCGATCACTTCGATCTGGCGGTCGACGATCTCGCGCGCGTCGGGCTCGCTGAGCATGTAGGTGGAGGCGCGCGCGACGCAGCCGGCGACCTGGCTGAAGCGGTAGCCGTCGGCGCCGATGATCATCGCCTGCGTGGTCTCGCCGCCGGCGCGGCGCTGCGGGCAGACGTCGTAGGCGGGGGTGAGGGTCAGTTCAGCGCCGTCCCAGAAGGCCGCGTGGTTGCGGGCGTGGTCGTCGCTGTTGCCGCAGAGGACGTTGAAGGCGATCCGGGCGAAGAGCTCGCGCAGGGTCGGGACCGGATCGGTGAAGCGGGCGCGGACCAGGTTCGCGAGCTCGGCGTAGCTGGCGTAGCGGGCGCCGTTCTCGTCGAGCCCGAGGATCGTCAGCGCCGAGACGATCGCCCGGCGCTCGCCCCGCCCGGGACGGTCGAAGCGCTCGACCAGCAGGACGTCGCGGCCGTCGACCGGCGCCAGCTCCACCGCCGCCACCCCGAGCCCGGCCCGGCGCGCCAGCTCCATCGCCACGAACTCGCCCTTGACGGCCGGGTAGGTGTCGGTGGTCGAGCTGAACTTGGCGATCAGGCGGCGCTCGCCGGCGTCCAGCAGCGCCTTCGGCCGGGCGCCGCCGACCGAGCTGCCGTGCAGCAGGGCCCGGTCGAGCGCGGCCGGGAGCGGCACCCCCTCCTCGACCAGCCGCGCCGATTCCGCCAGCTGCGCCAGCGTCGCCCGGTCCTTGGCCCGCGGCACGTACTCCGACGCCGAGGCCTGGAAGTCGAGGGCGCCGATCCGGTCCGAGCCCGACTCCAGCAGGTAGGTGATCAGGCCGAGGTCGGCGGTGTCGGCGCCGGCCACGCCGAGGCGGTGGTTGAGGATCACCCGCTGTCCCCAGGCGTCGGGGGCGGCGTCGGCGATGCAGCCGGCGACCGCGCCGGCCAGGGGCGAGATCGGCCCGCGCCGCAGCGGCAGCTCCGGCAGGTAGAGCGGGATCCGGTCCTCGCGGGCGAGATAGCTGCGCCCGTAGGTGAAGGTGACGAGCGGGCCGTCGGCGTCGAGCCGGCCGGCGACGACCGGCTCGGCCGCTCCCGGCAGCCAGGCCCAGACGAACGCCTGCCGCGGCTCAGAAGTCATCGTCGACCTCGATCGGCCTGCGCACCAGCTCGGGCAGGACGGCGAGGCGGTCGTCGACCCGGGCGGCCTCGAGCGAGCGGCGCGAGCGCTCCTCGTGGAAAAGGGGCACGCCGGCCACGGCGGCGGCCTCGAAGGCGGCGCCCAGCCGCACGCTCGGGTCGCCGCGCTCGACCTTGCGCATCGTCACGTGGGAGACGCCGACCCGCTCGGCGAGCTGCGCGAGGGTCCAGCGCCGCTCCCGCCGGGCGAGCCGGATGCGCGCGCCCAGCAGCTTCGCCGCCTCGATCGTCAGTGGGGAGTAATTATGCGATGATTTCGCCATAAACGAAATTATACTATCTCTAACATCTTGAAATAGAAATTTTTATGTCGAAATTTTGCTCGCAGAGAACATGATCGCATAGCCTGGAGCCGTCCCGGGGGAGGCCCTCGACGGGCGGGTGCCGGTTGTGGCTAGGATCGGGTACCGCGCATGGGCCAGGACATCGACACGCTCTGCATCGACACGATTCGCACCCTCTCGATCGACGCCGTCGAGAAGGCCAACTCCGGCCACCCGGGGACGCCGATGTCGATGGCCCCGGTCGCCTACGAGCTCTGGCAGAACCACCTCCGCTACGACCCCGCCGACCCGGTCTGGCCCAACCGCGACCGCTTCGTGCTCTCCGCCGGCCACGCCTCGATGCTGCTCTACTCGATGCTGCACCTGGCCGGCGTCCGCCGCGTCGACGCCGACTACGAGGTCCAGGACGAGCCCGCGGTCAGCCTGCACGAGATCGAAGAGTTCCGGCAGCTGCACTCGCGCACGCCGGGCCACCCCGAGTACCGCTGGACCTCCGGCGTCGAGACCACGACCGGGCCGCTCGGCCAGGGGATCGCGACCTCGGTCGGGATGGCGCTGGCCTCGAAGTGGCAGGCCGAGCGCTTCGGCGCCGAGCTCTTCGACTTCGACGTCTACGCGCTGGCCGGCGACGGCTGCCTGATGGAGGGCGTCTCGCACGAGTCCGCCTCGCTCGCCGGCCACCTCCAGCTCGACAACCTCTGCTGGCTCTACGACAACAACCACATCACGATCGACGGCGCCACCAGCCTCGCCTACGGCGACGACGTCCTCAGCCGCTTCGAGGGCTACGGCTGGAACGTGCTGCGGGTCGGCGACGCCAACGACACCGGCCTGCTCGCCCGCGCCTTCGAGGCGTTCAAGGCCGAGCGCGGCCGCCCGACCCTGATCGTCGTCGACAGCCACATCGGCTGGGGCTCGCCGAACAAGCAGGACACCGAGGCCGCCCACGGCGAACCGCTCGGCGAGGAGGAGGTGAAGCTCACCAAGCGCGCCTACGGCTGGCCCGAGGACGCCCAGTTCCTCGTCCCCGACGGCGTCCGCGAGCACTTCGACGCCGGCATCGGCAGGCGCGGCGCCGAGCTGCGCGCCGCCTGGCAGCAGCGGCTCGACTCCTTCGCCGCCGCCAACGCCGGCCTGGCGGCGGAGATCGAGACGATGCAGCGGCGGGCGCTGCCCGACGGCTGGGACGGCGCGATCCCCTCCTTCGAGCCCGACGAAGAGAAGGGCCTCGCCACCCGCAAGGCTTCCAACAAGGTCCAGAACGCGATCGCCGAGCGGGTGCCGTGGATGCTCTCCGGCTCCGCCGACCTCACCGACTCGACCTCGGTCCGGCTCGACTTCGACGGCGCCGTCAACTTCGAGCCCGGCAGCTTCAACGGCCGCCAGATCCACTTCGGGATCCGCGAACACGCCGCCGCCGCGGCCTGCAACGGCCTCTCGCTCAGCAAGCTGCGGCCACTGTGGTCGACCTACCTCACCTTCTCCGACTACGGCCGCCCCGGGATCCGGCTCTCGGCGTTGATGGAGCTGCCGGTGATCCACCTCTTCACCCACGACTCGATCGGGCTCGGCGAGGACGGCCCCACCCACCAGCCGATCGAGCAGCTGGCCTCGCTGCGGGCGATGCCGCACCTCGACGTGATCCGGCCCGCCGACGCCAACGAGGTCGCCGAGGCCTGGCGGCTCGCGGTCGAGCGCACCCACAACCCGGTGGCGCTGGTCCTGACCCGCCAGAACGTGCCGATCTTCGACCGCTCCCGCTACGCCGGCGCCGAGGGGTTGCGCCGCGGCGGCTACGTGCTCGCCGACTGCGAGGGCGAGCCGGAGCTGATCCTGATCGCCACCGGCAGCGAGGTCCAGCTGGCGCTGGGCGCCCACGAGACGCTCGGCGGCGAAGGCATCCGCTCGCGCGTCGTCAGCCTGCCCTGCTGGGAGATCTTCGACCGCCAGGACGCCGAGTACCGCGACTCGGTGCTGCCGCCCGCCGTCAGCGCCCGGGTCGCGATCGAGGAGGCGGCGACGCAGGGTTGGGAGCGCTACGTCGGGCTCGCCGGCGAGATCGTCGGCATGCGCACCTTCGGCCAGTCGGCGCCGTTCGCCGACGTCGAGGCCGAGTTCGGGTTCACCCCGGACGAGGTCGCCAGGGTGGCGCGCGAGGTCGCCGAGCGCGCGACCGTCAATTCGTCAACGACCTAAGGGGGTCGCCCGTGAAGCCGACCGCACGACTGCACCAGCTGGGCCAGAGCCTCTGGCTCGACAACATCACCCGGACGATGCTGGCCGAGGGGGTGCTGCAGGGCTACATCGAGGAGCTCTCGGTCACCGGCCTGACCTCGAACCCGACGATCTTCGACAAGGCGATCTCCGGCGGCGACGCCTACGACGCGCAGATCGCCGAGCTGACCGCCGCCGGCAGCGCCGACGAGCAGATCTTCTTCGAGCTGGCGCTGGCCGACCTGCGCGACGCCGCCGACCTCTTCGCCGGCGTCCACCGGCGCAGCGACGGCGTCGACGGCTTCGTCTCGCTCGAGGTCTCGCCGCTGCTCGCCGACGACGCCGCGGCGACGATCGCGCAGGCGGCGACGCTCCACGCCAAGGCCGAGCGCGAGAACCTCTTCATCAAGATCCCCGGCACCGAGGCCGGGCGGGCCGCGATCGAGGAGTCGATCTTCGCCGGCATCCCCGTCAACGTCACCCTGCTCTTCGACGACCAGCAGTACCTCGGTGCCGCCGAGGCCTATATGAAGGGCATCGAACGGAGGATCGAGGCCGGGCTCGACCCCGCCGTCGCCTCGGTCGCCTCGATCTTCATGAGCCGCTGGGACGTCGCCGTCGCCAAGGAGGTGTCGGGCGAGCTCGTCAACCGGCTCGGCATCGCCGTCGGCGGCCGCGTCCACCGCGCCTACCGCGAGCTGCTCGACTCCGACCGCTGGCTGCGGCTGATGAACGAGGGCGCGCGGCCGCAGCGGCTGCTCTGGGCCAGCACCGGCACCAAGGACCCCGACGCCTCCGACACCCTCTACATCGAGGCCTTTGCCGCCCCCTTCACCGTCAACACGATGCCGGAGCCGACCCTGCTGGCGTTCGCCGACCACGGCGAGGTCGGCGAGCTCTTCCCGCCCGACGGCGGCAACTCCGAGCAGGTGCTGAAGGAGTTCGGGACGGCCGGGATCGACGTCGCGGCGCTGGCGGCGCGCCTCCAGGAGGAGGGCAAGCAGAGCTTCAACAAGTCCTGGGAAGAGCTGCTGAAGTCGATCGAGTCCCAGCGCGGGGTCGCGGCGTCTTGAGCGAGCTGGCGCCGCTGCGCGAGCTCCCCGCCTGGGCCGAGCTGCAGGCCCACTACGAGAAGATCGGCGGCACCCACCTGCGGGACCTCTTCGATGCCGACCCCGAGCGCGGCGAGCGCCTGGTCGCCGACGGCGCCGGCCTCTACCTCGACTTCTCCAAGAACCGGGTCACCGACGAGACCCTGCTCCTGCTCGGCGAGCTGGCCCGCCAGCGCGGGGTCGAGAGCCGGCGCGAAGCGATGTTCCGCGGCGAGCACATCAACGTCTCCGAGGACCGCGCGGTGCTGCACGTGGCGCTGCGGATGCCGCGCAACCGCTCGCTCGTGGTCGACGGCGTCGACGTGGTCAAGGAGGTGCACGAGACGCTGGACCGGATGGGCGCCTTCTGCGAGCGGGTCCGCTCCGGCGAGTGGCTCGGCCACACCGGCAGGCCGATCCGCAACGTGATCAACGTCGGCATCGGCGGTTCCGACCTCGGCCCGGTGATGGCTTACGAGGCGCTGCGCCACTACAGCCGCCGCGAGCTGACGTTCCGCTTCGTCTCCAACGTCGACGGCACCGACTTCGCCGAGTCCACCCGCGACCTCGACCCGGCCGAGACCCTGTTCGTGATCTCCTCCAAGACCTTCACGACGCTGGAGACGATGACCAACGCGAGAACCGCGCGTGAATGGTCCCTGGCGGGACTGGGGGGAGACGAGGCGGCGGTCGCCAAGCACTTCGTCGCCGTCTCCACCAACGCCGAGGAGGTGTCGAAGTTCGGCATCGATACCGACAACATGTTCGGCTTCTGGGAGTGGGTCGGCGGCCGCTACTCGATGGACTCGGCGATCGGGCTCTCGACGATGCTGGCGATCGGCCCCGCCCGCTTCGCCGAGATGCTGGCCGGCTTCCACGCGATGGACGAGCACTTCCGCGAGACCCCGCTGGGCGCCAACCTGCCGGCGCTGATGGGGCTGCTGGCGGTCTGGTACTCCGACTTCTTCGGCGCCCAGACCAGCGGCGTCTTTCCCTACGACCAGTACCTGCACCGCTTTCCCGCCTACCTGCAGCAGCTGACGATGGAGTCCAACGGCAAGCACGTCAGCGTCGACGGCGCCCGGGTCGACTACGACACCGGCGCGATCTACTGGGGCGAGCCGGGCACCAACGGCCAGCACTCCTTCTACCAGCTGATCCACCAGGGCACGCGGCTGATCCCCGCTGACTTCATCGGCTTCGCCCACTCCAACAACCCGCTCGGCAACCACCACGACCTGCTGATGTCCAACGTCTTCGCCCAGGGCGAGGCGCTCGCCTTCGGCAAAACGCCCGAGCAGGTGCGGGCCGAGGGCACGCCCGAGGCGGTCGTCCCGCACCGGGTGATGGAGGGCAACCGGCCCTCGAACACGATCCTCGCCGAGCGCCTCGACCCCGAGACCCTCGGCGCCCTGGTCGCCCTCTACGAGCACAGCGTCTTCACCCAGGGGGCGGTCTGGGGGATCGACTCCTTCGACCAGTGGGGGGTCGAGCTGGGCAAGGTCCTGGCGGTCGCGATCATCCCCGAGCTCGAGGCCGACGATGAGCCGAAGCTGCGCCACGACAGCTCCACCAACGCGCTGATCCGCCGCTACCGGCACGCCCGCCGCGGGGAATAGGGTCCGGCGCCATGATCTCGCCCGACGCGCTCCCACTGGCCGCGTCGGCATCCAACCTGCTCGCCGCCCGCGAGCAGATGGCCTTCACGCTCGGCTTCCACATCGTCCTCTCCTGCCTCGGCGTCGCTCTGCCGGCGACGATCCTGGTCGCCAACTACATCGGCCTCAAACGCGGCGACGAGGCGGCGATGGAGCTGGCCAAACGCTGGTCGAAGGCGATGGCGGTGACCTTCGCCGTCGGCGCCGTCACCGGCACCGTCCTCACCTTCGAGTTCGGCCTGCTCTGGCCGCGCTTCATGGACCGCTTCGGGGCCGCCTTCGGCGTCGCCTTCGCGATCGAGGGCATCTTCTTCTTCCTCGAGGCGATCTTCCTGGCGATCTACATCTACGGCTGGAAGCGGCTCTCCGGCTGGGCCCACTTCTGGTCCGGGGTGCCGATGTTCGTCACCGGGATCGGCGGCGCCTTCGCCGTCGTCGCCGCCAACTCCTGGATGAACCAGCCGCAGGGGTTCACGCTGAACGCGGCGGGCAAGGTCGTCGACACCGATCCGGTCAAGGTCCTGTTCAACCCGGCGACCGGCTACGAGGTGCCGCACATGATCCTCGCCGCCTACATCGTCGTCGGCTTCCTCGTCGCCTCGATCTACGCCACCGGGATGCTGAAAGGCCGCCGCGACCGCCTGCACCGGCTGGGGCTGCTGATCCCGCTGACGATCGGCCTGATCGCGGCGCCGCTGCAGTTCCTCGTCGGCGACACCGCCGCCCGTGCCGTCGCCCACAACCAGCCGGCCAAGTTCGCCGGCATGGAGTGCGTGCAGAAGACGGGAGAGGACGAGACCGAGTACGTGGGCGGGATCTGCACCTCCCACGACGGGGTCAAGCTGGCGATCCCGATCCCCGGGCTCGACTCCTTCCTGGTCGGCTTCAGCACCAGCACCAAGGTGACCGGCCTCAACTCGATCCCCCCCGACGAACGGCCGCCGGCGAACACGTTGCTGCACCTCGCCTTCGACACGATGATCGGGATCTGCAGCCTGATGATCCTGCTCGGGATCTGGGTGCTGTGGGTCTGGTGGAAACGGCGCGACATCCCGAAGACGCCCTGGTTCCTGCGCGCGGTGGCGATCTCCGGCGCGGCGGCGATCCTCTCGCTCTGGTGCGGCTGGATCGTCACCGAGGTCGGCCGCCAGCCCTGGATCGTCCAGGGCTACATGCGCACCTCCGAAGCGGTGACGCCGGCGCACGGGCTCTGGTTCAGCTTCGGCCTGGTCCTGCTGCTCTACGCGACGATCGGGACGATCGCGATCCTGGTCCTGCGCTCGATGTCGCGCCGCTGGCGCGAGGGCGGGGTGGAGCCGGAGGCAGGCGGGCCTTACGCGCCGCCCGGCGCCGGGGAGGCGACGGCGTGAGCCGGGCCGACGCCGCCGCGGCGATCCTCTGGGTCGGGGCGACGTTCTACGCGCTGTTCGGGGGGGCCGACTTCGGCGGCGGGCTCTGGGACCTGCTCGCCGGCGGCGACGTTCGCGGCGAGCGGCCGCGGGCGCTGATCCAGCGCTCGCTGACCCCGGTCTGGGAGGCCAACCACGTCTGGCTGATCTTCATCCTCGTCGTCCTCTGGACCGCCTTCCCGCCCGCCTTCAGCGCCGTGATGACGACGCTCTACGTGCCGCTGGCGCTGGCCGCGGTCGGGATCGTCCTGCGCGGCTCCGGCTTCGCCTTCCGCAAGTCGATCGAGCGGCTCTCGGCCCGGCGCGCGGCGGGGGCGACCTTCGCCCTCTCCTCGGTCCTGACCCCGTTCTTCATGGGCACCGTGGCTGGCGCGATCGCCGCCTGCAACGTCCCCGCCGGCGGCGACGGCGCCCCCTTCTCGAGCTGGCTGGCGCCGCTGCCGCTGCTGAGCGGGGCGATGTTCGTCGCCACCGGCGCCTACCTCTCCGCCGTCTTCCTCGTCGGCGACTCCCGCCGCGCTGGCGACGACGGCCTCGAGCGCTATTTCGTGCGCCGGGCGCTGGCGGCGGCGCTGGTCGCCGGCGTCGCCGCCGCCCTCGGCCTGGTCGAGCTGCACGCCGAAGCGCGCTACATCTTCGACCGCCTCGTCGACCAGGGGCTGCCGCTGGTGATCCTCTCCGCCCTCTGCGGGCTCGGCCTGCTGATCGTGCTGCTGCGCGGCGGCCGCCGCCCGCTGCGCCCGCTCGCCGCCGGCGCCGTCGTCGCCGTGATCTGGGGCTGGGGCGTCGCCCAGTTCCCTTATCTGCTGCCGACCAGTCTGCGGATCGACCAGGCGGCGGCCCCGGACCCGACCCTGGACGTCGTCTTCGTCGTCTTCGCGATCGCCGCCGTCCTCGTCCTGCCCGCCCTCGGCCTGCTCTACACGCTCACTCAGCGCGACCTGCTCGAGCATTGATCTCCACCGTCCTCTTCGACATCGACGGGACCCTGCTGGTGACCGGCGGCGCCGGCGCGGTCGCCTGGCAGCGCACCTTCCGCGAGCTGCACGGGGTCGACGCCAACATCGGGGAACACACCAGGGCGGGGATGACCGACCCCGAAATCGCCGCGATCGTCTTCCGCGAGGTGATCGGCCGCGACGCCAGCGAGGCCGAGCGGGCGGCGGCGATCGCCGGCTACCTCAGCCACCTCGCCGACGCCGTCGCAGAGTCGCAGGGGTACCGGGTGATGCCGGGGATCGAGCAGCTGCTGCCGCGGCTGGCCGCGGCCGGGGCCCTGCTCGGGATCGTCACCGGCAACGTCGAGCCGGCCGCCCGGATCAAGCTCGCCCGCGGCGACCTCGACCGCTTCTTCGCCTTCGGCGGCTACGGCTCCGATTCGCGCGACCGCACCGAGCTGACCAGGAGGGCGATCGAGCGCGGCGGCGAAGCCGCCGGCGCGCCGCTCGACCCGGCGGCGACGATCGCCGTCGGCGACACCCCCCGCGACGTCGCTGCCGGCCACGGCGCCGGCATCCGCGTCGTCGGCGTCGCCACCGGCGCCTACACGGTCGAGCAGCAGCGCCAGGCCGGCGCCGACTGGGCGATCGCCGACGTCACCAGCGGCTTCCCGCTTTGACGAGCCGTCAGCCGTCTCGCTCGAGAGCGGTGAGGGCGGCGATGTCGTCGCGGTCCTGCGGCCGGCCGGCGGCGCGCTTCATCCGGATCAGGTCGTCGAGGGAGGCGATCGCGATCTCGATGCCGTCGACCTCGATGACTAGCGCCGCCTCCCTCAGGCGCGCGAACTCCCGTGCACCCTTCGGTTCCTTGAGGACGTGAAGCTGACCGTGGCGCGTCTGCAGCGGCGGGACGATCGCCGCGATCGCCAGACGCTCCGGGTCGGTGGCCGGGATATCGCCCTGAGCGAGGTTGGGGTCGACCGGTTTCGCGTCCAACTCGCTCAGCGCCGCGGCGAGCCGCCGGAAGTTCTCGGGGTCGGGCGCCGGGGTGAGGTCGAGGTCCATCGTCGTGCGGCGGTGGCCATGGACCTGGGTCGCGAGACCGCCGATGATGACGTAATCCACCCGGTGGCGGGCGAGCGTCTCGATCAGGCGTTGGACGTCGAGCGGGCGCCCGCTGCCCGCGGTGCTGTCGATCACTGAGAGTCCCCGCGCTGCGCGGAGCTCCGCCGAGCACGGTCCCCCGCCGCCTGCAGCTGCGACGCCAGCAGGTTCCAGGAGGCGGCCTCGCGAAAGCGCTCCGCCGCCGTCATCCTCCCGGCTGCGGCCAGCTGGTCGGCCGGGACCCGCCCGTCGAGCGCCTCGACGCCGACCGTGACGGCTTCCCCCATCGCCAGCATCAACTGCTCGAAGCGTTCCAGGGTCGGCGCCTCGACGCCGCGCTCGATCCTGCTGATCGCGTCCTGGCTGGTGCCCGCCCGCAGCGCCAGCCGGCGCTGACTGAGGCCGTGTTGCCGGCGCGTCGCCACCAGCAGCCTCGATAGATCACCTTGACACCGCATAGGGTGTCAAAGGTTAACAGCCCCGGGAGAGGCGCCTCAGGCCCGCTCGCAGCGCGCCTGGTAAATCGAGGTGAAGCCGTTGAGGAAGCCGTTGCGGGCGGCTCGCAGGTAGAGGCGCCAGACGCGGACGCGTTCGGGACCGGCGAGGCGGATTGCCTCGTCGAGGTTCGCGTCGAGGCGCTCGATCCAATGGCGCAGGGTCTCGGCGTAGTCGGGCGCGAAGTCCTCGACGTGGTGGGTGACGAAGCCGGCCCGTTCCAGCGCCAGCAGGTTGCGCGAGAGGTGCAGCGGCGCCGCATCGGGGAAGACGTAGCGCTCGGAGAAGGCACCGGCCTCGGCGTCGCTGTGGCGCAGGCGAGTGATGCCGTGGTTGAGCAGCCGCCCGCCTGGCTCCAGCAGCCCCGCCAGGGTGTGGGCATAGACGTCGATCTGGGAGGCGCCGACGTGCTCGACCATGCCGATGCTGGCGATCGCGTCGAAGCGTTCGCCGCTGCCGGCGAGGTCGCGGTAGTCCATCACCCGGATCTCGACCCGGTCGGCGACGCCGGCCTCCTCGGCCCGCTGCCGCGCCCGCTCCGCCTGCGGCGCCGAGAGGGTGATGCCGAGGACGCTGGCGCCGTGCCTGGTCGCCGCCCAGAGCGGGAAGCCGCCCCAGCCGCAGCCGACGTCGAGCACCCGGTCGCCCTCTTTCAGCTCCAGCTTGCGGGCAACCGTCTCCAGCTTCTCCTCCTGCGCCTGCTCCAGCGTCTCCGCCCCGCGGGCGAAGATCGCGCAGCTGTAGACCATGGTCGGGCCGAGGAAGAGCTCGAAGAACTCGTTCGAGACGTCGTAGTGGTGGCGCACGGCGCGGGCGTCGCGCTCCTTGCTGTGGCGGCGGCCGCTGGGGCGCAGCTCCGCCCGCGGGCGCGGCGGCGGCGGGGTCAGGCCGGCGGCGCGGACGGCGGCGAGCAGGAGCGCCCGCTTGTCGGCGCCGTCGAGGGTCGGCGGCTGCCAGCCGTCGAGCAGGGCGATCACGGCGTCGATGTCGTCGACCTCGAGCTCGCCGCTGACGTAGGCGCGGCCGAGGCCGAGCTGGCCGGGGGCGCGCAGGGCGTGGGCGGCAGCGCGGGGCGAGCGGACGCTGAAGGTGGGGCCGTCGCCGGAGGTCGAGGGCAGGCTGGTGCCGTCCCAGAACTCGACCGTGAACGGCCGCTCCGGCAGCCTCGCTTCGATCTCCCGTCGCAGCGGCGCGGTGGTGGCGAACGGCATCGCCTGACCCTAACAACCGGCCCGACGCGACACCGATTCATGACAAGTTCACACCATGGTTCAGGTTTGGTCCCTATGATCGCCGGCAATGTCCTCCGCCGCCGGCCCGCTCCCGTCCGACATCCAGCCCGTCGCGAACGAGACCCGCGACCGCATCATCACCGGCCTGGTGACGCTGATCCCCTTCGTCGCGATCGGCCTCGCCGCCTGGCAGGTCTGGGGCAAGGCGCTGCACTGGAGCGACGTCCTCCTCTTCGTCGTCCTCTACACGCTGACCGGGCTCGGGATCACGGTCGGCTTCCACCGCCACCTCACCCACCGCGCCTTCAAGGCGAAGCCGTGGCTGCACGGGCTGCTGGCGATCCTCGGCTCGGCGGCGATCGAGGGTCCGGTGATCTCCTGGGTCGCCGACCACCGCAAGCACCACGCCTTCTCCGACGAACTGGGGGATCCGCACAGCCCCCACGTCGACCACGGCCACGGCTGGTCGGGGGCGCTGAAGGGCTTCTACCACGCTCACATGGGCTGGCTCTTCATCCACACCCAGCGCGGCAACAAGGAGCGCTACGCGCCGGACCTGCTCAAGGACCCGACGATCAGCTGGGTTGACCGCACCTTCATCTACTGGGCGATCGGTGGCCTCCTCCTGCCCTTCGCGCTCGGCTGGGCGATCGGCGGCACCCTCTTCGCCGCCCTCACCGGACTGCTCTGGGGCGGGCTGGTCCGCGTCTTCGTCCTCCACCACTTCACCTACAGCATCAACTCGCTCTGCCACGTCTTCGGCAGCCGCGACTTCGAGACCGGCGACCAGTCGCGCAACCTGGCCCTGATCGCGATCCCGACCTTCGGCGAGGCCTGGCACAACAACCACCACGCCTTCCCGACCTCCTCCACCCACGGCCTCGGCCGCTTCCAGCTCGACATCTCCGCCCTCGTCATCGACGGCCTGGAGAAGCTGCACCTGGTCTGGGACGTCGTCCGGGTCTCGCCCGAGCGCTTGGCCGCCAAGGCCGTCTGATCAGGGCGCTTCGCCCGCTTCGTACCAGTCGATCCAGTGGCCGCAGGCTTGAGAGAGCGGCACGATCCGGTGCGGCTTGGCCGGCACCGCGACCAGCTCGCCGACGTAGGCCTTGCCGTCGTAGCCGGTCAGGCTCTGCAGGGTGCTGGCGGCGGCCGTCGCGAGCGTGAATTCGACCTTGCCGCCCCTGCTGTGGAAGCGGCCGGCGGGCCAGAACTGGCCGCTGTTGCCGAGGCTGATCGTGTTCGGCCGCTGGCCGTCGAGCGCCGCCACCAGCGGTGCTTCGAAGCCGGGCGCCGAGAGGGTCAGGCCGAAGGGGGAGAAGTACTGCAGCGAGAGGTCCCAGCTGCCCGCCGGCAGGTCCAGCGTCTGCGCCGTCGCTGCGCCGGTGCCGAGCACGCTGCCGTCTTCCCAGCCGTCTTTGCCGCCGATCACCGCGTCGGGGAAGAGCGAGGCGCGGCCGCGGTTGGCGAGCAGGATCCTGATCTCCGGCGCGGCGCAGTCCGCCCTGGCGGCGGCCTCGGTCCCCTCGAGCAGGACGTGGCGGTTCGGCGGCGTCGGTCCGGTCCTTTCCCAGAGCACGAAGGAGGGGGTGGCGGCGATCCGCTTGAAGTTGGGCGGGGCCTGGCTGTTCCAGGCGGCGCGGCCGGTGATCACGTACTGGAAGCGGTCGAGGGTCCCGCGCGAGAAGGAGTCGAAGTCGATCGGGCTGTAGGCGTCGCCGGTGTCGAACGGCTTTTCCGGGTTGGGCGAGACGGCGACGTCGGGGAACTCGACCAGCGGCACGTGGGTGTCGGCGCCGAGCAGGTCGTAGGCGGCGTAGCGATCCTGGCCGGCGTAGAGCACCGGCTTGCCGTGGACGATCGGCAGGAAGGCCTGCAGCTCGGCCCCGTGCCCGGGCGGCCCGACCGGGGCGTCGCGCAGCGCCAGGAAGCTCGAGTAGACGCTGCCGCCGACGAACGCCACCGCCAGCACTGCCCAGCCAACCCGCACCAGTGCCCCGAACCGCCGCCGGGGCTCCTCGTCTCCGGGCGTGATTGAGCTTTGCCCCGGATAGCGGGACAAACCTCGATCGCGCCGGCGACCCCGCCCCGGCAGCTCGGCCATCAGCGGCTTAATCGCGACCAGCATCGCCAGCGGCGCGACGATGATCAGGGCCTTGGCCTGGGAGTAGTCGCCGCTGGAGGGAAGCGAGACGAGGTAGAGGAGCCCGCCGGCGCCGAGCGCGACCGGGATCGTCAGCTCGTCGCGCCACACCCACCAGGCGACGCCGGCGAGCAGCGCCAGCACCGCGATCGCCCCCGCCAGCCCGGTCAGGTGGGCGCCGCCGATCGCCGCTTCGAGGCGGTAGTTGGAGGCCGGCCAGACGCCCAGCGCCTCGACCGGGGAGACGGGGCCGTAGGTGTTGCTGGCGGCGACCTGCTTGAAGCCGTGGATGAAGCCGAAGGGCCCGACCGCCGCCGCCAGCGCCAGCCCGGCGAGGACGACGATCGCCAGCAGCGTCAGCGGCCGCAGCAGGAAGCGCAGCAGCGCCCGCGGCCGCAGTGCCCGCCGCACCGCCGGCTGGGTCAGGCTCCAGAGGGCGGCGATCGCCAGCGGCCAGGCGAGCCCGGCGGCGCTGTAGGAGAAGAAGATGCCGCCGGCCAGGGCGAGGGGGGCGGCGCCGGTCGCCCTGTCGATGGTCGTCAGGTAGATCGCGAAGGCGAGCGCCAGCAGCGCCTCGGTGGTCTCCTTGAAGGCACCCTGGGCGAAGTAGGAGGCGGCGAGGTAGGGGAGGGCGACCATCGCCGCGGCGACCGTGCGCCGTCCCGGCGCCAGCTCGCGCACGGCGGCGAGCGCGGTCAGCCCGGTGAGGACGCCGATCGCGACGATCTCGCCGACGAAGGCCTGGCCGAGGCCGATGCCGGGCACCGCGGCGATCGCGACGGCGAGCCCGTGCGGCCCCAGCGGGTAGCCCGGGTCCGGCGCCGGCCCGAAGCCGCTGCGCAGCCACTCGGCCCAGGCCAGGTGCAGGCCGAGGTCGTTGTTGAAGCCGACCCCGAGCAGGCCCCAGCGGCCGCTGACCGCGAACGGGATCGCCAGCGCCAGCAGCACCACGATCGCCACCGGCAGCCCCGCCCGCAACGCTCCCGGAGCGCCGTAGTCGAAGCGCCAGGCCAGCGCCGCGGCGACGAGGACGAGGAGGACGACGCCGAGCGTGGCGCTGGTCCCGTGGCCCGGCGCCCGCGCCAGCACCCCGGTCACGGTCAGCACCGCGCCGAAGCCGACCGCCGGCTCCAGCCACGACCACGTCCGCCGCCCCGCAAGCGAGAGCAGGGCGCGGCCCGCGAGCATCGAGACGGCGCAGATCAGCGCCACCGAGGCGTAGGTCCCGATCATCAGGCAGGCAACTTATGGCAGCGGCGGGCGCGACGGCGCCCTCGCCGGCTCAGTGCTTCTCGGCCGCCCGCTCCAGGGTCGCCCGCAGGCTCTCGCCGCGCAGCGGCCGCTCGTGCCCGGCGGCGACCACCTTCGGGTCGAGCGCCGCCAGCTTGCGCACCGATTCCTTCGCCTGCCGGTGGTCCCAGGCCCAGGCCGGGTGGGGGACGCTGGCCTCGCCCGCGGGCAGCGGTTTCAGCCGCGCCGAGTCGACCAGGTAGACGACGTCGCTGACCAGCGCCACCCGGTCGCTCTCGCGCCAGAGGCCGATCAGCCCCGGCGCGTGGCCGGGGAAGTGGAGGACGCGGAAGCCGGCGACCTCGTCGCCCTCGGCGACGGTGCCGGCGATCTTCACGGCGCCGCCGTCCCAGTGCCGCAGCAGGAAGGGGTAGATCCGGCGCACCCAGGCCACCGGCAGCTGCGCGAGGTCCATGTAGGGGGCGATCGCGGCGTCGCCCTCGGCGTCGGCGACTTCGTCGGGGTGGCAGTGGACCGGCGCCCCGAGGTAGGGGGCGGTGCCGCGATGGTCGGCGTGGGCGTGGCCGAGGACGACGCGTTTGACGCCGCCGAGCTGCTCGCCCGCGGCCTTCGCCTTCCTGCGCATTCCCTTGGTCCCGGCGTCGAACTGGACGACGCCGTCGCCGTCTTCGATGAAGTAGACGTTCATCGCGCCGCGGAAGTCGCCCCGCAGCAGCCAGACCCCGTCGGCCACCCGCTCCAGTCCCATGCCGGCCAGCCTAGCCGAGCCGAGCGGCGGCTAGGGTTCGCCGCGTGCCGTGGATCTGGAAAGTGGGGATGGTGGTGCTGGTCGTCTGCCTGGTCGCCTCGATGGCGATCGCGATCGTGCGCCTGGTCTCGACCCCGACCGCGATCGGCCCCGCCCACTTCCACGGCCTCCATTTCCCCCCGCCCCACCGTCGCGCAGTTCCCTAGCCGCGCAATGCGTGCCCGAGGAACCGCGCGTTAGTATCGGCCGGGTTCAGCGACCGAGCAGAGGAGGCGGCGTGTTCACTCGCATCGTGGTTGGGACCGACGGCTCGGAGAGCGCCGGCGAGGCAGTGCGGCAGGCGGTCGACCTGGCCAAGCTCTCCGGCGCCCAGCTCGGCATCGTCAGCGCCTACGCGCCGGTCCCCAGCCGCCGCGTGCAGGGCGAGCAGAGCGATGCCCCGGCCGACGTCCAGCACGAGATCGGCCCGCGCGAGGACGTCAACCTGGTGCTCGAAGCCGCCGCCGCGGCAGCGCGCAAAGAGGGGATCGAGGTCCAGACCCACCCGGTCGAGGCCGATCCCGCCGAGGCGATCCTCAACGTCGCCGAACAGACCAGTGCCGACCTGATCGTGGTCGGCAACAAGGGGATGACCGGGGCGCGGCGCTACCTGCTCGGCAGCGTCCCCAACAACGTCTCGCACCACGCACCCTGCAGCGTAATTATCGTCAGGACCACCTGAGGCACCTGACCTCAGGGGGCGGTGGCCGCTGCGGCGTCGATCAGCCCCGCGCCCTGCTGGGCCGCCGGCAGGCCGATGCTGCGGGCGGTCGTCCGCAGCCGCCGCGCGACCGCGTCGACGCGCGCCTGCGGCGTCAGCCGCTTGCTGAGCACGCCGCTGGCGAGGACCATCGCGGCGACGCCGGAGACGTGGGCGGCCGCCATCGAGGTGCCGACGTAGTTGCCGGGGATCGCGAACAGCCTGGTGCTGGCGCCGTCCAGCGTCACCTGATAGATCGGCCGGTCCGAGACCGAGGCGCAGCCGGGGATCGGTTCGCCGCCGCCGGGGGCGACGAGGTCGACGCCGGGGCCGGCCAGCGAGTAGTTGCCGAGGCAGCCGCCCTCGGTGGTGCCGCCGACGCCGATCACCCGCGGCCCGGTCGCCGGCTCGGCGACGCAGGTCTCGGAGCCGAGGTTGCCGACCGAGGCGACGGTGACGACGCCGTGCTGGTAGGCGTCGCGCAGCGCTTCGTCGACCTCGGGCACCTTCTTGCCGCAGCCGAAGTTGAAGCTCATGTTGATCACCTGGGCGTGGTGGGCGACGGCGAAGCGGATGCCCTTGGCGATGTCGCTGGCGGCGCCGCGGCCGTGTTTGTCGAGTACCCGCACCGGCATCAGCTTCGCCCCGTAGGCGAGCCCGGTGAGGCCGATCGCGTTGTCGGTCTTCTCGGCGATCGTCCCGGCGACGTGGGTGCCGTGCCCGTTTTCGTCCAGCGGCACCCGGTCGTTTTCGACGAAGTCGTAGCCCTTGACGAACTCGTTGGCGCCGAAGTCGGGGCTGCGCAGGAAGGCGCCGCCCTTGTCGCGGTAGGCGATGCCGGTGTCGAGCACGGCGACGGTGACGCCTTCGGCGCCCGGGCGCCCGGCGGCGGCGAGGTTGCGCCAGGCGCCGACCGCGTCGATGCCGCCGAGCGAGGTCGGCAGGCGCGGCGTCGGTTCGCCTTCGAAGGGCAGGAAGTCCCACTGCTTGTAGGCCCAGTCGCCGGCGCTGGCGGCGGCTTCGGAGGCGCCGCCGAGGGTGCCGGGGTCGTCGGGCAGCACGAAGCCGGGTTCGGCGCCGATCGCGGAGGCGGTGGCCAGGTAGTCCGGCTCGGCGTAGTCGACGCGGGGGTTGCCGCGCAGCGCCGTCGCCGACCCGGCGACGCTGGCGCCGCTGGGCAGCCGCAGCGCCCGGGCGCCACCCTCGCCGGCGAACTTGACGACGACCCGGCGCGGCGCGAAGCCGTGGGCCCGGGCGAGCCCCGTCGTCGCCTGCGCCGCCGTCGCGCCCAGGCCGAGCAGCGCGAGCAGGATCGTGAGAGCGAGGATCGGGAGCGTTGTTCTCATCATCTGGGTGGCCGGGTTCCCTGCGGTCGAGCCGGCTCTAGAGCCAACACCGGCGGGCTGGGGAAGTTGTAGGAGACATACTCCCGGATCGATGAGCGAGGCCGTCGAGATCGCAGTCCATGAACGCGGAATGGCCCTGGCCCTGGAGCAGGCGCGCCGGGCCGAGGGGCACGGCGACGTCCCGATCGGCGCCGCGATCCTGCGCGAGGGCGAGCCGCTCGCCGCCGCCGGCAACGAGCGCGAGCTGCGCCGCGACCCCACCGCCCACGCCGAGATCCTGGCGATCCGCGCCGCCGCCGCCGCGCTCGGCGGCTGGCGCCTGCCGGGCACGACCCTCTACGTCACCCTCGAGCCCTGCGCGATGTGCGCCGGGGCGATCGTCCTCGCCCGCATCCCCACCGTCGTCTTCGGCGCCGCCGACCCCAAGGCCGGCGCCGCCGGCAGCGTCCTCGACGTCCTCGCCGAGCCCGCCCTCAACCACCGCCCGGAGCTCATCGCCGGCGTCTGCGAGGACGAGTGCGCCGCCCTCCTGCGCGACTTCTTCGCCGCCCGCCGGAACGGAGAGGGTGGGATTCGAACCCACGAGGCGGGTTAACCCCGCCCACGCGATTTCCAGTCGCGCTCCTTAAGCCACTCGGACACCTCTCCGGGTGCCCGCGAAGCCTAGCTGGAGAGCGCTTGGGTCAGGCCGCCAGCGCCGGCTCGCGGTAGGCGTCGAGCTCGACCACGATCGCTTCCGACTCCGGCAGCGGCAGCGCGACCGGGCGGCTGCCGCGCAGGCGCTCGTGGCTGCAGACGACGTAGCACCACTCCATCAGCCGCAGCCGCGAGTCGGGGTCGATGTCGGCGATCGTGGCGCCGATCAGGAAGCGCCCCCCGACCTCGCGGCAGCTGCGGACCTCGACCTGGGCGGCGACTTCGTGGGCGACGCCGGCGGCGTCGTCGAGCTGGAGCAGGACCGCCGGCCGGGCGCCGACCGCCAGCGGCGCCTCGGCGACGAGGCCGACGCCGGCGGCGCTGGCGTCGACCAGGCGGGCCGGGATGTGGCCCTCGGGCAGGAAGCAGTGGGCGGGGGCGTCGCCCTCGAAGCGGTAGACGAGCCGGCGCTGCTTGCGCCGCCCGACCGCCCAGAGGGTGCGCAGCAGCCGCCGCAGCTCGATCAGCCCCAGCAGCGGCACCAGCACCGCTGCGATCCCCGGCAGGTCCGGCAGCGGCCCGGCGCCGGCCAGGTCGAGCAGCCGCAGCAGCGTGCCGCCGGCGAGCAGGACGGTGCAGAGGAGGACCAGGTGGAGCCTGCGCACGGTGTCCCAGCCGCCGCCGCCGGTGCCCTGCTTCGGCGTCACCTTGAAGGCGGTGCGGCCCGGCCACACGGCGCAGCGCAGGGCGCGGGTGTAGATCTCCATCGTCAGCAGCTCGTAGTGGGCGGTCTCGGGGATCCGCATGTAGCCGCGCGCCAGCGCCGAGCCGGCGCTGAGGTTGAGCAGGACCGAGGGCAGCCAGAGCGCCGCCAGGGCGACGACGCTGACCTTCATCGGCAGCTCGCCGGTCCACAGCACCAGGCCCAGGGTCGCCAGCAGCAGCAGCCGCATCGGCGGCGCCAGGTAGGCGAGCAGGCTGGCGAGGTAGGAGAGCCGCTGCAGCGGCGCCAGCTCGCCGGCGCGCAGGGGGGACTCGGGCAGGGTGAGGACGGCGAGGTTGCCGCGCGCCCAGCGGTCGCGCTGCAGCAGGTAGCCGTCGAGGTCGTGCGGGGCCAGTCCCTGGACCAGGACCTCGTCGTGGTAGCGGCTGCGCCAGCCGGCCCGCTGCAGCCGGATCGTGGTGTGGAAGTCCTCGGCGATCGTCTCGGTGGCGACGCCGCCGATCGCCAGCAGGGCGCGGCGGTCGATCAGCGCCGCCGAGCCGCACCAGTAGGCGGCGCCGTGGCGGTCCTTGCCGGGGCAGACGACGCGGTAGAAGAGCGACTGCTCGTGGCGGCCGACGACGTAGTGCTGGACCGAGTCGTGGTTGAAGAAGTCGTGCGGGGTCTGCACCACCGCCATCCGCTCGTCGTCGAAGTAGCCGACCAGGGCGTCGAGCGCGTCCGGCATCGGCACGTGGTCGGCGTCGAGGACCAGCACCAGTTCGCCTCCGGTGCGCGGCAGCGCCGCGTTGATGTTGCCGGCCTTGGCGTGGGAGTTGTCGGGCCGGGTCAGGTAGCCGGCGCCGGCGATCGCCGCCAGCTCGCGCATCTCCTCGCGGCGGCCGTCGTCGAGCAGCCAGGTCGTGTGCGGGTAGCCGAGCGCGCGGCAGCCGGCCAGCGTCGCCATCACCACCTCCGCCGGCTCGTCGTAGGTGCAGACGTAGACGTCGACCGCCCGCCCGGCGGTGACCGGCGGCCGCACCGCCACCGGGCGCGACCACGAGAACCAGGCCAGCATCGCCAGCGCCCAGAGGCCGTAGACCTCGGTCGCCAGCAGCATCGCGAAAGCCAGCGGGCTGGCACCGTGGCCGCTCCAGCCGATCCGCCAGATCAGGTAGCCGACCCCCCAGGTCAACGCCACCAGCGCCAGCCCGCGCAGCAGCCGCGGGTGGCGGTCGAAGAACCGCCCGGCTCGGGTCTGCTCGCCGCTGTTCACGGCACACCATCGGCGCCACGGTGGCCGGCTTTAAAGCTGGAGCCGCCCAGCCATCCCTAGAATCAGGCGCTGACTGAGTCCCGGAGGGGTGCCGGAGTGGTTGAACGGGGCAGTCTCGAAAACTGTTGGCGTCGCAAGGCGCTCGTGGGTTCGAATCCCACCCCCTCCGCTGCGGGCGCCAGGGCGGCGCATATCGGCGTCCTCGCTCGCTCACGTGCAGAGCACGCTTCGCTCACTGCGTCCTTGATCTGCTTGCCCTGACACCCGCAGGGCGGGTGAGTTTCTACGGCTCTACTTTCTCGTCCGCCGGGCCGATGGCCCAGACGGCGAGGGGGGCGGGAACGATCAGCAGGGCCAGGGAGGAGAGCTCGGCGATTGCGTTGGCGGGGCTGAAGCCGGTGAGGTGGGTGGCGTGGAAGAGCAGGTGGATGGTGGCGGTCAGCAGCCAGGCGGCGCAGACGGCGCGGACCAGGGTGCGCTCGAGGGTCCAGGCCGCCCAGGCGAAGAGGACGGCGAAGCCGAGGTAGAGGCCGCCGACGTCGGTGACCAGGTGCTCGTTGTAGGGGGGGAGCAGCTCGACCCAGTGGGCGAGGAAGGGGAAGTCGTCGTAGAAGGTCCGCGGCAGGACCGCCGCGGTCAGCCCGATCGTCAGCGCGGCGAGGAGGAGGAAGCCCAGCGCGCCCCGGGCGGTGGCTGGCGAGCGCATGCCGGCAGCATAAGCTGCCCTCAGTGCGTCGCCGCCAGCTCCCTGCCGGCGGCCTCGCGCCCCTCGTACGGGAGGACGACGAAGTACATCAACGACGGCAGCAGGGACTCGAGGTCGTCGACGTCCCCCTTGTTGAGCCGGGAGTAGAGCAGCGCCTCGATGCCGCCGACGATGCCGGCGGCGGTGACCGCCGAGTGGGAGGGGGCGCCGGGCACCAGCTCGCGCACCTTCTCGTCGATGCTGTCGGCGAAGTAGTCGAGCAGTTCGTCGCGGCGCTGGACCGCGTCGGCGCTGCCGGCGCGGGCCTCGACGATCAGCGTCCGCGCCGCCTCGGGTTCGCTGGCGGCGAACTGCAGCAGCGCCTCGAGGGTGAAGCGCAGTCGCTGGCGCCAGTTGTCGCCGCCCTCCGCGGCCGCCGCCTCGACTTTCTCGCGCAGCCGCGCCGCGGTTGTGTCGAAGGCGGCGAGGAAGCAGTCTTCCTTGTTGGCGAAGTGCTCGTAGAAGGTGGGTCGCGAGACTCCGGCGCGGTCGATCACGTTCTGCACGTTGGTGTCGCGGTAGCCAAGTTCAGATGCCGCTTTCAGCATCGCCGCGATCAGCCGCTCCCGCTGGACCGCGCTGACCAGGTCGGCGGGGAGTTTCCGCATCCCGGAGGGGAACTTGCCTTCGCTGTTGTTCAACAGCTCCACCGCGGCCGTCACCTGAGCCGGCGGCCAGCCATCTCCGATCGCTGCGACGAGCGCCTCCTGTTTGAGCTGGATCCTGTCGAATGGCACAGAGAAACCCGCACGTTTTCATAAAAGACGACGGAAGTATTCTCAAGGTACCAGACCATCGGCAACGACGCGGGCTTTGGCGGGCCCATGCCGATTAGGCGTACCAACGTGTAGATAAAAAAATTCTAGGGGCAGAAGGCGTACGTGACAGTACGGTGCCAGACTCCAGGCTCGAATGGAGCGATTGCCCCGCGGACGCCACGGCCTTTCCCCTGAGTATGTCGCCAAAAATCAGCGCGGAAGACTGATTACGGCGCTGACTGAAGTTCTCTACGAGGTTGGTTATCAAAAAACCACTGTGTCACTGATTGGCCAGCGAGCGTCGGTCTCCAAGAGTGACTTCTACAAGCACTTCGAGAGTAAGGATGACTGTTTCTTCGCCGCCTACGAAGCCGGTGTGGAGCAGGTTCGGGAGCGTGTCCTCGGGGTCTGCGCGAGGCAGGAGAAGGGACAGTGGTCGGGGCGGGTGCACGACTCCTTCGCGTCGCTGCTGACTCTGCTCACCGAGGAGCCAGCGCTGGCCAGCCTCACCCTGGTCGAGGGATTGCGGGTCGGTCCCGGTGTCTACGACCGCTACCAGGCCGCGGTCGAGAGCTTCGTGCCCTACCTCTGCGAGGGCGCTCCCAGCGCCCCCGACGGTGTCGCCATCCCCGCCAGCACCGGCGAGGCGGTGATCGGTGGCGTCGCCTCGCTGCTCGGCCGCCGCATCTTCGCCGGCGACGGCGAGAAGCTCGACCGGCTGCTGCCGGACGTGCTCGAGTTTGCGCTGACGCCCTACCTCGGCGTCACCGAGGCGCGGCGAATAATCTCTGCTGGATGAGCGACCCCGGCGTCTTCCCCTCCCAGGCCCTGGGTGAGGCGATCGAGCGCGAGTGGGTCAGCTCCGGCGACTACCGGATCCGCCCCGAGGCGATCCAGCCGGCCAGCATCGACCTGCGGCTCGGCGACTTCGCCTGGGCCCTGCGCTGCTCCTTCCTGCCCGACGTCGACTCGACCGTCGAGGAGAAGATCGAGGGACTCGCCTTCCAGCGGATCGACCTCCGCGACGGCGCCGTGCTCGAGCGCGACCGCCCCTACCTGGTGCCGCTGATCGAGGAGCTGGCGCTGCCCACGGACGTGCGGGCGAAGGCCAACCCGAAGAGCTCGACCGGCCGCCTCGACGTCTTCACCCGGGTGATCACCGACCGCCACCACCGCTTCGACGAGATCCGCCCCGGCTACCGCGGCAGGCTCTATCTGGAGGTCGTTCCGCGCTCCTTCGCGATCCAGGTCAGGACCGGGCTCTCGCTGAACCAGTTGCGGCTGGCCCGCGGCGACGTCCGCGTCGGCGACGAGGAGATCCGCGAGCTGCAGCGCTCGCGGCCGCTGCTCTACCTCGACTCCCAGCCCCTCGCGGAGTCCGAGCTGTCGGTCGCCGACGGCCTCTTCCTCAGCCTCGACCTCTCCGGCCCCGCCGATCGCACCGTCGGCTACCGGGCGAAGAAGAACAGCCTGCCGGTCGATCTCGCGCGGGTGCGCGCCTATCGCTGGAGCGACTACTGGGACCCGGTCTTCCCCGAGCCCGGCGGCCGCGTCGTGCTCGAGCCGGAGATCTTCTACCTGCTGCTCTCGGCCGAGGGCGTCTGCATCCCTCCCGACATCGCCGCCGAGATGATGGCCTACGACCCGACCGCGGGCGAGCTGCGCACCCACTACGCCGGCTTCTTCGACCCCGGCTTTGGCTACGACCCCCAGGGCGAGCGCCCCGGCAGCCGCGCCGCGCTCGAGGTCCGCGCCCGCGACGTCTCCTTCATGGTCGAACACCGCCAGCCGGTCTGCAAGTTGGGGATGGAGTGGATGCAGGCGCCGGCCGAGCGGCTCTACGGCGCCAGCCTCGGGTCCAACTACCAGGGCCAGGTGACGATGCTGAGCAAGCACTTCCAGGAGCAGACCGCGGGCACGGCCTCAGGCGGCGGTTAGCTCGCGCAGCAGCCCGCGCACGCGCCGGCGCCGCGCCAGCAGCTCGCTCTCGAGCTTGGCGATCTCCTCGCGCCGCCGCCGCACCAGCTCCAGCTGGCGGGCGATGTAGGTCAGGGATTCCTCGAGGATCTGGCGGCGGCGGACCGGGTCCTCGACGCCGCCGTGCCACTCGCGCCGCAGCTCGCCGCGCGCGTCCTCGGCCTCGATCAGCTGCTTCAGCTCCTCCAGCGAGACGCCGAGCAGGTCCTTCAGCCGCAGCAGCTCGGTCAGCCGTTCGACGTCGGACTCGGCGTAGCTGCGGTGGGCGCCGGGCTCGCGGCCGCTGGTCGCCGGCAGCAGCCCGATCTCCTCGTAGTAGCGGATCGTCCGCGGCGTCGTCCCGGCGAGCTTGGCGACGTCGCCGATCCGCAGCTCGCGTTCGCGCTCCCGCCCCGCGGCGCCTGGCCTCTCGGCGCTCATGGCGTCGCCTCGATCTCCTCGGCGATCGCCTCCTCGATCGCCAGCGCCGGGGCGGTGCCGCCGCGCCGCTTCGTCGCTGTGCCCTCCTCGCGCGGGCGCAGCAGCGAGACGCCGGCGCCGAGGACCGAGGTCGCCGCCAGCACCCACAGCGCCGTGTGCATGTTCTGGATGAAGGGGTCGAGCTGGGCGCTGGTGAGGCCGGAGGCGAGCCCGGAGAAGATCTTGAAGAGGACCGGCTGCGGCACCGCGGCGGTGACGATCGCCAGCACGAAGGCGATCGAGATCACGGCGCCGGTGTTCTGCAGCATCGTCCGCGCGCCGGCGGCGATCCCGCGGCGCTCGGTCGGCACCGTGCCCATCATCGCCGCCGTGTTGGGCGAGTTGAACATCCCCGAGCCGATCCCGACCAGGCCCAGCCAGAGGCCGCCCTGCCAGTAGGCGGAGCCGGCCTGCAGCGTCGTCATCAGCGCCAGCCCGGCGGCGGTGACCAGCATCCCCAGCGCCGCCAGCGTCTTCGAGCCGTGGCGGTCGGCGTAGATTCCGGCGATCGGCGAGGCGACCAGCATCCCCAGCGCCATCGGCGCCAGCTTGATCCCGGCCGTGATCGGGTCGTCCCCCTGCGCCCCCTGGTAGTAGAAGACGAAGATGAACATCAGCGCGAAGCGCGAGAGGCCGTTGATGAAGGCGGCGGTGGCGGCGGCGGCGAAGAGGCGGTTCTTGAAGATGTCGAGGTCGAGCATCGGCGCCTTGCCGCGGTGCTCGATCAGGACGAAGATCGGCAGCAGGACCACGCCGACGAGCAGGCCGGCGATGACGAGACCGTCGTCCCAGCCGGAGATGCCGCCGCGCGAGATCCCGTAGACGAGCCCGGTCAGGCCAACGACGAAGGTGAGGGTGCCGGCGAGGTCGAGGCCACGGACGGGATCGCGGTCGGAGAGCTCGCGCAGGACCAGCGCTGCCCAGGCGGCGCCGGCCAGCGCCAGCGGCACGTTGAACCAGAAGACCCAGTGCCAGGAGATCGCGACCAGGGCGCCACCGAGCACCGGCCCCAGGACGAGGCCGATCGCCGCGACCATCGTGTTCGTCCCCATCGCCAGCCCGAGCTGCTCGCGCGGGAAGGCGTCGGTGACCAGGGCGGGCCCGTTGGCGAAGATGAAGGCGCCGCCGATCCCCTGCACGATCCGCCAGAGGATCAGCTGGGTGCCGTCGGCGGCGAAGCCGGCGCCGAGCGAGGCGGCGGCGAAGATGATGAAGGCGCCGACGAAGGCGGTCTTGCGGCCGAAGAGGTCGGAGAGGCGGCCGGCGGTGAGGACCAGCACGGTCGAGGAGATCATGTAGGCGAGGATCACCCAGACCAGTTCCAGCAGGCTGGTCCCGAGCGCCCGCTCGAGGTCCGGCAGGGCGATGATCAGCGTCCCCGAGTTGGTCGCCACCAGCAGCATCCCGAGGCTGGTGCAGGAGAGCGCCCACCACTTGTAGTGCTCGTGGTCGGCGGCCACCCCCGCGCCGCCGGCAAATCTCTTTCTTACGTTCACGTCAAATACCTTAGCAAAGGCCACGCGTCTGCATTTAC
This sequence comes from uncultured Conexibacteraceae bacterium, assembly GCA_964540905.1. Classification (GTDB taxonomy): domain Bacteria; phylum Actinomycetota; class Thermoleophilia; order Solirubrobacterales; family 70-9; genus VAYN01. The sequence goes on along the minus strand of CAZIOS010000004.1, from coordinate 70,250 downwards.
CCGTCCTATGGATGTGCGGGAGCAGACGCGTGGCTAGGATCCGGGTGTGGAGCGGACCTGGAACGTCTACCTCTCTGGCGAGATCCACTCGGACTGGCGGGCGCGGATCGAGAGCGGCGCCCACGAGGCCGGGCTGCCGGTCGTCTTCTCGGCCCCGGTCACCGACCACGCCGCCTCCGACGACGCCGGCAGCGGCACCCTGGGGGAGGAGAGCGAGGCGTTCTGGCGCGACCACAAGGGCGCCGGCGTCAACGCGATCCGCACCCAGACGCTGATCCGCGCCGCCGACCTCGTCGTCGTCCGCTTCGGCGACAAGTACCGGCAGTGGAACGCGGCCTTCGACGCCGGCTTCGCCGCCGCCCTCGGCAAGCCGATCGTCACCCTGCACGACCCCGAGCTCGACCACGCGCTGAAGGAGGTCGACCGGGCGGCGCAGGCGACCGCGCGCGAGGCCGAGCAGGTGGTCGACGTGCTCCGCTACGTCGTCGCCGGCGAGCTGCCCCGGCGCTGAGCGCATATGGTGGGCGGGTGAGCAGCGCCGCCGATGCCAACCGCGCCACGATCGCGCGCTTCTACAAAGCGTTCGGGGAGTGCAACGGCGCCGCGATGACCGCCTGCTACGCGCCCGGGGCGCACTTCCGCGACCCCGCCTTCGGTGACCTCGAGGGTGAGGAGATCGGCGCCATGTGGCGGATGCTGACCGGCCGCGCCACCGACCTGAAGATCGAGCTGCACGAGCACGAAGCCGACGAGACCACCGGCTCGGCCCACTGGATCGCCCGCTACACCTTCTCCACCGGCCGCGCCGTCGTCAACGACATCCAGGCCAAGTTCCGCTTCGCCGACGGCGGCCTGATCGCCGATCACGTCGACGACTTCGACTTCCGCCGCTGGGCCAAGCAGGCCCTCGGCCCCAGCGGCCACCTGGTCGCCCTGCTGCCGCCCCTGCGCGCCAAAGCCCGCGCCAAAGCGCTCGACCAGCTAGCGGCCTTCCGCCGCGACGAGACCGGCTCCAGCCTTTAGCCGCCCGTCCGAACGCTATGCGAACGTATGTTCGTATGCGGTGGGACGAGCAGCGAGTCGAGAACGATCTGCGGCTGCCGGGCGTCGGCGACGGCGCCGTCGTCCGCAGCTTCGACGCCCCCGAGGCGATGGGGATCAACTTCCACGAGGTCCGCGCCCGCTCCGCCCTCAACCATGTCGCCGGCGGCCGCTTCGGTTTCGACTGGACGATCAATCCATATCGAGGATGCGCTCATGCCTGTGCCTATTGCCTCGTTGGCGAGACGCCGATCTTGATGGCCGATGGGACCACGCGACCGTTGCACGACGTTCGGGTCGGCGATGCGATCTATGGCACCGTTCGCCGCGGTGCCTATCGCCGCTATGAGATCACCCGGGTCCGCGCACACTGGACGACGCGGAAGGCCGCGTACCGAGTCTTGCTGGAGGACGGCACCGAGCTGATCGCCAGCGGCGATCACCGCTTCTTGACGAGAAGGGGCTGGAAGTACGTGCTCGGCGCAGAGCAGGGCCCGCGTCAGCGTCCCCACCTGACTCTGAACAGCAAGTTGATGGGCTTCGGCTCGCTCGGACCGGCGATGGAGACATCGGACGAATATCGGCGCGGCTACCTCTGCGGGATGATCCGTGGCGACGGCCATGTCGGGTCCTATTCCTACCCACGGCCTGGGAGAACCAAATTCGACGTCCACCGTTTTCGGCTGGCGCTGACCGATGCCGAGGCCGTGCAGCGAACGCGCGGCTACCTCGCGACCGCCGGCGTGCGCACGAGCGAGTTCGAGTTCCTGAAAGGCAACGATCGCCATCGCCCGATGCGCGCGATTCGCACCTCTTCCAGGGAAGGGGTTGACAGGGTGCGCGAGCTGATCCAGTGGCCGACGTCGCCCAGCGACGAATGGACGCGGGGCTTTCTCGCCGGCATCTTCGACGCTGAGGGAAGCCGCAGCGGCGCCTTGCGGATCTGCAACAAAGACGCCGAGATCATCGACCGAACGGCGAATGGCCTGCGTCGGTTCGGCTTCATGGTCACGATCGAGAAGCCGAACGCGGTTGGGGCCCGCAACGTGCGGCTGCTCGGAGGCCTTCGACAGCAGCTGCGACTTTTCCAACACATCGATCCGTCCATCAGCCGCAAGCGCTCGATAGACGGAATCGCGATCAAGTCACAGGCAGAGTTGGGGGTTGTAGCGATCGAGCCGCTGGGTCGGCGCATCAGGATGTTCGACATCACCACGGGCACCGGTGACTTCATCGCCGATGGCGTTGTCAGCCACAACTGCTTCGCCCGTCCCACCCACACCTATCTCGACTTCAATGCCGGTCGCGACTTCGAGCGCGAGATCGTGGTCAAGGTCAATGTGCCGGAGCTGCTGCGGGCGGAGCTGGCGCGGCCGGGATGGAAGCGGGAGCTGGTGGCGCTGGGGACGAACACCGACCCCTACCAGTGGGTCGAGAGCCGCTACCGGCTGATGCCGGAGATCCTGGCGGCGCTGGAGCGGGCGCGGACGCCGGTCTCGGTCCTGACCAAGTCGCCCCTGGCGATGCGCGACGTCGAGATCTACGAGCGAATGGCGAAGGCGCTGCCGGTCTCGGTCAACTTCTCGGTGCCGACCCTCGACGAGGACGCCTGGCGGGCGACCGAGCCGCACACGCCGAGCCCCGCGGCCCGCCTCGACGCGGTCGCCGAGCTGCGCCGCCGCGGCATCGACTCCGGCGTCCTGATCGCCCCCCTGATGCCCGGCATCAACGACAGCCCCGACCAGGTCCGCCCGATCGTCGAGCGAGCCAAAAGGGCCGGCGCGACCTTCCTCGGCGGCGTCGCCCTCCACCTCCGCGCCGAGGTCAAGGACGTCTTCTTCGCCTGGCTCGAGGAAAAACGCCCCGACCTCCTCCCCCGCTACGAACAGCTCTACAAAGACCGCGCCTACATGCGCCCCGAGCAACGCAAACAGACCACCCGTGCCTTGCGTGGCTGGGGAGCCAACCGTCGATCCAAGGCGTCTGGAGAGAACGCTCTTCCGGTGGGTGGCCCGGGGGGAGGTGCCGAGAACGTAAAACTCGCCCGCAGGCGCCTCCCCCCGGGCCAGGCCCCGCCGGACCAGAGCTCTCTCTTCTAGCCCCCCTCGTCCAACTGCCCGAACCTGCACTCCTCCGGCGCTTTGTCGTCCCTGAACCGATGAAACCGCGCCCCGTGCCTGATCCGCCCTGCCGCCGCATGGTCGTACCCCACCTCGATCACCAGCTGCGGCCGCAGCGCCACCCACTCGAGCTCGCGGCCGCCGGTCCAGCGGCTGGGCTCGGCGCTGCCGCTCTCGCCCGTCTCCAGCGGGCCCAACATGGCCGGCATCGCCCGTTTCGCGGCGGCGCTGAAGCCGGAGATGTGGCCGACCGAGCGCAGCTCCTCGCCGTCGTAGAGGCCGAGGATCAGCGAGCCGACGGTGCCCTCCTCCTTGCCCGGCCGCCAGCCCATCACCACGCAGTCGATCGTCCGCTCGCGCTTCACCTTCGCCATCCCCCGCCGCTTGCCGGGGACATAGGGGGCGTCGAGCTGCTTCGCCATCACCCCCTCGATGCTGTCCAGCCAGCGCTCCGCCTGCGCGGCGTCCGGGGTCAGCGGCGTCAGCTCCAGGCCGGCGCCGGTGGCGATCGCCTCCAGCCGCGCCCGCCGCTGCGCCAGCGGCGCCGCCAGCAGCGACTCGTCGCCCTCGGCCAGCAGGTCGAAGACGACGTAGTCGGCCGGGATCTCCCGCGAGAGCAGCTCGATCCGCGACTGGGCTGGGTGGATCCGTTCCTGCAGGGCGTCGAATTCGAGCTTGCCGTCGGCGTCGCGGATCACCAGCTCGCCGTCGAGCACCCAGCGACCCCGGGCGAAGCCGAGCTCGGGGAAATAGCGGGCGAGCTCTTTGCCGCCCCGCGACTGGATGTAGAAGTCCTCGCCGTCGACGAAGACGATCGCCCGGAAGCCGTCGAGCTTGGGCTCGTAGGCCCACTCCTCGCCCAGCGGCAGGGCTTTGCGGGTCAGCGCCAGCTGCGGCTTGATCGGCGGGGAGAGGGGGAGGCTCACGCCGAGCCGAGACTAGCCCGCCGGGCGCGGCTCTCGCGCGGGTCCGGGATCGGCACCGCCGCCAGCAGTTTCTTCGTGTAGTCGTCGCTGGGCCGCTCGCAGACCTGGTCGGCGCTGCCCTGCTCGACGATCTTGCCGTCGTGCATGACCGCGATCCGGTCGGAGATGTGGCGGACGACGCCGATGTCGTGGGCGACGAAGACGTAGGTGAGGCCGAGCTCGTCCTGGAGGTCGTTGAGCAGGTTGACGATCTGCGCCTGGATCGAGACGTCGAGGGCCGAGACCGGCTCGTCGGCGAAGATCAGCTTCGGCTTCAGGGCGATCGCCCGGGCGATCCCGATCCGCTGCCGCTGGCCGCCGGAGAACTCGTGCGGGTAGCGGTTGTAGTGCTCGGGCGAGAGGCCGACCAGCTCCAGCAGCTCCTGCACCTGCTGGCGCAGCTCGCCGCCGGAGGTGCCGCCGAGCAGCTTCAGCGGGTCGCCGACGATCTGGCCGACCCGCTTGCGCGGGTTGAGCGAGGCATAGGGATCCTGGAAGATCATCTGCATCTCGCGCCGTAGCGGCCGCATCTGGCGGCGCGAGAGGCCGGCGATCTCGCGCCCCTCGAAGCGGACCGACCCCGAGGTCGGCGCCAGCAGCTGCAGCGCCACCCGGCAGGCCGTCGACTTGCCGCTGCCGGACTCGCCGACCAGGCCGAGGGTGCTGCCGCGCTCGACGCTGAAGCTGACGCCGTCGACGGCGCGGACCCGGTCGACCTCGCGGTCGATCACCAGCCCCGACTTGATCGGGAAGTGCTTGACGAGGTCGGTGACCTCGAGCAGCGGCTCGCCGGCGCTCATCGGGCCGGCGCCTCCAGCCCGATCTGCCCTTTGACCTGGCGCTTCTGGCGCTTCGCCTCGACGCCGAGCCAGCAGCGGTCGCAGTGCCCCGGCGCCTCGGCCACCCGCGCCTCCAGCGCCGGCATTTGCGTGCAGCGATCGAACTCGTGCGGGCAGCGGGGCCGGAAGGCGCAGCCGGGAGGGAGGTCCAGCAGCGAGGGCGGGGCGCCGCTGATCTGCGGCAGCCGCTTGGGCCGCGGCCGGTCGAGCCTGGTCAGCGAGCCGAGCAGGCCCCAGGTGTAGGGGTGCTGGGGGTCGTAGAAGATCTCGTCGAGGGTGCCCTGCTCGACCACCTTGCCGGCGTACATCACCAGCACCCGGTCGGCGACTTCGGCCACGACTCCCAGATCGTGGGTGATCAGGATCGTCGCCAGCTGGCGCTCGCGGTTGAGGCGCTGCAGCAGCGCCAGGATCTGGGCCTGGATCGTGACGTCGAGCGCCGTGGTCGGCTCGTCGGCGATCAGCACCGCCGGCTCCAGGGCCAGCGCCATCGCGATCATCGCCCGCTGCCGCATGCCGCCGGAGAACTCGTGCGGGTAGTCGTCGACCCGCCGCTCGGCGTCGGGGATGCCGACCGAGTCGAGCATCTCCACCGCCAGTTCGCGCGCCGCCGCCCTGCTCATCTCCGAGCGGTGGGCGCGGACCGCCTCGACGATCTGGGCACCGATCCTGTAGACTGGGTTGAAGGAGGTCATCGGGTCCTGGAAGACCATCGCGATCTCGGCCCCCCGGACCTTCTGCAGCTCCTTTTCGCTGGCCGCGGTGAGGTCGCGACCGCCCAGCTTCACCGTTCCCTCGATCCGGGCGTTGTGGGAGCGGGTGAGGCCGATCAGCGTCTGCGCGGTGACGCTCTTGCCCGAGCCCGACTCGCCGACGATCGCCAGCACCTCGCCCGCCTCGAGGTCGAAGGAGACGCCGTCGACAGCATGCAGCAGGCCCGCTTCGGTCGCGAAGCTGACCCTGAGGTCGCTGACCGACAGCAGCTTGTCGCTCACTGCGCCGAGCTCCCCAGGCGGATGCGCGGGTCGAGGTAGGCGTAGGCAATGTCGACGACCGCGTTGAAGAGGACGACGAAGAAGGCGCCGAGGATGGTGACCGCCATGATCACCGGGAAGTCTTCCTTGGCGATTCCTTCTTCGACCGCGTAGAAGCCGACGCCGTTGATGCTGAAGATGTTTTCGACCAGGATCGCGGCGCCGCCGATGACCGCCCCGAAGTCGAGCCCGAACAGGGTGATCACCGGGATCAGCGAGTTGCGCAGGATGTGTCGCAGCCGCACCCGGCGCAGGCTCAACCCCTTGGCCCGGGCCGTCCGCACGTAGTCCTCCCCCATCACGTCGAGCATGCTCGAGCGCAGGACGCGGCTGTAGAAGCCCGCGTAGAGGATCGCCAGGGTGATCCAGGGCAGGATCAGGTGCGAGAGCCATTCGTAGGGGCCTTCGGACAGGGTCGCGTAGCCGCCTTCGGGGAAGAGCTCGAGCTTGTGGCAGAGGAAGTAGAGGAAGATGTCGGCGAGCAGGAAGACCGGCATCGAGATCCCGCCGATGGCAAAGATGGTCAGCAGCCGGTCGGTGAGAGTGTTGGCCCTGGTTGCCGAGACGTAGCCGAAGAGGATGCCGAAGAACATCCAGAGGATCGCGGCGCCGATGCTGAGCGCGAGCGTCGCCGGAACCCGCTGCTTGATCTGTTCGTCGACGTTGAGGCGGCTGCTGTAGGAGATCAGTTCGCCACTGAAGATCTTCTTCATCATCGTCGCGTACTGGACCGGTAGCGGCTTGTCCAAGCCGAGTTCCTTGGTCACGTTCTCGACCAGCTGCGGCGTCGCGTTCTTGCCGGCGATGCGCTGCGCCGGGTCGGTCGGGATCACGTTGAAGATGAAGAAGACGATCACCGAGACGGCGAAGAGGACGAAGACCATCCCGATCAGCCGCCGGGCGATGAAGCGGGCCATCAGATCGCCGCTCCCTCGGGCCCGGCCTGGGCGGCCGTCACCTCGAGCCGCACTTTCGCCCGCGGGTCGAGCGCGTCGCGCAGGCCGTCGCCGAAGACGTTGAGCGAGAGCACCGTCAGCAGCACCATCGCCCCGGGCAGGATCGAGAGCAGCGGGGCGCTGTAGATCAGGTCCGAGCCTTCGGAGATCATCGAGCCCCAGGAGGAGTTGGGCGGCCGCACCCCGGCGCCGAGGAAGGAGAGCGCCGACTCGATCAGCATGTTGTTGGCGATCGTGATCGTGAAGAAGACGATGATCGTCGACCAGAGGTTGGGCAGCAGCTCGACGAACATGATCCGCCGGGCGCTGGCGCCCTGCGCCACCGCCGCCTCGACGAACTCTTTCTCGCGCAGCGACAGGACCTCGCCGCGGATCGGCCGGGCAATGTAGGGGATCGAGACGAAGCCGATGATCAGGATCGGGATCAGCAGCGAGTTGCCGGCGACATGGATGGGGCCGATCCTCAGGCCGCCGACCGCCAGTGCCGTGCCCAGGGCGATCGCCAGCAGCAGCACCGGAATCGCCCAGAGCACGTCCATCGCTCGGGCGATGACCGAGTCGGTCGCCCCCTTGTAGTAGCCGGCGAGCAGACCGAGGACGATCGCGAAGACGATGGTGATCAGCGCCGAGCTGAAGCCGATCAGCAACGAGGTGCGGCCGCCGTACATCAACCGCACCATCTCGTCGCGGCCGAGCCGTCCGTCGGCGCCGAAGAAGAACTTGCCGCCGGCGCCGAGCCAGACCGGGCCGATCGGGCGGCCGCTGGGTTCGACGACTTCCTTCGTTTCGCCGTTGACGCTGATCTTCTCCAGCGTGTGGGTGGTGTTCGGGCCGGTGTGAGCGACGTGGGTCGCCCAGATCGGCGCCGCCAGGACGAAGACGACGATCAGGAAGAAGAGGCCGAGAAAGGCGAGTGCGATGCGGTTGCGGAGCAGGCGCCGATAGGCGATTCGCCAGGGGCTCTCGCCAGCCGGCGCGCCGGCCTCCGCGGGCGGGAACCCTTCATCGGGTCCCGGTCCCGGGAGGCCGGCGGCGGGGGGCTCGAAGGCCACGCGCCTGTGCCGCTTTCGCCCTTGTCCTACTTGAACGAGATGCTGGAGAAGTCGGTCTCGAAGGTCGGGTTCCAGATGATCCCTTCGAGGTCGATGTTGCTGGAGACGAAGTTGGACAGCGTCCTCGTCCCGTACGGGGCCCAGGGCGCCTGTTCCATGTATTCCTTGTCCAGTTCCGCGTATTCGTCTTCCTGCTGTGGGCCGAGCTGCTCTTCGGCCAGCTTGTCGATCTTCGCGTTGAGCGGCTTTTCGTCGATCTGCGGGAAGTTCTCGTTGTTGGTGGGCTGGATCGCTTCGCCGTTGAACAGCGGGTCGAAGAAGTCGTTCGGGTGCGGGTAGTCCTCGAACCAGTCAGCCCAACCGGTGTCCAGGTTGGGCGTCGAGGTGTTGCCGATGATCGTGAAGTAGTTGTCGGGGTTGACGATTTTCAGTTCGGCGTTGAAGCCGAGCTTCTTCAGCAGGTCCTGGTAGTAGGCGCCGGCTTCGTTGTTCGGGCTCTCGCTGTCGGTCCAGACGGTGATGTCCTTGTCCGACGGGTTGGCTTCCTTCAGCAGTTCTTCCGCCTTGGCCATGCTGTGCGGGTAGAGCTCGAATTTCTTATAGCCCGGCATCCCCGGCGGCAGGATCTGCTGGGTGCCGGCGATCTGGCCGCTGTAGATCCGTTCCAGCGCCGCGGGATCGACCGCGTAGTTGATCGCCTGGCGCACCTTGAGGTCGTTGAACGGCGGCTGGGCCGTGTTCATCCAGAAGTAGTAGGTGCTGATCGTCGGCTCCGTCTTGAACTGGGTGCCTTCGTATTTTTCCTTGACTTCCTGGTAGCGGTCGGCCGGCGGCGGGTCGAAGATCCAGTTGAGCTTGCCCTGCTCGATCTCGTTGACCTGGGTCGACTGGTTGCGGATCAGGTGGATGTTGATCTTGTCGAGGTGGCCGCTGGGGATTTCCGGCAGCAGCTTGCTGTCGGTCTTCGCCCACTGCGGGTTGCGCACGTAGTCCCAGCCGGTGCCCGGTTCGGACTTGGAGATCGTGTAGGGACCGACGCCCGGGGGCGGGCTGGCGGTCTGGTCCTTGTCGGGCGTGTTCGCCGGCACCGGCGCGACGAACATCAGCGCCAGCTCGTTGTTGAAGGTCCCGCGCGGTTTGACCAGGTTGATCACGATCTTGCCGGTCGAGTCGTTGGTTTCGATCCCGGAGATTTCGCCCTGTTTGGTTTCGAAGAACTTTTCGGCGCCGACGATGTCGGTGTAGAAGCTGGAGCCGCCGGAGTCGAGCTTGAACATCCGTTCGACCGCGTTTTTGAAGTCGGAGGCTTTGACCGGTTCGCCGTTGGCGTATTTGAGGCCCTTGCGCAGTTCCAGCGTGTAGGTCTTGCCGCCGTTGGTGACCTTCGGCAGCGCCTTCGCGAGGCCCGGGATGACTTCGCTGCCTTCGGCGCCGTCGGCGTGCTTGTAGGTGAGCAGCGGCGTGTAGACGTTGTACATCGCCGTCCAACCCTCGGCGGTATAGGAGAGCTGGGGATCCAGGTAGTCCGGATAGGAGGTGTATGCGCCTTCCAGGGTTCCGCCTTCTTTGCCACCGCCGCCCGAGCTGCTGCTGCCACAGGCGCTGAGGGCCAGCGCCGCCGCGATCGAGACGATCGCCACGATGACTACGCCAAGCTTCTTCAAGGGGAAACCTCCGGGTCGGACTGAATAGGCCGCATGCCTGGGATCAACTCCAGCACAATTTCGTTACCCCCGTCAAGGTTCCTTGATTCCGAGCGTTCCGCATGCTCAGGCCAATTCCGCCCAAGCGCGGCCGCCGAGAGCAGGGCGATCGCCAGCACCCCGAGGCCGGCGACGAGGAAGGTCGCACGCGGGTCGAAGCCGACCGCGATCACCGCGCCGAGCGCGTAGCCGAGCCCCGGCATCGCCGCGCCGATCGACTCCAGCACGCTCATTACCCGCGCCTGCATGCCCTGCACGGTCAGCTCCTGGACGGCGCTGATCGCCGAGACCCACTGGACGCCGTTGCCGCCGCCGCCGACGACCGAGGCACCGCAGGCGACGGCCAGCGTCGGCGCCGCGGCCAGCCCCAGGTAGCCGGCGCCGACGGCGATCGTGCTGAAGAACAGCAGGATCGGCAGCGGCGCCTTCTGCACCCCGGCGAAGACGAGGCTGCCGAGAACCATGCCGACGCCCCAGCTGGCGAGCATGATCCCGTAGCCGGTGTCGCCGACCCCTAGCGTCTGCTTGGCGTAGATCACCTCGATCGGGATCACCGCGGCGAAGAAGACGAAGGCGGCGCCCTGGGCGATCAGCAGTCGCCGCAATGTCGTCTTCTCGCGGATGTAGGCGACGCCGGCGCGGACGCGTTCCCGCATCCGCCCCGGTTCGGGCTCGGCCCGGGGCAGGGTGCCGGCGGTGAAGATGATCCAGGCGATGATGTAGAAGGAGGCCGCGTCCGCCAGCAGCGCCGTCTGCACGCCGAAGCCGGCGACGACGAGGCCGGCCAGCGCCGGCCCGACCGCGGCGCCGCCGGTGAAGGCGATGTTGAGCAGGGCGTTGCCGGCGCGCAGCTCGCCGGTTGGCTCCAGCAGGGCCGCGACGACCGCCCGGGTCAGGGCGCGGCCGGTCAGCGCCAGCGCCCCGTCGATCGTCGCCAGCACGATCACGGCGGCAAGCGAGAAGTGGTGGCTGGCGAAGAAGGCGAGGGCGCCGAAGGCCGCCGCCTCGCCGCAGTAGAGCGCCGGCAGCACGAAGCGCGGCCGCGGCCGCTCCGCCCGGGTGACCAGCAGCGGCGCCAGCAGCGCCGGCAGGAAGCGGGTCCCGAGGAACAGGCCCGCGGTCGCCAGGGCGCTGTTCGTGCGGTCGAAGACCAGCACCGAGAGGGCGATGATCCCCATCCAGTCGCCGATCTCGTTGACCGCGTAGGTCGTCGCGAGCCGGCGGAACAGCGCCCGCCGAAGCGGCTCTATCAAGCCCCGTTTACGCATTGCTAGCCATGCGTACTACTGCATTTCTGCACAAGTTTTCCTGCAGATGCACAAGTTTCGGCCAACCTGTGCTACAAACGTGCCAGCGATTGAGAAGTTCTTGCAAGAAGTGCACAACAACCTGGGCTTCAACCACAAAGGAAGGGGAACACAAATGGGCTTCCGCAACTAGATTCCTCACAAGCGGCTCCGAGCTTTGACCGGGTGCCGCATAAGTCTTGACGAAGGGCGCCCCAGCGGGGCGCCCTTCGTGTATTCGGGCTGGGGGGCGCTCAAACCTGCGCGCCGCACCAAACAAGCTGAATTGGCCAGTTGGGCGAAATTGGTCATCTGGCCATTTGCGCTTGCCAGTGCCAAACTTCGCTACTACCGTAGAAAAGGACGGGCTGACCAGTTTCGCGGCTGGGCGTTGTCAGGCGCAGGGAATGGCCAGGCGTCCATGAATCTACCCAGAGCCGCAGGACCCGCGCCCTCCAGTCGATACAGAGCCAATGGCCGAGACCCGACCAACCCGCATCGCGATCGCCAGCATGGGCGCCGGCCTGCTGCTGACGCTCGCCGCCTGCGTGCTCGAGGCTCCCAGCTGCAACTGGAACCTCGGCCTCTTCGGCGTCCTGCTCGCCTTCTCGGTCTTCAGCGACCTGACCGCGGTCTCGACCGAGTCCAAGGTCAAGGTCTCCGGCAGCTTCCTGGCGCTGGTCGTGGCGATGGTCTTCCTCGGCGGCACCCCGGCGGCGCTGATCGGGGCGGTGACGATCATGGTCGGCTGGCTGCGCTGGCACGACGAGCCGCACTACCTGCTCAACAACGTCCTCACCTACGCGCTCTTCCCCCTGGTCGGCGGCGTCCTCTTCCGCCTCGTCATCGAAGGCAGCGGCCTCACCCAGGACGACTCGATCTTCTACCTGCTCGTCTTCGCCCTCTTCCAGGTCTCGCTGGCGCTCAACTTCGTGCTCACCGCCGGCTACCGCGCCTACGTCGAGCGCGTCACCTTCGTCAGCCAGCTGCGGGTGCTGCCGCCGGTGCTCCCCTCCGAGTTCGCCAGCGCGATGCTCGCCGTCGCCGTCGCCTTCATCTACCACGTGATCGGGATCTCCGCGATCGCCCTCTTCGGCGTCGTCCTCGTTACCTTCCAGTACCTGCTCGGGCAGCTGCTGCTCTCCCAGCAGCGGGCGCTCGAACTGGAGCAGCGCAGCAACCAGCTCGCCAGCTTCCAGGTCGGGATGTTGAGCGCGATGCTGCGCACGCTCGACCTGCGGGACCAGATGACCGCCCGCCACAGCGCCGCGGTGGCGCGCTACTCGCGGGCGATCGCCCAGCGCGCCGGCTTCTCCCGCCGCGAGGAGGAGCTGGTTCACATCTCGGCGCTGCTGCACGACATCGGCAAGTTCATCCTCCCTGACCGCATCCTCAAGGCCAACGTGCCGCTCACCGACGAGGACTGGATGCTGATCAAGCGCCACCCGCAGCAGGGCGCCCGCATCGTCTCCTCGCTGGACGGCTACGGCCCGGTCGCCGAGATCATCCTCGCCCACCACGAGCGGATCGACGGCAAGGGCTACCCGCGCGGTCTCGAAGGCGACAAGATCCCGGAACTGTCGCGGATCATCTCCGTCGCCGACACCTACGACGTGATGACGGCGCGCGACTCCTACCGCACGCCGATGTCGAGCTACGACGCGATCGTCGAGCTGCGCCGGGTCGCCGGCAAACAGCTCGACGCCCGCTTCGTCGAGGTCTTCATCGAGCTGCTCGAGGGCCAGGACGTCTCCTTCCAGCACAGCGACGCGACCGACTTCGAGAAGGAGCTCTCGCTGGAAGCGCGGATCGCCGGCACCGCCAGCCCCACCGATGTCGGCGAGGCCAGCCGCTTCCAGGTCGCCGGCGTCAGCGCGTAAGAGGCCAAGCGGGGGAGGGGTCGGGCAGGGCCCGCCTGCGCAACAGCGGGGAGACTTGGCGGGCCCTGCCCGACCCCTCCCTCACGAGGCCGTATACGGTGGATGCCGTGAGGGCGGTCACGTTCCAAGCTCCTGGGGAGGTGCGGGTCGAGGAGAAGGCCGAGCCGCGGCTCGGCGCCGGCGACGACGCGGTCGTGCGGGTCGAGGCGAGCGGCATCTGCGGCTCCGACCTCCACATCTACCACGGCCGGGTGCCGGTCGAGCCGGGCTTCACGATCGGCCACGAGTTCGTCGGCACCGTGCTCGAGCTCGGCGCCGACGTCGACCGGGTCGCCGTCGGCGACCGCGTCCTCGGCTGCTTCCACACCGCCTGCGCGACCTGCGCCTCCTGCCTGCGCGGCGACTACCACCGCTGCCTCAAGGGCCAGACTTTCGGCCACGGCGCCAACCTCGGCGACCTCCAGGGCGCCCAGGCAGAGCAGCTGCTGGTGCCGCGCGCCAACCTCACCCTGCGGCGGGTGCCGGCGGGGATGTCGGCCGACGTCGCCCTCTTCGCCGGCGACGTGATGGGGACCGGCTACCACGCCGTCGCCCACGCCGGGATGCGCTCCGGCGACACCGTCGCCGTGCTGGGGCTGGGGCCGGTCGGCCTCTGCGCCGTGCAGGCGGCGCTGGCCGGCGGCGCCGTCGAGGTCTTCGCGATCGACACGGTTGCGGCGAGGCTGGAGATGGCCGCGTCCTTCGGGGCGACGCCGCTGCACCTGACCGAGGCGGAGCCGAAGAAGGCGGTGCGGGCGGCGACCGCGGGGCTCGGCGTCGACGTCGCCGTCGACGCGGTCGGCGACCCCGGCCCGCTGGCGCTGGCTATCAGCCTCGCCCGCGACGCCGGCACCGTCTCCGGGATCGGCGCCTACGCTGGCCGCGGCGAGCTGCCGCTGGGGCTGGCCTGGCTCAAGGGCCTCGACCTGAAGCTGGGCCTGGCGAACGTGATCGCCCACGTCGACCGGGTGCTGGCGCTGATGGCGGCCGGCAAGCTCGACCCGGCGCCGCTGGTCAGCCACCACATGTCGCTCGAGCGGGCCAGCGAGGCCTACGAGCTCTACGACCGCCGCGAGGCGCTGAAGATCGTGCTCACGCCGTAGTCGCCGCCGCCGTTTAGCTGTGCTGGTTGACTAGAACAGTTGCGATGGTTACTGTGTCGCCTGATGGCACAGCAGGTGCGCGCAGAGCCGAACCCGTTCGCGACCGATCCCCGCGACGAGCTGCCGGTTGGGCTGCAGCTGACGTGGCGTCTGCGCGCCCTGATCTCCACCGGCCAGCTGGCGAGCGGTGAGCGCCTGCCCAGCTTCCGCCGCCTGGCCGAGTGGGCCGGCGTCAACCTGAACACGGTCCGGGCCGTCTACGAGGGGCTCGAGCACGACGGCCTCGTGGTCAGCCGCCAGGGCCAGGGGACCTTCGTCGCCGCCGGCGTCGAGGCGACGCCGGAGCTGGAAGAGATCGTCGACGAGGCGCTGCGACGCGCCCGCGAGGCCGGGCTCGGCCCGCGCCAGCTGGCGACGGTGGCGATGGCCTGCGCCAGCGTCCTCGGCGACTTCCCGGCCGACCGCTCGTCCGAGTCCGCCGCCGCGCTGCCGGACCTCGGCGGCGAGAGCGAGGCGATCGAGGTGCGGCAGGAGCTGCGCCGCCAGATCGGCCGGCTCGAGGCCGAGCTCGCCTCCTGCACGCGCGACCTGCGCGCCGACCTGCCGACGGCGCCGCGGCGGGCCGAGGCGCACGTCGCCGGCGTCCAGGAGCTGGAGCAGACCCGCGACACGCTGATCGCCCAGCTCTCGGAAGCGCGCAGGGCGGCCGAGCAGCGGGCGCGCGAGGAAGCACGGACCCGCGGCGACGGGCCGCTCGGCAGGGCGATGGGCTGGTGGCGGGCGAAGCCAAGCTGAGCCGAGCGATCTTCTCCGTGCGCTCGGTCTTCGAGCAGGTGGGGGAGATGGTGATCCTCACCGCGAGGACGATCGTCTCCGCGGTGCGGGGACCGTACCCCTACGGCACCGAGCTGGTCGGGCAGTTCTTCTTCGTGCTGAAGCTCTCCTGGTTCCCGCTGCTGATCTCGACCTTCGCCCTCAATCTCGGTGCGCCGGGGCTGCAGGCGGCCGGAATCCTCTCGCTGTTCGGCGCCCTCGACCGGCTCGGCGGCTTCTTCGTGCTGACCGCGGTCCGCTGGATCGGGCCGCTGGTGACCGCGGTGGTCGTCGCCGGCGTCGCCGGCACCGCGATCACCGCCGACCTCGGCGCCCGCAAGATCCGCGAGGAGCTCGACGCCCTGCAGGTGCTCGGCGTCGACCCGATCAAGAACCTGGTCGTGCCGCGCTTCTTAGCGCTGATGGTCATCACCAGCCTGCTCGACATCTTCGCGATCGTCTTCGGCCTCTTGGCCGGCATCGCCGCCGAGCTGATCTACCACCAGTCGCTCGGCGGCTTCTTCGCGACGCTGTTCTCCAACGCCACCGTCACCGACCTCTGGGCCTCGGTCCTGATGTGCACGCTGTTCGGCGCGATCATCGCCGTCGTCTGCTCCTTCAAGGGGATGACCGCGTCGGGCGGGGCGGCGGGAGTGGGGCGGGCCGTCAACCAGGCGGTGGTGATCTCCCTCGTCGCCGTCTTCTTCTGCCAGTTCGTCGTCACCTCGATCCTGCTCGCGACCAACCCCGAACTGCAGTCGATCCGATGAGCGCGGAGCGATGATCGGCTGGCTCGACGTCCCGCGCGACTGGCTCGACTCGTTTGGGGAGATCGCCCGCTTCGGCACCCGGGTCGCCGGCCAGGTCTTCTCCGGCCGCGTCTTCCGCTACTTCGGCGAGGGCCTGCGCCAGGCCGGGATCCTGATCTTCGGCTCGGCCCTGATCATCTGGGCCTTCGTCTTCATCCTCGGCCTCCAGTGCGGGCTGCAGGGCGCCTACTTCAACCGCTCGATCGGCGCCCCCTCGCTGGCCGGCCTCTTCTCCGCCTACTGCGATCTGCGCGAGGGCGTCCCCTATGCCTTCGGCTACATCCTCTCGGCCAAGGTCGGGACCGGGATCGTCGCCGAGCTCGGGGCGATGCGGATCTCCGACGAGATCGACGCGCTCGAGGTGATGGGGATCCAGCCGGTCACCTTTCTCGCCGCGACCCGTCTGCTCGGCGCCTGGATCGCGATCCCGTTCCTCTACCTGGTGGCGATCGGAGTTGCCTACCTGGCCAGCTACATCGCCGTGGTCCAGCAGGTCGGCGACGTCTCCTCCGGCGGCTACCAGCTGATCTTCTGGATGTTCCAGAGCCCGCCCGACCTGCTCTTCAGCCTGACCAAGGGGATGGTGATGGCGACCGTGATCGTGCTGGTCGGCTGCTATTACGGCTACACCGCCTCCGGCGGGCCGGTCGGGGTGGGGACCGCCACCGCCCAGTCGATGGTGGTCAACATCATCCTCGTCCACATCATCGGCATGCTCGGGACGATCGTCTTCTGGGGCTCCAACCCGCGAGCGCCGATCGGCGGCTGAGCGGCCGCCGCCCGCGGCCGCCCGAGCTGTGGCAGCATGCTTGCGGATGGCGCTGCTGAGCGAGGCCGAGATCGAGAGCCGGTTGGCCGACCTGAACGGTTGGGAGCGGGCCGGGGAGGCGATCGCCAAGGAGTTCAGGCGCGGCGACTTCGTCGGCGCCGTCGGGTTCGCCTCCAGCCTGGTCGAGCCGGCCGAGGCGATGAACCACCACCCGGACCTGGCGATCTCCTGGGAGACGGTGACGGTGACGATCTCCACCCACTCCGAGGGCGGCCTCACCGCCGCCGACTTCGAGCTGGCCGCGAGGATCGAGGCGCTGTGAGGACGGCGGGCCGATCCCGGCTGCCAGCCTCGCTGGCGATCGCCGGCGCGCTCGCGTTGGCGACGCCGCTTGCGTTCGCGGGGTGCGGCAGCGGCGGCTCGACCACGGTGATCGACCGCACGGTGACCGAGACGACCGCCAGCACCGAAAGCGCCCCGGCGACCACGGCAGAGACGAGCACCGAGAAGACGAGCACTCAAAAGACGAGCACCGAGAAGGCGACGCCGGCCGACCGACCCATCCCGACCCTCCACCTGACGGCCTTCCAGAGCCCCTCGGGCAACATCGGCTGCATCCTGCTCGGCGGCACCGCTCGCTGCGACATCGTCAAGCGCAGCTGGAAGCCGCCGCCGCGCCCGCCGGGCTGCCCGGACGAGGTCGACTTCGGTCAGGGGCTCGAGATCGGTCGCCGCGACACCAGCGGCAGCTTCGTCTGCGCCGGCGACACGGCGCTGAACCCGGAAGACGCCAAGCTCGCCTATGGCAGCGACGACCGTTCCGGCGGCTTCCTCTGCACCAGTCGCACCGACGGCATCACCTGCGCCAACGCGGCCGGGCACGGCTTCTTCATCAGCATCCAGAGCTACCGCACCTTCTGAGGGCGATGGCGAAGCGCAGGAAGCAGCGGCGCCCGCGCGAGAAGGCGCCGGCCGTCGACTACGCCGACCCGGAGGGCAACGTCCTGACCCTGCGCGAGTCGCTCAGCGCCGGCACGATCGCCAAGATCGGCGAGCCGCCGGCAAGCGACGCCGCCTCGCTCGAGGACGCCTGGCGGCGGCGCTCGGAGGCGCTGTTCGAGCGCCTCGTCGTCAGCTGGGAGATCGCCGGGCTGCCGCTGACCGAGCAGAAGCTGCTGCTCGGCCGCTACCGCATGGCCGACGCCGAGACCCAGCGCTGGGTGCGCGAGACGATCGCCGCCCACCTCGAGCGCCACATCCCCGAGCTGGCCGGCTGAGGCCGGTGCCCGACGAGCTCAGGATCGATGCCGGCCTGGCGATCCCGCTGGCCGAGATCGAGCTGCGCACCAGCCGCTCCTCCGGCCCCGGCGGCCAGCACGCCAACGTCACCGCCTCGCGGGTCGAAGCGGTCTTCGACGTCAGCGCCTCGCGGGCGCTGGACGAGCGCCAGCGGGCGCGGCTGCTGGAGCGCGCCGGCGCCGTCGTCACCGCCGTCGCCCAGGACGCCCGCGGCCAGTCCCGCAACCGCGAGCTGGCGCTGCAGCGCCTGGCCCGGAAGCTCGCCGCCGGCCTGGCGGTGCCGCGCAGCCGCCGCCCGACCCGCCCCACCGCCGCCTCGCGCCGCCGCCGCCTCGACCAGAAGCGCCGCGCCGGCGAGCGCAAGCGCAACCGCGGCCGGCCGTCCGGGGAGGACGACTGAGGCGCCGATCGCGATCGCGGTGGCATCGCGAGCGCGAGCTGGAAGAGTCTCAATTGCAGGGCCAGCGAGCTCGCCCCTTCGTGTCGGCTATCAACGAAGCAGCCGATCGACGTCTTCATCTCCGGCCACATCGGCACCGCCAACGGGGAAGTCCCCCGCAGCTGCAGGAATGACGGTCAAAGTCAACCGCCACGGCCTGCTGGAGTCAAAGGGCCTGCCCTATTGCACCCTGCCCCAGATCCAGCCCGACTCCACCCAGCGCGCGCTGGAGGACTGCGCCGATGCCCTGGTCGGCTCCCGAGCCCTCTCCCAGGCCGCGGTCATAGTGCCGCTGCCGGCCTCACTGTCTGGGCGAGAGTGAGGAAGAAGCCCACCGTTCTCGGCCTGATTTCGTAGAAGCTACGAAAACACTTCTCTGCTTCTCGAACTATCGCGGTGGCGCGGGGGTGGGGTAAAGGTCCATGCTGGATGGGCTCACCAGGGAGGTGAGTGCGGACACACCGCACAACAAGCCCATCGGCGGGGAAGCCACGGGCTCAAGGGTATAAGGAGGGAGAGCTACGTGAGAGCGTCAGTGGTACCGGCATCGCGCTGCCGCGACCCCCTCTCCAACCGTGGCTCCGCCACCTGCCCCCCAACCTGTGTCCGTCGACCCTCCCTGGCTGGCGGCGCATCGGGACCCTCTCTTCCGGCCCGGCCCGCCCGTGGCTGCTCCACCGACTTTCGCACCACTTCAACCGCAGCAATCGACGCCACCACCAGAAAGGCACTCAGGTGAATCACACCGAGCACATGTTGAAGACGCCGTCCCAACGGACCGGATTCTTCGCCACGCTCGCGTCCCTGCTGGGCACCAGAGGGAGCAGTGCGCCCTCATCCACCGCCCGCCTCTCGCGCGCCCGCACAAGTGCCGCCGTCCTCGCGATCACGACCTTCGCCCTTCTCGCCTTCGCCCCCGGCGCCCTCGCGTCCCCCTCCCACCCCTACATCCCCTCCCTCTCCCAGTCCGGCTACTTCGAGGGCTGCGGCGCCGCCGTGGACTCCCACGGCTACGTCTACGCCGTCGACTACGGCACGATCCACATCTACAACCCCAGCGGCGCCCTGGTCACGAGCTTCCAGGACCCCGACGAAAACGCCTGCCAGATCGCCGTCGACAACAGCGGCGACATCTACGTCCAGGAGTACGGCGACCACACCTACAAAATGAATCCCTCGAGCCCGCTCCCGGTCACCGGCTCGACCACGTACAGCCTCGACCCCTCGATCGGCGGCGGCACCGGCGTGCTCGACTCCGGCGCCGGCAACTCCGTCGCGGTCGACCCCTCCACCGGCGACGTCTACGTCGCCCACGAAGACCACATCTCCTCCTACCAGCCAAACGGCACGCTGATCAGCGCCACGATCGGCTCCGGGGTCGCCGGCGCCAACTTCACCGGCGTCGCCGTCAACGCCGCCAGCGGCGACGTCTACGCCAACAACGGCGGCACCATCGACGTCTTCGACCCCGCCGTCAGCCTCACCACGCCCCACTTCACCTTCGACGGCTCCGACTCCCCGACCGGCGCGATGGGGGACGGCGGCTTCGGCGAGGGAATCACGGTCGACCAGTCAAACGGCCACGTCTACGCCTACGACGGGACCCACAACGTCGTCAACGAGTTCGACTCCTCCGGCGTCTTCGTCTCCCAGCTCTCCCACGCCTTCGCGGACGGCCAGCCCTCCGCCGTCGCCGTCGACAACTCCGGCGGCTCAAACGAGGGCGACGTCTACGTCGTCTCCGGTTCGGGGGTGGATGCCTTCGGGCCGCTGCCGTCCCCCTCCCACCCCTACATCCCCTCCCTCTCCCAGTCCGGCTACTTCGAGGGCTGCGGCGCCGCCGTGGACTCCCACGGCTACGTCTACGCCGTCGACTACGGCACGATCCACATCTACAACCCCAGCGGCGCCCTGGTCACGAGCTTCCAGGACCCCGACGAAAACGCCTGCCAGATCGCCGTCGACAACAGCGGCGACATCTACGTCCAGGAGTACGGCGACCACACCTACAAAATGAATCCCTCGAGCCCGCTCCCGGTCACCGGCTCGACCACGTACAGCCTCGACCCCTCGATCGGCGGCGGCACCGGCGTGCTCGACTCCGGCGCCGGCAACTCCGTCGCGGTCGACCCCTCCACCGGCGACGTCTACGTCGCCCACGAAGACCACATCTCCTCCTACCAGCCAAACGGCACGCTGATCAGCGCCACGATCGGCTCCGGGGTCGCCGGCGCCAACTTCACCGGCGTCGCCGTCAACGCCGCCAGCGGCGACGTCTACGCCAACAACGGCGGCACCATCGACGTCTTCGACCCCGCCGTCAGCCTCACCACGCCCCACTTCACCTTCGACGGCTCCGACTCCCCGACCGGCGCGATGGGGGACGGCGGCTTCGGCGAGGGAATCACGGTCGACCAGTCAAACGGCCACGTCTACGCCTACGACGGGACCCACAACGTCGTCAACGAGTTCGACTCCTCCGGCGTCTTCGTCTCCCAGCTCTCCCACGCCTTCGCGGACGGCCAGCCCTCCGCCGTCGCCGTCGACAACTCCGGCGGCTCAAACGAGGGCGACGTCTACGTCGTCTCCGGCTCGGGGGTGGACGCCTTCGGGCCGCTCACCTACAGCACCCTCGCCACCGCCGCCACCAACGCCGCCACCGCGATCAACCACACCGTCGCCACCCTCAACGGCCACGTCGATCCGGGCTCGGAGACGGTCACCGACTGCCACTTCGACTGGGGCACCACCACCGCATACAGCGGCGGCAGCGTCCCCTGCGAACAGGGCAACAACATCGCCTCCCCCACCGACGTCACGGCTGCCCTCGCCAACCTGCACCCCGGCACCACCTACCACTTCCGCCTCGACATCACCGGCTCGATCAGCGGCCAGGTCACCGGCTCAGATCAGAGCTTCACCGCCACCGCCTTCTCCGGCGGCACCGACGCCGCCACCGCGGTCAACCACACCGTCGCCACCCTCAACGGCCACTTCGACCCCCAGGGTGACTCCAACGTCGACGTCACCGCCTGCTCCTTCGACTGGGGCACCGACACCTCCTACAGCGGCGGCAGCGTCCCCTGCGACCAGTCCACCTCTCCGCCGATCTCCACCGCCTCGAGCGTCACCGCGAGCCTCCCGGGCCTGCACCCCGGCACCACCTACCACTTCCGCCTCCACCTCAGCCTCGCCAATGGCGACCAGTTCACCGGCTCAGACAAGAGTTTCACCACCACTGCCTTCCCCGTCTCCACCGAAGCCGCCACCACCCTCCACCACACCGACGTCATCCTCAACGGCCACTTCGACCCCCAGGGTGACCCCAACCTCGACGTCACCGCCTGCTCCTTCGACTGGGGCACCGACACCTCCTACAGCGGCGGCAGCGTCCCCTGCGACCAGTCCACCTCTCCGCCGATCTCCACCGCCACCTCCGTCAGTGCCCTGCTCAACGACCTCTCGCCGGGGCTCACCTACCACTTCCGCCTCCACCTCACCACGGCCGGAGCCGGAGCCATCTTCGGCCCGGATCTCACCGTGACGCCTCCGCCGTTCCCCACCCTTGCCCCGACCGAACTCACCTCCTTCGGACCGGACGGCACCTCGGCCACCTCCTTCGGCTCCTCGGGTCCGGCCCAGCTCGCCTTCGACAACTCCGCCCGTCACCTCTACGCGGTCAATCCAAGCTCCCCCGGGATCTACGGCTTCGACGCGTCCGCGCCGCCGGCCTTCCCGCCGCTCGGTGGCTTTGACCCCCTCTCCACCGTTGCGCCCGGCCTGGGTGGCATTGCCGTTGACAACAGCTCCACCGGATCGCAGGGGCAGCTCTACCTCGCGTCGAGCAGCACCAAGAAGCTCTACGGCTTCAACTCCTCCGGTGCACCGCTCGGCGGCAGCTTCCCGATCGATCTCACCGCCAACCCGGGCGCCCTTGCATCGAGCCAGTTCGGGTGTGGCGCCGCCGTCGACTCCTCCGGCCGGGTCTGGGTAACGGATGAAGGCAATAGCAGTGTCTTCCTTCGCTACAGCTCTTCGGGCGCTGCCCAGTCTTCGATCTCCACCTTCGCCCCCTGCTCGATCGCCTTCGCGCAAAACGGAGACCTCTATGTCGGCAACAACTCCGACGTGCTCCGATACACCGCCTCGAGCAACTGGCAGAGCTTTTCCGCCATCATCGATAACCATCCCCCTACCGGCCTGGCGGTCGATCCCGTCACCGGCGATCTCTTCGACGCCCACGGCGGTCAGGTCTCCGTCTACGGCGCCAACAACGCCCACCTCTACGACTTCGGCGACGGGGTGACCGGCAGTGAACTGAGCGGCATCGCGGTCGATCCGGCGAACCACTACATCTTCCTCTCCGATAAGGCCGATCACAAGATCCACGTCTTCCCTCCGGGCGTTCCCCAGACCCCGCCCACCCTCACCCCCGGCGCTCCGACCGCGATCACCGGCGCCTCCGCCACCCTTCACGCCAAGGTCGACCCGGAGGGCTTCCAGGTCACCGACTGCCACTTCGAAGCGGTCCCCGACTCCCAGTTCCAGGCCAGCGGCTTCACCGACGCCACCGCGAGCGAGAAGTACGGCTGCACCCCCGACGCCAACGGCGTCGGCGCTGGCTCGGGCGACGTCGCCGTCTCGGCCGGTCTCTCCGGCCTCGACGGCGGCACCACCTACGACTTCCGCATCGTCGCCTCCAACGCCCAGTCCGGCGGCACCGCCAGCGGTGCAGACCAGACCCTCACCACCGCCGGCCCCCAGGTCCAGGGCACCGCGGTCAGCGCCGTCCGCGACTCGCAGGCGACGCTCAGCGGCCAGGTCAACCCGGAGGGCGCCGCGACGACCTACCACTTCGAATACGGCACCGACACCACCTACGGCCACAGCGCGCCCGCCTCCCCGGTGGCGATCGGCTCGGCCAATGCCGGCCTCTCCGTCAGCGAGCAGATCAGCGGGCTCGCCCCGTTGACCACATACCACTTCCGCCTCGTCGCTCAGAGCCCGGCCGGCACCGACCGCGGCCCCGACGTCACCTTCACCACCAAGGCGGCTCCGTCCCTCTTCGGCCCCTGTCCCAACGAACAGTTCCGCACCGGCCCCAGCGCCTCCCTGCCCGACTGCCGCGCCTACGAGCAGGTCTCCCCGGCCGACAAGCAGGGCGCCGCCGTTGCCATTGAACTCGGCCTCGTCCAGGCCTCGCCCGCGGGCGATCGCATCAGCTTCGCCGACGACGCCGGGTTGCCCACCACCGGCGGCAGCTCCCAGCCACCCATCTACGGCGCCAGCCGCGGCGCCTCCTCCTGGTCGACCAATGGCCTCGTTCCGCCCACCAACTCTCTTTCCCAGGCACGGCTCGACGGCTGGAGCCCGGATCTCTCGACCAGCCTCAGCGATGCGCTGCTCGGCAACGACGAATATGCCTTCTATCTCGGCGACACCGCCGCCGGCACCTGGAGCAAAGCATTCGAGGGCTCCGGCACCTTCGACGTGTACTCCCCGTCCGTCGAAGGCTTCGCCGCCGACACCCAGCATGTGGTGTTCGACGCCGACAGCGAGCTGGTCGCCGGCGCGACCGGCTCGAACAACCTCTACGACCTCGACCACGGCACGCTCACCCTCGCCGGCCGCGTCCCCGTCGCGCCCGCGACCAGCTGCGATGACGCCAGCGGCCCCGCCTGCGTCCCCGCTCCGGGCGGCTCCTCCGGCGTGGGCCTGGAGCAGTCGATCTCCAGCGACGGCTCCAAGGTCTTCTTCACCGCCTCCGGCCAGCTCTACATGCGCGTCGACGCCACCCGCACCGCGCAGATCTCTGCCCCCCAGGGCCCCGCCGACCCCAACGGCCATGAGCCGGCGGCCTTCGCCGGCGACACCCCCAGCGGCTCCGAGGTCTTCTTCACCAGCTGCGAGAAGCTCACCGCCAGCTCCACCGCGGTCTCCGACCCCGCTCACCCCCACAGCTGCGCCGGCGGCTCGCAGGGCTCCGATCTCTACGCCTACGACACCGGCACCGGCAGCCTCACCGACCTCAGCGTCGACTCGAACGGCGACCCGCATGGCGCCGACGTGCAGGGGGTGCTCGGCAACAGCGCCGACGGCTCCGACGTCTACTTCGTCGCCAAGGGAGCGCTCGCCACCGGCGCCAGCGCCGGGCAGCTCAACCTCTACCTCCGCCACGGCGCCACCACCACCTTCATCGCCGGCCTCGGGAGCGGCGAAGAAGCCGACTGGAGCCGCGACGCGATCGGCACGGACGCAAAGACCTCGCGGGTCGCCGCCGACGGCACCTTGCTCTTCAGCTCCACCCAGAAGCTCACCGCCTACGCTCCGACCGGTCAGGGCGTGTGCCAGAGGGGCTGCGCCCAGCTCTACCGCTACCGTCCTGGCGACTCCGGTCCCCTCTGCGTCTCCTGCGACCCGACCGGCGCCCCGCCGGTCGGCCCCGTGGCCCTCGCCGGCGCCGCGAACAACAACGGCACGGTCGGCAGCTTCGGTGCCGCGCCGAACAACCACGAAGAGGTTCTCACCCGCAACATCTCCGCCGACGGCAACCGCGTCTTCTTCGACAGCGATAACGAGCTGGTCGCCGCCGACACCAACGGCGACGACGGATGTCCGTCTCAGCCTCCCTTGCGCGGCCAATCCGGTACTGGTCCGCAACTCTGCACCGACGTCTACGAGTGGGAGGCGAGCGGCAGCGGCTCCTGCACCCAGGCCAGCTCCGCCTACTCCCCCCAGGACGGCGGCTGCCTCTACCTGCTCTCCGGCGGCACCTCCGACCAGCCCTCCTACCTCGCCGACGTCTCGGCCTCGGGCGACGACGCCTTCATCATCACCTACGACTCTCTGCTGCCCGGAGACCAGGACCAGGGGGCTGACATCTACGACGCGCGCGTCGACGGCGGCATCGCCTCCCAGCACACCAGCTCTCCGCCGCCCTGCTCCTCCGCGGACTCCTGCCACGGCGCTTCCACCAGCGCTCCGGCCCGGCAGGGCGCCGGCAGCGGCTCGCTTCAGGGTCCCGGCAACCCACCGCCCAAGCACAAGAAGTCGAAGAAGAAGAAGAACCACAAGCGCCCGCATAAGCGCGCCCACCGGCGAGCCGGCTCCCACCGGGGAGGTCACAAGTGAGCGCTCGCCGCCAGACCCCCGACCGCGTTTCCACCGCGATCAAGGAGACCTCCACCGTGATTTCGCGCCACCGCAATTTCGCCCGCCGCATCGCCCCGGCCCTCGCGGCGACCCTCGCCACGCTGCTGCTCGCCGGCCCGGCGCAGGCAGCGCCCGCTCCCCATCTGAGCATCGCCTCGATGGCCGGGCCAAGCCGCTTCGTCCCCGGCGACAGCTCCGGCGGCGAGCAATACGCGATCACGGTGACCAACACCGGCTCGGTCCCGACCGACGGCAGCCCGATCACCATCACCGACACCCTGCCCACCGGCCTCACCGTGGATCCGAATGGGCCCTTCCGCGCCTTTCACAGCAACGGCGAATCCATTCTCTTCAAAGACACCGGCAACGCTGTCTATGCCACGACCTCCTGCGCTCAGGGCCCGCCGATGAGCTGCTCGATCACCGACGTCCTTTACCCCGGCGACACCCTCCTGCTGTGGGTGACCGTCGATATCTCCGCCGGCGCGCCCTCCCTGGTCACCAACCAGGCCTCGGTCTCCGGCGGCGGCGCTCCGCCGGCTTCAGTCAGCGAGGAAACGCCGATCAGCACCGAACCCGCTCCGTTCGGGTTCCAGGAACTCAGCACCCATATCACCGACGCCGCCGGCGCCCCGGTCTCCGCCGCCGGCTCGCACCCATACCTGTTCCACACCGGCTTTCAGCTCAACAATTCCTATGACAGCGCAGAAACCGTCAGCGCGCCGAGCGCCAACTTCAAGGACATCAGGGCCACCCTTCCACCCGGGTTCGTCGTCAATCCCCAGGCCACTCCCGAACTCTGCACCGAGGCCCAGCTCGAGCAGAATGAATGCCCCGACGCCTCCGCCGTCGGCGTCGCCCAGACCACGGTCGGCATCTTCGGATTCCCCAGCCCATTCGAAGATCCGATCTTCAACACGGTCGCCCCGACGGGCGCCGCCGCCAACCTGGCCTACAACGTCAGCGGCTTCGGCATCTTCATCCATCTGCTCGGCGGAGTCGACACCGCCGGCGACTACGGCCTCACCGCGGCGCCCCAGGACATCCTGCAGTACGCGAGCGCCTCGGGCGCGGGCGTCGAGCTCTGGGGCTCACCCACCGACCCGAGCCACGACTACAACCGCGGCGACTACTGCGACACGTCAGCAAAGAACACCAACCAGACCTGCCCCGTCTCGCCCGACAGCGCTCCGTTCCTGACGATGCCGAGCGCCTGCTCGGGCCCGCTGGCGACGACGTTCAGCGTCGACTCCTGGCAGCACCCGGGCGACTTCATCACCGAAAGCGCTCCGACCACCGACGAAAACGGCAACCCGGTCGGCGTCAGCGGCTGCTCCGCGCTCGCCTTCGCCCCCACCCTGCAGGCGCGGCCGACGACCAGCGCCGCCGACTCCCCGACGGGCCTCTCGGTGGACGTCCACGTCCCGCAGACCGACAACCTCAACCAGCTCGCCACCGCCAACCTGAAGAAGGCGGTGGTGACGCTGCCCAAGGGCCTCGTGGTCAACCCCTCGGGCGCCAACGGCCTCGACGCCTGCTCCTCGGCCCAGATCGGGCTGACGACGCCGGTCGGCCAGACCCCGATCCACTTCTCCGCCGACCACCCGAGCTGCCCCGACGCCGCCAAGATCGGCACGGTCGAAGTCGACACGCCGCTGCTCGCCGATCCGCTGCAGGGCTCCGTCTACATCGCCAAGCCCCACGACAACCCCTTCGGCTCCCTCCTCGCCATCTACATCGTGATCGACGACCCGCAGACCGGCGTGATTGTCAAGCTGGCCGGTCACGTCGAACCCGACCCGCAGACCGGGCAGCTGACCACCACCTTCGACGAAAACCCCCAGCTGCCGTTCTCCGACTTCAAGCTGAGCTTCTTCCAGGGCGCCAACGCGGCGCTGCGCACGCCGGAAACCTGCGGCGCCTACTCGTCCACCTCGCAGATGACGCCGTGGTCGGGCAACCCGCCGGTCGCCCCCCACGACGACTACTCGATCTCCAGCGGCCCCAATGGCTCGGCCTGCGTCTCCTCGACCGCTCAGGAGCCAAACGCGCCGAGCTTCGACGCCGGCACGATCACCCCGCTGGCGGGCTCCTTCTCGCCCTTCGTGCTCAACCTCGAACGCAATGACGGCAGCCAGCAGTTCTCCCAGGTGATCACCAGCCCGCCGCCGGGGCTGGTCGCCAAGCTCGCCGGCACCCCGGCCTGCTCGGACGCCGCGCTCAGCGCCGCCGCCTCCAGGAGCGGTCAGGCCGAGCGGGCCAATCCCTCCTGCCCGAGCGCCTCGCAGGTGGGCACGGTCGACATCGCCGCGGGGGCGGGACCCTCGCCCTACTGGACCCAGGGCAAGGTCTACATGGCCGGCCCCTACCAGGGCGCGCCTTTGAGCTTCGCGATCGTCACCCCGGCGGTCGCGGGCCCCTTCGACCTCGGCGTCGTCGTCACCCGGGTCGCCCTGCACATCAACCCGACCACGGCGCAGATCACCGCCACCTCGGATCCGATCCCCTCGATCCTGCAGGGGATCCCGCTCGACGTGCGCTCGGTGAGGGTGCGCCTCGACAAGCCGAACTTCACCCTCAACGGGACCAGCTGCGACCCGAGCACGATCAGCGGCTCGTTGCTCTCCACCCTGGGCCAAACGGCACAGCTCTCCGAGCCCTTCCAGCTCGGCGAATGCGGCCGTTTGCCCTTCAAGCCCCAGCTCTCGCTCAAACTCAAGGGTGGCATCAAGCGAGGCAAGTACCCGCAGCTGACCGCGACCCTGACGATGCCCGAAGGCTCGGCCAACCTGGCCTCGGTCTCGGTCGCCCTGCCGCACTCGGAGTTCCTCGCCCAGGAACACATCGGCACCGTCTGCACCCGGGTGCAGTTCGCCGCCAGCGAATGCCCGGCCGAATCGGTCTACGGCACCGCCACGGTGCAAACGCCGATCCTCGGCTACCCGCTGACCGGCAACGTCTACCTGCGTTCCTCCTCCAACGAGCTGCCCGATCTCGTCCCCGACCTACGTGGCCCGGCGAGTCAGCCGATCGAGCTGGAAGCGGACGGCCGCACCGACTCGATCCACGGCGGCATCCGCAACAGCTTCGAATACGTTCCCGACGCCCCCTTCACCAAGTTCACCCTGCAGCTCGCCGCGGGCCACAAAAGCCTGCTCGTGAACTCGACCAACATCTGCGCCAAGCCCCAGAAGGCGACGGTCATCTACACCGCCCACAACGGCGCCGCCTACGAAGCCCACCCGCTGCTGAAGGCGCAGTGCCCGAAGAAGTCAAAGAAGCACGCGAAGCGCCACAAGCGCTCGCATAAGCGCCACGCCGGCAGGTAGGCCAAAGGCAGGACCCACATGCTCTCAGGCCCCAAGCGCCGCCGCCTCCTCTCTGGCGGCGGCGCCATTCTCGCGACCCTGGCGCTGGCGCTGGGCCCGGGAGCCGGCGCCGCCGCCGCCTCGGGGCCGCCGATCCTCGGCGAAGCGTGGGCCTCCTCCGTCTTCTCCACCACCGCCCACCTCTCCGCCCAGATCGACCCCGACGGCCTCACCACCACCTACCACGTCGACTACATCGCCAGGGCCGCCTATGAAGCCAACCTCGCCGCCAGCCGGGAACCCTTCAACGGCGCCCAGCGGGTCCCGGCCAGCAGCGAGGTGAGCGTCGGCTCGGGCAGCTCCTTCGTGACCGTCACCCAGCTGCCCTTCTCGCTCACCCCCGCCACCGCCTACCGCTACCGCTTCCTCGCCCACAACTCCGCCGGCACCGTCGAAACCACCCCGCCTCTCACCTTCGCCACCCAGGCAGCCGCCGCCGGCCCCCTGCTCCCCGATGACCGCGGCTGGGAGATGGTCTCCCCGGTCGAAAAGAACGGCGGCCAGGTCGACCCGCCGGGGGCGATCGCCGGCGGGGGCGTGCTGCAGGCCGCGGCCGACGGTAACTCGGTCACCTATGGCTCCGCCGCCTCCTTCGCCGGCGGTCAGGGCGCCCCTCCGGCCTCTCAGTACCTCGCCACCCGCACCGGGGCCGGCTGGAGCACCGAGAACATCACCGCCCCGATCTTCTCCGGCACCTACGACACGGCCAACGAGGGGGTTCCCTACCAGCTCTTCTCCCCGGACCTCTCGAGCGCTCTGCTCTGGGCCGGCGATCACTGCCGCGGCGGCGCCACGGGCTGCGCCGTCGACAACCCGCCGCTGTCCGGCACCGAAGCCCCGGCCGGCTACCAGGACTACTACCTGCGCGACAACGGCGCCGGGAGCTTCCAGTCGCTGCTCACCTCCGCCGACGCGGCGAACCTCGACCTCGCCCCCGCCGACTTCGACCTGCGCCTCGCCGGCGCCTCGCCCGACCTCCAGCACGTGGTGCTCTCGACCTGCGCGGCGCTCACCCCCGACGCAACCGAGGTGCCGCAGGGGTCGGGCTGCGACCCGACCGCGCAGAACCTCTACGAGTGGAGTGCGGGAGGGGGGCTGAGCCTGATCAACACGGCTCCGGGCGCGGCGCTCGCGGCCCCGGCGGGCGCAGTCTCCGACGACGGCGAACGCGTCTACTTCACTCAGGGCGGCACGCTCTACTTGCGCGAAGGCGCCATCGCCAAGCCGCTCGAAGCGGCGGCCGAATTCCAGGTCGCCTCCACCGACGGGTCGATCGCCTTCTTCACCGCCGCCGGGCACCTCTACCGCTACCAAGCGGCAGGCGCGGGCACCAGCGCCGAACTCACCCCCTCCGGCGGGGTGGTGGGCGTCCTCGGCGCCTCGGACTCAGGGAGCGTCGTCTACTACCAGGACGGCTCCGGCCTCGAGCGATGGCAGGGGGGAGTCACGACGCAGGTGGCGGCGGGGGCCGACGCCAGCGACCCCGAAGACTCTCCGCCCGCCACCGGCACCGCGCGGGTCTCAGCCGACGGGGAGCAATTGCTCTTCGTCTCCACGGCCTCGCTCAGCGGCTACGACAGCACCGACCTGATCGCCGACAGCCCCGATTCCGAGGTCTACCTCTACGACGCCAGCGGCGCCGGCACCCTGGCCTGCATCTCCTGCAACCCGACCGGCGAGCGCCCGATCGGCCCCTCGACGATCCCCGGCGCGCTCGCCAACGGCACCGCTCCCGGGGCCACCGACGCCTATGAGCCTCGCGTCCTCTCCGCCGACGGGCGCCGCGTCTTCTTCGACTCCGCCGATGCCCTGGTGCTGACCGACACCAACACCAGCTCTGCCGACGGCGCCGGCGTCGACGACGTCTATCAGTGGGAGGCCCAGGGGGAGGGCAGCTGCGCGCGGGCCGGAGGCTGTCTCGCGCTGATCTCCAGCGGTCGCTCCGCGGGCGGGGCCAGCTTCGTCGACGCCTCAGCCGATGGCTCAGACGCCTTCTTCCTCACCGACGACTCGCTGGTTCCCTCGGACCCCGGCGCCCTCGACCTCTACGACGCGCGGATCGGCGGCGGCTTTCCCGAACCGCCGCCGCCACTCCCCTGCGAAGGCGACTCCTGCCAGTCCCTGCCCTCCGAACCGACCGACCCGACCCTCGACACCCTGCTGCTGGGCAAGGGCAATCCCCCGGTCCACTACGTCAAGCACTGCGCCAGCGGCCTTCGCAAGCGCCACGACCGCTGCGTGAAGAAGCGCCCTGACAGGCGCCACCATCACAGGGGAGGCCGGCGGTGAGACGTCGAGCCTGGGCGATCCTGGGGGGCGCTTTCGTTTACCTCTGCATTGCTCTGCTTGCTTCCTCAGCCCAAGCGGCGCCGCCGACCCTCGGCGCCGTCTCCGCGACCGACCTCCAGGGCGTCTCGGCCCTGCTCATCGGCACCGTCAACCCAGCCGGCGCCGATACCACCTATCACTTCGAGTACTCCACCGCCGCGGACTTCTCGGGGGCAAAGCGGACGCCCGACACCCCGGCGGGCTCGGGCGCTGTCGCGGTCCCCGCCCGTGCCGCGGTCTCCGGCCTCACTCCCAACACCACCTACTACTACCGGCTGATCGCCGACAACGGCGACCCCGGCGGCCCGGTCACCGGCACTGCCGACACCTTCACAACCACGCATGGCTTCGGCTTCCTGCCGGGAGCGAACGGCTTTGACGCATCGGTGCTCGCCGACGGCGACGTGCCCGCAACGGTTGCCGGCACCCACCCTTACCAGATGAACCTCGAACTTGGCCTCAACCAGGGCGGGGAATTCGAGGGCCAGCCCGGCGTTCCCTTCGCCGACGGCGACCTGCGCGACCTGACGATCGGCCTTCCCCCGGGCCTGTTGCTCAATCCAAGCTCCCTCGAAAAGTGCAAACTCGTCGATTTCCGCACAGCGCGCAGCTCGCCCTTCGAACAACCCAGCAGCTCGGGCGAGAGCTGCCCCGATCGCACTCAGGTCGGAACGATCGAGTTGGAGACCAGCCAGGGCGGGGGGCAGACGCGGCGCTTTGGCCTCTTCAACCTCGAACCCCCGCCGGGAGTCGCCGCCCAGCTCGGCGCCTCCCCGCTCGGCTCGCCGGTTGTCTTCGACGTCGATGTCCGCGCCAACGCCGATGGCTCCTACGCCCTCTCCCTCGACGCCACCGACTTCCCCCAGGCCCTCGACGCCCACGGCATCTCCCTGGCGCTCTGGGGCACCCCCTGGAGCGCTTCCCACAATGGCGAACGCGGCAATTGCCTCAATGAGAGAGAACCGGCCTTCCCCTGGGCCAAATGCTCGGTTGGGGATCCCCTGGTCAATTCGGGCAACACCCCGCTCGCCTACCTCACCCTGCCGACCAGCTGCGAAGGCCCGCTCGCCTTCACCGCCTCAGCCGATTCCTGGCAACAGCCAGCCCAGGTCTCGACCCAGGCATTCAACGAGAACTCCGTCGGCATCCCGGTCGATCAAACCGGTTGTCAGAGCTTCTCCTTCGCCCCCACGGCCGAAGGGTTCCTCACCGACACCAAGGCCTCCTCGGCCTCGGGCTTCAATTTCCGCCTCTCGAACGACGACCCTCAACTCACCCTCCCCGCCGCCCAGCTTCCCTCCCAGACCCGCACCGCGGTTGTCACCCTTCCTCCGGGGGTGACGATCAATCCCTCGCTCGGGGCAGGCCTGGTGGGCTGCGCCCCCGCTCAGTACGCCTCCGAGACCGCCTTCTCCCCCCAGGGGGCGGGCTGCCCCAACGGCTCGAAGATCGGCGACTTCACGGTCGAAACGCCGCTCTTCGAAGGCCTCTTCGAAGGTGCGATCTACCTCGCCACCCCCGACGATCCCAAAACCGCGACCGCGGGCGCCGAGAACCCCTTCGACACCCTCTTCGCGGTCTATCTCATCGCCCGCGCCCCCGATCGCGGCGTGATCGTCAAGCTCGCCGGCAAGCTCGTTCCCGACCCCGGCACGGGGCAGATCACCGCCACCTTCGAAGGCCTCCCCCAGCTCCCCTACACCGACCTCAACCTCAACTTCCGCGCCGGCCAGCGCGCCCCGCTGATCACCCCGGCCGCCTGCGGGGCGGCCACCACCCAGATCGGCCTCACCCCCTGGTCGGGCCCGGGCGCCAAACACTCGAGCACTAACTCCCAGATAGAAACGGGGATCAACGCCGGTCCCTGCCCGCCCCCGGGGCGGCCGCCCTTCGCGCCCACGGTCGTCGCCGGCGGGGTCAACTCGAACGTCGGCTCCTACACCCCCTACTTCGTGCACCTCTCGCGCACCGACTCCGAACAGGAGATCACCTCCTACTCGCTCGTCCTGCCCAAGGGGATCACCGGCAAATTGGCCGGGATCCCCTTCTGCCCCGATGCCGACATCGAAGCCGCCAGGCACCGCTCGGGCGCCGAAGAGACCGCCAATCCCTCCTGTCCGGCGGCCAGCCAGGTTGGCCACACCCTGAGCGGCTACGGGGTCGGCTCGGCGCTCACCTACGCCTCGGGGCGCATCTACCTGGCCGGCCCCTACCACGGCGCGCCGCTCTCCTTGGTCACGATCAACTCGGCCAAGGTCGGCCCCTTCGATCTCGGCACGATCGTGATCCGCTCCGCCTTCGACGTCGACGAACACACCGCCCAGCTGCAGATCGACTCCAGAGCCTCAGACCCGATTCCCCACATCATCGACGGTATCCCGCTGCACCTGCGCGAGATCCGCATCTACATCGACCGCCCCGAATTCACCCACAACCCCTCGAGCTGCGAAGCATCGGAGCTCGAATCCACCCTGACCGGCTCCGGCGCCAACTTCGCCGATCCCTCCGACGACTCCAACGTGACCGTCTCTGAGCCCTTTCAGCTGCTCAACTGCCTCACCCTCGGTTTCAAACCCCGCCTCGGCCTGCGCCTGCGCGGCGGCGTCCGCCGCCACTCCTTCCCCGAGCTGCGCGCCACCTTCGCCTCGCGCGGGCCCAAGGACTCGAACCTCAAGGAAATCGCGGTGGTCATTCCCCATCAGATGTTCATCGCCCAAGAACACATCCGCGGGATCTGTACCAGGCCGCAGTTCGACGCCCAGACCTGCCCGGCCGACTCCGTCTACGGTCACGCCGTCGCCTACACGCCGCTCTTCGACCAACCGCTGCGCGGCGACGTCTTTTTGCGCTCCGACCCCGCTCGCCACCTCCCCGATCTGGTCGCCTCCCTCTATTCCGGCGCCGTCCACATCGTTTTGCAGGGCACGATCGGCCCGGCCAAGGGAGGTGGCATCCGCACCGCCTTCGCCGATCTCCCCGACGCCCCGATCAACCGCTTCGTGATGACCCTCTACGGTGGCTCTCGGGGCCTTTTGGTCAACACGGCGAACGTCTGCTCGGCGCCGCCGGTGGCCAGCGTCAAAGCGCTCGCCCAGAACAACATCGGCTCGATCTTCACGACCAAGCTCCGCGGGCAGTGCGCTCAGGCGCGCCGTGGACGACACCACAAGAAGCGAGGTCGATGATGAAGCGAGCCTGCCTGACAGCCGCCTGCGTGGCGCTGATTTCGCTGGGCAGCGCTGCCCCGGCCCTGGGGGCCACGGGCGATCCCTCCTTCGTCTTTACGCCGACCAGCAACTACTTCGACGGCCCCTGCGGGCTCGCCGTCGACTCGAACGGTCGCCTCTACGTCGCCGACTACTACCACGACGCGGTCGACGTCTACGAATCCACCAGTCCGCTCGAATACCTGACCCAGCTGGCGAATGTCGACCCCCTCGACGGCCCCTGCGGGCTCGCCGTCGACTCGAGCGACCGCCTCTACGTCAACGACTTCGACCGAGGCGTGCTCGGCTACGGCGCCTACCCCTCCTTTGGGCCGGGGGCGGCGATCGCCGGGGCCGGGATCGACGACACCCACCCGACCGGGGTCGCAGTAGATCCCGCCACCGACGACGTCTACGTCGATGAGCGCACCTATATCACCGGCTATGACTCCTCCGGCAATCAGCTGATGGAAGGCGTCGACCCGCTTCGAATCGGCGAGGGCACGCTCGGCGAGGGTTACGGGCTGGCGATCGACGGGAGCGGGCGCCTCTACGTCGCCGATGCCTCCGACAACACGGTCAAGGTCTATGACCCTGCGCTCAGCAAATCCGCCCCGCAGTCGACGATCGCCGGGCCGCCGGGGGGCTTTACCTCGCTGCGCCACGCCGCCCTGGCGGTGGATCGGGCAAACGGCGTCCTCTACGTGGTCGACGACCTCCAGCCTGCCTACGCCGAGGAACCCGCCGCCCAGGTCGACGTCTTCAGCATTCCCACGGGTTCCTACCTCGGGGTGCTCAAATACGAGATCGTCGATGCCCTGCCGCCCGGGATCGCGGTCAACCAATCGACCGGCCGCGTCTACGTCACCTCGGGCAACACCTACCTGGCGGCGGTCTACGCCTATGGGAGGGGCTCGCAGGTCGGCTCCTCGCAGTCCCCCGCCGTCGGCCTCACGGTAAGCGCCACGGGCAGGGGGACGGGGGCCGTGCGGAGCAGCATCGGCGGGCTCGACTGCACCTCTGCCTGCACGGCGCAGATCCGCTCCGGGGCAGACGTGACCCTCAGCGCCACTCCCGATCCCGGCTCGAGCTTCGCTGGCTGGTCGGGGGCGGGCTGCTCGGGAGCCGGGAAGTGCACGGTGCCAATGGACCAGGCAAGCACGGTGAGTGCCGACTTCGAGGGGGCGGGCCAGGCGGCTCCCACCGATCCGCAGTCCTCCCGGGGCGCCGCGTCTTCCCCCGCCACCGGGCCTTCTGCCCCGGCCTCCGGCGGTGGCGCGACAAAGCCCCACCGAGCGGGCCATCGCCGCCGCGGGCATCACCGTCACCCTCGCCACAGGAAGAACAGATGAAACTCAAAAAATTCCCCATCATCCCGATCCTCGCCCTGAGCGCCGTCATCGCCGGCTGTGGTGGCGGCGGCAGCTCCACCTCGGCCTCGGCCCCGGCCACCTCGACCTCGACCTCGACTTCGGCCACCACCACGAAGACGACGACTCAGAAGGGCCAAGAGCAGACGACTCCAAAGCAGGGCGGCGGTTCCCAGAGGCCGAGCGGCCCCGCCCCCACCGATCCCAACCCGCTGCCCAACCAGGGCACCAGCGCGCCTGCCCCCGGCGTGCCGACCAGCAAGGGCGGGGACAACTCGATCCAGACCTATGGCACCGAGGCCCCCGCGGCCGAGCGAATTGCGGTGGCAGCGGCGGCCAAGGCCTTCCTCGATTCCGAGGCCGACGGGCGCTGGGCTGTGGCCTGCACCTACCTACCCTCCTCGACCCAGCGCAAAATGACCAGAGCCGCCAAGCGCTCGCCGCAGATCAAGGGCGGCGGTTGCGCCGCAGTCCTGGGCACGATGCTCGCCAGGGCGCCGAAGCCGCTGTTGCGCTCCGGCTCCCAGATCCATGTGCTCAGCCTGAGGGTCAAGGGCTCCCAGGCCTTCGTGATCTACCGAAACGCCGCTGGCAAGGCCTACAACCTGCCCCTGCGCCGCGAGGGCGGAGAGTGGAAGGTCGCCGCCCTCACCGGTGTCGCCCTGGTGCTCTAGCCGCATGCCCATCCATGAGAGGCCTCGACAGATGAGAAGACCACCACAACCGCAGCCGAGCGGTCGGCCGAGTGCCCGCGTGGCCGCAGCGATAGCGCTCGCGCTCTTGGCGCTGGGAGCCGCCAGCTTCGCGAGCGCCGAAGTGGCCCAGAAGGGCACCCTGCGCCTCTCCGTCACCGGCCGCATCTCCCCCAAGAAGCTCCCCCGTAAGGGGTCGGCCCCGATCGCCGTCTCGGTCGGCTGGAGGATCAAGACCACCGACGGCAGCGCCCCGCCGACGCTGAAGACGCTGGGGATCGAGATCAACCGCAACGGGCTGCTGGACTCCGCCGGCCTGCCGAGCTGCCCCTACGCCAAGATCCAGCCCGCCAGCACCTCTCGCGCCCTGGCCAGCTGCCGCCCCGCGCTGGTCGGCAGAGGGCACTTCTCGGCGCTCGTCGGGCTCAAGGGCCAGGAGCCCTACGTCAGCAGGGGCCAGATGCTCGTCTTCAACGGCGAAAGCCACGGCAAGCCGATCCTGCTCGGCCAGATCTACTCCGCCCGTCCCTTCGCCAGCTCCTTCGTGATCCCCTTCAGGGTCGACCGCCTCGCCCACGGCACCTACGGCACCACCCTCGACGCCACCCTGCCGGCCTCCCTGCGCGCCTGGGGCAACCTGACCGAAGTCGAGATGAGGCTCTCGCGCAAGTTCTCCTACAGGGGCGCCCGCCGCAGCTTCCTCTCCGCCGGCTGCCCCGCCCCCAAGGGCTTTCCCGGCGCGGTCTTCCCGCTGGCGCGGACGAGCTTCTCCTTCCTCGGCGAGCCGGGGCAGGTGCTGACCCTGAACAGCCGCTGCGAGGTACGGGGGTGAGCACTTGGCGCCGCAGCGTCAGCGGTGCCCCTTCCTTCGTCGCCGTCAGTACGTTGCGCCCGATGATCGGGAGGGGATCACCTATGGCCCCACGATAGTGAGCGGCGGATCAGTTTCCT
Organism: uncultured Conexibacteraceae bacterium; assembly: GCA_964540905.1. Classification (GTDB taxonomy): domain Bacteria; phylum Actinomycetota; class Thermoleophilia; order Solirubrobacterales; family 70-9; genus VAYN01. Next base: position 33,036 of record CAZIOS010000004.1, on the reverse strand, counting down.
CGGGTTTCATGGCCGGCTCTCGACGCCCCCGAGATGGCCGACCTCAGACGCGCCGTCGAGCCAGTCAGGCTCGCACAGTCGATGCCGATGAGGGCTGAATGTCCCGAGAAGGCCTCGGTAGCGCACTCAAAGTCAAACCGGCCCTGGTCAAGCGCCGTGCCTTGGCGACGGTCGAACGAGTCCTCACCGCTGCGGAGGGCCCGCCGCTCCCTTGCCGCCAATTTCCAAGATCGCCCGGTCCTCGACCGGATCGTCGAGCTCATCGCGGAATGTTCGGCACGGCTGCGAAAAGCGCTTTCCGAACCTGCGCAGGGCGATGACCGTGGGAGCCTGCGCCGCCCGCCTTCGTAGCTTTTACGAGTCGCCTTCGGTCTTCCTTCGGACTATCTGCGTGGCGGCAGCGCCCCCAAGAGGCGATCCTGAACATGCAATCGAGTTCGGGAAGGAGCACCGCCCATCGCCGACTTGATCCACCCCCAGGCTTCCGGGTCCACCCACGTCGTCCAGGCCCACCGGCGCCAGCAGATCGTCGTCGGGCTGATCGAGGCGGTCGGCCGCCGCGGCCCCGCCTCGCTGACGGCGACGGACGTGGCCGAAGTCGCCGGCGTCTCGCCCCGGGACTTCCACGAGCATTTCGTCGACCTCGACGAGTGCTTCGACTTCGCCTGCGAAGCCGCCCTCGACATCCTCCTCGACCCCCTCGCCGCGGCCTTCTCGGTGCCGCGCCCGCCGCCGGAGCGCCTCGAAGCCGCCCTCGCGGCGCTGCTGGGCGCCCTCGCGACGCAGCCGCGCCTCGCCGAGCTCTGCCTGGTCCACTCGCCCGTCCGCCAGCTCGACCGCCGCACCTACCGGCGGGCGGTCGACTCCTTGGCCGAGCTTCTCCGCGAGGCCCGCCCGCCCAGCGTCTCGCCGCACTCTCCGTCTTCGCCCGCCGGCGAGGAGCTGCTCGCCGGCGGCGCCATGGCGCTGATCGCCGCCCGCCTGGCGGACGGGCACGGCGAGGGCCTGGAGGAGCTGGCGCCCCAGCTGGCCCGGCTCCTCGCCCCGCCTTTGGCGCTCGAGCCGGCGGACTGGCTCCCCTCGGCCCTGCGCTGAGCGAAAGGGGCATTTGCCACAAGCCGTCCCGAGGACTAACATCCATAGGGAATCGGAGGTGGAGCTTGCGAGATGGGGTTCTCGCGGCTCACGCGAGACGAAGCGTGTGGGAGGCGCCTCATCGGTTTCGAGAGTTTGACGGCGAGAGCCGGACCGGAGGGAAGCCATGGGTCCGGTGCTGAGCCCCGTAGATCGCTTCCAGAGCGAGGCGACTGTCGCCGAATTCGACCGCCTCGTCGCCGAGCTGGAGTCCAGACTCGACTTCCTCGCCGCCGAGGGCCTGGAGGCGATGCGGGGCCGGGTGCCGCGCTGGATCCTGGAGACCGGGCCGGTCTGGCAGCAGCTGGGCGAGTGCATCCGCGGCACCCTGCGGACCGAGTGGGCGGCCTTCCGCGACGGCTTCCTGCCGGGCCGCCTGCCGGACATCGACGCGACCCTGATCGTGATGGCGGCCAGGGTGGGGGACCTCTCCTCGCTGCTGGCCGGCTACCGCTTCGCCCAGATGGCGCTCTGGGGGTCGTGGTTTGAGCTGATCGAGGCTTCGGTCGCCGACGAGGCCGTCAAGCGCGAGCTGCTGCGCCACGGCTCCCAGTACTTCTTCCAGTACGCCGACCTGGTCAGCCGCTACATGGCCGAGGGCTACCAGCGCGGGGTGGAGCGGGCGGCCGCCCAGGGCGAGCACCATCGCTTCCAGGCGATCAAGAGCCTGCTCGAGGCCGACCCCCTCTCCGGCTCCCACTTCGACATCGACCTCAACCACTACCACCTTGGCTGCGTCGCCTGGGGGGAGGGGGCCGACAAGGCCGTGCGCCAGCTCGGCGTCAGCCTCGGCCGCCCGGTCCAGCTCACCCTCCGCCTCCACAACAACTGGTGGGGCTGGATCAGCGGCTCGCGCCCGCTCGATTCCCACCAGGAAGCGGAGCTGAGCCGCTTCGAGCCGGGCCCGGGGATCAGGATCGCCTTCGGCCTCGAGGGCTTCGGCGAGGCGGGCCTGCGGGCGACCAACCACCAGGCCTTGCGGGCGCAGTGGGTGGCGCCACCCGGCCCGGCGGTGATCCACTACGAGGACGTGGCGGTGGAGACGCTGGCGACCGAAGCCGAAAGCGACGCCCGCGCCTTCGTCGCCCACGAGCTGCACGGCATCGACGACCCCTCCGTTGCCTCCGCGCGCCTGCGCGAAACCCTCGCCGCCTACTTCGCGGCGGAGCTCAACGCGGCCTCGGCCGGGGCCGCGCTCGGCGTCCACCACCAGACAGTCACCAACCGCCTGCGGGTGATCGAGGAACGGATCGGCCACCCGCTCGGCGCCCGCCACCTCGAGCTGGCCGTCGCCCTGCGCCTGCGCGACTCGCTCTCGCGCGAGGAGATCTGATCGCCCGCCGGCCGGATTCGCAAACCCTACGAGTCATCTGTCGAAGGCTTCGGACTATTTGCGTAGCGGGCGCCTCTAGTCAGCGTCCACACTGCTTCGACAGTGTGAAAAGCGGGGCATCGCGCCCAGTGGCGTGCGTGCTTCGAGGTTGCCTGAGCCTTCCCTAGGGGGGTGGCTTGGGCCTTCTTGCCTCTCATGGCCTTGAAAGACCAGCGAGGCGGAGATCCGAGCGCAGATGAGCGGACAGGGTGGGCAATTAGATGTGCAGCGGGGCGCGATCGGGCCTGAGGCCGCGGTGGGACAGAGGTCGGCTGAGTTCACCCGCCTCGTCGCGGCACTGGAGACCGCCCTCGACCAGATCGTCGCCCTCGTCCTTGAGCGGGCACGGGGGAGTCTGCCCCCGTGGGTCGTGGAGAACCCGTTCCTCTGGGAGGAAGTCCAGCCCTTCGCCCGCGCCAGCCTGCGGACTCAGCTGCACGGCTTTCGCCGCGGCATCCTGCCCGACCACTGCCCCGACGTCGATGTCACCGGGGCGCGGGCAGCAGCGAGGATGGGAGGGCTGAAAGCCCTTTTGAATGGCTACCGGATCGCCCAGATGAGCCTATGGGAGCGTTGGCTTGACCTGGTCGAGGGCTCGGTCTCCGACTCGCAGGAACGCCATGAGCTGCTACGCCGCGGCTCGGAGTACTTCTTTCGCTACGCCGGCCTGCTCAGCGACTATGTCACCGACGTTTATCAGCACGAGCTCGAGCGAGCCGCCAGGGACGGAGAGCAGCGCCGCTTCCACGCGATCACGAGCCTGCTTGAAGGCGACCCCATCGGCGCCGCCCAGCTCGACCACGACCTGGAGCGCTACCACCTCGGCTTCGTCGTCTGGGGTGCGCAGGGCGAGCCGCTGGCGCGGGAGTTGGCGCTGGCGCTGGCGCGGCCGATCTTGATCGTCGGCGTGCTCGACCAGAACTGGTGGGGGTGGGCCAGCGGCTCGCGCCCGCTTGACGCCGGCGAGGAAAGGGAGCTGAGAGCCCTCCAGCCCCCCGCGGGCACAGGCCTCGCCTTCGGTCTGGAGGCCTTCGGCGAAGCGGGCTTCCGGGCCACCAATCGTCAGGCGCTGCGCGCCCGTTGGGTGGCCCGCAAGGCCGACCGCCCGCTGGTCTTCTACTCAGACGTCGCGGTCGAGGCCCTCGCCAGCGACAACCAGGCCGACGCCCGCGCCTTCGTCACCCACGAGCTGCGTGGCATCGATGACGACTCGGCCACCTCCCAGCGGATCCGCGAGACGATCATCGCCTACTTCGCCGCCGAGCACAACGCCGCTTCTGCCGCGGCTGCCCTGGGCGTCCACCAGCAGACCGTCGCCAACCGCCTGCGCGCCGCCGAGGAGCGCCTCGGTCACCCCGTCGGCGCCCGACGGGTCGAGCTTGAAACCGCCCTGCGGCTGCGGCGTCTTGAAAGATCTCAATAGGCGACTCGCGGCCGAGATCGACGCCGAGTCGTAGGCCATACGAAGCGATGACTACTTGCTTCACAACATCTGCGTGGCGGTGCAGCCTCGCAGGGGCGATCCTGGGTGAGGCTTACCAAGGCCATGCGTCGTTTCCCTGGCGGCGCAAGAGAAACGAGCAGGCGGCCCCGGGCGTCGAACACTCTCGATTCCTTCGGCGCCCGGGCTTCCTGTTTCCCGAGATAGCTGCAAAGACATGACCCTTCCGCCGCCAAGAAGCGTCACCGAGGAGAACTCCAAGCTTGAGCCCCTGCCCCGCGGCCGCCACCGACTTCCCTTCGAGGTGGTGGCGGCAAACCAGCGCCGGCGCCTGCTCGCCGGCACCGCCCAGGCCCTGGCGGAGCGGGGCTATGCGGCGCTCACCGTCAAGCACATCATCGAGGCCGCCGGCGTCTCGCGCACCACCTTCTACGCCAACTTCGACAACAAGCGCGACTGCGTCCTCGCCGCCCACCGTGCCGCCTTCGAGCGCTTGCTGGCCGAGATGACCCGCGCCTGCGCGAGCGAGCGCGAATGGCCGCGCAAGCTGCGGGCGGCGCTCGGGGCGCTCTTCGCCATGGCGACCGCCAGGCCGGAGCGGATGCGCCTGCTCACCCTCGACGCGCTGGGCTCCGACCTCACGGTCGCCAGGCAGGTGAGCGACTACAACGCCCACCTCGCCGCCCTGCTGCGGGAGGGCCGCCGCTACACCTCGCGCGGCCCCCTCCTGCCGGACCTCACCGAGGAGGCCCTGGTCGGCGCTGTCTCGGCGCTCCTCGCCGCCCGCCTGCCCGAGGGCGCCGAGACGCTGAGGGCATTTGAGCCCGAAGTCGCCCAGCTCGTCCTCACCCCCTATCTCGGCGCCGACGAGGCGGCACAGATCGCGGGGAAAGGGGAGTGCCCCGAGCAGGATTCGAATCTGCGGCCTATCTCTTAGGAGGGGGATCGCTCTATCCAGCTGAGCTATCGGGGCCGGTGCCAATGCCGATTTCGTGGAGTCGGGAGCCTTGACGACCTGCACTTCCGGTCCGCAATCCCGCCCCATAGCTAGATTCAACCGATGGGCACGGCTGGTTTCGAACCAGCGACCTCTCGCGTGTGAAGCGAGCGCTCTCCCACTGAGCTACGCGCCCGGGAGGGGCATCTTAGGGGGAATAGGTGGGGTCGGGCATGTGTCCAGATCACCGATGGCCAGTGGAAGCCTGGGTATCGGTGCGGTCAGACCCTGCTGGCGATTTGGGCGGGGCACGAGCGAAAGGAGCATGCGATGCGATCCCCAGGAGCACGCACGAAAGCGGCGGCCATTATCTGCGCGGTTATGGTCGGCTGCTGCCTGGTCGCCGCGCCCGCGGGCGCGGCGGGCTATCCCGCCGGTGAAGGCACTTTCAGCGGCGGCGCCCAGGGCTGGCAGACGACGGAAGCGAACTGTGACCCCGCTGCCTTCTGCAGCGCCGAAGGCGGCTACGACGGCAGCGACGGCAATCCGCCCGGCTCGATCGCGGCGAAGACGACGATCACGCTGAACCTGCTGACGCTGTTCAAATCGACGGTGACGGTGCAGTCACCCGACTTCACCGTCAGCGCGGGCGGCGCCGGCACCCTGCACCTGGATCGCCAGTTCGCGCCGGGCAACCTTGTCGACCTGGCGCCGCAGGCCAGCTACACGGTGAGCCTGATCGACCGCACCGCGGGGACCAACTCGGTGCTGCTGACCGAGACGATGAGCAAAGCCTCGCCGTTCACCGGCAAGGATGCCGCCGCCACGGTCAAGGCCGGCCACACCTACGCGATCTCGATCGCGACCGAAACCAGCTCGAGCGTGGCCGGGACCGGCCTCCTCGCCGGCGCCACCAGCGTCCGCTTCGACAACGTGGCGCTGACGGTCGGTAGCGAAGGGGGTGGCAGCGGCGGCAAAGGCAAAGGCGCCGCCGGAGCCAATGGCGAAGGAGGCGGGAGCGGCGTCGGCGACAGGCGGCTGCTCTTGCTGCTGCAGCAGGGAGGCGCCCCGACCACGGCGACGCTGATGGGCAGGAACAAGCGCCTGCTGGTCAACCTGCGCTGCCCGGCCAAGGTCGGCGGCAGCTGCCGGATCGCCCTCCGGGGCCTGCTGAAGAAGCACAGGCCGGCCACCGCCACCCGCACGGTCAGGGTGAAGGAGGGCAAGGCGAAGCGGGTCGTCCTCAGGGTGAAGCCAAAGGCGCGGCGGAAGCTGGCGAAGAGCAGGCGCCTGCTCTTCAAGGAGACCGTCCACGCCGGCAAGGCGAGGGCGACCGTCTACAAGCAGCTGAAGTTGATCCGCCGCTAGCTCGCCAGGCCCGGCTGGGCGAGTGGGGCTTTCCCGAGTACCGGGGAGGGCCCCTCGCCCGGCGGGTCGGGCTCGCCCGTCTCGCCCTCGGCCGGGCGGCGCAGGGCGAAGCCGACGAAGGGGAAGACCAGGGTCGAGAGCATCGCCGCTCCGACCAGGCCGGCGGCGGTCGAGGCGCGCATCCTGCCGGCGTCGACGGCGATCGTCGTGATCGCGACGACCAGCGGCAGCGCCGTCGCCGAGTAGAAGGCGAGCGCGAGCCGGTCCCGGAAGCCGAGGATGCGGCGGTAGAGCAGCATCGCCGGGGCGCCGCGGACGACGAGGAAGAGGACGAAGAAGAGCGCCAGCTTGCCCAGCGCCGCCGCCGAGCCGAGCGCGCTGAGGTCGAAGCCGATGCCGCTGGTGACGAAGAAGAAGGGGACGAAGAAGCCGAAGCCGACCGCGGTCAGCTTCGACTCGAAGATCCGCAGCTCGTGCCCCTTCAGCGCCATCCGCGTGATCAGGCCGGCGACGAAACCGCCGAGCAGGACGTCGAGGCCGAGCTTGCTGGCCAGCAGCACCAGCCCGAAGACGAGCACGACGGTGACTCGCACGGCGAGCTGGCTGCTGGCCTCGAAGGTCCGCTCCAGCGCCGGCCAGCCGCGCCAGGCGAGGCGGACCGAGAGCAGGGCGACGGCGATCGCCAGGGCGACGAAGGCGATCAGGATCGCGCTCTCGTGCAGGGGGCTCTGGGTCGAGAAGAAGAGGGTGACGAGCAGGATCGGCCCGAACTCGCCGGCGCCGCCGGCGGCCAGCAGGTAGGTGCCGAAGCGGGTCTTGAGCTCGCCGTTGTCGCGCAGGATCGGGATCAGAGTGCCGATCGCCGTGGTCGCCATCGCCGCCCCCGTGTAGAGGAAGGAGACGACGATGCCGACGCCGGCGAGGATCGCGCCGATCCCGAAGGCAAGCCCGACCGAGAGCACCCAGCCCCAGGCGCCGAGCCGCAGCGGCGTCCCGTGGATCCGTTCGAAGTCGATCTCGTAGCCGGCGAAGAAGAAGAGCATCCCGAGTCCGAGGTTGGAGAAGAAGTCGACGAAGGCGTCGACGTGGGCGATCTGGAGCACCTGCGGTCCGATCACGATCCCCAGCATCAGCTCCAGCACGACGACCGGCGGCGCCAGGCGCTTGGGCAGGACGGCGACGGCGATCGCGGCGATCGCGGCGACGACGACGATCGCGAAGAAGGAGCCGGTGTCGACCTCGATCGCGCCTATCGGCAGGGCAGCCACGGCGGACATCCTACGGTCGGGCGGGTAGGATCACCGGCGGACCGTGCTAGGCGGGGAACCAGCGGTGCCTTGTAACCCGAAATCCGCTTAGCGGGGCCGAATACCGTTCCGAGGGACTGGCCGTCGGGGTCAGTGCGTCGCGGCGGCGTTGACGGCCGGGTCCTGCGCGACGTAGGCACGCGAATCAGGTCAGGTCCGGAAGGAAGCAGCCTTAAGCGGGATGCCGCGGGTGCCGCAGGTGAGCCCGGCAGGAGCCAAAAACGACGAACACGCCCGGTGGCCTCGTTTCGAAGGCGGGTGCACGGTCCATTTTTCGCTCAGTCGATCAGGCGCGCGTGCATGCGCCGCACCGCGACCCGCCAGGTGATCAGGGCGAAGACGACGAGGAAGGCGAAGCGGGCGAGATCGACCGCTTCGAAGCCGAAGGCGCCGCCGCGGACCAGTTCGACCAGCTGGTGCAGGGGGTTGATCTGGGCGAGGTCCTGGAAGCCCTGGGGAAGGCCGGAGATCGGGAAGAAGGTGCCGGCGACGAGGAACAGCGGCGTCACGAAGAGCGCGGTGACGTAGTTGAACTGGTCGATCTTGGCGACGGTCGCCGCCATCGCGACGCCGAAGCCGGCGAAGCCGAGCGCGGTGACGAAGGCGAAGAGCGGCACCAGCAGCATCCCCAGCGCCGGTTCCAGGCCCCAGAAGAAGGTGACGATCAGCGGCACGCAGCCGTAGACGGCGGAGCGGCCGGCGATCCAGAGCATCTCGGCGCTGACCAGCTCTTCGACGTCGACCGGCGCCGCCAGGATCGCTTCGTAGGTGTTCTGGAAGCGGTGCTTGACGAAGGTGCCGAACATCGCCGGCAGGGCGCTGGAGAAGATCACCGCCGTCGCCACCATGCCGGTGCCGACGAACTGGATGTAGGGGACGCCTTCGACTTCCTTCACCAGCGTCGCCCCGAGGCCGAGGCCGAAGGCGAGCAGGTAGACGAGCGGTTCCAGCACGCTGGAGAAGGTGGTGCCGCGCCAGTAGGTGCGGAAGTTGGCGAGCTCGCGGCTCATCACCCCGGCGATCGCCGCCGGTTCCAGCCGCCGCATCGTCCGCCGCTGCGGTGCCGCCGTATTCACTCCGCCTCCTCCCCGGTCAGCAGCACGAAGACGTCCTCGAGCGTCGCCGCCCGCACCACCGCGTCGGCGGGGACGGCGCCGTCGCCGGCCCGCTCGGAGCCGACGATCGCGATCGCCGGCCCGGCCGGGCGCACCCGCAGCCCGCTGGCCTCGGCGCTCGTTCGCAGCTCGGCCAGCCGCTGCGGCGGCGCGTAGACCTCGGCGGTCTGGCGGCCGGCGTGGGCGGCGATCAGATCGGCCGGGCGGCCGCGGCTGATCACCCTGCCCTTGTGCATCACCGCGACCTCGTCGCTCAGCCGCTCCGCCTCCTCGATGTAGTGGGTCGACATCAGGATCGTCGTGCCGCGGGCTTTGAGCTCGCCGATCAGGGTCCAGAGCTCGGTCCGGATCTGCGGGTCGAGGCCGACGGTGGGCTCGTCGAGCAGCACCAGCCGCGGCTCGTGGACGAGGCCGCGGGCGAGCAGCAGCCGCCGCCGCATGCCGCCGGAGAGCTTGTCGACGGCGTCGCGGCGGCGGTCGCGCAGCCGCGCCAGGTCGAGCGCGCGGTCGACCGCGGCACCGACGTCGGCGACCCGGTAGAGGCGGGCGTAGACGGCGAGGTTGTCCTCGACGGTGACGTCGACGTCGAGGTTGTCGAGCTGGGGGACGACGCCCATCTCGGCCCGGGCCGGCTTCGATTCGCGCGGCAGCTCGTAGCCCAGCACCCGCAGCTCGCCGGCGTCGGCGATCGCCTGCCCGGTCAGCAGCCGCATCGTCGTCGACTTGCCGGCGCCGTTGGGGCCGAGCAGACCGAGGCAGATCCCCGCCGGCACCTCGAGGTCGAGGCCGTCGACCGCGGTGATCGAACCGAAGCGCTTGACCACCCCGCGTAGCTCTATCGCCGCCATCGCGGTGATGCTGTCACGGCGCCGGAATGGAAGACTGGCGGCGTGCTGGACGAGCGCTGGATCCGGTCCCTCCACGTCGAGTCGATGCGGCGCGGCGACCTCCACGCCGGCCGCGACCCGCACGTCCTCTTCCAGGCCTCGACGATCGGCGCCCTGCTCGACGGCGCCTTCGACGGCGACCTCAGCTTCGCCGAGCTGGCCGCGCACGGCGACCTCGGATTGGGGACGCTGAACCGGCTCGACGGCGAGATGATCGCCCTCGACGGCGAGTTCTTCCGCGCCGACGTCGACGGCGCCGTGCGCCGGATCGGCCCGGGGGAGAGGACCCCGTTCGCGGTCGTCACCCGCTTCGAGCCGACGGTCGAGGCGCGGCTCGAGGCCGGGCTCTCGCACGAGCAGCTGCTGGCGCGGCTCGACGCGCTGACCCCGGACGGCGCCTCCTCCTGCGCGATCCGGCTCGACGGACGCTTCGAGCTGGTCCAGGCGCGCTCGGTCCCGGCCCAGGAGCCGCCCTACCGGCCGCTGGCCGAGGTCGTCGCCGACCAGCACGTCTTCGAGCTCGCCGACGTCGAGGGGACGATGCTCGGCTTCCGTTTCCCCGCCTACGCCGAGGGGATCGAGGTCGCCGGCTACCACCTCCACTTCATCGGCGCCGACCGCCGCCGCGGCGGCCACGTGCTCGACTCGCGCGCGGGCGCGCTGCGGGCCCGACTCGACCCCTCCGACGACCTCCACGTCGAGCTGCCGCCGCGGATCGAGCTCGGCGACCCCGACCTCGCCGCCGCCACCCACGCGGCGATCGTCCGGGCCGAGGGCGGCTAGCAGCGGCGGTAGACCTTCCAGGAGCCGTTGCGGGTGACGAAGTGGAAGCCGTGGGGGACGCTGAGGGAGAAGCTGGTCGGGTCGTTGGGGTCGAGGATGAAGTTGTGGATCACGAACTGGCTGGCGGGGTCGACGAAGTAGCCGCGCCTGGGGACGCCTTCCTCGCTGGCGCTGACGATCTGGGTCGGCTTGATTTCGAGCCCGAAGGCGAGGCGGGGGATGGCGCGGTGGTTGGGAACGGCGATCGGGCCGCAGAGCGGCTTGAAGGCGCCGGCGTCGACCAGGTGGGTGAGGTCACGCTCGATCGTCCCCTGGTTGGAGAGGTCGCGGTGGACGGTCGAGTCGAGGTCCCACTGGTTGGGGAGCCAGAGGACGAACATCAGCGCCACCAGGCCGGCGAAGAGCTGCCAGCGTCGCCGCCAGCGGTGGCCGGGCTCGAGCAGGCGCCAACCGAGCAGGGCCAGGGCGACGAAGATCGAGAGGATCGCCCCGGCCAGCATCGTGTAGCGGGCGATGATCGCCAGGCCGGCGCCGGCCAGCAGCGCGAAGGCAGCGAGGGCGAGGACGGCGGCGGCGATCCCCAGCGCCGCGCGGCGGCGCAGCAGCGCGAAGCCGAGGACGACGCCGCCGAGCGCGCCGACCATCCCCGGCCACTGCAGGACTTCGCCGAGCCGGCGCGGGCCGTAGAGGACGAGGTCGACCGGGCCGGTCTGGCGTTTCAGCGTTTCCACCGTTTCCCGGGTGCCGGTCAGCGAGTAGAGCGGGTTGCCGGTGGTGAGCGCGTCGAACCCGACCCATAGCAGCGGTCCCGCCGCCGCCAGCAGCGCCAGCCAGGCCAGCTCGCGCGGCGAGCGCTGCCGCCGCCAGCGCGGCCGCCAGCCGAGCGGCCCGCCGGCGCGCTTGAGGTCGAGCGCCAGCCAGAGCCAGTAGACGCCGGCGAAGAGCCAGGCCTCGGGACGCAGCAGGCCGGCCGGGGCCAGCAGCGCCAGCACCGGCCAGCCGGCCCGCGGCCGCCGCGCCTCGATCGCCAGCGCGCCGAGGCAGAGGGCGATGTAGGGGAGGTCGACGTAGGCGCGCAGGCCGTTGGAGAGGAACGGCGCCCGGGTGAGGACGATCGCCGCCGCGACGGCGCCGATCCAGCGGTCGAACCAGAGCGAGCCGAGCCGGTAGACGAGGTAGCCGACCAGCCCCAGCGAGAGGTAGGCGACGATCATCGTCAGCGTGATCGCGCCGTCGCCGAGCGGCGTCGCCACCAGGCCCAGGAGGTCGGCCAGCGGGTGCGGGGTGGGGGGCAGGGCGGCGCCGTAGTCGGGGCTGACCCCGTGCGCCAGTTCGCGTCCCCAGACCAGCGCGTAGATCGTGTCGTAGTTGGGGAAGCCGACCGGGAAAAGGAGCAGCAGCGCCGCCGTCACCACGGCGACCCAGGCGGCCGGCGTCAGCCAGCTGGAGACCCTCGATGGCACCGGCGCAAGGTACCGATGGGGCTCCCGAAGGGGGTGTCTGACTTAACGGGTCCTATAGACCCCGGAAACTCAGACACCCCCTCGGGGGCGCGCCCGGGGCGTGGATACACTGGCCCGAGGCCCCGATGACCGAGTCCCTCTCCCTCTACCGCCGCCACCGCCCCGGCTCCTTCGACGAGGTCGTCGGGCAGCAGCACGTGGTCCGCACCCTGCGCAACGCGGTCGAGCGGGACAAGGTCCACCACGCCTACCTCTTCGTCGGCTCGCGCGGCACCGGCAAGACCTCGATGGCGAAGATCCTCGCCCGCTCGCTCAACTGCGAGCGCGGCGGCCCGACCGTCACCCCCTGCGGCGAGTGCGAGTCCTGCGTGACGATCGCCGCCGGCACCTCGATCGACGTGATCGAGATGGACGCCGCCTCCAACCGCTCGGTCGACGACGTCCGCGACCTGCGCGAGCGGGTCGCCTACGCCCCCGCCGGCGGCCACTGGAAGGTGTACATCCTCGACGAGGCGCACATGCTGACCAAAGAGGCCTGGAACGCCTTCCTGAAGACGCTCGAGGAGCCGCCGCCGAAAACCGTCTTCGTCCTCGCCACCACCGAGGCGCACAAGGTGATGGCGACGATCGCCGACCGCTGCCAGCGCTTCGACTTCCAGCGGCCCTCGCTGGAGCAGATCTCGGAGGTGCTGAACCGGGTCGCCGTGGCCGAGTCGATCGAGATCGACGAGGGCGCCGCGGCGATGATCGCCCGCTCGGCCTCGGGCAGCTTCCGCGACGCGCTCGGCACGCTCGACCAGCTGGTCGCCTTCGGCGGCGATCACGTCGAACTCGGCGACGTGCTCGAGATGCTCGGCGCCGCCGACGCCGAGCTGCTCTTCGACGCCGTCGACGCGGTCGCCGCCGAGGACCCGAAGGCGGTCCTGCTCGGGGTCGAGAAGATGGCCCGCTCCGGCCGCGACCCGGCCCAGTTCGCCCGCGACCTGCTCGCCCACCTGCGCTTCCTGCTGGTCACCCAGACGACCGGCGAGGTGCCGACCTCCTTCGTCGTCACCGCCACCGACGCCGGCCGCCTGCAAGCGCAGGCAGCGACGGTCGGCGCGGCGACGCTGGTGCGGACGATCGACGAGCTGGCGGCGGCGCTGACCGCGGTCAGGGAGGGGGACGACGCGCGAATGGCGGTCGAGATCGCGCTGCTCAAAGCGGCGCGGCCGGATCTGGATCCGTCGACCGAGGGGCTGCTGCGCAGGATCGAGCGGCTCGAGGAACAGCTAGGCCGGGGTGGGAGGGCCGCGGGTCCTGTCGGTGCGGCATCCCCCACGGTGCTCGGAGGCTCCGCCTCCTCCGCGCCGCGGGGGACCCCCGCCCCACCGCCACCCGCGGCAGACGCCGCCCCGCAAGAAGATTCTGCGGGACCGGCCGAGGTCGCGGAGCCCGAGGAGTCGAAGGAGCCAGAGGTCGCTGAGCAGGAGGAGCCAGTAGCGGCGGCGGACGGACCCGCGGGCCGGGGCGACCTCGATGAGATCGTGCGGGTCTGGCCCGTGGTGCTGGACAAGCTGGCCGAGAAGGCGCCGGCACTGGCGGCCACCTTCGAGGGTGCGAGGCCGGTCTCCCTTGACGACGAGGGGCTGAAGATCGGGTTCCCCAGCGACAAGACCTTCAACAAGCGCAAGGCCGAAGATCCGGAGCGACGCGACGCGGTTACCGCGGCCTTCGAGTCCGTCATCGGCCAGGGCCTGCGACCCACCTACGCCCTGCTCGAGGGCGAGGCACCGAGGGCCGAGTCCGAGGGGGAGGAGGCGGCCGCGCCCGGTGAGGGAATCGACGAGGATGAGCTGGTGGAGCGGCTGAAGAGCGAGTTCGACGCGGAGGAGGTCAGTTAGGTGGCAAGAGGAGGCGGTCCCGGAGGCTTCGACGTGAACGCGCTGATGAAGCAGGCGCAGCAGATGCAGGACCAGATGATGCAGGCGCAGGAGCAGCTCAAGGACGAGGTCGTCGAGGCCAGCGCCGGCGGCGGCATGGTCAAGGTGAAGATGGGCGGCGACCTGACCCTGCGCGAGATCTCGATCGACCCCGAGGCGATCGACCCCGAGGAGGCCGAGATGCTGGCCGAGATGGTGCAGGCGGCGGTCAACGAGGGTCTGCGCGCGGCGCAGCAGATGCAGGAGTCCAAAATGGGCGGCATCACGGGCGGACTCGGCGGCGGCCTCGGCGCCCTGGGCGGTTGAGCACCGAGGGCCCGGCGCCGCTGGCGCGCCTCGTCGCCGAGCTCTCGCGGCTGCCGGGGATCGGTCAGCGGACCGCGCAGCGGCTCGCCTTCCACCTGCTGCGAGCGCCCGACGAAGAGGCCTTCGCGCTCGGCGACGCGATCCGCGAGATGAAGGAGAAGGTCGGCCTCTGCGAGGAGTGCTTCAACCTCGCCGAGGGGCCGCTCTGCCGGATCTGCGCCGACTCCAACCGCGACCGGGCGACGATCTGCGTGGTCGAGGAGCCCGCGGACGTGATCCCGATCGAGCGCACCCACGAATACCGCGGCCTCTACCACGTGCTCGGCGGCGCCCTCTCGCCGATCGACGGCGTCGACGCCGAGGACCTGAAGATCGCCGAGCTGCTGCGGCGAGTGCAGCGCGGCGGCATCGGCGAGGTGGTGCTGGCGACCAACCCGACCACGACCGGCGAGGCGACCGCGCTCTACATCGCCGAGCAGCTGCGCGGCCAGGTTGCCGTCACCCGGCTCGCCAGCGGCCTGCCGGTCGGCGCCGACCTCGAGCACGCCGACGAGGTCACCCTCGGTAAGGCACTGGCCGGACGCCGCAGCCTCGAATAGTTCGCAAATTGGATATCTGTCCTGGACGGGTGTCAGCTCGCAAATAGCGGTTTTCGGCGCCGTCGCCGTCCGCCGCTTTCGGCAAGGTCAGCGCGTGGCGAGCCAACCTCACTCCGACAACGGGTCGAGTGGCTCTCCGGCCGGCCGGCTCGCCCGTGAGGTCTCCTCGCTGCAGGCGACGCTGCTGGCCAAACTGCGCACTGAGCTCGCCGCCGCCGACGCCGACCGCTACGCCGCCGCCGCCCAACGTCTGGCCGAGGAGTTCGGCGAGGTCACCGCCGTCGCCGTCGACGCCGCCTACGAGCAGGCCGCGGCGCCGCTCGCCCCGCCGTCGCCGGAGTCCGCCGCGGTTCGGGCCGCAACCGAGGAGCACTGCGAGCTCTCCAGCCTCTACCGGCCCGGCCACATGCGGCGCCGCCTCGACCAGCTGGTCGAGACCAACAAGCGCTACGGCCACCCCTTCGCCCTGGTCGTCTTCGATGTCTCCGGGCCCGGTGCTCGCAACGGCAGCGCCGGCGGCAGCCAGGAGACGGCGCTGGCGATCGTCGGCGCGGCGCTGCGCGACAGCATCCGCATCGTCGACGAAGCCTTCCGGCTCGAGGAGGACGCGATCAGCGTCCTCGCGCCCAACCTGCACACGGTCGAAGCGATGCAGATGGCCGAGCGGCTGCTGACCCAGCTCGACGAGCTGGAGCGGGCGGGGGGGCTGCGGATCGCGGTCTCGGCCGGGATCGTCGCCTGTCCCGAGCACGGCGCCGACGCCGAGCTGCTGCTGCACAAGGCCGACGCGGCGATGTGGCGGGCGCGGGCGGTGGGCCAGCCGGTCGGCGTCGGCGCTTTGCAAGATCGCTGACAGATTCCGGAAATCTGTCCATAACCGATGTAAACCCGCAAACGCGGTGGGAGAATGGCGCTGGCGCGTCGAATGGATCGCGCAGCCAAACCTTTCTCCCCCATGCCAGGAATCCGAACCAACGCAGCGGCCGAAGTGCTCGGCGTCAGCCCCAACACGCTCCGCAGCTGGGAGCGTCGTTACGGCTTCCCGCTGCCCAAGCGCACCCCCGGCAACCACCGCAACTACGAGCTGGTCGAGCTGCAGACGCTGCGCGACGCGCTCGCCGAGACCGGCAACATCTCCTCGGCGATCGAGCTGACGCGCCAGCGCCAAGCGGCGCCGGCCAGCGGCGGCAGCCTGCTCGCCGCCTTCGAGAGCTTCGACGAGGGCGCCGCCGACCGCGCGGTCGAGGAGAGCCTGGCGCTGCGGCCGCTGGAGCGCACCGTCGAGGAGCTGCTGCTGCCGGCGATCGACCGGCTCGCCGCCGACCCCGAGCGCGAGGCCGAGCTCGAGTTCGCCGCCCGCTGGGCGACCGGCTGGCTGCACGGCGCCCGCCGCCTCGCCGCCGCCGCCTCGCGCCCGGCCGGGATCCTGCTGCTCGACTCCAGCCACGGCCAGGACGCCGAGGAGGTCCACGCCCAGGCGCTCGACCTCGCCCTGCGTCGCGCTGGCTTCCGCGTCCTCGTCCTCTCCAACGAGCTCGGCGACGAGCGCCTCGAGCGCGCCCTTGGCGCCCTCGACCCGACCGCGATCATCATCTGCGGCCCTAACGCCGACACGCCCAGCGCCGTGCAGCTGGTCCGCAAGATCCGCGAGGTCGGCTTCAACGCTCCCCTCTTCGGCTTCCGCGCCAGCGGCCTGATCGGCGCCGCCGTGCCTTCGGCCGGGGAGAGCCCCAGCGAGGTCACCGGCATGCTCAACGCCGACCTCCGCCGCCGTGCCGCCCAGGCCTTCGCCTGAGCGGCCCCGGCCCCTCGCCAAAAGAAACCGGCGCGAGGCCCTTGCGAGCCCCGCGCCGGGGAACTGCGGCGCCTCCCGGCGCCCGAACTAGCTCTGCCTAGAGAGAGGCGATCGAGCTTTTTGCCGCGCTGAGGACGACCTTCGGCAGCGGGGCGAAATCAAGCGCCGCTCCGTACTTCTGGCCGATCGTGACGGCGTAGGTGAGGAACTGCTGCAGGAAGCCCTTCTGCGGGGCGTTGTGGGGGACGATCGCGTAGGTGAAGGTCGAGATCGGGTAAGCGATCGTCGCCTTCTTCGGCGGGTTGACGATGCTGAGAGCGTTGCTCGCAGGCACGCTCTTCACCACCGAGGCCGCGCTTTCGATGTTTTTCAGGTTCGGGAACTCGTAATTGCCCGCTTCGTTCTTGATCGCGGCGGCACCGAGGCCGGCGGCGATCAGGTAGGAGGCAGAGATGTAGCCGATGGCCCCCGGGGTTTTGACGACCGTCGAGGTGACGCCGGCGTTGCCTTTGGCGCCGACACCGTGCGAGAACCCAACCGAGGTCGCGTAGCCGACTTCGTTCTTCCAGGCCTTGCTGACCTTGGAGAGGTAGTTGGTGAAGGCGTAGGTGTCACCGGAGCCGTCGCTGCGGAAGACCGGGGTGATGGCGAGGTTCGGCAGCTTGACGCCGGGGTTCGCCTTCTTGATCTTCGGGTCGCTCCAGCTGGTGATCTTGCCGAAGTAGATGCCGGCGAGGATCGACCCCGTGAGGTTGAGCTTCTTCACGCCGGGGAGGTTGAAGCCGATGCCGGTGGCCGACAGCGCCCACGGGATCTGGACGCAGCCGTTGCAGGCGGCGGCCTGTTCCGGGGTGAGCGGAGCGTCGGAGGCGCCGAAATCGACGGTCCGGGCGGTGATCTGGGCGATGCCGGTACCGGAGCCGACGGCCCCGTATTTGACCGCGATGCCTTCTTTGATTTCAAAGCCGTTGATCCAGTTGGCCATCAGTGGCGCAACCAGGGTCGACCCGGCTCCGGTGAGGCCGGCGGCGGAGGCGTTGGCCACTCCTACGGCCATGACCAGGACGGCCGCGACGGCTACCCCAAGCAACCTGATGCTCTTCAAGAGAGATTCCTTTCGACTTGTTTCATGTCTGGCGGGCGCAAGGGTGCAGCCCGGGCGCGGCATAGCATCAGGGGCCGGGATCACACACATGTGTCAATCCCGTGAAAAGTGATATTGCAAAAATGTAACTGTGACAGTGTGATTTGTTACCGAGTTGTGAACACACTTGTGTCAATTTTGTGAAAGTTGGCGCAGGTGGTGAATTGGGCCGCCAACTTGATCTACGCTGCCTCGCGATGAGCGGCCCCAGCGTCAATCCGGCCTACATTCCCGCCGGCGAAGGTCGCGGCGCCCGCTCCTCGAGCCGGCTGAAGCGGATCGACCGGATCGGCGACGTCGCCCTCTACCTGATCTGTGCGCTGGCGGCGCTGCTCGGCGTCATCGTCCTCGTCCTCGTCGGCTACCAGGTGATCCACGGCGCCGTCCCGGCGATCTCGAAATTCGGGCTCGGCTTCCTCGTCCACACGACCTGGCAGCCCAACTTCGGCGTCTTCGGCGCCGGCTCGCTGATCTTCGGCACCATGGTCAGCTCCTTCGTGGCGCTGGCGATCGGGGCCCCGATCGCGATCTCGATCGGGCTCTTCCTCAGCCTGCTGGCGCCGAAGGGCGTCAGCGGCGTGATCTCGCCCCTGGTCGAGCTGCTGGCGGCGATCCCCAGCGTCATCCTCGGCTTCTGGGGCATCCTGATCCTGGCCCCCTTCGTGCAGAAGAACGTCGAGCCCTGGCTGCACGACCACCTCGGCTTCATCCCGCTCTTCGGGCCGCCCCAGACCACCGGCTCCAGCGTCTTCACCGCCAGCCTGATCCTGACGATCATGGTGATCCCGATCATCGCCTCTATCTCCCGCGACCTCTTCCTCGCGGTTCCGCGCGATATCCAGGATGGCGCCAGCGCGCTGGGCGCGACTCGCTGGGAGGTGGTGCGGGGGGTGGTACTGCCCTCGACCTCCTCCGGCATCGTCGCCGCCTCGCTGCTCGGCCTCGGCCGGGCGCTCGGCGAGGCGATCGCGGTCACCCAGGTGATCGGCGCCGGCTCGGCAATCAACAAGTCGCTGTTCGACACCGGCGACACCCTGGCCTCGCGGATCGCCAACCAGTTCCCGGGGGCGCTGACCGAACTGCACAAAGCCTCGCTCTTCTACCTGGGGGTGATCCTGCTGGTGATCGGGCTGGCGGCGAACCTGCTGGCGCAGTGGATCGGCAGGCGCTTCGGCCCCCGCACGTTGGCGGCGAAATGAGCGAACGCGCCTTCGACCCGAGCGCGCCGCTGACCCCCTCGGGGAACCTGCGCCGCCGCCAGATCTTCAGCCGCGTCGCCGAGTCCGGGGCGACTCTGGCCGCGGTGGGCGCGGTGGCGGTGCTGGTGATCGTGATCGCCGCGGTGGTCTCGCACGGCCTCGGCGCCCTCAGCATCGACTTCCTCACCAAGGGCACGCCGGTGGGGATCGCGCCGGCGATCGTCGGCTCGGCCGCGATCGTCCTCGTCGCGACGGCGATCGCGATGCCGGTCGGCATCCTCACCGCCCTCTTCGTCACCGAGTTCGCCAACAAGCGCGTCGCCGCCCAGATTCGGCTGATGCTGGACCTGCTCAACGGCCTGCCCTCGATCATCATCGGCCTCTTCATCTTCGGCCTGATCGTCAAGCCGACCCAGCAGCAGTCGGCGCTCGCGGCCTCGGTCGCGCTGGCGATCATCGAGCTGCCGATGATCGCCCGCGGCAGCCAGGAGGTCCTGTTGCTGGTCCCCGGCAGCATGCGCGAAGCCGCCGACGCGCTGGGGGTGAGCCGCTGGCGCACGGTGCTCAAAGTGATCCTGCCCAGCGCCCTCGGTGGCATCCTCACTTCAACCGTGCTGGCGGTTGCCCGCGCCGCCGGCGAGACGGCGCCGTTGCTGCTGATCTGCTCCGTGTTCGACAGCCGCCACGTCAGCCTCCACCTCACCGAAGCGATCCCGAACATCCCGGTGACGATCTTCGAACTCTCCGAAGAAGGCAACCCCGAAGGCTTCACCCGCGCCTGGGGCGCGGGGCTGGTGTTGATCTCATTCATACTCTTCGCGAGCCTCGGCGCCAGGGCGCTGCTGGCCCGCAGCAAAAGGAGGATGGCCTCATGAGCTACCCGGACCAGACGCAGCGCACCGAAAGCGGCTCCAACGGGCCGCCGGTGCCCTCGCGGGTGCGGATTCAGAGCGCCGCCCAGGGCGGGGTGGCGCAGCCGGCGATCGGCCAGCGCGAGCTCGGCGTCGAGGCGGTCTTCGAAGCCCGCGACGTCTCCGTCTACTACGGCGCCAAGAAGGCGCTGGCCGGGGTCTCGATGCGGATCCCGCACAGCCGCATCACGGCGCTGATCGGGCCCTCGGGCTGCGGCAAGACGACCTTCCTGCGCAGCCTCAACCGGATGAACGACTCGGTCTCGAGCTTCCGGCTCGAGGGGCAGATCCTCTACCACGGCAACGACATGTATGCCGGCAACGTCGACCAGGTCGAGGTGCGGCGCCGGATCGGCATGGTCTTCCAGAAACCGAACCCGTTCCCGAAGTCGATCTACGACAACGTCGCCTGGGCGCCGCGCAACCTCGGCCTCCGGCACGGCCTCGACCAGCGGGTCGAGGAGGCGCTGCGCGGGGCGGCGCTCTGGGACGAGGTCAAAGACCGCCTCAAGGACAGCGCCCTCGGCCTCTCCGGCGGCCAGCAGCAGCGCCTCTGCATCGCCCGCGCGATCGCGATCGAACCCGACGTGCTGCTGCTCGACGAGCCCGCCTCGGCGCTGGACCCGATCGCCACCGCCTCGATCGAGGAGCTGATGCACAGCCTCAAGGGCCGCTTCACGATCGTCATCGTCACCCACAACATGCAGCAGGCGGCGCGGGTCGCCGAACAGACCGCCTTCTTCAGCGTCGACACCGCCGCCGCGGTGCCCTCGGGGACCCTGGTCGAGTTCGCCCCGACCGAGAAGATCTTCTCCGACCCGGCCGACCCGCGGACCCGCGACTACGTCAGCGGCCGCTTCGGCTGAGCGCCAGGGGCCTCAGCCGCGCAGGATCGCGTCGCTGGAGACCTGCTGCAGCAGCGACTGCCCGCACTGCCAGCAGTAGGTGGCGCCGCTGCTGTGAGGGGCGGCACAGCGGCTGCAGGAGCCGGCGGTGCCGGTCTCCTCGGTGCGGACGATCCGTTCGACCTCGCTCAGCTCGGCGTCGGCGTCCTGCAGGACGACGGCCCGTTTGACCAGCGTCTCGACGTTGATCCGGTTGCGGATCGCCATCTCGTAGACGAGGCCGCCGAGGTCCCACTGCAGCTCGGCGACCAGCGCGATCAGCTGGTCGCGGCGGCGTTCGAGGTCGACCAGCAGCTCCTGGCCGACCGCTGGCCGCTGTGGGGCCGTCGGCTGGGTGGCGGGGGCCCCAGCCTGAGGAGGCGCGGGTGCCGCCGCCGTGGCGGCCTGCCGATTCCGTCGCAGTTTCGGTCGCGAGATCATTCGCCGAAGAATTCTCCGTTGAATTCGCCACCCTTGCTGCAGCCGGCGGCCTTGGGGTTGCACTTTTCTCCCGGCTGGATCGTCGGCGGCGGCTGCGGCACCTTACTGTGCAGGATTTCGTTCGAGGCCGGGTTCTCTTCCGCTTTCTTCAGGGCCGCTTCTTTCTGTTTCTTGGTCTTCAGGTTCGTGTTTTTGCCACCGGTGCTGCCCGAACTGCTCGACGATTTGGGCGCCGCTTCTTCGCCGCCGCCGACCTTGACGATCTGCGGCGCCTGCTGGGTGCTGGCGACGGTGTGGTTGCCGGAGCGGCCGATCAGGACGCCGATCCCGAGCGCCAGCAGCAGCACGCCGATGCCGGCGATCAGGGCGGCGTTGGGGGAAATGCCGTCGCGCTTCTTGGCGGCCGGCGCGGGAGGAGGTCCCTGCGGCTGGCGCACCGCGTTCATCAGCACCACCGCGTCCATGAAGGGCAGGCGCGGATCGCCGCGGCGCTGGCCGCAGTTCAGGCAGTAGCGCTGGTCGGGGGCCAACGGCGTCCCGCAGGACGGACACTGGTCCCCGCCCCCGGGCTGAGAGACGGGTGGGATCGAAGGGTCGTTCATCGCGGGGGCCGGTTGGATTGTCAGGGCGACCCCCCGTGCCTGATGTTGAAGAGTTGTGAAAGCCCCGGACTCAGAATCTTCACAAGTCGTGCCCAGGGCACGGCGAGAATCGCTCTACGTGACGGACCGTGTCGACGAGGGGGGTGCAGGCGGCACCCAGTCCAAGAGCTGCCCGCAATGCGGCGCGGCGCTCTCGGCCAGCCAGCGCTACTGCCTCGAGTGCGGTACCCGTCGCGGGCCGCTGCCGGCGGTCGTCGGCAAGCGCATCGACGCGCTGAAACGGCGCGGTCGCGGCGACGCCGCCCCCGAGAGCCAGGCGCCCGCGGCCGCGCCGGAGAGCGCGCCCGGCGCCGAGCCGGACGGGAAACCCGACTACTGGCGCTTCATGCCTTCCCCCCAGGTGGCCGCGGTCGCGGTGATGGCGCTGCTGGCCGCCGGAGTCGTGCTCGGCTCGGTCACCAGCCCCCTCGCCGAGAGCGCCGGGTTCGGGCCGCTGATCCTCGAGATCAGCCATCCCGGGGTCGGCAACGACGAACCGGAACCGGAAGAAGAAGCCGAACCGGTCGCGAGCACGCCGGCGGCGGAACCGACGGCGGTCCCCTCGGCCGTGCCGGAAACCGTGCTGCCGCCGGAAGCGCCGCTGGCCGAACCGGAACCCGCTCCGAAACCGCTCGAATTGCCGGAAGAATTCGAAGAAGAAGCCGGCCTGCCGGAAGTCAAACACGTCTTCCTGATCGTGCTCGACGGCCACGGCTACGAAGAAACCTTCGGCAAAGCCTCCACCTCGCCCTACTTCGCGAAGACGCTGGCCACCCAGGGCGAGTTGATCCCTCATTACTACGCGGTCGCCCAGGGGGCGCTGGCCAACCAGGTGGCGCTGCTCAGCGGCCAGGGGCCGACGCCGCAGACGGCGGCCGAATGCCCCGAATACACCCCGATCGTGCCCGGCAAGATCGGCGCCGAAGGCCAGGTCGAGGGCAGCGGCTGCGCTTACCCGAAGGAAACCCCGACGCTGCCGGGTCAGCTGCTCGAAAAGAAGATGACCTGGAAGGCCTACGTCGAGGGCCTGACCAGCGGCTGCGCCGAAGAGCCGCGCCGCAATCCCCTGCTCTACTTCGCGGCGATCGCCGAAAGCCCCGAATGCGCCAAGCACAACGTCGGCCTCGACAGCCTCGAAGGAGACCTCAAGGTCGCGCGCAAGACCCCGACCCTCTCCTACGTCGTCCCCGACGCCTGTCACGACGGCAGCGAAACCCCCTGCGCGCCGGAACAGCCGGCGGGCCTCGCCGGTGCCCAGGGCTTCCTCGAAACGGTGGTCCCGGAGATCGCCAAATCGCCGGCCTACAAGGAAGGCGGGTTGATCGCGATCACCTTCGACCAGGCGCCGCAGGTCGGGCCCGGCGCCGACTCCAGCTCCTGCTGCGCCAACCCCGAATACCCCAACCTGCCGGCGCCGGCGACCCCCGCCGCGGCCACCACCGGCCCGGTCAAGGAAAGCGGCGGCGGCGGCCAGGTGGGCCTGCTGCTGATCTCGCCCTTCGTCGAACCCGGCAGCGTCGAAGAAAGCAGCTACTACAACCACTTCTCGCTGCTGCTCAGCGTCGAGGAACTGCTCGGGCTGCCGCCGCTCGGCTACGCCGCCGGCGCCGCGCTGAGCCCCTTCCCGCCCGAACTCTTCAACGCCGCCTCCTAGGCGCCCGGGTCGAGCAGCAGCGCCAGCTGCCGCGACTGCGCCAGCAGGGTGCCGTCGGCGCTCCAGAGCTCGCCGTCTTCCTCGAAGAAGCCGTGGCGGGCGGTGCCGGAGCGGAAGGCGACCAGGTAGGGATCCTCGGCGCTGGCGCCGGGCGGCGGCAGGGGGGAGCGGAAGTGGACGGTGTAGTCGATCGTCGGCGCCGGCCGCGGCCCGTCGAGGCGGACGAAGGGGGCTGGGAACCAGGTGTCGAGGAAGGCGGCGGCCAGCGGCGCGTCGAGCAGGTGCGGCTCGCGGGTGCGGATCCAGGCGCCGGTGTAGGAGGCGCCGCCGGAGAAGGCGGGCTCGCCCAGGGCGGGCCGCAGCAGGTAGTTCTGCAGCATCGTCGGGGCGCCGGGCCTGGCCTCGAAGTCGGTCGCGTGCAGCTCGCCGGGCGCGCCGGCGTCGGGCATCGCCAGCTCCTCGAAGCCACCCTCGGCCCAGTCCTCGGAGAGCACCGCCATCGCCGTTGCCTGCACCTTGCCCGCCTGGGTCATCCGCGCCGAGAGGAAGCTGACCCGGCGCCCCGTGCGCTCGACCGCGACCGCGATCTCGACCGGCCCCGCCTGCGGCGCCCGCTGGTAGTGGACGGTGAGCGAGCGCGGCGCCCGCTCGGCGCCGGTCGCGGCCGCGGCGAGGATCGCCCGCAGGATCACCGCCGCGACGTAACCGCCGTTGGGGCCGCGGCCGACCCACCAGCGTTCGCTCATCGTCGCCGCGAAGCGCCCCTCGCCGAGTGCCCGCACCGCGGTGTCGGCGTCGAACCCGGGCAGGGCGACGCCACCGGCGCCCTCGTTCACGCACCCTCCGGGTCGGGGTGGGGGGCCGGGACGGCGCCCTCGCCGATCCCGAAGCGGTCGTGCAGGCGCCGCAGCGGCGCCGGCGCCCACCAGTTCCACTTGCCGAGCAGCTCCATCAGCGCGGGCACCAGCAGCGCCCGCACGATGCTGGCGTCGATCAGCACCGCCAGCGCCGTGCCGACGCCGTTCTCCTTGATGAAGATGATCTTCGAGGTGGCGAAGGCGCCCATCGCGACGGCGAACAGTAGCGCCGCGGCGGTGACGATCCGCCCCGTCCGCTCCAGCCCGATCGCCACGCACTCGGAGTCCGAGGCGCCGTTGTCGCGCGCCTCCTTGATCCGCGAGAGCAGGAAGACCGCGTAGTCGGTGGAGAGGCCGAAGGCGACGGCGAAGAGCAGGATCGGCATCGTCTGCTCGATCGCGCCGGGGCTGGTGTAGTCGAGGAAGCCCTGCAGGCGGCCGTCCTGGAAGATCAGCACCAGCAGCCCGAAGACGGCGCTGAGGTTGAGGAAGTTCATCAGCAGCGACTTCACCGGCAGCACCACCGAGCCGGTCATCAGGAAGAGGATGACCAGGGTGGCGAGGATCACGATCGCCAGCGAGATCGGCAGGTGTTTGGCGATGCTCGACTGCAGGTCGATGAAGTCGGCGGTGGCGCCGCCGACCAGCGCCGTCGTCCCCGCCGGGGTCGGCAGGGCGCGGATCGCCCTCACCGTGGTTTGGCTGGCGTCGGAGTTGAAGGGGTTCGACGAGACCGCCTGGATCGCCGTGACGTCGCCGCGCAGCGGCTGCGGCGGCAGCACTTCGGCCACCCCCGGCACCGCCCCGACGCGGGCGGCCATCGCCTTCGCGGCCGCCGGGCCGCCGCCTTCGAAGTCGACCCAGATCGGCGTTTCGTGGAAGGGCGGGAAGCGGTCGTTGACGATTTCGTAGGCCTGCCGCGCGCTCGCCGACTTCGGCAGCACGCTGGGGTCGACGGTGTCGAACCTGATCCCGAAGAAGGGCAGGCCGAGGACGATCAGCAGCAGGGCGCTGAGCGTCGCCACCGGGATCGGCCGCCGCATCACGAAGCGCGAGAGCCGGTACCAGAAGCCGCTCTCGTCGGGCCGCGCGTCGGCTTCGGCGCGGCGGTGCAGGAAGCGCGGCGAGCCGGCGTTGATCCGCGTCCCCAGCAGGGTCAGCACCGCCGGCAGCACGGTCAGCGAGATCAGCGCCGCGAACAGCGCCACCAGCGCCCCGCCGAGGCCCATCGAGTAGAGGAAGGACTGCGGGAAGACGAGCAGCGAGGCGAGCGCCGCCGAGACCGTCAGCGAGGAGAAGAAGACGGTGCGCCCGGAGGTCGCGAGCACGCGCCGCATCGCCGCCAGCCCCGGCCCGTCCTTGGCGATCTCCTCGCGGTAGCGGGAGACGATGAAGAGGCTGTAGTCGATCGCCAGGCCCAGGCCCAGGGCCGTGGTCAGGTTGAGGGCGAAGATCGAGATCGTGCCGAATTCGCTGGCGAGGCGGAGGATCAGGAAGGTGCCGACGATCGCCAGGCCGCCGATCATCAGCGGCAGCACCGCGGCGACGAGGCTGCGGAAGAACAGCAGCGAGAGCAGGAAGAGCAGCGGGAAGGCGAGCATCTCGGCCATCCGCAGGTCGGTCTCGACCTGCTTGTTGACCTGCTGCTGGGCGACGGCGAAGCCGCCGACGACGACGCCGGCGTGGGCGGAGAGCTGGTCGGCGATCTCGCGGCCGGCTTCCTGCTGCTTCTTGTCGTCGGTCGGCTTGACGGCGACGACGAAGTAGCTCGAGCGGCCGTCGCGGGAGACGAAGGCGGGGGCGTGGGTGTCGTAGTAGCCGGTGACCGAGGCGACGTCGCGGCGCCGGCGCACTTCCCGCTCCAGGGCCTCGACCCGGGCCCGGCTCGAGGCGGCGGCGACCGGGGCGTCTTCGACCACGGCGAGCACCGCCGGCACCCGCAGGCCGGCGTCCTGCAGCCGTTCCCGCGCCTTCACCGTCTCGGTCGCCGGGTCGTCGGCCCCGTAGGGGTCGAGGCGGCTGGCGACCGAGCCGCCGATCGCGGCGGCGAGGACGAAGAAGGCGATCGCGGCGATCCCGATCCGGCGGGCGTTGCCGTCGGCGAGGCGGGCCAGGGCGTCGAACATCAGCTGCTCCTTTTCTCGTGGTCCGGATCCAGCAGTTGGGCCTCGGTTCGCTCGCACCAGTCGGCGAACCACTCGGTGAACTCGATCCCGGCCCGCAGCACGGCCAGCGGGAAGGGGTCGCCCCTCTCCAGCGCCAGCGGCTCCATCGCCCGCAGCCGCGCGGCGACGGCGAGCCGGTGGACCCGCATCGCCCGCAGGATCTCGACCGCGTCGGGGCGCGGCAGGGCGTCGGCGAAGAACAGCTTCAGCAGACCTTCCTCGCGCAGCTCGTAGGTGCTCGGCGGCTGCCGCAGCCAGGCCACCAGCTCCTCCTCGCCGTCGGCGGTGATCGCGTAGACGGTTCGCCGCCGGCCGCCGGTGGGGGAGTCGGAGCCGGCGATCAACCCCGCCTCGGAGAGCCGCTTCAGCTCCGGGTAGATCTGCCCGTAGCTGGCGGCCCAGAAGAACCGCGTCGTGCCGTCGACCGCGGCTTTGATCTCGTAGCCGGACTTCGGCTCCCCCCGGACCATCCCGAGGATCACGTAGGCGGTGGCGCTGAGCTCTTCCATCGCGCGATCATATATATCGCACCGATATATCTAGAAGTGGGATGTGCATCACATACAGTCAGCCCTCCCAGGATTTCAGGAAACGTCAGAAAGGAAGCGCAGATGGCGCTCGATCAGAGCAAGATTGGACGGGTGGTCGCGGAGCAGATGGAGGCGATCGAAGGCGACTACGGCGACGATTGCGAGATTGGCGACGTCTGCACGATCGTCGAGGTGGTCGGCCCGCACGGCTCCCACGTCCGCGTCCGCAGCAGCGACATGCGCCCGCACAGCGGCCTCGGCCTGGTGCGGATGGCCGAACAGGCGATGCTCGGCAACCTCGGCGGCGGCTGAGCGCTCCGCGGCCAAAGCCTGAGCATTTACTGTGGTCCTAACCCCAGTAAGTGTTCAGGCTCCCTGGGAGCGGAGCTCGCCGACCAGGGCGTCGACCACGGCCGGGTCGAACTGCGTGCCGGCGTGGTCGCGCAGCTCCCGGATCGCCTGCTCGCAGCCCATCGCCGCCCGGTAGGAGCGGTTGGAGGTCATCGCGTGGAAGGCGTCGCAGGTGGCGATCACCATCGCCCCGCGGGGGATCTGCTCGCCGGCGAGGCCGTCCGGGTAGCCGCCGCCGTCGAAACGCTCGTGGGCGGAGCGGACCAGCGGCGCGACCGGGGCGAGGAAGGGGATCCGCTCCAGCATGCGGGCGCCGATCGCCGTGTGCTCGTCCATCCGCTCGCGCTCGCCGGCGCTCAGCGGCCCGGGCTTGCGCAGGATCTCGCCGGGGACGCCGATCTTGCCGACGTCGTGCAGGAGGGCGCCGTAGCGCAGCCGCTCCAGCGCGGCGCCAGCGATGCCGAGGCGTTCGCCGACCCGCACCGCCAGCTCGGCGACCTCGTTGGCGTGGTCGGCGGTGTAGGCGTCCTGCAGCTCGACCGCATCGGCGAGGACGCCGACCGTGGTCAGGAAGGCGCCCTCGAGTTCCTCGACCAGCTGGCAGCGGTGGATCGCGGCGCCGACCTGGCTGGCGACGATGTGCGCCAGCAGCAGGTCCTCCTCGGCGAAGGCGCCAGGCTCCCTCTGCTCGAGGTTCATCACGCCCCAGATCGAGCCGGAGGCCTCGATCGGCAGCGACAGCTCCGAGCCGGGGTCGGTGCGGGGGTTGCGGGCGAGGTAATCGGAGTCGAGACGGGTGTCGTTGACCATCGCCGGCCGGCCGCTGCGGGCGACGCGGCCGTTGACGCCGACCTCGACCGGCTGCTCGAGGGCGAGGAAGTCGTCGACCTCTTCGGCCAGCGGGCCGGCGCCGGCGACGACCCGCAGATGACCGTCGGGATCGAGCCGCTGGACCACGGCGAGGTAGTAGTCGAAGGACTCGTGCAGGAGCCGGACCGCCTCGTCGGCGACCTGGGCCACCGTCTGGGCGCGGGAGAGGCTGGTTGCGAGGCGGCTGGCGACGAGCAGGCGCCCGCCCTGCAGCGATGCGTCCTCGAGCGAGGTCGCCACCGGCATGCTGCTCGTCTTCGGCTCCACGAATCCGCTTATCGGCGCGCCCGTCCGATGCTTTAGCCGGTGACTATCCTCAGCTGTCGATGAGTGGAGACGGGTCCGACATCGTCGTGATGAAGTTCGGCGGCACCTCGGTCGCCGGGGCCGAGCAGATCAAACGCGCCGCCGGCCGGATCGTCGCCGCCCGCGAGGCCGGCAACCGGGTCGTCGCCGTGCTCTCGGCCCGCGGCAAGACCACCGACGAACTGGTCAGCCAGGCGCAGGAGATATCGCCGCGCCCGGTCGCTCGCGAGATGGACATGCTGCTCTCGACCGGGGAGCGGATCTCCTGCGCGCTCTGCGCGATGGCGATCCACGACATGGGGCACGAGGCGATCTCGCTGACCGGCTCCCAGGCCGGGATCGTCACCGACTCCTTCCACACCAAGGCGCGGATCGTCGACGTCCGCGCCGACCGCATCCGCGAGGCCCTGGGGGATGACCGGATCGTCCTCGTCGCCGGCTTCCAGGGGGTCTCGACCGAGAGCCGCGACGTCACCACGCTCGGCCGCGGTGGCTCCGACACCACCGCCGTCGCCCTCGCCGCCGCGCTCGGCGCCAGCGTCTGCGAGATCTACACCGACGTCGCCGGCGTCTACAGCGCCGACCCGCGGCTGGTCCCGGACGCCCGCAAGCTCGGCCGCATCTCCTTCGAGGAGATGCTCGAGATGTCGGCCTCAGGGGCCGGGGTGCTGCAGCTGCGCTCGGTCGAGTACGCCCGCAACCACGGCGTCCGCATCCACTGCCGCAGCAGCTTCGAGGACGGCCCCGGTACCCTCGTTGTCGCCGAGGACCAAACGATGGAGCAGCCCTTCGTAACCGCCGTCACCCACTCCAACGCGGAGGCCCGCGTGACGCTGACCGGCGTCCGCGACGAGCCCGGGGTCGCCGGCCGCATCTTCAAGGCGCTGGCCGACGCCAACGTCAACGTCGACGTGATCATCCAGAACGAGCCGGTCGGCGGCGACCAGCTCGCCGACCTCTCCTTCACCGTCGACCGCGCCGACCTGCCGGTCGCCAAGGACACGATCGCCGCCCTCGGCGACGTCTCGCTCAAGGTCCGCACCGACGAGCAGATCGGCAAGGTCTCGATCGTCGGCGCCGGCATGCGCTCGCATCCGGGCGTCGCCGCCCGCGTCTTCGAGGTGCTGGGGGCGGAGCGGATCAACATCGAGATGATCTCCACCTCGCCGATCAAGATCTCCTGCGTCATCGCCGCCGATCGCGTCCCCGACGCGGTGAAGAGCCTGCACGCGGCGTTCGAGCTCGGCGACGACGCGGTGCGCCCGGAGGACCCGACCGGGCCCGAGCACCGGCCCACGGTCGCCGGCTGAGCCGCCGTCATACTGCGACGATGGCGAGCGACGGCTACAGAGTCGGGGTCCTGGGCGCGACCGGCCTGGTCGGCTCGACGATCCTCGGGCTGCTGGCCGCACGCGACTTTCCAGTCGCCGAGCTGCGGCCGCTGGCCTCCGAGCGCTCGGCCGGCAGGGAGCTGGAGTGGAACGGCTCGGTCCTCAGCTGCCAGGCGCTGAGCGAGGACTCGATCCAGGGCCTAGACCTGGTCCTCTCCTCGGCCGGGGGCGCGGTCAGCGCCGAGTGGACGCCGAAGCTGGTCGCCGCCGGCGCCACCGTCATCGACAACACCAGCTACTGGCGCCTGCACGACGAGGTGCCGCTGGTCGTCGCCGAGGTCAACCCGGAGGCGATCGCGGGCCACAGCGGCATCGTCGCCAACCCCAACTGCTCGACGATGCAGATGGTCGTGGCGCTGAAGCCGCTCTTCGACGAGGCCGGGATCGAGCGCCTGGTGATCTCCACCTACCAGGCGGTCTCCGGCACCGGCAAGAAGGCGATCGACGGGCTCCTGGCCGAGTCGCGCGCGGTGCTCGACGGCCAGCGTCCGGCGCCCGCCGTCTACCCGCACCAGATCGCCTTCAACGTGCTGCCGCAGGCCGGCAGCTTCGCCGCCGGCGACGACCACACCGACGAGGAGCGCAAGCTGATCAACGAGACCCGCAAGATCCTCGGCGACCCCGAGATCAAGGTCTCCGCCACCTGCGTGAGGGTGCCGGTCGTGACCGGGCATTCGGAGGCGGTCAACGTCGAGACCCGCGAGCCGCTCAGCCCCGAGCGCGCCCGCGAGCTGCTCGCCGCCGCGCCCGGCGTGACCGTCGTCGACGACCCGGCGGCGGCGCGCTACCCGCTGGCGACCGAGGCCGCCGGCCGCGACGACGTCCTCGTCGGCCGCATCCGCCGCGACCCCGGCAACGAGCGCGCCCTCGACCTCTTCGTCGTCGCCGACAACCTGCGCAAGGGCGCCGCCACCAACGCCGTCCAGCTCGCCGAGCTGCTGGTCGAGCGCGGCCTGCTGCTCGCCGGCGCCGCCTAGCCTGTGGACATCGGCTTCGCCCAGGCGCTGCTGCTGTTCGGCGGCCTGCTGGCGGTCGTCGCCGCGCTCTCGGGGCTGATGCGGGGGACGGTGCTCTCCGCCTCGGTGCTCTCGGTCGCGCTCGGTGCCGGCCTGGCGGGCGCCGGGGTGGTCCATGTCGACGTCGGCGACGAGGCGATCGTCGAGCTGATCGAGCTGGCGCTGGTGCTGACCCTGTTCTCGGACGGGATGTTCGTCGAGAGCGAGTTGCTGCGGCGGCACTGGAGCCCGGTGGCGCGGGCGCTGACGATCGCGATGCCGATCACGATGGCGCTGCTGGCGCTTGCCGCCAAGGCGCTCTTCCCGGCCCTCGACTGGGCCGGGGCCTTCCTGCTGGCGGCGGTGCTCGCGCCGACCGACCCGGTGGTGACCTCGGCGGTCGTCAGCTCGCGCCTGGTGCCGAGCTCGGTCCGCCACACGCTCAACCTCGAGTCCGGCCTCAACGACGGCCTGGCGCTGCCCTTCGTCCTCTTCTTCCTCGTCCTCGCCGGCCCGGGCGGCGACGCCGGCGGCGAAGCGGCAAAGCTGGTCGGCGAGGCGGCGGTGGGGGCGGCGATCGGGATCGCCCTCGGCGCCGGCGCCGGGCGCCTGCACCCGCGCCTGCCCGGCGGCGGCCTGACCGCCCGCTACGAGGGCATCTACGCGGTTGGCTTCGCCCTGGTCGCCTTCGGGCTCGCCGAAGCGACGATCGGCAACGGGCTGATCGCCGCCTTCGTCTGTGGGATCGCGATGGCGGCGAGCGAGCGCCAGGTGCCGGCCGGCTTCGCCGAGTTCGCCGAGAACGCCAGCACCATCCTCCAGGTCCTCACCTTCTTCGTCTTCGGCGCCCTGATCGTCGCCACCGGCTTCCACCACAGCATCCCGCCGCTGGTCCTCTTCGTCCTCTTCGCCCTGATCGTCGCCCGCCCCGCCGCGGTCCTGATCTCCTTCCTGCGCACCGGCCTGCCGCGCACCGAGAAGCTGTTCATGGCCTGGTTCGGCCCCAAGGGCGTCGCCTCGATGCTGTTCGCCCTCTTCGTGCTCAAGTCCGCGGTCCAGAACAGCGCCCTGATCTTCGACGTCGCCGCCATCACGATCGTCACCTCAATCGTCGCCCACGGACTGACGGACACCCTCGGCGCCCGCTGGATGGCGCGGCAGGAGAGCGCCGGAGAGAGTCGCTGAAAATTCACACTCCCGCGCACCACATGTAACGTCTTGTCAGCTAGCCTTCGGGCGTGGAGCAGGAGCGGACCAACTGGAACGATGACCGCCTCGACCGTCTGGCTGACCAGGTCGACCGGGTGGCGGGTCAGGTGGCCGCCCTGGGCAAGCACATGGACGATCGCTTCGATGCCCAAAGCGCACGCATCGAGAAGCGCTTCGACAATCTCACCTATGGCTTGGTCTACGCGATGGCGAGCATCCTCGCCGCCTTTGGCGGCGCCCTTGTCGCGCTTCACATGTAGTCGGACTAAGCAGCGACGCCGGCGCTGAGCCGCTCCTCGACCCAGCCGGTCGAGGCGATGTGCTTGCTCATCCCCAACTGCTTCGGCTCGGCGCCGAGGGCGAGGCCGACGAGCTGCGGCAGGTGCAGGACGGCGAGGCCGAGGTCGCGGTTGACGACCTTGGCCGCCTCCGGCTGTTGCATGTCGAGGTTGAGGTGGCAGAGCGGGCAGGGGGTGACGAGGCAGTCGGCGCCGGCGTCGATCGCGTCGCCGACGTGGGTGCCGGCCTGCCTCAGCGAGGTCTCGCGGTTCATCGCGATCACCGGGAAGCCGCAGCATTTGCGGGCGCCGTCGTACTCGACGACCTCGCCGCCGAGCGCCTTGATCACCCGCTCCAGGTAGACGTCGCGGTCGGGGTGCTCGCCGTAGCCGAGGCGCTCCTTGGGGCGGACGATGTAGCAGCCGTAGAAGGGGCCGACGCGGAGGCCGGAGAGCGGCCGCACCACCTGCTCCTTGAGCCGGTCGAGGCCGTAGTCCTCGACCAGCAGCCAGAGGAAGTTCTTGTTGGTGAAGCCGTCCTTGTCCTTCTCGTAGGCCAGACCCTGGCCCGAGAGCGCCTCGTTGACGTGGGCGCGGTAGGCGGAATCGGCGTCGAGCCGCTGCTGGCACTCCGACTGCGCTCCCTGGCAGGTCGAGCAGATGTTCATCATCGAGAGCCCGGTCTGCTGGGCGAGGGCGAAGGTGCGGGCGTTGAGGGTGTCGGCGAGCTCCTGGTTGTGCTCGGCGATGACGCCGGCGCCGCAGCAGTTGGCGCGGTCGA
>CAZIOS010000003.1:10441-145315 GCA_964540905.1 uncultured Conexibacteraceae bacterium | reverse complement strand
GGGAGACCGGCCGCCGATCAGCCGCGTTCACAACGTCTGTGGGTAGGACAGCTAGCCCCTCCTAGTCGCGCCGCTTGCGCTTGCGGCGGGGGCCGTCCGGTGGCGGCTCGGGCTCGTCGTCGGCAGTGGGTTCCGACGGTTCCAGTGCGGCGGCGGCTTTCTCGCCGGCGGTGGGCCAGGGGACGGCGCGGCCGGCGGGCCAGGCGGGGGGGCGGCCGCCGGGGATCCTGCCGATCAGGAGCAGGCCGAGGTAGATGAAGAAGATCAGCGAGAACTGGACCAGGAGCAGCAGCGCCGCGACCCCGA
Organism: uncultured Conexibacteraceae bacterium; assembly: GCA_964540905.1. Lineage (GTDB taxonomy): Bacteria > Actinomycetota > Thermoleophilia > Solirubrobacterales > 70-9 > VAYN01. The sequence continues at coordinate 145,009 of CAZIOS010000003.1, read as the reverse complement.
GCGCCATCCCCAGCGAGCCCCAGAAACGGGAGAGCAGGCCGACCCGCATCGCGTTGAGGCAGGTGTAGAAGAGGGCGATGGCGAGGCCGAGGCGGCCGGCGAGGCCGAAGCCGGTGGCGATACCGCGGGTCGAGGCTTCGCTGAGCGCGTTGCTCGCTTCGTCGTCGCTGCGCTTTTCCGCCACGCACCGCGCCTGCGGCGTCGACCCCTTCGCCGCTTCGTGTTCTTCGCCGAATTCTTTTGCGCCCTTTTCCTTCAGGTCCGACCCGCATTCGCTCGCCGCTTCCTTCGGGGTCAGCGTCGACTTGGCGCCGCCGGAGGAGAAGCTGTCGGCGGCTTCGTTGGTGGCGGTGGCGTTGAGCAGGCCCGAGGCGGCGAGGAAGAGCGGCGCCGCGACGACGAGGCCGATCAGCTGGGAGCGCATCTGCTCGCTGCGGCCGTCGGCGGCGCGGAAGAGGAAGACCAGCGGCGCGACCAGGAGGACGAAGCCGAGCGCCTCGAGGACGCTGGCCAGGGTCACCGCGGAGGCGTGTTCGTGAGCCGAGCGCAACAGCGCGGAGTCGGTGTCGCCGCTGACGCTGCCGATCACGAAGGCCGAGGCGATCAGCAGGACGGCGCCGAAGAGGGTCGCGACCCCAGCCGGCATCGTCCAACGCGACTCCCACTCCAGGATCTGCTGCCGGCCCTTGATCACGGGCGCGTACGCTACCGGGCGTGAGCGAAGCGCAGCCGACCCAGGTCGTCCCGCTCGAGGCCGGCGCCGGTCCCGACAACCCCCCGTGCCCCGCCTGCGGCGAGCCGCTGTTCGGCTGGCTGGCGGCCCGGCCCGGCCTGCGCGGCGCGGTCAGCCGCTGCGAGAGCTGCGGTCTCGCCGTGATCGGCGGCGACGGCGAGCTCGAGGAGGCGCTGCGCGAGCTCGACCGGCTCGGCGGCAGCCGGCCGCGGATCGCCAACCGGGCCAGCTTCGCCGCCTCGCTCGGCAGCGCCGGCTGGGCCGGGCTGGAGCCGGGCGCCCGCTATCTGTTCACGGTCGAGGCGGTGCGCCGCCTCATCGCCCGCCGCGACCAGATCGTCAGGGGCCGCCGCTGGTCGCCGGCTGCCAGCCTCGCGATCACCTGGCAGACGCTGCTCAACAGCGTCACCTTCGGTCACAACGTCGCCCTCGGCGCCCTGGGACGGGGCCAGGCGGCGCCGGCGGGCCGGCCCTGGCAGCGCCGCATCGACGCCCTGATCAGCGTCGTCCTGGCGATCCCGGCGCTGGTCGTCGCCCTGCCGATCGAGCTGGCCGGCGCCCCCTTCGGCCGCGGCGCCGCGATAGCGCTGCGCACCGAACTGCTCTAAACACCCTCCTGAGGCCGGGGGGACAAGCAGTTCAAGGACGCAGGGAGCGCCGCGTGCTCCGCACGCAAGCGACCGAGGACGCCGAAATGCGCCGTCCCCCCGGCCTCAGGAGAGGCCTTCGCGGGCCTCGCGGACCAACGTCACGGCCTCGGGGAAGAGGACGCGGATCGCGTCGCGGACCTGCATCGCCTGCTCGTCGGCGCTGCCGGTGAGGTCGAGGCGGCCGATCGAGGCGACGGTCATCTCGACCGCCAGCTTGATCGCGTTGTCGGCCCAGGCGACGCGCTGGGAGGACTGCATCTGCTCCGAGAGCTCCTCCATGCGGGCGCGGAACTCGTCGGGGTCGCCGAACAGGTTGAAGGGACTGCCCTCCATGCCTCCATGTAAGCAGACCGGCGACGGCTTCGGCACAGAGTCTCGACCCTGTGCGCGCCACCCGTGCGCGGGCGTCGCCTAGCGTCGGCCCCATGCATGGACGACGGCGGGCGGAGCGAGGATCGGCGAGCGTCGAGCAGGCCGGGCTGGCGGCGCTGGTCGCGCTGCTGTTGCTGGCGGCGATCGCCGCCGTCGCGGCGGGCGGCGAAGTCGACGCCGGCCGCGGCCTGGCGGGGGCGATCGGCAGGCGGCTGGCCTGCGGGCCGCGCCTGCCGGACGCCTGCCGCCACCATCCACTGGTCCCCGCCTACGGCTGGCCGCTGGCGCGGCTGGTGCGCGAGCTCGCCCCCGCGCCGGTCGCCCTCCCCGGCCCCTCCGGCCTGCCGCTGGTCCCGGTCGACTTCCGCCGCTGCCGGAGCGAGAGCTGCGCCGTCGCCGCCGGGCTCCACCTGACCGCCTCGAACCGGCGCACCACCGCCTTCACCGAGGTCCGCGACCGCCGCCGCTCGCGCGGCTGGGTCGAAGTCGTCTTCTGGCTCTACCGCCCCGGCCTCGGCTGGGAACGGCGCGCCCGCCGCGCCACCCAGGCCGACGTCGACGCCGCCAGCGGTACCCCGGTCCTCATCAAGGACGACCCCGCCCTGGTCCCGCTCGAGACGCTCCCCGGCCGCGACCACTACGACTTCCCCGCCGCCGAACGCCCGCCCTGGCAGTGGAACGTCCCCGGCCGCTACCCGGGCTGGTCAAGCTGAGCTCGGCGTCCCCTCTTCCTGGTCCGCTTCCTCCTGAGCCTGACGAATGAGACCGCGCCAGTCGCTCGTCCGGAAGACCAGCAGGATCGCGGCGAAGCCGAGCACGACCGACCAGGCGGCCATCGCAATCTGGGTGCCGACCGAGAAGGAGAGGACGGCGGTGCGCGAGGGCCCCTTCAGGGTCGCGACCAGCAGCGCCTGCTGGGCGCCGGCGCCACCGGGGGTGAAGGGGACGATGTTGGCGATCGCCTGCACGCTCATCACCAGCATCACGTTGCCGATCGAGCCGCCGATGCCGAAGGCTTCGAGGAAAAACCAGAAGGCGGCGAAGCGGAAGAGCCAGCCGAGCCCCTGCCAGGCCGCCACCTGGCGCAGGTAGCGACGCGGCTGGCTGAGGATGACCAGGCCCTGGCGGACCCGGGCCCAGAAGCGACGCACCCGGTGGGCGAGGAAGAAGATCGCGATCGCGATCGCCGCCAGGGTCGCCACGATCGCGATCGCCAGCGTCTTCGGGTGGCTGGCCCAGAAGGAGATCTCGAAGGCCGGCAGGTCGGGGATCCGCGGCAGCGGCGGCAGCAGCCCCTGGGTGATCGCGTAGAGCAGGACGAGCACGCCGACGCTGGTGTCGAAGACGGTCTGGACCAGGAAGGAGGAGGTCACCGCCGGGTAGGAGGAATCGGGGATCTGGCGCTTGACCAGGAAGACCTTGGTGACGTCGCCGGCGTGGGCGGGGACGATCGCGTTGATCCCGGCCCCGGCCAGGTAGGCCGCCCCCAACGGCAGGAAGGCGATCCGCTGCGCCGGGTAGGCGGCGCGGAGGACGTTGCGCCAGGCCCAGGCGCGGGACAGCTGCATCGCCAGCAGGCAGAGCAGGGCGATCCCGAACGAGGTCCAGTGGACTTCGGAGAGGTGGCGGAAGAATTCCGCGGCGCTGTTGAAGAAGCTGTTGAAGCTGGATGCGAGGTCGGCGGGCGGCATCGCAGCTACACTAGCCCGCTCGTGCCGGACACCGACACGCACACGCTGCCCCCGACGCTGCCTCCCGACCCCGCCGACAAGGCGATGTGCGACCGTGCCCGCGAGCGCTACGCGGCCGACCGCAAGAGCGGCTTCCGCCGCCGCCGCAAACGCCACGCGCAGCTGCCGAACCTGATCATCATCGGCGGCCTCAAGTGCGGCACGACCAGCATCCACCACTACCTCGGCCTGCATCCGGAGATCCAGATGTCGAAGCCGAAGGAGCTCAACTTCTTCGTCGCGGAGCTGAACTGGGATCTCGGCCTCGACTGGTACGCCAGCCGCTTCGACGACCGCTTCGAGGTGCGCGGCGAGTCATCCCCGCACTACACCAACCTGCCCCGCTTCGACGGCGTCGCCGCGCGGATCAGGCAGCACTGCCCCGACGCCCGCCTGCTCTACATGGTGCGCGACCCGATCAAGCGCATCCTCTCGCACTGGGTCCACGCCACCGGCGCCGGCTACGAGACCCGCGAGCTGGTCCCGACCCTCTCCGACCCCGACTCCTCCTACGTCAACCGCTCCAAGTACTGGCTGCAGCTGCAGCCCTACCTCGAGCGCTTCGACCGCGCCCAGATCGAGATCGTCACCCAGGAGGAGCTGCAGAACGAACGCGAGGCGACGATGCGCAGGGCCTTCGCCTTCGCCGGCGTCGACCCCGACTTCACCTCCGAGCAGTTCGGCCGCGAGTGGGAGAAGTCGGGCGCCAAGGAGGGCGACAAATACCAGTTCATGGAGAAGCTGATCAAGCTGCCGGGCTTCCGCTCCTTCGACCGCAACTTCGACCGCCTGCCGGAGCCGCTGCGCTGGCGGGTCGAGAAGCTCGTCCACGATCCGGAGAAGCCGCCGGCGCCGAAGCCGACGCTGCCCGACGACCTCTTCGAGACCCTGCGCGGCCGCTTCGCCGAGGACGTGCCGGCGCTGCAGAAGTTCGCCGGCCGTGAGTTCGCCGGCTGGCACGACTACTCCTGAGTCGCCGCGTTCGTCTTTTGTCGTCGCATATAGGACAAAAGACGAACGCACTAGGCTGCGCCGGGTGCGGCGGCTGACCCCGGACCCCGGCCCGACCACGGTCGACGAGCAGTTCCAGGCCTACCGGCCCTGGGAGGAGCCGCGCGCCGAGCGGCCGCTGGTCGCGGTCAACTTCGCCGCCACGGTCGACGGCCGGGCGACGATCGGCGGCGTCTCCGGCCCGATCGGCTCCGCGGCCGACACGACGATGCTGGCCGGCCTGCGGACCCGCTTCGACGCGGTGATGATCGGCGCCGGGACGATGCGGGCCGAGCGCTACGGCCCCCTCGCGCCGCGCCCCGAGCAGCGCCAGCGCCGCGAACGGCTCGGCCTCCCCCCCGAGCCGCTGCTGGCGATCGTCAGCGGCCGCCTCGACCTGCCCTGGGAGGCGCCGCTGTTCGCCGAGGGCGAGGGCCGGGTGCTGATCTTCACCGCCTCGGAGGCCGAGCCGCCGCCGACCGCGACCCCGCTGGAGATCGTCCGCCACCAGGGCTTCGTCGATCTCGCCGAGGCGCTGCGCCAACTGCGCCGGGAGCACGGCGTCCGCGCCCTGCTCTGCGAGGGCGGCCCCGGCCTGCACGGCGAGCTGCAGGGCGGCGGCATGGTCGACGACCTCTTCCTGACGATCGCCCCGAAGCTGACCGGCGGCGAGGCTCCGCGGATCGTCGAGGGCGAGCTGCCGGCGGTCGCCGAGCTGGAGCTGGCCTGGCTGCTGGAGCAGGAAGGCGAGCTCTTCGCCCGCTACCGCCGCCGCTGATCGCCGTTCGCGACGCTGCGCATCCGCACCATCAGCGCCGCCGACGGGGTGACCTTGCCGGTGACGTAGGTGGACAACCTCGAAGCGGAGGTGCCGACCCGCAAGGCGAAGTCGGCTCTGGAGAGGCCCGAAGCTCGCACGAGCCGGTCGATCTCGGCCGCGACCGCGTTGCGCTCCGCCGCCTCGGCGGCACTCCGGACCCGTGAGATCGCCCGGCCAAGCGCGTTTGCGACGCCGTAAGGCCGGCTGTAGGAGAGCACCTCCTCCAGCCGCCGCGCAACCGGGCCCCACGGCTCCAGCCGGATCGCGTCCGCCAACCGGCGCCAGTGCTCCAGCCCACCGCGCTCGAGGGCGGTCTGAATCGCCTCCAGCGGCCAGTCCGAGACCGGGTCGCCCGGCGCGACGTCGACGTTGCGAAAGACGAGTGCGCTCATGGGCTCACCATCCGGGCGGCGACCGCGCCCAAGACCTCGGTCACCGTGCCCCAATCGCTCCAGCGCTGCCGCAGGCGCCGGTAGGAGGAGAGCTGCTCGGTGACCGAGCGATCGGCCGGCGCCGGATCGGAAAGCTGGCGGACGAGTTGGGAGGCGACCCCGTCGCCCGCCCCGTGCTGGTCGGCGTAATAGTCGTCGATGCGCGCCAGCGTCTCGGCCGCGCGATCGAGGCCGAGGTGCTCGGAGAGGGCCGCGAGGTCGAGGTAGTCGCGGGTCTGGTTGCGGCGCACGACCAGGAACGCCTTGATCCTCAGGGTCTCCTCCAGCGTCGGCACCACGACCTCGGAACCCGACGGAAGGGTGACCTTGGCCACCTCCAAGGGGACCTTGCGGATCATCTGCCTGACTCCCGTCTCGATTCCGTCCAGGTTCCCCAGGATCACCTTCCCCGGAGTGACCCTGTTCGTGGCCCAGCCCTCGTCTTCCTCGACCGCTTCCAGCACCATCTCGAAGCGGTCGGCCAGGTCGGCGACGACATGATCGTGGTCGGTCGATTCGCGATGGTCCGCGTAGAGAATCGCGGCGGCGCCACCGACCAGGACCGCTCCCGGCACCAATCTCTGCAGATGGGCTGCCGACTCCAGCAGCGCTACAAAGCGTGGGTCCCGTCCCTGGACTTCGCTCGGTTCGTCAGCCATCGAGTTAGATTATCAGATATGATAATAGGCGCATTTACCGCCTGAGCTTCCCGCCCGGTAGCGTTCGCGGTCCAGCCCCGAGGAGAGGAACCGCAGTCATGGATTTCACCCCCAGCCCCCAGGTCGCGACGCTGCGCGAGCGCATCCTCGACTTCATGGACGCCGAGATCTACCCGACCGAGCGCGAGCTGATGGAGGCGCTCGACGACGAGGTCGGCCCCGGCGTCCCCTACCCCGGCAACCTCGCCGCGGTGCGGGAGAAGGCGCGGGCGGAGGGGCTCTGGAACCTGTTCATGCCCGACGAGCGCTTCGGTCCCGGCCTCAGCAACTGGGAGTACGGGCTGCTCTGCGAGGAGATGGGCCGCAGCCCGATGGCGGCGCCGATGGCCTTCAACTGCTCGGCTCCGGACACCGGCAACATGGAGATCCTCGCCGAGCACGGCAACGCCGAGCAGCGTGAGCGCTGGCTGGAGCCGCTGCTGGAGGGCCGGATCCGCTCCTGCTTCTCGATGACCGAGCCCGAGGTCTCCGGCTCCGACCCGACCCTGCTGCAGGCGCGGGCGGTACTCGACGGCGACGAGTGGGTGATCGACGGCCACAAGTGGTTCACCTCCGGCGCGGTCGGGGCCGAGCTGGCGATCGCGATGGTCGTCACCGACCCCGACGCCCCGCCCTACGCGCGCGCCTCGATGATCTGCGTCCCGACCGACAACCCCGGCTTCAACCTGGTGCGGCCGATCCCGGTGATGGGACACGACAAAGGGCCCGGCCACTGCGAGATCCGCTACGAAGGGTGCCGGGTGCCGGCCGACAGCCTGCTCGGCGAGCGCGGCGCCGGCTTCGCGATCGCCCAGGACCGGCTCGGGCCGGGCCGCATCCACCACTGCATGCGGGCGATCGGGACCGCCGAGCGGGCGCACGAGATGATGTGCCGCCGCGCCAACGAGCGCGTCGCCTTCGGCGGCCCGCTGGCCGACAAGCAGTTCGTCCAGGAGGCGATCGCCGCCTCGCGGATGGAGATCGACCAGGCCCGGCTGCTGACCCTCTACGCCGCCTGGAAGATGGACACCGAGGGCAAGCGCGCCGCCCGCCAGGCGATCTCGGCGATCAAGGTCGTCGCCGCCAACATGGTCATGGACGTGCTCGACCGGGCGATCCAGATCCACGGCAGCCTCGGCATGACCGACGACACCCCGCTCGCCGCCCTCTGGCGCTTCAGCCGCATGCTGCGCCTCGCCGACGGCCCCGACGAGGTCCACAAGATGGTCCTCGCCCGCCGCGAGCTAAACCGCTGGGCCAAGCGCGACGAGGCCGAGGCGAGCGGTGAGCTGACGGCGAAGCACGCGCCGCGGATGGTGTGAGCGCGACCGATCTCACGATCGAGAGCCCGGTTGACCAACGCGGGTCGTGGTACTAGCCTCGTGCGATACGTGTCTACGCCCGCGACGAGGAGGGTTCCAATGCAAGCCAGGCAAAAACGAGACTGCGACAGTCAGATTGCCTTGACGAGGATGAGCAGGGCGAAGCGATTCGGACTCGCCGCGCTAGTCGCACTCTGCGCTGGATCCTTGCTCGGAACCGCGAGCGCCCAGGCGGCGAACGTCATCGTGGGCAGCCCGCTGACGGCGACCTTCACCACCAGCGCCTGCGGGACGCCTTGCACGGTCGCCAATACCGCGTTTCCAGAGTCCGGGGCCAACGTGACCTCCCCGGTCAACGGAGTCATCGTCAATTGGCATCTGCTCAAAGGCACCGTCGCGAAGAATTACAAGCTGCGGGTGCTGACCCCCGGCGGCGGCGCGGCTTACACCGGAGCGGGCACCAGCGCCGCGGCCAGCCCAATTGCAGCCGAAAGAACGGAAACCTTTCCGACCAACCTGCCGATCAAAGCCGGGCAGACCGTCGGCATCGACCTCGAAGCGGGTGCGGCCATCGGCATCGCGACTTCGACCAGCGCCGGGTATGCGTATTGGAGCCCGCCCGCAGCAGAAGGCTCGTCGACCAACGCCACCCTCTTCCCGGGAACCCTCGAGCTCGCCTTCAACGCCGAAGTGCAGCCGGCGCCCACCATCTCCTCGGTCTCGCCCTCCTCAGGCAGCTTCAAGGGCGGCACCGGCGTCGTTATCTCGGGCACCGATTTCGCCAATGTGAAATCGGTCTCCTTCGGCTCGACGCCAGCGCAGAGCTACGGGGTTGGCTCGGCAGGCCAGATCACCGCGATCGCGCCAGCGGCCGCCGGGCCGGGCCCGGTGAACGTCTCCGTCACCACCATCGCCGGCACCACGGCCACGAGTGCAGCGAGCCAGTTCACCTACACCGCCTGCGTCGTTCCGAACCTCAAAGGCAAGAGCGTCAAGGCGAGCCGCAAAGCCCTCAGCGCAGCGGGCTGCACGCTCGGCAAAGTGCAAAAGCCCAAAAAAGGCCACAAAGGCAAGAAGGTGAAGCGACAGAAGCCGAAAGCCGGAGCGGTGCTGGCGCCGAGCAGCAAGGTGAACGTCAAGCTAGGCAAGTAACAGCCGTTCACGGCCCTCAGGCCCCCGCCGCCTCCGGCGGCGGGGGCGAGCGATAAACGGTGAGATCGCGGGGCGGTGGCGCCAAGCACACGCCGCGGATGGTGAGGCGCCGCGGGAGCCCACAGACAGCCCCCGCAGCGTCGCCCTATCGGCTACTGCAAGCAGAGCACATAGGCGATGAGGTTCAGGTTACCGCCGCTGTTGTTGGTGCCCTGCACCACCCAGCCGTTACCGACGGGGAACGTGGACTTGAGCGTCGCGGCCTGCGCCAGCGCTCCCGACCAATCGCCGCCGCCGCTGAGCATCCGCTCGGTGCCCTGGCAGACGACGTTTTCCTGAGCGGTAGTGCCCGTGGGAACGGTGGATTCGTGCGACCTGATAATGACCGTGCCGAGATCGGTCGCGGTGACTTGACCGTCCTGGATCTTGCCCGTCGTCACCGAGTTGGCGGCGAGTTTGGCGTTGGTGATCGCGCTGTCGACGATGTTGGTCGTGTTGGCCGCGTTGGCGGCCAGTTTGGGATTGGTCACTGACGCGTCGGCGAGCCGTTTGGTTTCGATCGCTTTTTCGGCGATCTTCGCCGTGGTGACCGCGTTGCTGGAGATGTTGCCCGCACCGACCGAGTTGGCGGCGAGCTTTTCGCCGGTCACGGAGCCGTTGGCGAGCTGGCCGCTGCCGACCTGTCCGGCGCCGATCTTGGTCGCGCCGATGGCGCCGTTCTTGATTTTCGCCGCCGTCACCGCGTTCTTTTTCAGCTGCTTGCTGCCGACGGTGTTCTTGCCCAGGCCTGCGGCCAGCGCGGTCGCGCCACCGAGGACCAAGAAGACGGCGATGGTCGACATCACGTTGGCATACGTGAGTCGCTTGCGGATCTGCTTCAAGAGATTCTCCTTGAGTCGTAAGAAAGTGAGGGGATGATCGAGCAGAGGGCCCGTCCCCAGTTACGGGTTTTAATGACGATCCCAGGCTGGCGGAGCTTCGTCAACTGTCGCGCTCGCTCTCCGCCCGCTCCGCCGCCTCGGCCAGCTGCACGACCACCTGGGCGAAGTGCTCAAGGCCGGGGTCGACCTTGCCGTAGCCACCGGCGGCGTAGCGGGCGTAGACGCCCTCGAGGATGATCGCCAGCTTCCAGTAGCCGAGGGCGACGAAGAAGTCGAGCTCGGCGAGGTCGCGGCCGGAGCGCTCGGTGTAGCGGCGGGCGAGCTCGTCGCGCTCGGGGAAGCCGGGGGCGAGGTTGGCCGGCTGGCCGAGGGCGATCGGCTCGCCCTCGCGCTGGGGCCAGTAGACCATCAGCAGGCCGACGTCGGCGAGCGGGTCGCCGAGCGTGCAGAGCTCCCAGTCGACGACCGCGGCGACCTCGCCGGCCGGGGTCAGGATCATGTTGTCGAGACGGTAGTCGCCGTGGACGATCGTCGCCGGCCCCTGTGCCGGGATGCGGGCGGCGAGCCGCTCGTGGACGCGGTCGACGGCGGCCAGCTCGCGCGTCTTCGACTTCTCCCACTGGCCCTGCCAGCGGTGCAGCTGGCGGGCGACGTAGTCCTCCTTGCGGCCGAGATCGCCGAGCCCGGCGGCGTCGGGGTCGACGGCGTGGATCGCGACCAGGGTGTCGACGACGCGCAGCCCGATCGCCCGCCGGTCGGCCTCGTCGGGGAAGGCCTCGGCCTCGGCGAGGCCGCGCAGGATCGGACCCTCGACGAACTCCATCACGTAGAAGGGAGCGCCGTTCACGGCGTCGTCCTGGCAGAGCCCGACCACCGGCGCCACCGGCACCGCGGTCGCCCCCAGCGCGGAGACGACCTTGTGCTCGCGGCCCATGTCGTGGGCGGAGCCGAGGCGCTTGCCGAGCGGCGGCCGCCGCAGCGCCCAGCGCCGCCCCGCCGCGTCGGCGACGCCGTAGGTCAGGTTCGAGTGGCCGCCGGAGATCCGCTCGAAGGAGAGCGGCGGCTCGGCCCCCTCGACGTTGGCCGCGAACCAGGCTTCGACGCCGGCGCGGTCGATGCCCTCCGGCGCGGCGGCGCCAGCGCCGCTGCCTGTAGCCTCGTCGCCCATCGCTGCGCAAGCATATTCACGAGGTCGCCGTCTGAACCCATCGCTTGCCAACAGGCTGAGGATCGGCTTCGCGATCTGCTTCGCGGTGCTGACCGCGATGGCGGTGATCGGCGTCGGCCGCTTCATCCAACAGCGCCAGGACTACGAGAGCGCGATCGAACGCTCCTACCAGGTGGAGATGGCGGCGCGGGTGCGCCTGGCTCGCGGCGGTGGCGAAGAAGCGGCCGCCCGCTCCGTGGTCCAGTCCCAGACCCACCACCGCGAAGAACTGCGCAGCCAGATCTCCGGCGACACCCGCGACACCGCCCTGCTCGTCGCCGCCGGGCTGATCGCCGGGCTGACCGGCGCCCTGCTGCTGTTCAGCGGCCTGATCGCCTCGATGCGGCGGCCGCTGGAGGAGCTGGTCGACGCCTCCGGGCGGCTCGCCGCCGGCGACCGCAGCGCCCGGGTCGCGGTCGGCGGCCTCTCGGAGACCGCCTCGCTTGGCGCCGCCTTCAACGAGATGGCCGACGAGCTCGAGCGCGAGGCGAGCCAGCGCGACCAGCTCGACCGGCTCAAAGACGAGTTCGTGCTGACCGCCTCGCACGAGCTGCGCAGCCCGCTGACCTCGGTCCAGGGCTTCGCCGAGCTGCTGATGCTGGAGCGCGACTCGCTGACGCCGAAGCAGGTGGAGACGGTCGAGATCATCCTCGACAACTGCCGCCACCTGGTGCGGCTGCTCAACGACCTGCTCGACCTCGCCCGCAGCGACGCCGGCCGGCTCGCGATCCGCCCCCAGCCGACCGAGCTGGGGACGCTGATCGAGGATGCGGTGCGGACGATGCGCGGCCAGACCGAGAGCGATGACCAAGCCCTGACCCAGCGGGTCGCGACGAACCTGCCCCTGGTCAACGTCGAGGCGGACAGGATTCGCCAAATACTGGTGAATTTGCTTACGAATGCTCATGACTACTCACCCGCAGGGGCGTCGATCGAGGTGTCGGCACGCGCCATCGGTGCTGAAGTGGAGGTTGCGGTGAAAGACGACGGACCAGGGATCCCCGCCGACCAGCTCGAGCACATCTTCGAGCGCTTCACCCGCGGCGACGCGGGGCTGACCCAGCGCGTTGGCGGCACCGGCCTCGGCCTGGCGATCTCGAAGTCGCTGGTCGAGCTGCATGGCGGCACGATCGAGGCCGAATCGACTCCCGGAAAGGGCTCTAACTTTCGCTTCCGCCTCCCCGCCACCGCCGCCCAGCCCGGCGCCGGGCCCGACGAGCGCGCCTCGGTGGGGACGGGCTGATGGCCAGGGTCCTCGTCGCCGACGACTCGGAGACGATCCTGCTGCTGATGCGGACCCGGCTGGAGCTGGCCGGGCACGAGGTCGAGACCGCCGCCGACGGCCAGGAGGTGACCGAGCGGCTGCGCGGCGAGGCCGCCGAGCGGCTCCCCGACCTGCTGCTGCTCGACGCGATGATGCCGCGCAAGTCCGGCATCGACGCCCTGCGCGAGCTGCGCGCCGCCGGCATCGAGACGCCGGCGCTGATCGTCAGCGCCCACCAGAGCGCGACCGACGCCGACGCCGCCCCCGACCTCGAGGTCAGCGGCTACCTGACCAAGCCGATCGACTTCGAGCGCCTGCTCGACAGCATCGCCGAGCTGACCGGCGGTTAGTCAGGGCGGGCGCGTTCGATTCGGTGAAGACTTACTGGGGCTATGGCAACAGCAATTCTTCACGCGCCTGACGACGCAGAGCCACTCAGACCGCGCTCGTGCGGTGAAGCGCCCGGCGACGAGAGTCGACCAGAGCGTCCCCGACACCCGAGGGAGGGGACGAAGGTCGGGCGCCCTTGCCAACCGCTTCGGCGACAGAGGACCACTCGGACCTGCGGAGACGACGGGCGATCCCTCGATTCATTCGATGGGGCCAGAGCGGGCCTCCGTAGACGAATCCCGTGTGAGCCTGGACCAGCGTGGCACCGGAGAGGATTCGCTGCCATGCATCCTCAGCGGTCTCGATTCCCCCAACCGAGATCAGAGGGAGACCCTGCACCCGAGCGTGCAGAAGCTCGAGGACTTCGAGTGCACGCGCTTTCAGCGGCTCTCCTGAGATGCCGCCTTTATGCCCGCGGGTTGCAATCTCGCCCTGACTGTTGGAGGCGACGCTCAGATCCACCGTGGTGTTGACCGCGATGATGCCGTCGAGCTCGATGCGAACCGCCATTTCGGCGATTCCCTCTATCTCCTGATTTGAGAGGTCAGGACCCAGCTTGATCAAGAGAGGCACCGAGCGGGCCGCTTTCCCGAACTCCTCGCGAACGCCTTCAACGAGCTCGGTGAGGCGATCCACGGTTTGCATCTGCGTCAGGCCAGGGGTATTGGGGGAGCTGACGTTGAGGGCGATGTAATCCGCCAGGTGTACAAGCTCTCGTACTGACTCTCTGTAGTCCGCAACCGCGTCGTCCAAGTCAACAATCTTGCTCTTGCCGACGTTGACGCCGACCACTCCTTTGCCGCGCCTTCGAGACAGGCGCCGGGCCGCAGCCTTAGCGCCCTCGTTGGGAAAGCCCATCCCGTTCATCAAAGCCCGATCGCGGGGTAGCCGCGAAACGCGCGGCTTTGGGTTGCCGGCTTGTCCTCGCGCGGTGATGGTTCCGACCTCCACGGCACCAAAACCCAGTGACATCAGCGAATCGAAGGCAACCGCGTCCTTGTCGACCCCCGCCGCCACCCCCAAGGGACTGCGGAAGTCAAGGCCGAGAGCGCGTATCCGAAGACCCTCAGCCCGAGGACGCAGCAGCCAGTCAGAAAGCGTCAGGGCACCTGGAATGACGGCAAGGACTCGGAGTGCGCGGATCGCTAAAGCGTGAGCGCTCTCGGAATCAAGGCGCTGCAGAACCAGCTTGAAGAAGAGCCTGTAGATCAACAGATGGGCCCGCCACTGGAGAAGTCAGCCATCGTAGAGCGAATCAGGGCAGAAGATGGCATTCCCATGCGAAGAAACGATAGTCGCATGAGCGGCGCAAGAGCGAGAGACAGGGCCGAGAGACAAGCGGCAGGCGTCTCAGCAACGCTCAGCTCTTGGCTATCTCTAGCCGGATCTCTTTGCCCTTGAGCTTGGTCCCGTCGAGGAACTCGACCGCGCGCTCGGCCTGGTCGGGGTCGACCTCGACGAAGGAGAAGCGGTGCAGGACGCGGACGTCGTGGATCGCCTCCTCCGGCAGGACCGCGCCCTCGCGCAGGGCCCAGCGCAGGTCCTCCTCCTCGATCCCGCTGCGCTCGCCGCGGTTGACGAAGAGCTTGACGCTGTCGCTCTTCTCGTCCTTCTGCTCCTTCTCCTCCCCGGTGGGCCTGTCCCCGGCGGCCTCCTCCTTGGCGGGCTCCTCTTTCTTCGTCCGCTCGCGGCGGCGCGGGCGCGGCGCGTGCTCAAGCCGCTCCTCGGGGGTCTCCCACTCGCCGATCGAGGTCTTGACGTCGCGCTCGATGCGGTCGATCTCCTCGCGCTGGGCGGGGGTGACGAAGGTGATCGCGCGGCCGGTGCGGCCGACCCGGCCGGTGCGGCCGATGCGGTGGACGTAGACCTCGGAGGAGTTGGGGACGTCGTAGTTGATGACGTGGGTGACGTGCTCGATGTCGAGCCCGCGGGCGGCGATGTCGGTCGCCACCAGCAGCCGCACGCGATGGTCCTTGAAGGCGATCATCACCCCGTCGCGGACCCCCTGGCTGAGGTCGCCGTGCAGCGCCTTGACGTCGAGGCCTTTGTCCTTCAGCGTCTTCTCCAGCTTCGAGGCGCCGATCTTGGTGCGGGTGAAGATGATCGCCTGCTCCGGCTCTTCGGTCTTCAGCAGCTCGACCAGGCGCGCCGCCTTGTCTTTGGCGGGGACCTCGATGTAGGCCTGCTGGATCGCGTCGACGGTCAGCGTCTTCGGGGTGATCCGGATCGTCGTCGGGTCGTACATGTGGCCCTCGGCGAGCTTCTGGATCGGCGGCGGCATCGTCGCCGAGAAGAGCGCCGTCTGGCGCCCGCTCGGGCACATCCGGAGGATTTTCTCGACGTCCTCGATGAAGCCGAGGTCGAGCATCTCGTCGGCCTCGTCGAGGACGACGTAGCGGGCCGCAGTGAGGACCAGCGAGCGCCGCGACATCAGGTCCTTCATGCGGCCGACGGTGGCGACGACGACGTGGGCGCCGGAGCGCAGCTGCGACTGCTGCGAGCGGATCGGGGCGCCGCCGAAGACGGCGACGATCTCGATGTCGAGGTGCTCGGCGTAGGAGCGCAGCGCCTGGGTGACCTGGATGCAGAGCTCGCGGGTCGGGGTGAGGACGACCGCCTGCACCTCGTCGTTGTCGGGATCGAGGTACTGCAGCAGCGGCAGCCCGAAGGCAGCGGTCTTGCCGGTCCCGGTCTGGGCCTGGCCGATCACGTCGTGGCCGCCAAGCAGCTCCGGGATCGCCTGCTCCTGGATCGGCGTCGGGTCCTCGTAGCCGAGCTCGTCGAGCGCCTGCTGGATCGGCGCCGAGAGCCCGAGGTCGTGGAAGGGGGTGCTCACTTCGAGGGGTCCAGGAGGAGCTTGCCGGCGCTGCGGCGGGCGATCAGGTCCTCGTGGGCGCGCGCCGCCTCGGAGAGCGGGTAGACGTCGCCGACGGTGACCTCGAGCTCGCCGCCGGCGACGGCGCCGAGCAGCTCGCCGATCATCGGCACGGCGAGGTCGCGGCGGGCCAGCAGGTGCAGCAGCCAGAAGCCGATCACGGCCTTGGAGCCGCGCAGCAGGGCGGCGGTGGAAACCTCGCGCTGCTCGCGCGAGGCGATCCCGAAGACGACCATCCGCCCCAGCGGCGCCAGCACCTCGAGCTCGGCGTCGAAGGCGTCGCCGCCGCTCATGTGCAGGACCGCGTCGACGCGCTCGCCGCCGTTGGCCTCGCGGATCGCGGCACCGAGGTCCTCGGCGCGGGAGTCGACGCAGACGTCCGCCCCGAGCCCGGCGACCAGCTCCCGCTTCTCGGCGCTGGAGGCGAGCCCGATCACCTTCGCCCCGGCCCGCTTGGCGATCTGCACCGCCAGGGTGCCGGTGCCGCCGGCGGCGGCCTCGACGACGATCGTCTCGCCGGCCTCGATCCGGGCGCAGCGCTGGACCAGCGCCATCGCGGTCAGCCCCTGCAGCAGCATCGCCGCCGCCTGGTCGTCGTCGACCTGGTCGGGGATCGGGATCAGCAGCGCCTCGGGGACGACGACCTTCTCGGCGTAGCCGCCGCTGCCGACGAGGGCGGCGACGCGGCGCCCGTCGGGCGTGCGACCGCTGACCTCGGCGCCGGGGATCAGCGGCAGCTGCTGCTCGGCCAGGTAGTCGTTGCGGGTGGCGTGGGTATCGGCGAAGTTGATGCCGCTGCGGGCGACTTCGACGACGACCTCGCCCTCACCCGGCTCGGGATCGGGCAGGTCGACGACGCGCAGCACCTCCGGCCCGCCGAACTCCTCGATTTGGATCGCCTTCATAAGAGAGTGCCGCTAGAGGCGCGGGGCCACGAAGAGGCGCCGTTTGGAGAAGATGGCTTCCGGCGTGCAGCCACACGATGCGTAGCGAAGTTCATAGGTGTGGTGTCCAGGAGTGGTCTGGAAAAGCACTCCGGCGGGTGGGGAATCGGTGCCGCAGAAAGCGCCAAGGTCGGAGCCAGGGGTTGCGAGAGTGATCCCTTCGGGAATGAAAGAGGCGAGCAGTCCTCTCCCTTCTTCGCCGGGTCCGCAATGGGGAGTCTGGCCTGGAACCAGCTGACCGTCCTCGAACAGGCCCACGCCACCGTTTTCTTCGAACGTAACCTGGGCCCAAACTTCGATCAATCCGGACGGGGGAACGTTGACCGAGACGCTCGGACCGCCAGGCAGCTGCACATAGCTTCTCGATTCGGTGCTGACAGTTCCCGCCGCGAAGCCTGACTGGATCCGAGTCGAGTCGAGCGCCGCCTGAGTCGTCGCTGCAGCGCTCTTCGCTTCGTTCGCCGTGTTCGTCGCCGCCTGCGCGGTCCGCACCGCGACCCGCGACTGGCTCTTCGCTGAGCGCGCGGTCAGCAGCGCCAGGCGGGCCTTGGCGAGGGCCCGCACCGCGAGGTCGCCGGAGACGGTCGGCGTCACAGAGCTGCTGGCACCCAGCGCCGGCACCGCGACGGCGACCGCCAGGAGGGCGCCGAGGCAGGGGATCAGCAGCTTGCGATTCATCCTGGCGATCCTACGGATACTGTTCGCCGCATGTCGTTGACCGTGGTCGGCTCGATCGCCTTCGATGCCGTCAAAACGCCGTTCGGGGAGCGCCAGCGCATGCTCGGCGGCGCCGCTGTGCACTTCTCGCTCGCCGCCAGCTTCTTCACCGAGGTGCGGCCGGTGGGGCCGGTCGGCGACGACTTCGGCGCCGAGCAGTTCGCGGTCCTCGAGAATCGCGGCATCCTCACCGACGACGTCGAGCGGGTCGCCGGCGGTCGCTCCTTCTTCTGGCGCGGCCACTACGAGTACGACCTCAACGTCGCCCACACCGACGACACCCAGCTCGGCGTCTTCGGCGAGTTCGAGCCGAAGCTCTCGGCCGCCGCCCAGGCCGCCGACACCCTCTTCCTCGCCAACATCCAGCCGGACCTGCAGCGCCAGGTCCGCGCCCAGTGCGACGGCGCCGGCTTCAGCGGCCTCGACTCGATGAACCTCTGGATCGAGACCGCCCGCGACTCGCTGCTGGCGGCGATCGCCGAGGTCGAGTGCCTGGTCGTCAACGACGCCGAGATCCGCCAGCTAACCGGCGAGTCCAACCTCGCCCGCGCCGCCCGCGCGGTGATGGACCGCGGCCCCCGCGCCGTCGTCGCCAAGCAGGGCGAGTACGGGGCGGCGCTGTTCACCGAGTCGGGCTTCTTCGCCCTGCCGGGCTTCCCGCTGGAGGACGTGCGCGACCCGACCGGCGCCGGCGACAGCTTCGCCGGCGGCTTCTTCGGCTACCTCGACGGCCTCGGCGCCGGCGCCGAGCTCGGCGACGCCGAGCTGCGGCGGGCGATGGGCTACGGCACCGTGCTCGCCTCCTTCAACGTCGAGGAGTTCGGCACCGAGCGCGTCTCCCGCCTCAGCCGCGAGGAGATCGACGAGCGCTTCGAGGCGCTGCGGGCGATGACCCAGTTCGACGGCGTCGCCGCCCCCTGAGCCCGCGACAGGCTGGTAACAGCCGGCCAGTCCGAACTGACAGAATGAGCGCCGCATGAGCTCCGAGTCGCTGACCGTCACCGACAACCGCACCGGCAAGACCTACGAGCTGCCGATCGAGGACGGGACCGTGCGCGGCCTCGACCTGCGCCAGATCAAGGTCGCCGAGGACGACTTCGGGTTGATGTCCTACGACCCGGCCTTCACCAACACCGCCTCCTGCCGCTCCGCGGTCACCTACATCGACGGCGCCGCCGGCATCCTCGAACACCGCGGCTACTCGATCGAGCAGCTCTGCGAGCGCTCCAGCTTCCTCGAGACCGCCTACCTGCTGATCTTCGGCGAGCTGCCGACCGGGCCCCAGCTCGACCGCTGGGTCTTCGACATCACCCACCACACCTACGTCCACGAGGACCTCAAGCAGTTCTTCGAGGGCTTCCGCTACGACGCCCACCCGATGGGGATGGTGCTGGCCGGCGTCGGCGCCCTCTCGACCTTCTACCCAGACGCGAAGCAGATCTCCGACCCCGAAGAGCGCTACATGGCCGCGGTGCGGCTGATCGCCAAGGTGCCGACCCTGGCCGCCTTCTCCTACCGGCACAACATGGGCCTTCCCTACGTCTACCCGGACAACGAACTCAACTTCGCCGAGAACTTCCTCTCGATGATGTTCAAGAAGACCGAAGACAAGCACGTGCCGAAGCCGAGCCTCTCGAAGGCGCTCGACGTGCTCTTCATCCTCCACGCCGACCACGAACAGAACTGCTCGACCAACGCGGTGCGCGGCGTCGGCTCCTCCGACGTCGACCCCTACTCGGCGGTCGCCGCGGGCGTCGCCGCGCTCTACGGGCCGCTGCACGGCGGCGCCAACGAGGCGGTGCTGCGCATGCTGCGGCGGATCGAGTCGGTCGACAACATCCCCGACTTCCTCGCCCGGGTCAAAGACCGCGAGGAGAAACTGATGGGCTTCGGCCACCGCGTCTACAAAAACTACGACCCGCGGGCGCGGATCATCCAGCAGCACATGGACGAGGTCTTCGCGGCGACCGAGTACAACCCGCTGGTCGAGATCGCCCAGGAGCTGGAGAAACAGGCCCTCGCCGACGACTTCTTCACCTCGCGCAAGCTCTACCCCAACGTCGACTTCTACTCGGGGATCATCTACGAGGCGATGGACATCCCGACCAACATGTTCACCGTCCTCTTCACCATCCCCCGCACCGCCGGCTGGGTCGCCCAGTGGATGGAGATGCAGGAAGACCCGGAGAAGAAAATCGCCCGCCCCCGCCAGATCTATACCGGCCAGCGCGAGCGCACCTACGTCGCCCTCGACGACCGCGAGGGCCCCGAGAAAATCGTCGGCCCCCCGGCGCGGCGCCCGAAACGGCCCCGGCGCGGCGCCTGAGCGGCGTCAGACCTCAGGCGGTACCGGAAAACTCGACGCTGTTGGGTGAAGTCAGCCCGTCGATCGCGCGGGCTGACGCGGCTTGATCTCGAAGTGGCTGGCGCCCTCGATCGACTTGCCGAGGTCCGCCTGCGCCTGCGGAGCCAGCGCCTAGCTGGCGGACGATGCCGCCGCTCCAGCCGTCGGCCAGCGCCACCACCGAGCGCGGCAGGAGGACCGAGGGTGGATGTCGCGTTGAAGGGATGGTTGGGATGGATATCGAAGCCAGAAGCAAAACCAATCCCCGATACCCAGGGCGTACCAAAGCTCCCACTAGAGTGGATAGGAGATGGCTGCGTCGTCCCTGCCTCCTTCCAAACCTCTCTTCCCGCGCCTCAAGGGCGGCCCGCACAGGATGCCCCCCGAGCAGGTCGCCCAGCACCAGAAGGCGCGGCTCGAGCTGGCGATGGTCGAGGCGGTGGCCAGGCACGGCTTCGAAGGAACGACGATCAAGGAGCTGGTCGGGCTGGCGGGGGTCTCGAAGTCGACCTTCTACCAGCACTTCGAGGGCAAGGAGGACTGCTTCCTGGCGACCTTCGACGAGGTGATCCGCCAGGTGACCGAGCAGGTCAGCGCCGCCTACCGGCAGCCGGGCGACTTCCGGGAGCGGCTGCTGGCGGCGCTGGCGACCTTCATGGACCTGGCGAAGGAGGAGCCCGGCGCCGCCCGGTTGGCCGCGGTCGACTCGCTCACCCTCGGCAGCGCCGGGGTTGCGCACCGCGAGCGCGGCACCCAGGCCTTCGAGGCGATGATCCGCCAGAGCTTCGACCACTCGCCCAGCCCGGTCGAGGTCTCCGACACGGTCGTGCGGGCGATCGTCGCCGGAGTCCGCGGCTCCGTCTACCGGCGCCTGCGCGCCGGCCGCGCCGACGAGCTGCCGGGGCTGACCGAAACCCTGGTCGACTGGGCGCTGAGCTACCAGCGGCCGCCCAGCGCCGCCCTGCAGCGGACGATGGAGGTGGCGCGGCGGCCCCTGCCGCCGCGCGACGCGGCCGCGGCGGGCGAGGGCGAGAAGGGCATCCCCTGGGAGGAGTCCCCCGCCAGCCCGCGCAGCCGCCGGGAGCTGGGCCAGCGGGAGCGGATGATCAGAGCCGCCGCCCAGGTGGTGGTCAAGGAAGGCTATGCGGCGCTCAGCATCCCGGCGATCTCGGCTACAGCGGGGGTCTCCAACGCCACCTTCTACGAGCACTTCGAGGACACTCGCGACGCCCTCCTCGCCGCCTTCGACGAGATCGCGACCGGCGTCCTGAGCTTCGTCGGCGCGGCGTTCGCCGCCGAGGGCAGCCGGCCCGAGGCGATCGGCGCCGGCGCTCGCGCCCTGACCGAGTACTTCGCCGCGCACGAGCTCTTCGCCCGTCTCTCCTTCTTCGAGCTGCCCGCCGCCGGCCCGATCGCGCTCGACCAGGCCGACCGGGTCCTCGACAGCTTCGGCGCCTTCCTGCGCCCGGGGACGATCCCGCCCGCCTTCGCCGGCTCGGTGCCGGAGGAGCTCATGATCGCGATCCCGAGCGGGATCTGGGCCACGATCCAGCACGAGATCGTCAGCGTCGGCCACCGCTCGCTGCCGGACCTGGCCCCCGAGATCGTCCGCGTCGCCGCCTCCCCCTTCGACGTCGCCTGAGGGCGTTTGCTCAGGGGGCCCAGGCGACCTGGCGTGCCTCGGCCTCACCCAGGTACGGGGTGAGGAGCAGCTCTAGCAGCTGCGGTTCGAGGGCGACAAGGGCGGCCGGATCCTCGGCGAGCAGGCAGCTGCAGATGATCGAGGCGACGCCGCCGATCAGGACCCGCTCGGTGGTCTCCGGCAGCGCCGCCGCGCGGGGGTAGCGGCGGCGGCCGTCGCGCAGCAGGAAGGCGAACCGCTCGAGGGCCGTGAACTGGCGGTCGGCGGCGGCGGCGCTGGCGGCGGCGGCTTCGATCGCGCAAGCGCGCGCCAGGGTGCTGACTTCGGCCAGGAAGGCGATCGCCCCGCGCAGGCCCGCGCGCACCTTCGCCGGCCAATCCGCCGGCACCTGGCAGGCGGCGACGATCTCCAGCCAGAGCTCGTTGAGGAAGACGTCCTGGGCGGCGACCATCCCCTGCTCTTTGCTGCTGAAGTGCGCCCCCACCCGATCGGGCGCGAGGCCGGCGTCACGGGCGACCTGCTCGACCGTGAGGTTGCGGTAGCCACGCTCGGCCGCGGCCCGGGTGAACGCCGAGACCAGGCGCTCGCGCTCGGCGTCCGCCTCCTTCAATTCCGGATATGCCCAACCGGGTTCGCCGCCTGCCACGGGGCGGCGAGCTTACTCATGAACGGCGCCTTACGTCAAGTCTGGTACATGAGGTTGGACAGCAACTTCCCTAGCCTTGGCGCCGTGTCCCGCCTCAACTGGAAGCTGACCGTGCGCAGGGGCGCCGAGGTCGAGCAGCGCGGCTTCGGCGACCTCGGCGAGGCGGTGGCGGCGATGCGCGAGCGGGCGCTGGAGATTCGCGCCGACGCGCCGCCGAAGACGGCGGTGCTGGGGACCTACACGCCGGCCGACCAGGTCCGCGCCCGCCTGCAGCTGAGCGGCCGCGGCCTGCTGCACAAGCCGGTCGCCGGCATCGACGTCCGCGGCGACGGCAGCTTCGTCCCCTTCCGCGGCGGCGTCGGCCGCGAGGAGCTCGACCCCAGCCGCCACGAGACGCCGTTCGACCTGGTGCGCGAGACTCTGGAAGCGGAGCAACCATGACCGAGGCCAGCACCGAGATCCCCAAGGGCAGCTACGCCGCCGGCGAGCGGGTGAAGCTGCCGGCCGGCGCCGAAGCGCCGTTCACGGTCTTCATCAACGGGGTCGAGCAGAGCGAGGGCGCCGACTACGACGTCGAGGGCGGCGAGATCGCCTTCACCCGCCCGATCGTCAAGGAGAAGATGGGCACCGGCCGCTGGCTGGCGATGTACCTGGGCCTGTTCGGCACCTATCGCAAGGACGAGACCGTCGACCTCCAGTTCAGCCGCAACGGCAAGGTGCAGCTGCTCTCCGACCTCCCCGTCGTGCCATATCCCGAGAGCCAGTGAACCTCGGCTTCCTCCTGCTCGCCGACCACAGCGAGGCCGTCAACGGCAAGCTCTACCTCAACGGCGGCGGCTGGAACGTCCTGCGGCTGCCGGAGCTGCCGCACGAGTGGGCCTTCCACATCTCGCTCGGCATCGACATCGCCTGGCACGAGACCGACCAGTCGCACGAGCTCTTCGTCTCGATCCAGGACCCGGACGGGATCGAACTCGGCGAGGGCCTGACCGCCAACTTCGAGACCGGCCGCCCGGAGGGCATGCCGCCCGGCCAGGAGCAGCGCCTGGTGATGTCGATCGGCGCCAGCGCCAACTTCGAGACCTCTGGCCCCCACGCCGCTGTCGTCCAGGTCGACGGCCAGGAGCTGGGCCGGGCGCGCTTCTACCTGATGGAGGGAGGCGGTCCCGAGCAGGAGCTGCTCTGAGCCGCTCCGCAGCTGGCTCCGCGCCTAGTTGAAGACGTAGAGCAGCAGGAAGGCGACCAGGGCGAAGCAGGCGCCGGCGGCCTGGATGCCGCGGTCGCCGGCGACGATCGCCGCCATCGAGCGGTCGTCGTTGCGGTCGTAGATCAGGTACAGGTAGCGGAAGATCCCGTAGACCACGGGCGGGATCGTCAGCATCATCTGGCTGCCGATCTGAGGCGAGTTGACGGTGTAGATCGCGTAGCTGAGCACGGTGCCGGTGGTGACCAAGGAGACCATCTGGTCGAGGAAGGGCAGCGAGTAGTGCTCCAGCACCGGCCGCGTCGAGGTGCCCTCGTGCAGCTCGGAGACCGCCTCCTGGCGGCGCTTGGTGAAGCCGAGGAAGGCGGCGAGCATGCCGGTGCAGAGGATCAGCCACTCGGAGGCATGGGCTTCGACGGCGCTGGCGCCGGCGGCGACGCGGAGGATGAAGAGGCCGGCCAGGGTCATCACGTCGATGATCACGACCTGCTTGAGGCCGAGGCTGTAGGCCATCTGGGCGATCCCGTAGCCGACCACCATCAGCCCGACCTGCCAGTTGACGGTGGCGAAGGCGAGCGCGATCGCGGCTATCGCCAGGAACGGGGCGATCGCCTTGGCGGTGCTCTCGGAGAGCTCGCGGGCGGCGAGCGGGCGGAACTTCTTCTTCGGGTGGTTGCGGTCGAGCTCGACGTCGATCAGGTCGTTGACGAAGTAGCCGGCGCTGGAGATCAGGCAGAAGGCGATGAAGGTGAGCACCGCCTCGAGCACGTCGTGGGACTGGTTGAACTTGCCGGAGAACAGCAGCCCGGCGAACACGAAGACGTTTTTGATCCACTCCTTCGGCCGGCCGGTCTTGATCGCTGCCCGCAGCGGCGAGCGCCGCGGCACCACCTGCTCGGCAGCCGCGGCGGCTGGCCCGGGCTCAGAGGGCACGGCCGGTTGTTCCGAAGTGATCGTTTCCGTCATGAGAGGGCTGGTGGCAACTGGACGAACGCGGGCCAGCCGGAGATATCGAGTCGCGACAGGGTAGCGCCGGTCGCCCCTATTCCCCGTCTCGGGCCGCCCCTGCAAGCCGTTGCGTTCGTCCTTTGTCGTGTTATGTAGGACAAAGGGCGAACGCTCAGGGGCGCGGCGGCAGCCTGATCGTGAACTGGGCGCCGCCGTCGGGGAGGTTCTCGACGCTGGCGCTGCCGCCCATCGCCTCGGTCAGCTCGCGGACGATCGCCAGGCCGAGGCCGGCGCCCTCGGGCGAGCCGTGGCCGGCGGCGGCGCGGAGGTGGAAGCGCTCGAAGGCGCGCGGGATCTCCTCCGCCGGGATGCCGGGGCCGCGGTCGGCGACGCGGACCTCCCCGGGGGCGACCGCGATCGTGACCGCGGCGCCACGGGGGCTGACCCGGATCGCGTTGTCGAGCAGATTGGAGACGACCTGCAGGGCGCGGCCGTGGTCGGCGCTGGCCGGCGCCGCTCCGCCCTGCACGCGGACCTCGACCCCGGCCTCATGGGCGCGCGGTCGCAGCCGTTCCTCGGCCTCGCGGGCGACCGCCGCCAGGTCGACCGGCTCGCGCTCGACCTCCAGCACCCCCTGCCGCAGCCGCGCCAGCGCCAGCAGGTCGCCGACCAGCCGCTCCAGCCGCGCCGCCTCGCGGCCTACCACCGCCGCCGCCTGGCGCGGCTCAACGGTGCCGTCCTCGATCCCCTCGGCGTAGCCGCGGATCGAGGTCAGCGGCGTGCGCAGGTCGTGGGAGACCGAGAGCAGCACCGCCCGCTCGGCGTCGCGGGCCAGCGCCAGCTGCTCCGCCATCCCGTTGAAGGCGACGGCCAGCTCGTCGAGCTCCTCGGTGCCACCGCGCGGCACCGGCTGCGGGCGGCGCCCCGCCGCCAGCTCGCCGGCCGCCTGGCCGAGCCGCCGCAGCGGCTGCGTCAGCCGCCGCGCCAGCAACGCCGCCGCGGCGGCGGCGAGCAGCGCCGCGGCGCCGCTGGCGATCAGCAGGGCCGAGAGGTAGCGGCGGAAGTCGTCGCCGGAGACGACGTCCGGGCGGGTGACCAGGACCACCGAGCGGCCGGCGCGGCGGGCCGCGTAGATCTGACTGCGGCCATCGATCTCGGCGCTACCGTCGGCGGCGCCGGTCTGGCGCAGCTGCGCGGCGGCGCCCGCCGGCAGCTCACGGGCGGCGGCACTCAGGCTCAGCACCGCGACCGGCTGCGGCCCCTGCGCCGGCGCCGCGGGCAGCCCGCCGGGGGGTCGCGCGGCGCCTGGGGGACCGCGTTGGCCGGAGGGGACAGCGCCCGGAGGAGGCGGCGGCGCACCAGGCGGGGCGCCGCGAGCGGCCCCGGCCGGGGGCAGCCCAGCTCGACCTCCCAGGCGCCGGGCGCTCGCCGGGCGCAGCCGCGCGACCTGCGCCGCCACCGCTTCGGCCTGGCCCTCGACGTCGTTGCGGATCGTCTCCCGCACGGCGCTCTTGGTCAGCACCACCCCCAGCGCCAGCGAGGCGCCGACGGCGATCAGCACCGTGCCGAGGATGGCGACGAAGAGCCGCGTCCGCAGCGAGCGCATCAGGGCGAGACCTTGTAGCCGGCTCCCCGCACCGTCTCGACGAACTCGGGGCGGCCGAGCTTGCCCCGCAGCTGGGCGACGTGGACGTCGACGGTGCGGGTGCCGCCGGCGAACTCGCCCTGCCAGACCAGCTCCAGCAGGCGGTCGCGGCTGAGCACCACGCCCGGATGGGCGAGCAGCGCCGCCAGCAGGTCGAACTCGCGCGAGGTCAGCTCGACCGGCTTGCCGGCGACGGTGACCGTGCGCGCGGCGCGGTCGAGGGCGACGTCGCCGAGGGCGAGGGCGGCGGCGTCGACCGCACCCGCCCCGGCGGCGCCGGCGCGGCGCAGGATCGCCTTCACCCGCGCCACCAGCTCGCGCGGGGAGAACGGCTTGGTGACGTAGTCGTCGGCCCCCGCTTCCAGCCCGGCGACCCGGTCGACCTCCTCGTCGCGGGCGCTGAGGATCAGGATCGGGACGCCGGTCCGGGAGCGCAGGCGGCGGCAGACCTCGAAGCCGTCGATGCCGGGGAGCCCGATGTCGAGCACCACCAGCCGCACCGGGTGCCGGCTCAGCTCTTCGAGCGCCTGCTCGCCGCTGCGCGCCCAGACCACGTCGAAGCCATCCCGCCGCAGGTAGGCGCGCACCAGCTCGGCGATCGCCTGCTCGTCCTCGACGACGAGGATGGCTCCCTTCATCGGCCTAGCTTCTCATTCGCTGCCGCCGGGACCCGAGCCGCCCGGAGGGGGTGGAAGCTGGCCGCCCTGGCCACCACCCTGCGGGGGACCGCCCTGCTGGCCGGAGCCGCCCTGCTGGCCTTTCTTCGGCAGCACGATGATCGTCTTGGCGCTGCCGCCTTCGGGTGCGCAGACCAGGACCTGCTGGCCGGCCGAGAGCTCGGCGACCTTCGTTTCCGTCCCCGGCTTGCCCATCACCTGGGTGCTGTCGTCGACCGGGATCGTGACTTCGCTGCCGTCGTTCTCGGAGAGCGTGATCGAGCTGTCGCTGACCGTCACGATCTTGCCCTGGTCGACCCTGATCGTCTGCTCCTGCCCGTTTTTCTGGACGTGGAACTGAGCGTAGGTCAGGCCCTGCGTCGGCAGTGGGAGCGGCGGCGGGCCGGCCGGGTGGCCGGAGCCCTGGTTGCCCTGGGAGCCGCTCCCCGGGTCGTTCTGCGCGGCGGCGACGCCGCCGATCGCCAGCGCCGCGGCGACGCCGATCATCGCCACCGCCTGGAATTTGTTGCGAGCCGATTGGAACATCGGGAACCTCCTGGTAGGGATCCAACTGTCAGCCCGATCCTGGTTCGCACGGGTTCGAGGCCGGTCAGGCCCGTGTAAGGAGTGTGTAAGCCGTCAGGGATCGAGGAGGACGCCGGGGTTGAGAACGGCGGCGGGGTCGAGCTCGGCCTTGGCGGCGCGCAGGGCGGCGGTGAAAGGGGCGGGGCGCTGGCGGTCATACCAGGGGCGGTGGTCGCGGCCGACCGCGTGGTGGTGGGTGATCGTGCCGCCGGCCTCGAGCAGCGCCGCGGAGACCGCGGCCTTGATCTCGTCCCACTGCGCCACCTCGCCGCCGCGGACCGCCGGCGC
Organism: uncultured Conexibacteraceae bacterium; assembly: GCA_964540905.1. Lineage (GTDB taxonomy): Bacteria > Actinomycetota > Thermoleophilia > Solirubrobacterales > 70-9 > VAYN01. Next base: position 117,875 of record CAZIOS010000003.1, on the reverse strand, counting down.
CAGCACCGTGAAGTAGGGCGCCGGCCCGTCCGGGTAGACGTGGGTGAAACGGCAGCTCACCCGTGGTGCCCCGACGCCCTCGGCCGGAGCGCCGGTGACCTCTGCCACCGCCCGCCGCGCCGTCTCCATCACGCTGGCATGGAGCTCCTCGAAGCGGTCCCAGGTGACCGCCGTCTCGAAGGTCTCCGAGAGCACCCCGCAGGCAACGAAGGTGTCGCGCAGGTAGGGCGCCAGCAGGAACGCCCCACGCCAGGCGCCGATCGCGTCCCCCTCCGCTCCGCCCCCTGCCTCGGTTCGCGCCTCGCCCGGGGTGCCGCCATGTTCGCGGGCGATCTCCAGCGCCGCCTCGAGCCAGGCCTCGACCGGGCGCTCGGCGGACTCGAAGCCGAGGATCAGCAGGCTGGCCTCACCGCTGCCGGCGCCGGTCAGCTCCGCCTCGGAGGCGTCGAGCAGGCGGCAGTTGGCGGGATTCAGGCCGGACTGGGAGAGCGCCCGCACAGCGGCCGCGGCGGCGAGGAAGTCGCCGAACTCGACCCCGCAGGAGGCCTTGAACTCGGGCCGCGGTCGCACCCGCACCCAGGCCTCGGAGATCGCGCCGAGGATCCCCTCCGAGCCGGCCAGCAGCCGGTCCGGCGAGGGTCCGGCGCCGGACCCGGGCAACCGCCGGCTCTCCCAGGTGCCGCGCGGGGTAATCGCCCGCACCGACTCGACCAGGTCCTCGATATGGGTGAGGCCGGTGGCGAAGTGGCCGCCGGCCCTGGTCGCGATCCAGCCGCCGAGGGTCGCGTACTCGAAGGACTGCGGGAAGTGGCGCAGGGTGAGGCCGTGCTCGCGCAGCTGCTGCTCCAGCCGCGGCCCGGTCGCCCCGGCCTCGATCCGCGCCGCCAGCGAGACCGGGTCGACCTCGAGCACGCGGTCGAGCCGGCGCAGGTCCATCGTCACCGCCGGCCGCTCGCCGAGCCGCGGCTCGACCCCGCCGACGACGCTGGTGCCGCCGCCGAACGGGATCACCGCCGCCCCCTCGGCCTCGGCCCAGCTCAGCACCGTCTCGATCTCCGACTCGTCGCGGGGGAAAGCGACCAGGTCTGGCGGGTTCTCGAATTCCCCCCGGAACCCCCGCACCACGTCCCGGTAGGCCTTCCCCAGCCCATGCGACACCCGCTCGTAGCGCCCGTCCGAGAAGAGGTCGCCGAAGCCGCTTGGCCGCTTCAACCTCGCCTCGCGCAGCTTCACATCCTCCAGCGGCAGCGGCTTCTCGACCTCCCCCCCGAACCCGAACCGCGCCCTGATCCCTTCCGCCGCCTCCCGCAGCTGTGTGGCAGTAGGCGCCTGGTCCTCGTACCCCCACCCCCAGTGCTTGAGCCGCCGCTCGGTCATCTAGAGCCGGTCCGGCTGGACCGCGGCGCTACCAGTGGACGCCTTTCATCAGGTGCGCGAAGGCAACCGCCTCGGTCGACGGCGCCTTGTCGCGCGCCTCCTCGCCTTTGCCTTTGGCCGCCTGCGAGTCGGGGAAGAGCTTGTAGGCGGTGTTGAGGATCGAGTCGCTGGCCTTGGGCGCGACCGCGTAGAGCAGCTCGCCGAAGTTGCCGAGTTTGGTCGCCACCTTCTTCGGCCTGTTGACCATCGCCTTGGCGATCATCTCCGCCGCCTCCTCCGGCGTGATCGCCGGGAACATGTCGTACATCCGGGTCGGCGCGATCATCGGCGTCCGCACCAGCGGCATGTTGATCGTCGTCAGGTGGACCTTGTCGTCTTTGACCTCGGAGGCGATCACGCGGCTGAAGGCGTCCAGCGCCGCCTTCGAGGCGACGTAGGCGGAGAAGCGCGGCGGGTTGGTCTGGGTCCCGATCGAGCTGATGTTGATGATGTGGCCCGATTTGCGGGCGCGCATCGTCGGCAGCAGCGCCAGGATCAGCCGCAGCGCCCCCAGGTAGTTGAGCTGGATCGTCCGCTCGTAGTCGTGGAAGCGGTCGTAGGAGAGCGCCACCGAGCGGCGGATCGAGCGGCCGGCGTTGTTGACGAGGATGTCGACGTGGCCGTGGTAGGCGAGCACCTCCTCGGCCATCCGCTCGATGTCCTCGACGTCGGACATGTCGCAGCGGTGGATGTGGGCGGAGCCGCCGGCGGCGGCGATCTCGTCGCGCGTTTCCTCCAGCTTCTCGGCCGAGCGGGCGACCAGCAGCACCGTCGCGCCGGCGGCGGCGACCTTGACCGCGGCCGCCTTGCCGATCCCCGAGGAGGCGCCGGTGATCAGCACGATCTTGCCCCGCACCGCTCCCGAGAGCGAGCGGTCCTTGAACAGGTCGGGGTCGAGGTTGCGCTCCCAGTAGTCCCAGACCTTGGCCGCGTAGCTCTGCAGCGGCGGCACCTCGATGCCGGAGCCCTTGAGCGCTTTGCGGGCGCCGCTGGAGTCGAAGCTGGTCGGGTAGTCGACGTAGGTGAGGACCGAGGCTGGCAGCCCGATCTCGTTCAGAGCCGCCTTCGCGACCCGCTTCGAGCCCGGCAGCAGCTTCAGCGCCGTCCGCGCCAGCCCGGTCGCCGGTTCGGTCAGGTCGGTGTCCAGACGCAGCGCCATCTGCGGCGCGTCGGCGGCCTTGGCGAAGAGATTGATCACCTCGCCGGCGGTGTGCGGGTTGGGATCGGTGAGGTGGAAGGCGCGACCGTCCAGTTTCGGCTTGTGGGCGATGTGGTCGATCGCGGCGGCGACGTAGTCGACCGGGACGATGTTGATCTCGCCGCCTTCGATGCCGACGATCGGCAGCCAGGAGGGCAGCACCCGCCGCGCCCGCTGCAGCGCCTTGAAGAAGTAATAGGGGCCGTCGATCTTGTCGATCTCGCCCGTGCGCGAGTCGCCGACGACGATCCCCGGCCGGTAGACCCGCCAGGGCCGCGGGCACTCCTGCCGGACCAGCCGCTCGGACTCGTGCTTGGTGCGGAAGTAGGGGTTGGTGTCGAGCCGCTGCGCCTCGTCGAACATGTCCTCGCGCCACTCGCCGCGGTAGAGCCCGGCGGCGGCGATCGAGCTGACCTGGTGGAAGCAGCCGGCCTCGATCGCCCCCGCCAGCTCGATCGCGTGCCTGGTCCCCTCGACGTTGGCGATCTCCTGCGACTCGGCGTTGGCGGTGATGTCGTAGATCGCCGCCAGGTGGAAGAAGTGCTCGACCTCGCCCCGCATCGCCACCAGGTCCTCCTCGGCGATCCCGAGGCTGGGCTGGGAGAGGTCGCCGGCGACCGGGACGACCCGCGCCCCGTCGGCGCCCCAGCCGGTCCGCAGCTCCTCGAGCCGGCCGCGTGAGCCGGCCCGGACCAGAGCGTAGACGGTGCCCTCGCGCTGCAGCAGCCGCTCGACCAGGTTGCGGCCGATGAATCCGGTGGCGCCGGTGACGAAGTAGCTCATCGCCCCAGCCTACCTCGGAGGGGAAGGTCGTTCGCCCGGTTTCATAGACTGAGAGGAAGAAATGGCAGAGACGGCCACCGTGCAAATTGCGATGCCCGAGATGGGCGAGTCGGTGACCGAGGGAATCGTCCTCGAGTGGCACGTGGCGGCGGGTGACTTCGTCAACGAGGGCGACACGGTCGTCGAGGTCTCCACCGACAAGGTCGACGCCGAGGTGCCGGCGCCGATCAGCGGGGTGATCACGAAACTGGTGGCGGCCGTCGACGACGAAGTGCCGGTGGGGGCTCCGTTGGCTGAGATGGAGCCGGGCGAGGGCTCCACCCCGCCCGCGGCGAAGGAGGAGCCGGCGGCACAGGCGGTGCCAGCCGCGGTACCGAGTAACGGCAACGCCGATGTGCGCGCGACGCCGGTGGCGCGAAGGGTTGCCGAGGCGACCGGGGTCGATCTTGCTTCGGTCAGCCCGAGTGGGCCCGGGGCGAAGGTGACCAAGGACGATGTGCTGGCCGTCGGCAATGGTGCTCCGACCGCGGCGGCGGTTGGCGAGGAGAAGCAGCTGCGGGGGCCGGCGGCGATGCTGGCGAAGGCGATGGACGAGAGCCGGGCGGTGCCGACGGCGACCTCGTTCCGGACGATCGCCGTCGACACGCTCGACGCCAAGCGCAAAGCGATCAACTCGCTGCTGAAAGAGCGCGGCCTGAAGACCTCCTTCACCCACCTCGTCGCCTGGGCGATCGTGCAGGCGACGGTCGAGCAGCCGGTGATGGTGCGGACCTTCGCCGAGCGCGAAGGCAAGCCGTTCGCGATCGAGAACCCGCCGGTCAACCTCGGCATCGCCGTCGACGTCGAGAAGAAGGACGGCAGCCACACCCTGATGGTGCCCGCGATCAAGGGCTCGGACGGGCTCGACTTCGCCTCCTTCCACTCCTATTACGAAGACCTGATCGCGAAGACGCGCGAGAGCAAGCTCAGCGCCGACGACTTCCAGGGCACCAACATCTCGCTCACCAACCCGGGCGGGATCGGCACCATGGCCTCGGTCCCGCGCCTGCTCGCCGGCCAGAGCGCGATCATCGCCACCGGCTCGATCGCCTACCCGCCGGAGTGGCTGCACGCCTCGCCCGAACGGCTGAAGCAGCTCGGCGTCTCGAAGGTGATGACGCTGACCTCGACCTACGACCACCGGGTGATCCAGGGAGCCGAGTCGGGCGCCTTCCTGCGCCGGGTCGAGCAGCTGCTGCAGGGCGAGGACGGGTTCTACGAGGCGCTCGCCAGCGATCTCGGGATCGACGCCGGCGCCGTCAGCGCCGCCCACCCGGCCTCGGCCTCGGCGCCGCCGCTCGGCGCCGGCGCCCCCAGCGCCGAACCCAGCACCGCCCCCGGCGAGGTCGACGAGGAGCTGCTGCAGGCGGTGCAGGCGGCGACCTCGCTGCTGAAGGCCTACCGCACCCACGGCCACCTCGCCGCCGACCTCGACCCGCTCGGCTCCGAGCCCAAGGGCGACCCGGCGCTGCAGCCGGAGAACGTCAACCTGACGCCGGAGCTGATGGCCCGGATCCCGGCCTCGATCCTGCGCATCGGCGTCCCCGGCGAAACCCTGCTGGAGGCGCTGCCGCGGATGCGCGAGACCTACTGCGGCACGATCGCCTACCAGGTCGAGCACCTCTCCTCGCACCAGCAGCGGATCTGGCTGCGGGAGATGATCGAGACCGGCGCCCACCGCCAGCCGCTCGCCGACGAGGAGAAACGGCGCCTGCTGGACCGCCTGATCGACGTCTTCCAGTTCGAGCGCTTCCTCGAGAAAGCGTATTTGGGCCAGAAGATGTTCTCGATCGAGGGGCTCGACGTGGTCGTGCCGATGCTCGACGAGCTGGTCACGATCTCGCACCGCGCCGGCGCCGAGGAGGTCGTCTTCGGGATGGCCCACCGCGGCCGCCTCAGCGTCCTCGCCCACAACCTCGGCCGCCCGGTCGAGTCGATCCTGGCCGAGTTCGAGGGCTCGAAGCGGATCGACGCGGTGAAGGCGGTGGCGGCGATCCCGCACGGCGGCACCGGCGACGTCAAGTACCACTACGGCCACCGCGGCGTCCACGAGACATCCGACGGCGAGAAGATCTCGGTCCGCCTCTACCCGAACCCGAGCCACCTCGAGTTCGTCGACCCGGTCGTCACCGGCGGCGCCCGCTTCCTGCAGTCCGACTTCGACGGCGCCGAGCTGCACCACGACCCGAAGCGGGCGGTGCCGGTGCTGCTGCACGGCGACGCCGCCTTCCCGGCCCAGGGCGTGGTCGCCGAGACGCTCAACCTGCAGGCGCTGCCGGGCTACACCACCGGCGGCACGATCCACGTGATCCAGAACAACCAGGTCGGCTTCACCACCGACCCCTCCGAGGCGCGCTCGACCCCCTACGCCGCCGACATGGCGAAGGGCTTCAACGTGCCGATCGTCCACGTCAACGCCGACGACGTCGAGGCCTGCGCGGCGGCGGTGCGGCTGGCGATGGCCTACCGCGAGCGCTGGGGCCGCGACGTCGTCATCGACGTGATCGGCTACCGCCGCTTCGGCCACAACGAGACCGACGAGCCCGCCTACACGCAGCCGACGATGGCGGCGAAGATCAAGTCGCACCCGCCGGTCTCCGAGATCTACGCCGAGAAGCTGATCGGCGAGGGAACGGTCTCGGCCGAGGACGTCGGCAACGCCTCCGAGCGCCGCCACGAGGAGATGACGGCGGCGCTGAAAGGGCTGCGGGAGAAGATGGAGGCGGGCGAGTACGAGGACCCGACCGTGACCACCACCAGCAGCACCGGCGAACTGCTCGACCGCACCGCCAGCCCGCCGGTCGACACCGCGGTCAGCGTCGAGAAGCTGCACGCGCTGAACCAGGAACTGCTGAGGACGCCGGAGGGATTCAACGTCCACCGCAAGCTGCGGCGGCCGCTCTCGAAACGGATCGAGGCGATCGACCAGGGCGGCATCGACTTCGGCCACGCCGAGGCGCTGGCCTTCAGCTCGCTGCTGACCGAGGGCATCCACATCCGCCTCACCGGCCAGGACACCGAGCGCGGCACCTTCTCCCACCGCCACCTCGTCCTCCACGACGAGAACACCGGCCTCAAGTACTGCCCGATGCAGAACCTCGAGGACGCGGCGGCGCCGTTCGAGCTCTACAACAGCCCGCTCTCGGAGATCGCCTGCCTCGGCTTCGAGTACGGCTACTCGGCGGCGACCCCGAGCGCGCTGGTCCTCTGGGAGGCCCAGTTCGGCGACTTCGCCAACGCCGCCCAGGTGATCATCGACAGCTTCATCGTCTCCGGCGAGTCGAAGTGGGGCCAGACCAGCCGCCTGACGATGCTGCTGCCGCACGGCTACGAGGGCTCGGGGCCGGAGCACTCAAGCGCCCGCATCGAGCGCTTCCTCGCGCTCGGCGCCGAGGGCAACATCCGCATCGCCTACCCGACCACCGCCGCCCAGTACTTCCACCTGCTGCGCCGCCAGGCACTGATCCGCAAGCCGCGGCCGCTGATCGTCTTCACCCCGAAGGGGCTGCTGCGGCTCGACCGGGCGACGGCCAGCCTCGAGCAGCTGACCGAGGGCGAGCTGCACTTCATCCTCGACGACCCGCGCGCGACCGAGCGGCGCGAGCAGGTCGAGCGGCTGGTCCTCTGCACCGGCAAGGTCTACTTCGACATGGACGCCAGCGAGCGCCGCGAGGCGGCCGACAACGTCGCGATCGCCCGGGTCGAGATGCTCTACCCGTTCGCCAAAGAGCAGCTCGCCGAGCTGATCGGCCGCTACCCGAACCTGAAGGAGATCGCCTGGGTCCAGGAGGAGCCGCGCAACATGGGCGCCTGGAAGGTGATGTCCCGCCGCATGCCCCAGCTGCTGCCGGAGGGGGTCGACTTCACCTACATCGGCCGCCAGGGCCGGGCCAGCCCCGGCGAGGGCTACTCCGGCGCCCACGCGCGCGAGCAGGAGCGGATCGTCCTCACCGCGCTCACACCCAGCGTCTGAGCCCGATGCCGTCCTCGCCCTTCGCCAAGCCCGTTCCCGGGAAGCTGTTCGTCTGGGTCAAGCGCTTCTCCTGGTTCGAGCTGGCGATCTTCTCCGCCCTGATCGTCTTCTGGCTGCTGCCGGGGTTCGAAACCGAGACGATGGTGTTCGGCTGGGCCCACGGGATCGGCTTCGTCGCCCTCTGCGTCGTGATCTGGGTCGCCGCGGTCAGGCGCGAGGCGCCCTACACCCTGCTCGCCGCGACCCTGACCCCGATCGGCCCGGTCGGCAGCGTGGTCGGGATCGAGCTGATCGAGCGCAAGGGCTGGGGCATCGCCCAGGCGCCGATTGCCGCCGATCCGGCCCAAAGCGCGGCCGATTGACGTCCATAGCGCTCGATTGCGCTTGACCGCAGGGTGCCCGCGCGGTATAGCTAGACGGTGACTGTTCCTTCTGGGCAGTCCCGTCCAGGGGAACGGCCGCGTCGGCATCCCTCCCTGGCTACCGACGCGCAACAGGTGCAGTGAGGGTCGCGCGGACCCCCCTGCCTCCCGCGGCCCTCCTGTACCCCTGCGTGCGGGGAGTCACTTCAGGTTCCGCAGGACGGTCTGGAGGATGCCGCCGTTGCGGAAGTAGGTGACCTCGTTGGGGGTGTCGAGGCGGACCGTCGCCTCGAACTCGATCGGCTCGCCGCCGTCGGGGGTGGCGGTGACGGTCACCGTCTTCGCCCGGCCGTCCTCGAGCTCGCCGACGGCGAAGGTCTCGGCGCCGCTCAGCCCCAGCGAGGCGGCGCTCTCGCCGGCGGCGAACTGCAGCGGCAATACGCCCATCCCGATCAGGTTGGAGCGGTGGATGCGCTCGAAGCTCTCGGCGATCACCGCTCTCACCCCGAGCAGCTTCGTCCCCTTCGCCGCCCAGTCGCGCGAGGAGCCGGAGCCGTACTCCTTCCCCGCCAGCACCACCAGCGGCACCCCCTCCTCGGCGTATGAGATCGCCGCCTCGTAGATCGTCGTCTCCTCGCCGTCGGGGAAGTGGCGGGTGTGGCCGCCGGCGCGCTCGACCAGCCGGTTGCGCAGGCGGATGTTGGCGAAGGTGCCGCGGATCATCACCTCGTGGTTGCCGCGGCGCGAGCCGTAGGAGTTGAAGTCGGCCACCTCGACCCCCTGCTCGGTCAGCCAGCGGCCGGCGGGGCTGTCGCGCTTGATTGCGCCGGCCGGCGAGATGTGGTCGGTGGTGACCGAGTCGCCGAGCACGGCGAGGGCCCTGGCGCCGGCGATCGGCTCGATCCCGGGCGGCTCGGCCGGCATCCCGGCGAAGAAGCTGGGTTGGCGCACGTAGGTCGAGTCGGGCCAGGTGTAGCGGTCGCCGCCGGGGACCTCGACCGCGTTCCAGGTCGCGTCGCCGGAGAAGACGTCGGCGTAGTTGCGGGTGAACATCTCCGAGGCGACGGAGGCGCCGACCAGCTCCCTGACCTCCTCGGCGCTGGGCCAGACGTCGCGCAGGTAGACCGGCTCGCCGTCGCTGCCCTCGCCCAGCGGCTCGTTGTTGAGATCGAGGTCCATGCGGCCGGCGAGGGCGTAGGCGACGACCAGCGGCGGGCTGGCCAGGTAGTTGGCCTTGACGTCCTGGTTGATCCGGCCCTCGAAGTTGCGGTTGCCGGAGAGCACCGCGCAGACCGCCAGGTCGCGCTCGGCGATCGCCGCCGAGATCTCCGGCTCCAGCGGCCCCGAGTTGCCGATGCAGGTGGTGCAGCCGTAGCCGACGAGGTTGAACTGGAGCGCGTCGAGGTGCTCGGTCAGGCCGGCGCGGTCGAGGTAGTCGGTGACCACGGTCGAGCCCGGCGCCAGCGAGGTCTTGACCCAGGGCTTGCGGGCGAGGCCGCGCTGGACCGCGTTGCGGGCGAGCAGGCCGGCGCTGACCATCACGCTCGGGTTGGAGGTGTTGGTGCAGCTGGTGATCGCCGCGATCACGACCCGGCCGTGGTCGAGCTCGAAGCTCTCGCCGCTCTCCAGGGTGACCGCGATCGCGTCCTCACTGCCACGGGCCGCCGCCAGCGCCGCCGGGGCGCCACTCAGCGCCGGGCGCGGCTTGCCGCGGGCGTCGTCGTGGTCCTCGGCCGGCGGGTCGGAGGCGGGGAAGGACTCCTCGAGCGCCTCGTCGCGACCGTTGCCGAGCTGCTCGGCGGCCTCGGGGTCGAACTCGCCCATCGCCTCGATGAACGCCTGCTTGGCCTGCGCCAGCGGCACCCGGTCCTGCGGCCGTTTCGGCCCGGCGATGCTGGGTTCGACCGCGCCGAGGTCGAGCTCGAGCAGATCGGAGAAGACCGGGTCCGGGCTCGACTCGTCGTGGAACATCCCCTGCTCGCGGGCGTAGGCGTCGACCAGCTCGATCGTCTCCGTCGGCCGGCCGGTGAGGTCGAGGTAGCGCAGCGTCTCGGCGTCGACCGGGAAGATCGCGCAGGTCGAGCCGAACTCCGGCGACATGTTGCCCAGCGTCGCCCGGTCGGCGAGGCCGAGGGTCGGCAGGCCGGGACCGAAGAACTCGACGAACTTGGAGACGACGCCGCGGCCGCGCAGCATCTCGGTCACGGTGAGGACGAGGTCGGTCGCGGTCGCACCCTCGGGCAGCTCGCCGCTGAGCTTGAAGCCGACGACCTGCGGCAGCAGCATCGAGATCGGCTGTCCCAGCATCGCCGCCTCGGCCTCGATCCCGCCGACGCCCCAGCCGAGCACGCCGAGGCCGTTGACCATCGTCGTGTGCGAGTCGGTGCCGACCAGGGTGTCGGGGTAGGCGCGCCAGATGCCGTCGCGCTCGCGGCTGTAGACGACCTGGGCCAGGTACTCGAGGTTGACCTGGTGGCAGATGCCGGTCGCCGGCGGCACCACGCGGAAGTTGTCGAAGGACCCCTGCCCCCACTTGAGGAACGAGTAGCGCTCGCGGTTGCGCTCGAAGTCGCGCTCGGCGTTGACGGCGAAGGCGCGCTCGTTGCCGAAGGCGTCGACCTGGACCGAGTGGTCGATCACCAGGTCGACGTCGACCAGCGGGTTGATCCGGGCCGGGTCGCCGCCGATCTCCTCCATCGCGTCGCGCATCGCCGCCAGGTCGACCACCGCCGGCACCCCGGTGAAGTCCTGCATCAGCACCCGCGCCGGCTGGAAGGGGATCTCGGCGCTGGGCTCGGCGGCGGCGTCCCAGGCGGCGATCGCCTCGACGTCGGCGGCGCTGACCGAGGTCCCGTCCTCGAGCCGCAGCACGTTCTCGAGCAGGACCTTGATCGAGTAGGGGAGGCGGGCGACGTCGAAACGCTCCTGCAGCGCCCCGAGCCGGAAGACCTCGTAGTCGCGCCCGCTCACCGCGAGGGTCGAACGGGCGCCAAAGGAATCGCTGCTCATCGGTTGCCTCCCAAAGTCGTCGTCTACCTCTTGTCCTTCGAGTGCCCGTCGGCGATCGCGCTGGCCGCCTTCTGGCCGGCGGCGCCGCTCTGCGCCCGGATCGCGATGCTGGGGCTGGCCAGGCCGATGTGGGCCAGCGCCCGCTGGCGCCGCGGCGCCACCGCCAGCTCGACCTTGTCCTGGACGACCGCCTTGACCACCGCCGCCGCGACCTGCTCGGGCGTGCTCGTGCCCATGCCCGGGGGCGGCTTGGCGCCGGCGTCGGCGAACATCCCCGCCTCGCGGATGAAGCCGGGGGAGACGAGCGAGACGCCGACTCCCTTCGGCGCCAGGTCGGAGCGCAGAGCGAAGGCGAAGCCGCGCAGGCCGAACTTGGTCGCGTTGTAGATCGAGGTCAGGGGGCTGGCGGACTTGCCCGCCAGCGAGGCGACGAAGACGAGCTGGCCGCTGCCGCGCTCGATCATCGCCGGCGCCAGCGCCTGGGCCAGCAGCATCGGCGCCTCGAGGTTGACCCGCAGCGCCCGCGTCACCTGCTCGGGCGTGAAGTCGAGCAGCCAGCCGGCGCCGGGCAGGCCGGCGTTGGCGACGAGGACGTCGACGGCGCCGGCCGCGGCGGCGAGCCGCTCGGCGGCGCCGGGCTCGGCCAGGTCGGCGGGCAGGACGCGGTGGCCGTCGCCGGGCAGCTCGGTGGCCAGGGCCTCAAGCGCCTCCGGCTTGCGGGCGCTCAGCGCCACGCTCGCCCCCTGGCCGGCCAGAGCCCCGGCGATCGCCCGGCCGAGGCCACCGGTGGCCCCGGTCAGAAGTGCTTTGCGGCCGGCAAGTTCCATCCCAAAACGCAAGCTAGCAGCAGTGCTGCCGACAGGAATCCGGGATGCAAGTGCGAACGGCAACTAAATGTTTGGGTTTTATGAGCAAGCGGCCGGAGGATCGTCTACACTGCCGCCGGTCCGTAGAACCGAAACGCCGAGTCCCGGGTGCCAACACGCACAGCGGGAACGGGGGAACCACGTTTTCGGGGCTAACTCGCCTAGTTCAGGCGGGGGCGCAGGCTCCTTCCGCGCCAGCCCGACAGCTAACCCCGTAGGCCGACAAAGGAGATCGGTTTGTTGTTCAACAATTTCAGGCTCAAAGCGGGGTTAGCTCTAACCGCCGCGCTGGTCGTGATCGGCGTCCTCGCCCCCGGCAGCGCCTCCGCCCGCTGCACCACCGGTGGCCTCGCCCCGGCCGAAGTCGACATCTGCACCCCGACGGCGAAAGCGAAGCTGCTGTCGACCGGCGAACTGATCCCCCCCAAGAGCGCTCCGCCCCGCGTCGTCGGGGTGATCGAAGCCGCCAACAAGATCCGCACCAAACCCTACATCTGGGGTGGCGGCCACACCCGCTGGTGGGACAAGGGCTACGACTGCTCCGGCTCCGTCAGCTTCGCGCTCCACGGCGGCGAATTCCTCGAAAGCCCCGAGCCCTCCGGCCCGCTCGAGAAGTGGGGTCTCCCCGGCGAAGGTCGTTGGATCACGGTCTACGCCAACGCCGGCCACGCCTACGCCGTGATCGCCGGCTTCCGCTGGGACACCGCCGGCGACGCCAGCGGCACGGGCCCGCGCTGGCACGAAGAACTGCTGAGCAACGAAGGCTTCATCGCCCGCCACCCGGCGGGCTACTAGACGGCGGTAGTGAGGAGGGGTCTGTACCCCCTCCCAGCGGAACCGTGGCCAAGCCCGCCGGGTGGCGGGCGATGAGGCCGAGGCTTGCGGGGACGGGAGCTGGGTGCCCCTGAAGCGCGCGGCGTCCTGATTTTCGCAGTGCCCGTCGGCGAGAGATGCGCCGTTAGCGGCGAAAATCCCAGCAAGCGAAAGGGGCGCCCAGCTCCCACCTCGCTTACGCCCCCGTACTCCACCCCGTCTAAACCGCCACGTCCTAATTGTCCTTGCTTTCCTGAACAGCTCGGATAACGTCAAGCCTGTAGCGGCCCTACCCCCCGACATCAGATTGACGAGCCTCAGCAAGCACTACGGCGAGGTGGTCGCCGTCGCGGGCATCGACCTCGAGATCGGGCGCGGCGAGTTCTTCACCCTGCTCGGTCCGTCGGGCTCCGGCAAGACGACGACGCTGCGGATGATCGCCGGCTTCGAGGATCCCAGCGGCGGCTCGATCGAACTCGCCGGCGAGGAGGTCGGCGGCGTGCCGCCCTTCGACCGCGCCGTCAACACCGTCTTCCAGGACTACGCCCTGTTCCCGCACATGACCGTCGGCGAGAACGTCGCCTACGGGATGAGGGTCGCCGGCGTCAACAAGGTCGAGCGGGCGAGGCGCCGCGACGAGGCGCTGGAGATGGTCCGCCTCCCCGACCACGCCGAGCGCCGGCCGAGCGAGCTCTCCGGCGGCCAGCGCCAGCGGGTGGCGCTGGCGCGGGCGATCGTCAACCGGCCCAAGGTGCTGCTGCTCGACGAGCCGCTGGGGGCGCTCGACCTGAAGCTGCGCGAGCAGATGCAGGTCGAGCTGAAGGCGATCCAGAGCGAGGTCGAGATCACCTTCGTCTACGTCACCCACGACCAGGACGAGGCGCTGACGATGAGCGACCGCATCGCCGTCTTCAACCAGGGCCGGATCGAGCAGGTGAGCTCGCCGCGCGAGCTCTACGAGCGCCCGGTCAACGAGTTCGTCGCCGGCTTCGTCGGCGTCTCCAACGTGATCGAGCGCGGCGGCGAACGGATCACGATCCGGCCGGAGAAGATCTTCCTGCTCGATGACGGCGGCGCCGGCGACGGCCTGCACAGCGAGCGCGGCAGGGTCACCGAGACCGCCTACGCGGGGATGGTCACCCGCTTCACGGTCGCGCTCGACGCCGGTGGCACCCTTCAGCTTGTGAGGCAGAACGTGGAGGGCGCGTCGTCGGGCGCGCCCGAGCAAGGCAAAGAGGTCCTGGTGGGATGGCGCCCGGAGCACGCGGCCGCCGTCCAGGGCAAATCGACGATGGAGGAGGTAGCACCATGAGGAGAGAGGACGATCATGCGGCTCGCAACGCCTGGCTGGTAGTCGCGGGGCTCGTCGCCTTCATGCTCGTACTTGCCGGTTGCGGAAGCTCCAGCAGCGGTGGCGGCAGCGGTGGCGGTGGCGAAGAACTGCAGAAGCTGGGCAAGGGCGAGGGTCAGCTGAACCTGATCTCCTGGGCCGGCTACGTCGAACCCGAATGGGTGAAGCCGTTCGAACAGGAAACCGGCTGCAAGGTGAGCGACAAGGTCGCCGGCACCTCCGACGAAATGGTCGACCTGATGAAAACCGGCCAGTACGACGGTGTCTCCGCCTCCGGCAACGCCACCGCGCGTCTGGTCGCCGCGCACCAGGTCGCCCCGGTCAACGTCAGCCTCGTCCCCAACTACAAGACGGTCTTCCCGGACCTCAAAAACCAGCCCTACAACACCTTCGAAGGCGTCCACTACGGGATCCCGCACGGCCGCGGCGCCAACCTGCTGATGTGGAACTCCAACAGCGTCAAGCCCGCCCCGACCTCCTGGAACGTGATGTTCGACCCCAAGATGGCGGCCAAGTACAAGGGCAAGATCAGCCAGTACGACGACCCGATGTCGATCGCCGAAGCGGCGGTCTACCTCAAGTACCACGAACCGGCGCTGGAAATCGAAAACCCCTACGAGCTGAACGAAGAACAGTTCGAAGCGGCGGTCAACCTGCTCAAGGAACAGCAGCCCAACGTCGGCGAATACTGGTCCGAAGCGGCGAAGCAGATCCAGGCGTTCGGCAGCGGCGACGACGAACTCGGCACGACCTGGCAGTACCAGTACTTCGCGCTGAAGGAAGAAGGCGTGCCGGTGGCGGCGAGCCCGGCCAGCCAGGGCTTCCTGCCCAAGGAGGGCGCGACGGGATGGTCGGACACCTGGATGATCAGCTCCAAGGCCAAACATCCCAACTGCATGTACATGTGGATGAACTACATCATCTCGCCGAAGGCCAACGCCGAGGTCGCCGAATACTTCGGCGAGGCGCCGGCGCAGAGCCTGGCCTGCGACCAGACCAAGAACAAGAATTTCTGCACCGAATACCACGCCGACAACCCGGCGTTCTGGAAGCGGGTCTACTACTGGGAGACGCCGCTGGCCGAATGCGGCAACGGCGAAGACAACTGCATGGACTACAACGACTGGGTCAAAGCCTGGACCGAAATCAAAGGCTAGGCGGCTTGAAAAGGGTCGATGACGACTGAGGCAGTCGCGGTGAAGAGGCCGGCGGGGCGCAGGCTCGCCGGCCTCTTCCACGGTCGTCCCGGCCTCCAAGTCGGGACGCTCCTGGCCGGCCCCAGCGCCTGGCTCGTCGTCCTCTACCTGGGCTCCCTGGCGGTCCTGCTGATCACCGCCTTCTGGACCGTCAACTCGCTCAGCGGCGAAGTCGTCAAGGGCTTCAGCCTCGAAAACTTCGAATCGCTGGTCAACGAACCCGTCTACCGGGAAATCGTCTGGCGGACCGTGCGAACGGCGGTGCTGGTGACCCTCACCGACGCCGTCATCGCCTTCCCGATCGCCTTCTACATGGCCAAGGTCGCGACCCGGCGCGGCCGGGCGATCCTCGTGATCGCGGTGCTGATGCCACTCTGGTCGAGCTACCTGGTCAAGGTCCTGTCCTGGCGGACGATGCTGTCCGAGGACGGCGTCATCAACTGGGCGCTGAACCCGCTCGGGCTGCACGGGCCGGGCTACGGCCTGACCGCCGTCTGGCTGGTGATGAGCTACCTCTGGCTGCCGTACATGATCCTGCCGATCTACGCCGGCCTGGAACGGATCCCGGACTCGCTGATCAGCGCCTCCGAGGACCTCGGCGCGAAGCCGTTCACGACCTTCCGGCGGGTGATCCTGCCGCTCGCCTTCCCCGCCGTCGTCGCCGGCTCGATCTTCACCTTCTCGCTCACCCTGGGCGACTTCATCACGGTCAGGCTGGTCTCCAACAGCCAGTTCATCGGCACCGTGATCGCCTCCTCGATCACCAACGACCTGCCCTTCGCCGCGGCCCTGGCGCTGGTCCCGATCGTCGTCATGATCGCCTACCTGTCGGTGGCCCGGAAGCTGGGCGCCTTCGAGCACGTCTGATGCGGCTCTCGCGACGGGCACAGGCGCTGCTGCGCGGGGTGGTCGGGCTCGGGCTCGCCTTCATCTACGTGCCGCTGATCGTGATCGGGATCTACGCCTTCAACTCGAGCAAGATCCTCAAGTGGCCGCCGCCGGGCCTGACCCTGGACTGGTTCAGCAAGGCCTTCGAAAGCGAATCTGCCCGCGAAGCCCTCCTCACCTCGATCGAGGTCGGCCTGATCGCGACCGCGATCGCGCTGCTGCTGGGCACCCTGGCGGCGATGGCCGTCGCCCGCCACCGCTTCTTCGGCCGCGAGACGATCTCCTTCCTGGTGATCCTGCCGATCGCCCTGCCGGGCATCGTCACCGGCGTCGCCCTCAGCAACACCTTCACCCAGGTCCTCGGCATCCCGCTCAGCCTGCTGACCGTGGTCGTCGGCCACGCCACCTTCTGCATCGTCGTCATCTACAACAACGTCGTCGCCCGCCTGCGCCGCACCTCCGGCTCCTTCGAGGAGGCCTCCGCCGACCTCGGCGCCGACACCTGGCAGACCTTCCGCTTCGTCACCTTCCCCAGCATGAAAACCGCCCTCGCCGCCGGCGCCCTGCTCGCCTTCGCCCTCTCCTTCGACGAGATCATCGTCACCACGTTCACGATCGGCGCCGGCGAAGAAACCCTGCCGATCTGGATCTTCCGCAACCTCTTCCGCCCCAAGGAGCTGCCGATCGTCGACGCCGTCGCCGTGATCGTGATCCTGATCTCGATCGTCCCCGTCTACCTGGCCCACCGGCTCAGCCGCGAGGAGGGCGGGGTCGCGGCGGGCAAAGGGGCCGGCGCGGTCGAGACCGAGGCGACGGCGGTGCCGTAGCGAGGCTAGCTACCCGGACCGCGCCAGCTCGGCGGCTTTCTCCGCACCCAGGTACGGGGCCAGGGTGAGCTCGACGAGGTCGGGCAGCAGCGACTCCAGCTGCTCGGTGCGGCCGGCGTTGATCTCGCGCACGATCAGCGAGACGATGCCGCCGACCAGGGTCGCCTCGGTCGCCTCGGGCAGCGGCCGGGTGCCGCTGTGCTCGGGGCGGCCCGCCTTGAGGATCTCGACGAAGCCCTGCATCGAGGCGCGGTGCTTGGCGGCGATCTCGCCGCCGGCGGCGACCGGCTCGATCATGCAGACCCGGGCCAGCTCCGGCTCGCCGGCGAGGAAGCGCAGCATCGTCCCCAGCGCCGCGCGCACTTTCTGCGGCCACTCCTCGAAGGCCTCGGCGGCGACCTGCATCGAGTCGCGGATGTGGTCGGCGACCATTTCGTAGGCGGCGAGGAAGCAGGCTTCCTTGTCGGCGAAGTGCTCGTAGAAGGTGCGGCGCGAGACCGAGGCCGCTTTGGTGATGTGGGAGACGGTGGTGGCGTTGTAGCCACGCTCGGCGACGATGTCGACCAGGGCGGTGATGATCCGCTCGCGCTGGTTCTGGGCGATGAACTCGCGTGGCAAGCCATGGCGGCCGGCCGGCAGCCGCGCAGATGCGGTGGCGTCCGCGGTGGCTGCCGGTCCCCGCCTGCGTTTGCCTTTCGCCTCCGCCTTGGCCATCCCGCGACGATACCCCACGTCTCGCCGCCTTGGTGGCGCTCAGCGCAGCGGCTCCACCAGCAGCTCGTCCTCGGCGGCGCGGGCGCCGATGTAGGGCATGGTCGCCATGTAGACCAGCTCCGGCAGGAATTCTTCGCCGCGCTCGATCGCGCCGGCCCTGATCTTGATCAGGATCGTCCCGTAGATCGCGCCGGTGACCATCTCGGCGGTGCTGCGGGAGACCGAGGCGGGGTCCTCGAGCTCGTCGCGACCGGCGTCGATCAGGTCGGCGAAGCCCTGCAGGATCCGGTCGCGGCGCGCCTGCGCGCGGTTGCCGGCGCCGTTGATCTCGACGACGAAGAAGCGCGCTCTCAACGCGTCCTCTTTGAGGAACCGCATCGCCGCCCAGGCCGCCGCCCAGATCCGATCGTGCCAGCTGCGTGGCCCGGCGTAGGCGTCCTTGACGCGGCGGCAGAACTCGTCGGCGATCTCACCGTGCACCCGCAGGAAGCAGTCCTCCTTGCCGGTGAAGCAGCGATCGAAGCCGGCGCGGTCGACGTCGGCGCGGCTGCAGACCATCGCCACCGTCGTCGCCTCCAGCCCCTGCGCGCCGACCAGCTCGACCAGCGCCAGGGCGATCCGCTCGCGGGCCGGATCCTCCTCGACAGCGCCCCCGAGTCGGGCCCGCGCGCTCACATCCGCCTCGCCCCGCCCCCTGCGCTCGTTGACCTCAGGCGGCCACCCGCGCCTGAGCCGCATCGGCGGCGCGACCCGCCTCGACCTCGCCGACGTAGGGCGTCAGCGTGACCTGCAGCATCTCCGGCAGCAGCGCCTTGAGGCCGTCGGCTTCGTCGGCGACCAGCCGCTGGTGCACCAGCCAGGCGATGCCGCCGGCGATCGCCACCTCGAGCCCGTCCGGCAGCCGGCTCGAGCGCGGGTTGAATTCCCGCCCCTCGCGCAGCTTCGGCGCCACCCCCTCCAGCATCCCCTGGTAGCGCGCCAGCGCCGCCGAGCCGGCGGCCTGGGCCTCGACGATGCAGAGCTTGGCCCGCGCCTGCTCTTTGGCCACCATCTCGAGGAAGATCTCGAGGCCGGTGGCGATCTGCTCCTGCCAGGGTTGCTCCGGATCCAGCAGCTCGGCGAAGACCTCGCGGGCGGCGTCGACGTTCTCGTCGAAGGCCGCCAGGAAGCACTCCTCCTTGCTGGAGAACTGCTCGTAGAAGGTGACCAGGGCGACCCGTGCGGTCTTCGCGATCAGCTCGATCGTCGTCTTCTGGTAGCCCCGCGAGGCGACCAGCTCCGCCATCGCCAGCAGCATCCGCTCGCGCTGATTTTGCGAGACGAAGTCGCTGGGGATCAGGTGGCGCCCCGGCGGCAGTTTCGAGAGGCGCTCCGAGAGCGGGCGCTGCTGCTTCGGCATACCTGCAAGATACCAGAACGTTCACCTGGTGTCTATTTTCATTTTCTCTAAAAACTTCGACGTTCTGGCCAGTGGCGTCTCTGAAAGCTGCTATATCTAGACAAAAGGAGTTTGTTTTCAGAAAGTGCGGGCCGTGACCGATCGAACCCCCGAAGCGACTCCCGAGACCGAGATGGTGACCTCGATCTCTCCCTTTCCCGGCCACCGGGTGCGGCCGGCGCGGGAGCGGCTGCTGGAGGCGATGCTCTTGGTCAGCGGCGAGCGAGGCTTCGAGCACATCTCGGTCCAGGACGTGATCGAGCGCGCCCGCGCCAGCCGCGCGACCTTCTACAAGCACTTCGAAGACAAGGAGGACTGCTTCGCGCAGGCCTACCGCGACGCCGCCGATTGGCTCGGCCAGCGACTGATCGGCGTCGCCAAGCGCCAGCCGAGCTGGCGCCAGGGCCTGCGGGCGGGGATGGCCGAGCTGCTCGAGTTCTGCGCCAACCAGCCCGCGCTCGCCCGCGCCCTGCTCGTCGAGGCGCACGTCGCCGGCGGCGCGGCGTTGGAACAGCACGATCTTTTGATGGAGCGCCTCTCCAGCGCCATTGACAGCGCTCGCCGCGAGATTCCCTCTCGCCAAGCTCCACCTCCTGTGACGGCAACCTTCATGGTAGGGGCAATCGAGACTCTCGTGCGCGCCAAGCTGATGAGCGACGAGCCGGAGACGGCGCCGGAGATGCTGCCGGGGCTGCTGCACTTCGTGGTGATGCAGTACTTCGGCGAGGACGCCGCCTGGGAAGAGCTGACCGCGGCGCCGCTGGCTACTTGGGCTTCGCGCAGGGAAGCGGCCACGCGGATGCCCTGATTGGGGGCGTTGGGGGCGAGTGGGGTGCCCCTTTCGCTTGCTGGGATTTTCGCCGTTAACGGGTCTCTCTCGCTGAGAGCGCCGCTGCGAAAATCGGGACGCCGCGCGCTGCAGGGGCACCCCACTCGCCCCGGCAAGCGAACTCCCTGATCTGGGCATTCACGGGGCTTCGTGGCGGGGTCGAAGCAGCTAATGACTCAGGGTGCGTCAGCTCTTCCTGAAAGCGGCGGAGATTCTGTACCTCGGAATCTCCGCCCCGGGATTCGTCAGGGAGGGGTTGGGTGTCCCTGCAGCGCGCGGCGTCCTGATTTTCGCAGGGCCAGTCGGCGAGAGATGGGGCGTTAACGGCGAAAATCCCAGCAAGCGAAAGGGACACCCAACCCCTCCCTCACCAACCCTAAAGCGGAATATTCCCGTGCTTGCGCTTCGGCTGCGCCACGCGCTTCGACTGCAGCATCCGCAGCGCCCTGATCAGCTTCGGCCGCGTCTGCCGCGGCTCGATCACGTCGTCGATGTAGCCGCGCTCCGCCGCCGAGTAGGGGTTGGCGAAGTGGGCTTTGTAGTCGTCGATCAGTTTCTGGCGGCGCTCGTCGGGGGTCGGCGAGCTGGCGATGTCCTTGCGGTAGATGATGTTGACGGCGCCCTCGGGGCCCATCACCGCGACCTCGGCGGTCGGCCAGGCGACGTTGAAGTCGGCCAGCATGTGCTTCGAGTTCATCACGTCGTAGGCGCCGCCGTAGGCCTTACGGGTGACGACTGTGAGCTTCGGCACCGTCGCCTCGGTGAAGGCGTAGAGGAGCTTGGCGCCGTGGCGGATGATCCCGTTCCACTCCTGGTCGGTGCCGGGCAGGAAGCCGGGCACGTCGGTGAAGGTGAGGATCGGGACGTTGTAGGCGTCGCAGGTGCGGACGAAGCGGGCCGCCTTCTCGGAGGCCTCGATGTCGAGCACGCCGGCGAGGAAGGCGGGCTGGTTGCCGACGATCCCGACCGGGTAGCCGTCGAGCCGCGAGAAGCCGCAGACGATGTTCTTGGCGAAGTGCTCGTGGACCTCGAAGAACTCGCCGTCGTCGACCACCAGCGAGATCACGTTGCGCATGTCGTAGGGCTTCGAGGGGTCGTCGGGGACAACGGTGTCGAGCTCCTCGTCTTCGCGCTCGGGGTCGTCGCTGGGCTCGAAGCGCGGCGGCGCCTCGAGGTTGTTCGAAGGCAGGAAGCTGAGCAGGTAGCGGGCGTCCTCGAGGCAGCTCTCCTCGTCCTCGGCGGCGAAGTGGGCGACGCCGGACTTGGAGTTGTGGCTCATCGCCCCGCCCAGCTCCTCGAACTCGACTTCCTCGCCGGTCACGGTCTTGATCACTTCCGGGCCGGTGATGAACATGTGCGAGGTCTCTTTGACCATGAAGATGAAGTCGGTCATCGCCGGCGAGTAGACGGCGCCGCCGGCGCAGGGGCCCATGATCAGGCTGATCTGCGGGATCACCCCCGAGCACCGGACGTTGCGGACGAAGACGTCGCCGTAGGCGCCGAGCGAGACGACCCCCTCCTGGATCCGGGCGCCGCCGGAGTCGTTGATGCCGATCACCGGCGCCCCGACCTGGGCGGCGAGGTCCATCACCTTGCACATCTTCTCCGCCATCACCTCGCCGAGACTGCCCCCGAACACGGTGAAGTCCTGGGAGAAGACGAAGACGGTGCGGCCTTCGATCGTGCCGTGGCCGGTGACGACGGCGTCGCCCCAGGGCCGTTTCTTCTGCATCTCGAAGTCGTAGGTGCGGTGGCGGACGAAGGTGTCGAGCTCCTCGAAGGAGCCGGGGTCGAGCAGCTTCTCGACCCGCTCGCGGGCGGTCATCTTGCCCTTCGCGTGCTGCTTCTCGACCGCCGCCTCGGAGGCCGAGTGGATCGCCTGCTGGCGCAGCTCACGCAGGTAGGAGAGCTTCTCCTCGTGGGTGACCGGGTTCTTCTCGCGCATCGGGAGGCGCGATTCTATGGAGCCGGCTCAGGCGCTGCCGAACGGCTGCTTGCTGGGCTGGGCGAGCCCGTCCAGGAAGCGCTCCAGGTCCGCCTCGCAGAGGCCCGAGTCCTCGCTGGCGCGGACCTCGACCCGGGTGCCGAAGCCCTTCTCGGCCATCGTCACCTCGAGCCCCCCGACCTCGCGGACCAGCTCCGCCAGCTCCGGCTCGGACTTCATCAGCGTGCGCGACGCCTCGATCATGGGGGTCGCTTCAACCACCGCGGGACCGATCCTTCCTCCCGCTCGTCTTGGGAGAGACCGTTCAGGAGCGCGCATCGCCCAGCCCAGGATTGGAGCGTCAAAGAGAAGCGCCCCACTGGGAAGGCGGGGCGCTTCTGGGACTCAGGAGGAGAGATAGGTGTATCTCTGCAATGTGGACTATGGGAGGTGGGCGAGCCCTGATTGCGCCGGCGATGCCCTCGTCGTGGGAAGCGACGAGGGCGGGGGTGCCGGGGTTGAGCGGCGCGTGGCTGCCGACCCTCAGCCGGCGCGAGGCGCCGGGGTGCCACCGGCAGCCGGCAGCCAGACGATTCAGCGAGCCGCGACTGGCACCGCCGGGGACCGGTCATCATTTCGTCTGGTGGGGGTCGATGGGGACCTCGGGACCGCGTCGACCGCTGGCTCGGTCTCGCCGATCCCGTCGGTGCGCAGGAAGAGGACGACGCCGGCGAGCAGGCCGACGAGCGTGAAGGCGGCCCAGGGAATGGCCTGGCCGATCTGGGTGGCGATCGGCCCGGGACAGGCGTCTGCGACTCCCCAGCCGACCCCGAACAGCAGGCTGCCGGCGATGTGCCGCCGCGCCGGGCGCTGGCGCGACCAGGCCAACGGGGCGCCGCCGAGCACTGCCCGGAGACGGTAGCGCCGCAGCAGCTCGGTACCGAACGTGGCGACCAGCACCGCCGAGCCGAAGAAGAGGAAGAGGTAGGCGCGTTCGAGCAGCAGCGCCTCGCGAATCACGTTGGGATCGCTCATCCCGCTCCAGCAGAGGACGGCCCCGAAGACGATCCCGATCGCCGCCGCAGCGATCCGCACCGCCACCTAGACCACCGCCTTGATCAGGAAGCTGACGACGATCGCGGTGCCGAAGAACGTCGCCGTCGCCGCCAACGCGGCGGGCGAAAGCATCGAGACGCCCGAGAGCCCGTTGCCCGAGGTGCAACCACCGGCGAGCTTGGCGCCGTAACCGATCAGCACCCCGGAGACGAGCAGCAGGGCGGCGATCGCGGCATCGCCGGCGGTGCCGTGCAAGCTCTCGGTCAGCCAGCCGTAGCCGCCGAACAGCCGCCCTCCGGCGAGCGCCATGAACAGCGTCCCGCCGAGCACCACCCCGATCAGGAACCAGCCGCGCCAGTCGAAGCTGAGGCTGCGCCGGCCGAGCTGCCCGACGACCTCCGAGAAGCCGCCGGTCACCCCCAGCCGCCCGTTGAAGAGCAGGCGGCAGGCGATCACGCAGAGGCCGAGGACGGGTCCGGCGACGTACCAGGCAAGCTGCCGATCGAACACACCCATGATCTTAATCATTCTTGACAGGTTCTATCAAGAATATGAGGTGCGCTTCCCCCCGCAAACTGCCGGCGAACTCCAGCCGCGGGGGAAGAACTCAGAACACTGCCGACCTTTGCCCCAGTGGGATGGGGAAAAGACCGGATACGCGGAGTGGGCAGGCTTGGGAGCTGGCCGGGGAACAGCACGGGGTGGTGACGCGGGGGCAGTTGCTCGGGCTAGGGTTTGGGAAGCGCTCGATCGAGCACCGGGTCGCGCGGGGCCGGCTGCACCCGGTTGGACGCGGGGTTTACGCGGTGGGGTGGCCTCAGCTGACGCCGGATCGGCGCTGGATGGCGGCGGTGCTCGCCTGCGGTCCGGGGGCGGCGTTGAGCCATCGCAGCGCCGGGGTCCTCTGGGGAATCGTCGGGGTCGAGGGTGCCGCTATTGAGGTGAGCGTTGCGCGCCGTTGCGAGTTGCAACGGCGCGGCCTACTGGTCCGCAGCCGACCGACGCTGCGGGAGGCGGACCTCACTAGGCGTAACTGGATCCCGATTACCGGCCCGGCTCTGACTATGGTCGACATGGCGACCCAGCTCAGCCTGTCGGATCTCGAGCGGGCGGTCAACGATGCCGACAAGCGCGACGTCATCCACGTCGGGGCTCTTCGCGCGGCGCTGGACGGCTATGCCGGCATCCCCGGGGTGCGCCCTCTGCGCACCCTGATCGACAGGCTGACGTTCCGACTCTCCGACTCCGAACTGGAGGTCCGCTTCCGACCGATCGCCGCTGGCGCCGGATTGCCGCGGCCACTCTCGAAACGGTGGGTCAACGGGTTCGAAGTTGACTTCTACTGGCCTGAACTCGGGCTTGTGGTCGAGACCGACGGGGGTCGTTTCCACCGCACCCCCTCCGCGCAGACTCGCGACGCCCGCCGCGACCGCGCTCACGTACTCGCTGGGATGGCCCCTCTCCGCTTCACGCACTACGAGGTCCGCTACGAACCGCGCAGCGTACGTCGGGCTCTTGCCGCAGCCGCCACGATGCTCCACCGGCGCCTTCGACTTTGACCCCAGCCCGCTGGGGCGAAAGTCGGCATCGTTCGAAAGGTCTAGAAGAAGGCGCCGCCCTTGTATTCGCCGAAGACATCGCGCAGGGCGCCGCAGACCTCGCCGATCGAGGCGTCGGCGGCGAGGGCGGCGCGGATCGGGTGCAGGAGGTTGCCGTCGCCGCGGGCGACGTCGCGCAGCGACTCCAGCCGGGTCGTGACCGCGGCCTGGTCGCGGTCCTCCTTGAAAGCCTTGAGGCGGGTGAGCTGGCGCTGCTCGGCCTCGGGATCGACCCTGAGGATGTCGACGTCGTCGACCTGGTCGGTGACGAATTTGTTCACGCCGACGATGATGTCCTGGCCCGACTTGTAGCGCTCGTGGTAGCTCAGCGCCGACTCCTCGATCTCGCGCTGCATGAACTCCAGCGCCTCGACCGAGCCGCCCAGCTCTTCGACCTTCTCCATCAGCTCCCAGGAGCGCGCTTCGACCTCGTCGGTCAGCGACTCGACGAAGTAGGAGCCGGCGAAGGGGTCGACGGTGTCGGCGGCGCCGGACTCGTAGGCGAGCACCTGCTGGGTGCGCAGGGCGATCCGGGCGGAGCGCTCGGTCGGCAGCGCCAGCGCCTCGTCGAAGCCGTTGGTGTGCAGCGACTGGGTGCCGCCGCAGACGGCGGCGAAGCCCTGCAGGGCGACGCGGATGATGTTGACCTCGGGCTGCTGGGCCTGCAGGGTGACGCCGCCGGTCTGGGTGTGGAAGCGGATCTTCATCGAGTTCGGGTTCTCGGCCCCGAAGCGCTCCTTGACGATCTTCGCCCACATCCGCCGCACCGCGCGGAACTTGGCGATCTCCTGGAAGACCTGGTTGTGGCCGTTGAAGAAGAAGGCCAGCCGCGGCGCGAACTCGTCGATCTGCAGCCCCCGTTCCAGCGCCGCCTCGACGTAGGCGATCGCGTTGGAGAGGGTGAAGGCGACCTCCTGCACGGCCGAGCATCCCTTCTCGCGGATGTGGTAGCCGGAGATCGAGATCGTGTTCCATTTCGGCACCTTCTGGTGGCAGTACTCGAAGACGTCGGTGGTGAGGCGCATCGTCGCCTCGGGCGGGTAGATGTAGTTGCCGCGCGCCATGTACTCCTTCAGCACGTCGTTCTGGACGGTGCCGCGCAGCTGCTCGGAGGGAACGCCCTGCTCCTCGCCGACCAGCTCGTAGAGCAGCAGCAGGACCGCCGCCGGGGCGTTGATCGTCATCGAGGTCGAGACGCCGTCGAGCGGGATCCGGTCGAAGCAGATCCGCATGTCCTCGATCGTGTCGATCGGGACCCCGGTGCGGCCGACCTCGCCGTTGCAGAGCGGGTCGTCGGAGTCGCGGCCGAGCTGGGTCGGCAGGTCGAAGGCCATCGAGAGCCCGGTCGAGCCGTGCTCGATCAGGTAGCGGTAACGCTCGTTGGTGTCCTCGGGCGAGGCGAAGCCTGCGTACTGGCGCATCGTCCAGAGCCGGTCGCGGTACATGCCCTCGTGGATGCCGCGGGTGAAGGGCGGCTCGCCGGGGGCGCCGAGGCGCTCCTCCAGCCCCGGCGCGACGTCCTCCTCGGTGTAGAGGCGCTCGATCTCGATCCCGGAGTCGGTGAAGACGCGCTCGTCGTCGGGGCCGACCAGGGGCGCGATCGTGCGGTGGGCCTCCGCGGCTGGCTCGTCGGAGCTGGGCATCGGGCGGAGGATATTGACAACGGTTCCGCGGTCGCTCAGCGGCGTCCCCGCCACTCGCCGAGCAGATCGCCGAGGCTGGCGGAGAGCGGGACCGAGGCGACGAAGCCGGTCTCCGCGCGCAGGCGGCCGGGGTCGCCGACCAGCGCCGGCGGGTCGGCGGGCCGCGACAGGGCCGGATCCTCGCGAACGCGGACCTCGACCCCGGTCTGGCGGGCCAGCTCGGCGACCAGCTCGGCGATCGTCGTGCCGCGCCCGGAGCAGAGGTTGAAGGTCCCCTCAGAGCCGCGGCGCGAGAGCTCCAGCAGCGCCTCCGCCCCCTCCCGCACGTCGACGAAGTCGCGTACCGCGCCGGGATTGCCGAGAGCGAGCTCGACCGCCTCCTCCCTCCCCCGCTCGGCGGCGGCGATCCGGCGGGCGAACCCCGGCACCGCGAACCCGGCGGACTGGCCGGGGCCGATCAGGTTGAAGATGCGGGCGACCGCGATCCGCAGCCCGCGGCCACGGGACACCTGGCAGATTTCCTCCATCGCCGCCTTCGCCGCCCCGTAGGGCGTGATCGGCCGCGGCTGCAGCCCCTCTCCCAGCGGCAGCTCGGCGGAGGCGCGGGCACCGTAGACGTCGGCGGAGGAGAGGCAGAGGACGTGCGCCGAGGGCGCCTGGGTGGCGACCGCCTCGAGCAGGTTGAGGACGCCGGTGGCATTCGCCGCGAAGGTCTCTCCGGGGCGCTCCCAGCTCCTCCCCACCGAGGCGGCGCCGGCGGCGTTGACGACGAGGTCCGGCGCCGCCGTTTCGAGGCAGGCCGTGATCGAAGCGGGGTCGAGCAGGTCGCAGGCGAGGGTGCCGGCGGCGGTGGGACGCCTGCCGGCCGCGACGAGGTCGAAGCCGGGGTCGGCCGCAGCGGCTGCGGCCAGGTGGCTGCCGACGAAGCCGCCGGCTCCGACCAGCAGCAGCGTTCGGCTCTCGCCCACCCGCTCCGGTGCTAGTCGCTGGCGCCGACGAGGCGCTCGACGCCGGTCTGGTCGATCGTCTTGCGCAGGCCGTCGAGCAGCTCGATCGACGGCTCCCAGCCGAGCAGGTCGCGGGCGCGGCCGATGTCGGGGCGGCGCTGCTGCGGGTCGTCGGTCGGCAGCGCCTCGTAGACGATCTCCGAGCGCGACTCGGTCACCTCGATCACGGCCTTGGCCAGCTCCAGCAGCGTGAACTCGTTCGGGTTGCCGATGTTGACGGGGGTGTGGACGTCGGACTCGGCGAGGGCGACGATGCCGCGGATCAGGTCGTCGACGTAACAGAAGCTGCGCGTCTGGCTGCCGTCGCCGAACACGGTCAGGGGCCGGTCCTGCAGCGCCTGGCGGAGGAAGGTCGGGATCGCGCGGCCGTCGTGCGGGCGCATCCGCGGCCCGTAGGTGTTGAAGATGCGGACGATCGCCGTGTCGAGGCCCTGCTGGCGGTGGTAAGCCATGGTCAGCGCCTCGGCGTAGCGCTTCGCCTCGTCGTAGACGCCGCGCGGGCCGATCGGGTTGACGTGGCCCCAGTAGTCCTCCTTCTGCGGGTGGACCTGGGGGTCGCCGTAGACCTCGCTGGTCGAGGCGATGAGGAAGCGGGCGCGCTTGAACTTGGCGACCCCGAGCATGTGGTGGGTGCCGTGGGAGCCGACCTTGAGCGTGTGCAGCGGCAGCCGCAGGTAATCGATCGGGCTTGCCGGCGAGGCGAGGTGGTAGACGAAGTCCAGCGCCTCGGGGATGTCGACGTGGGAGGTGATGTCGACGTTGCGGAACTCAAACGCGTCGTCGCGGATGTGTTCGATGTTCTCCAGCGACCCGGTCTCGAGGTTGTCGAGGCAGATCACCCGGTGCCCCTTGCCGAGCAGGTGCTCGCAGAGGTGGGATCCGAGGAAGCCGGCGCCGCCGGTGACCACGCAGGTGCTCATCGCGACCGATGCTATCGGTGGACGGGGGCCGGGGCAGCGCGGGTCCAGCGAGCAATTTCCGCAAATCGAGCCCCGACAGTCGTCCAAAAGGGGGGAGAGACCGCAGTCGTCCAGAGCTCACGCTGGCATGTTTGGTGCAGCAAGCTAAAGCGCGCGGGGGGAGCCGAGTGTTGAGTCCAATCGATGGCCAGGGGGAGCCGGCGGCGTCGCCGGCGATCGGCGGCGCCCGCAAACGGGCGGCGCTGGAGACCTTCATCCAGCACGAGGCGGCGCTGCGGCGGACCGCCGGGCGCTACTCGCTCTGCCTCGACGACGCCGAAGACGCCCTGCAGCGAGGCCTGGAGATCCTCCTCACCAAGGCCCCGACCGAGGACCCGCGCGAACTGATCCGCTGGACCCACACCGTGGTCAAGCACGAGGCGCTGGCGGTGCGGCGCGAGCGCGAGCGCACCCTCGCCGGCCCAGCCGCCGCGGTGCGCCAAGGCCGCGAGGACTGGGTGGCGGCGATCCCCTCCCGTGGCGACGGCCCACCCGAGCGAGCCGAGCGGCGCGAAGCCGTCGCCCGCAGCCGCGAGGCGCTGCAGGCGCTGAAGCCCCAGGAGCTGCGCGCCCTGACCCTGCTGGCGGAGGGCTACTCCTACGCCGAGATCGGCGAGATCACCGGCTTCAGCCAGACCAAGATCAACCGCTGCCTGGCCGAGGGCAGGGAGCGCTTCCGCCGGCTGCTGGCCCGCAGCGAGGACGGGCAGCGCTGCGCCGAGCTGCGGCCGCTGCTCTCCGCCTTCTGCGACGGCGAGGCCAGCGAGGCGGAGGCGGCCACCCTGCGCGAGCACCTGCGCGCCTGCGCCGGCTGCCGCTCGACCCTGCGGGCCTACCGGGCGGCGCCAGCGGCGGCCGCGGCGCTGGCGCCGACGCTGCCGGCCGCGCGCTCGCTGCTCGACCGGGCCCACGAGGGGCTGGCCGGACTGGCGTCGCGCTTCAACGGCGGCGGCGCCTGCTCCGACTCGGCGCTGACCCAGGTCGCCGCCGGCGGCGGCGGCCGCGGGATCGGGATGGCGGCGCTGGCGAAGCTGGCGGCGGTCTGCATCGGCAGCGCCGGCGGTGCCGCCGCCTGCGTCGCGACCGGGGTGGTCCCGGCACCGCTGGGGATCGGGCACGAACAGTCGAGGGCCCCGGCGATCGAAGGTCGACTCGAGCCGGTCGTCGCCGCTGAGTGGAGGGCAGATGCGGGGGTCGAATACGCGCCGGAACCGGCGCCGGCCGAACCGGAAGCGAAGCCGGACGACCAGCATGCCGCCGCTCCGCCCTCGGCTCCGGTCGCGCCCAGCCCCGAACCGACGGCGTCCAGCGGCGCGGTCGAATACGCGCCGGAACAGACCGCGGCGCCACCCTCCGCAAGCTCGAGCCCGGCCGGCTCGGCAGGGTCGTCGAGCGGCAGCGCCGCCGGGGAGTTCGGTCCTTGAGCGACCCGGTTCGGGTCCTCGCCCGCGCCCTGGCATCTGTGGCGATCCTCGTCGGGCTCGGCGCTGTCACCGCCACGGGCGCCCGGGCCTCGGCTCCGCCTCGGGTGGAGCTCTGGGTCGAGGGCGGGGCCGGTTGGCATAGCAACGAGAGCTTTCTCGTGACCTGGAAGCCGGCGCCCGGCGAGCACGTCACCGCGCCGATCGCCGCCGTCCACTACCGGCTCGCCAGGGACGGCATCGTCGTCGTTGCCGACAGGAGAGTCGCGGTGAGCGAAGCCGGGGTCGCCAACGGCGTTGGATTCACGATCATCTCGGTCCCGCCCGTTCCGGGCCGGTACGAAACCGAAGTCTGGCTCGAGGACTCAGCGCATAGCTACGGCCTCGCGACCAGCACCGTTCTGCAATTCGACTATCTCCCGCCGGCGGCGGTCCGGCCGCTGCTGCCGAACGGCTGGGTTGGCGCCAACGCTTCGCCACTGCTGCGCCTCGAACATCCCGCGGCACCACTGCCGGCCGCCGGCATTCGCGGCTACGCGATCTCGGTCGACGGCGCCCCCGGCGGCTCTCCCTGCGCCGGGCCGGACAGCTGCGAGGAAGACGAGACCGATCTGGCCGCGGGCATGGACGACGACAGCCTCAGCCTCGGCGTGCTGCCGGAGGGGACGAGCTTCGTCCACGTCGTCGCCGTCTCCGGTGCCGGGATCCGCTCGGCGCAGGTCGGCACCGCCAGCATCCACGTCGACAGAACCCCGCCGCGGGTCGCGCTGAGCGGCCTGCCGGGCGGTTGGGTCGACGGGCCGGTTCGGCTGACGGCGACGGCGACCGACTCCGCCTCCGGGATGGCGGCGGCGGGTCTCAACGGCCCGCTGACCGAGATCGGGGTAGATGGCGCTAGGCCGTCGAGCGCCGCCGGGCCATCCAGCTCGGCGCTGGTGGCAGGGAGCGGCGTCCACCAGGTGCTGGCCCGAGCCCGCGACGGCGCCGGCAACCTCGGCACCGCGCCGCCGGCGACCGTCCGCATCGACGAAGAAGGGCCACGCGTCGCCTTCCTCGACACCCAGGACGGAGCCGAACCGGAGCGGCTCGAGGCGACGGTGAGCGACCCGCTCTCGAGGCCGGACCCGCGGCGCGGCTCGATCGCCGTGCGGCCGCTCGGAAGTGGGCGCCAGTTCCTGCCGCTGGCGACGACTGTCGCGGCCGGCCGGCTGGTAGCCCGCTGGGACTCCGACGCCTATCCCCCCGGCAGCTATGAATTCAGGGCCAGCGGCTACGACACCGCCGGCAACTCCGCCGGCAGCGAGCGCCGCGCCAACGGGACCCGGATGGTGCTGGCCAACCCGCTAAAGAAGCCGACCGCGATCGTGGCCTGGTTCGGCGCCAAGCGCAGGACGGCGAGATCGGCGCGCTTCGGTCACGGCGCGCCCGTCTCGGGCCGGCTGACCTCGGCCACGGGATCGCCCCTCGGCGGGCTGCCGGTGCAGCTGGTGGAGAGCTTCGACACCGGCTCCAAGCCGGAGCGGCGGACGACCACGGTCGAGACCGCTGCCGACGGCACCTTCCTCGCCCACCTCGCCCCGGGCCCAAGCCGCGAGGTCGAAGCCGTCTTCGCCGGCAGCAGAACCCTCGGCCGTGCCACAGCGCCGGCGCTGCGACTCGAGATCCTCAGCGGCGTGCGCATGCGCGCCTCCGCCACGATGGCAAAGGTCGGCGGCGCCCCGGTCGTCTTCAGCGGTCGGGTCGCGGGCGCGGGGGCCGGCATCCCGGTCGAGCTGCAGTTCCGCCTCCGCCGCGGCGACTGGCGGGAATTCCGCACCGTCAAGACCGGCGCCCATGGCCGCTTCCGCTACCCCTACGCCTTCAGCGACGACGACAGCCGCGGCGTCCGCTTCCAGTTCCGCGCCTTCGTCGCCGTGACCGACGGCTGGCCCTACGAGCCCGCCGGCTCGAGGCCCGTATTCGTCACCGGCCGTTGATCAATGTCCCTCGCAGGAGTGTCCAGGACCAAGCGATGCGTTCACGAAAAGAGCCCCGCATGCTGGTTGCATGCGGGGCTCTTTGAGGGGGCGCAGCGCGCCGCGTCCTGGGCGCTCCCCTAGCGGAGAGCGGAGATCTGATCCGTGACCTGGTCGACCAGCTCCTGGGCCCGCGAGGTCTGCTCGTCGATCGCGCGGCGGACGCGCTGCTCGACCTCGTTGCGGTTGCGCTTCAGCGTCGTCTCGACCGTGCGCTGGTGCTTGCGGGCTTCGCGCTCGACGCGGTTGCGCGTCTTGCGAGCCTCGGTGGTCGCTTTGCGGCGGGCGCTGGTGCCGCGGCGCTCGGTCCTCTTCAGCGATTTGCGCAGCTGCGCGCGGTAGGACTTGAGCTGCTTCTCGGCGCTGGTGCGGCCGGTCCACGGCTCGACCAGGTCGGAAACGCGGTCGCTGACGCTGAGGACGATGCCGACGGGGAGGTCGACGGCGGCCTCGGCGACGGTCTGCACCTGGTTCTTCTCAGCGACAACGGTCTTGGTGGCGGCGCGTTTGGTGGCTTTCGCGGTCGCGGTCGCGGACTTCTTAGCTTCCGTGGTCGCGCGCTTGGCCTGGGTTTTGGACTTGCTGCCGTTTTTGGTCTCAGCCATGTTGAAGTCGTTCCTTTGGGTCGTTTGCCTGTGCCTGCCTCGGGCGTTCGCGAGTCTAGCGAACATATGTTCTTTCCGAACACACGTTCTTAAACCGCCTCGGCGGGATGGTTACGCGGCTTCGGCCGCTGCCTGCGCCGCCCTGACCGTCGCCAGGGCGGCGTTCGAGCGGGCGGCGGCGATCGGGTAACGCGCGTCGAGGTCGAGCGACGCCTGTCCCAGCTCCAGCTCGCCGAAGGCGACCGCCCCGCCCGCCTCGCGGACGATCAGCTGGGCAGCGGCGGCGTCGACCGAGCGGCAGGGCCGCAGGCTGAGCATCGCGTCGAAGCGGCCGGCGGCGACGTAGGCGGCGGTGATCGCGATCGAGCCGACCACCCGCAGGCGGTAGGCGCTTCCAGCGAGCGCCCGCAGCGCCGGCAGCGAGCGCTCCGGCTCGGCCGACTCGAGGCCGACGATCTCCAGCGTCTCGCCCTCGGCCGCAACCCGGGCCGGGCGTCCGCTCCCCTCGGCCCCCCCGCCGCGGCGGGCGGAGAACTCCTCGCCGGCGCCGAAGTCGTGGACGAAGCCAAACTCGACGTCGGCCATCGAGGGGCCGGAGGCGACGGCGATGCTGAGGCTGTGCGAGGGGATCGTGCGGCGGGCGTTGAGCGAGCCGTCGATCGGGTCGATCACGACCCGGATCTCGCCGCCGGCGCCGAAGCCGACCTCGCCACGCTCCTCGGAGACGGCCAGGAACGAGGCGTCCGCCGCGGCCAGCGCTTCGAGCTCGGCGAAGACGATGTCCTCGCAGCGGCGGTCGATCGCCAGAGTGCGGTCGCCGCCCTCGCCGACCCCCTCGTAGACAGTGCGCTCCTCGCTGCCCGGAGTCGCCGCGAAGACCGCCTCCTGCGCGGCGACGATGCGGCGGCAGATCCCCAGCCAATCTGCGGAGAGAACATCCACCGGCCGGATGCTATGGCGCGCTAGCGTTGGGCGATGCGCGAGGAGCAACCGACGGTGGCGGCGCAGGCGCCGGAGCGCGATCGCGCGATCGCCCACGGCGCCGGCCCGCTGCTGGTCCTCGGCGCCGCCGGGACCGGCAAGACCGAGCTGCTGGCGCGGCGTCTGGCCCGCCTGGCGGCGGCGGGGACGCCGCCGCAGCGGGTCCTGCTCGTGGCCTCCACCCGCACCACCGCGCGGCGCCTGCGCGAGCGCGCCGAGGCGCTGCTGAGCGGGTCCTTCGAGGAGCTCTGGATCGGCAGCTGGGACAGGCTCGGCGAGCGGCTGCTGCGCGAGCACGCCGAGGCCGCCGGGCTCGACCCCTTCTTCGACGTGCTCGGCCCGGCCGAGCGGCTGGCGATGCTGCTCGACCGGCTCGACCAGCTGCCATTGCGCCGGCACGAGATCCGCGGCAACCCGGCCGGGCTGCTGGCTCGGCTGCTGGCTCGGATCGACCGGCTCAAGGCCGAACGGGTCGGGCCGACGCGGCTCGAGCAGCGGGCGCGGGAGAAGGAGGGGAGCGCCGCCGAGGAGGCCGACCGCGAGGAGGTTCGGCGCGAGCTCGAGTTCGCCGAGCTCTTCACCGCCCACGACCGCATCCTCGCCGCCACCGGCAGCCTCGACCGCGGCGACGTCTTCCTCGCCCTCGACTGCCTCTTCGTCGAGCGCCCCGACATCCGCCGCCAGATCGCCGCCCGCTTCGAGCATGTGATGGTCGACGAGCTGGAGGAGGCGACGCGGGCGCAGCGGGCGATCCTCGAGGGGCTGGCGACCGACAACCCGAACCAGCTCTTCGCCCTGGAGCCGCAGGGCGAGCCCGACGGCTGGTTCGCCGGCCTGCACCCGGGCGCCGAGGCGCTGGAACTGAGCGAGCGCTTCCGCCAGCCCCAATTGCGCTTCTGGAAGTGCGCCAACGAGCGGGCGCAGGCGCAGGCGGTGGCGCGCGAGGTCGAGCACCTGCTGGCCGGCGGCGCCAGCCCGGAGCAGATCTGCGTCCTCGTCGCCGACCCACCGCGACAGGGTGGCGCCGTGGCGGCGGCGATGGAGGAGCGCGGCGTCGGCTTCCATCTCGCCGGGCCGACGGCCCTCTTCCAGCGGCCGGAGGTGCGCGACGCGATCGCCTGGCTGCGGGTGCTCGCCGACCCCGACGACTCGGCGGCGGCGGCGCGGGCGCTGACCCGGCCGCCGATCGAACTTCGATCCGGCGACCTGGCGCGGCTGACGACGATCGCCCGCCGCCGCAAGCAGGACATGGTCGCCGCCTGCGAGGCGGCGCTCGACAGCCCCCAGTTCCAGCCCGAGGCGCGGGAGCGGATCGGGGCCTTCCTCAAGCTCTACAACGCCGCCGCCGCGGCGATGGAGGAGCGCCGCGCCGACGTCTTCGTGCGGCGGCTGATCGAGCGGGTGGGCCTGCGCCGCCAGCGCCTCTTCGCCGCCCAGCCCGAGGTCGCCGAGCGCCTGCTCGGGCTCTCGCGGCTGGCCGAGCTGGCGACCGCCTGGGCGCGGCGCGAGCCGCACGGCTCGACTCGCGGCTTCGTCTCCTATCTGAGCGCGGTCGCCGAGGCCGGGGTCGAGCCGGCCGGCGGCGAGGAGCCGCCCTCTCCCGGCTCGGTCCGCGGCCTCGCCCTGGACGCGGTCAAGGGGGCCGGCTTCGACCACGTCTTCGTGCTCGGGCTCGAGGCCGAGGCGGAGTGGGAGCGGCTCGGCTGGCCGGCGCGGAACGGGCTGGTGCTCTCGCGCCTGCAGCGCGGCGAGCAGGGGGAGGCCCGTCCCTCGGCCTTCTACGCGGAGGCGCTGGCGGCGGCCGGGGTCGAGGAGGAGGAGCACGGCGAGGAGCTCTTCGGTCCCGCCGAGGGCCTGCACGCGACCTACCGCACCCTGCGCGAGCAGGTCCTGGAGGCCTCCTGGCGGGCGGGTCGCGAGCTCTCCGAGCCGCGCCTCGACACCGCGATCGACGTCAACCGGGCGATCGCCCGCTACCTCGAGCTGCTGAAGCTGGCGGCGCTGGCGCAGCGGCCCGGCGACGAGCCGACGGCGGAGGCGATCGAGGCGGTCAACGGCCTCCTGCGCCAGGTCGCCACCCCCGAGCAGCAGGCCGAGCTCGACGCCTCCTCGCTCGACTCCTACCTGCTCGACTCCGAGGACGAGCGCGGCCGCCGCCGCGAGCTGATCGCCGCCCGCGAGGAGCCCTCGCTGGAGGCCTTCCTGCCGCGCCGCGGCGACGGGCGGCTCAGCCTCTCCGCCTCCGACCTCAGCCTCTACCTGACCTGCCCGCTGAAGTACAAGTTCGCCCGCGTCTTCGGGATCCCGCAGGAGCCGACGATCAACCAGCGCTTCGGGATCCTCATCCACAACGTGCTCGAGCGCTTCCACAAAGACCCGCCGGGCGAGGGCGAGGACGGGCTGCGGCGGCTGAACGAGCTGTTCGAGACCGGCTGGCGCCGCACCGGCTTCGGCGCGACCGACGACGAGCTGCAGTTCCGCGACCGCGCCCGCGAGGCGCTGCGTCTCTACTGGGAGCGCGAGCGGGTCGCCGAGGGCGAGCCGGTCTGGCTGGAGAAAAAGTTCGACTTCAAGGTCGGCGAGCACCACGTCCGCGGCCGGGTCGACCGGGTCGACCGCCTGCCCGACGGCGACTACGAGCTGATCGACTACAAGACCGGCGAGCGCCGGACCGAGGCCGAGCTGGAGAACGACCTGCAGCTGGCGCTCTACCGGCTCGCCGCCCGCGAGGCCTGGGAGATCGAGGCCTCGAGCGGCAGCTACTACTACGTGCTCGATGCCGACAAGGTGGCGGCGCCGAGCAAGCCCGACGACGCCGAGCGGGTCGAGCGCACGGTGCTGCAGGTCGGCGAGGGCATCCTCGACCAGGACTTCGAGCCGCGCCCATCGCCGGCGGTCTGCGGCTGGTGCGACTACCGCCTGATCTGCCCCGCGGCGGAGTCCTAGAGGGCGCGAAAACCAAGCAGGTCAAGGACGAGGGAGGGAGTGTGCTCCGCACATGACCGACCGAGGACGCCGAGATGCGCAGGTTTGCAGCGCCCTCAGCGCTGGTCGCCGCGCTGGCGCAGGAAGCGCTGGAACTCGCGGGCGATCGTGTCGGCGGAGGGCAGCTCGTCGCCCTCGGCGGCGAGCAGGTCGACCTGTTCGGCCTCGATCCGCGCGACCAGCTCCTCGATCTCCGGGTTGGCGGCGACGGCGCGGCCGATCTGCTCCTCGTAGTCGCTCGTTTCCTCCTCCAGTTCGGAGGCCTCGACGGCGATCCCGGTCAGGCCCTCGAGCCGGCGCAGCAGCGCCAGCGCCGCCTTCGGGTTGGGGACCGCGGCGACGTAGTGGGGCACCGCCGCCCAGAGCGAGGCGGAATCGATCCCGCTCTGGCCGCAGAGGTCGTGGACGACGCCGACGATCCCGGTCGGGCCCTCGTAGCTGGAGCGCTCGAGTTCGAGCTCCTCGACCAGGTTGGCGTCGGAGGCGAGGCCGGTGATCGGCACCGGCAGGGTATGGGAGACCTCGGCGATCAGCGCCCCGAGGGTGACGACGAACTCGACGCCGAGGGCGTCGGCGGCGGTGGCGATCGTCTCCGAGAAGGTGCGCCAGCGCAGGTTCGGCTCGGTGCCGTCGAGCAGCACCAGGTCGCGTTCGGCGCTCGGCACCCGGGCCGCGATCAGGTTGTTTTCCGGCCACTCGATCCGCCGCGTCTGGCCGCCGTCGAGGGTGATCGTCGGCCGCGTCGACTGGAAGTCGAAGTAGTCCTCGGGGTCGATCCGGGCGATCAGCTGGGCGTCGAAGGAGGAGGCGACGGCGCCGAGCGCGGTCGAGGCCGAGGCGGCGGCGTCGTTCCAGCCGCGAAACGAGCAGACCAGGACCGGGGAGCGGAGATTGGGCAGGTCGCCTTCCCAGGTGAGCGATTCCACGCTTTGAGCGTAGACGATGGCCTTGCTCCGGGCAGCGGGTTCAGGGCGCGGCCCGGGCTCGGCGCAGCAACTGCAGGGCCATGAACAGGGCGAGGGCGGCGAAGGTGAGCTGCAGCGCCCGTTCGGAGACGTGGTTGGCGACGGCGACCCCGACCAGCACCCCCAGCGGCGAGAGCACGCCGATCACCAGCGCCTCGCGGAGGCGGACGTTGCCGTAGCCGTTCTGGCGGATCGCCCCGACCAGGGCGACGATCACGATCATCAGCAGCGAGGTCGACTCGCCCTCGACCTGGGAGAGGCCGAGGAAGATCGTCAGCGCCGGCACGAAGAGGACGCCGCCGCCGACCCCAACCAGGCCACCGGCGAGGCCACCGGCGACGGCGATCAGGGCGGCCGCGAGCTCGCTCATTTGAGGATCAGCTCGATCGCGATCGCGGTCAGCAGCAAGGCGAAGAGGTAGGAGACGGCGCGCTGCGGGATCCGCTGCTGGATCGCCGTCCCCAGCACCACGCCGGCGACCGCCGGGATCGCCAGCAGCAGCCCGGTGAGGACGTGGACGTTGCCGTAGAGACCACCCTCGGCGAGCGTCCCGAGCAGGCCGATGAGGACGATCGCGGCGAGGCTGGTGCCGGTCGCGAGGCGCTCGCCGTAGCCGAACCAGAAGATCAGCAGCGGCACGATCACGGTGCCGCCGCCGACCCCGAAGAGACCGCTGAAGACGCCCGCCAGGGTGCCGATCGCCGCCAGCTTCAGGGTCTCGTTGGCGGGCATCGGACCGGACCGGGTCGGCATCGGGCGATACTAGATGCCGTGCCTCGCGAATCCGATACCGGGGAGGGCGCCTGGGCCTCCCTGCTCGAGCCGCTGCGGGCGCAGCCGGAGCGGGCGGCGATCCTGACCGACGTCGACGGCACCCTGGCGCCGATCGCCGAGCGGGCGGAGGAAGCGGCGGTGCCGGCGGCGGCGCGGCGGGCGCTGGCGGCGCTGAGCGAGCGCTTCGGCCTGGTCGCCTGCGTCTCCGGGCGCCAGGCGGCCGAGGCGCGGCGGCTGGTCGGGCTCGACGGCATCGCCTACGCCGGCAACCACGGCCTGGAGCTGCTGCTGCCGGGGGACGCGGAGCCGCGGCCCGACCCCTCGCTGGCCGGGCGCGAGCGCGAGGCCGCCGACTTCCTCGCCGGCATCGACGCGTCTTCGCTAGCAGCCGCCGGGCTGCGCCACGAGGACAAGGGGCCGATCCAGGCGCTGCACTGGCGCGGCGCCGGCGACGAGCCGACAGCGGCCGCGCGGGCGCACGAAATCGCCGTCGAGGCCGGGCAGGCCGGGCTCGAACCGCGCTGGGGGCGCAAGGTGCTGGAGCTGCGCCCGGTCGGCGGCGGCGGCAAGGACGCCGCGGTCGCCTCGCTGCTCGCCGGCGAGGACCTCGACCGCGCCGTCTACGCCGGCGACGACCGCACCGACCTCGACGCCTTCGGCCGCCTGCGCGAGCTGCGCGAGGAGGGCCGGCTGAGCGTCGCCGTCAGCGTCGGCATCGTCTCGCCCGAGGCCCCGGCCGAGCTCGCCGAGGAGTCCGACCTGACCGTGTCCGGGCCGGCGGGCTGGCTGGCGATCCTCGAGTGGCTGGCGGCCTAGCGATGCCCTACACCGACCTGCTGCGGGTCACCGTCTTCATCACCGGCGCCGAGGCGACGGCGCTGGGCGCGATCACCGCGATCGGCGCCAACCGCGAAGGCAGCGCGACGACGATCCTCGTCGCCGCCGCCTGGTGGCTGGTCTCGCTGGCGATCGGCTTCTACCTCGGCCGCCCCGCCCGCGCCGCCGACGACATGCGCGACGTCCTCGCCCGCGCCCGCACCGCCACCTCGCTGCCGTCCGAGGCGCCGGGGCGGATCGCGATCGGCCGCCTCTGGCCGATCGGCGTCACCGCCCTCGCCGCCGGCGGCCTCGGCCTCTTCTTCCCCGGCGTCGCCGTGATCGGCGCCGGCTACGCGCTGATCGTCTCGCTCGCCTGGCACACCCGCGAGGCGGCGGTGCTCGGCATCGAGCACCGCGACGGCGTCAAGTTCTACGTCGTCCCCACCTCCGCCCTGCGCCCGGTCGAGCTGGTCCGGACGCCGGGGCTGCGCAGCGACCGCCTCAGCCGGGCCTAGGAGCGCAGCAGCTTCGAGAACTCGCGCCAGCCGCGGGTGTTGGCGACGTCGGCGGCGCCGAGCCAGGCGCGGCGGGCGGTGGCGACCGCGTAAGCCATGTTGTCGAGGGTGTCGATGCCGTGGGCGTCGGTGTTGAGGACGATCGTCGCCCCGACTTCGCGGGCGAGGCGGGCGTGCTGCTCGGAGAGGTCGCGGCGGTTGGGGTTGCCGTTGATCTCCAGCATCGTGCCGGTCCGGGCCGCCGCCTCGGCGACCGCCTCGACGTCGATCCCGTAGGGCTCGCGGCGGCCGATCAGGCGGCCGCTGAGGTGGCCGATGCAGTTGACCTGCGGGTTCTCGATCGCCGCCAGCACTCGCGCGGTCATCTCCTCGGCCGAGATCGAGAACGAGGTGTGGACGGAGGCGACGACCCAGTCCAGCGCCGCGACCAGGTCGTCGGGGTAGTCGAGGCCGCCGTCGAGGCCGATGTTGATCTCCGAGCCGGCGAGCAGGCGGAAGCCGCGTTTGCCCTTGTTCCAGGTGGCTATCTCCTCGATCCGCCGCCAAAGCCGTTCCGGGGTGACGTGGTCGCCGAAGCCGTGGCTGGCGGAGTGGTCGGTGATCGCCATGTAGGCGTAGCCGCGCTCGCGCCCGGCCGCCGCCATCTCCTCGAGCGTGTTGCGGCCGTCGGAGAGGGTGGTGTGGGCGTGGAGGTCGCCGCGGACGTCGCCGAGCTCGATCAGCTCCGGCAGCTCCCCCTCCCGCGCCGCCCTCAGCTCGCCCCGGCCCTCGCGCAGCTCCGGCTCGATATAGGCGTAGCCGAGGCGCTCGTAGACGCCCTGCTCGCTCTCGCAGAGGGTCACCCCGCCGCTCTCGGTGTCGGTGATGCCGTGCTCGGAGACCGAGAGCCCGCGCGCCACCGCCTCTTCGCGCAGCTGCACGTTGTGGGCCTGGGAGCCGGTGAAGTGCTGCAGCAGGTTGCCGAAGGCGGCCGGCGGGACGATCCGCAGGTCGACCGCGATGCCGTTGTGGGTCTGCGCCCGCACCCCGTTGGGGCCCGGCTTGCCGGCGGCGGCGATCAGCGGGTGGCCGGCGAGGTGCTCGGCCAGCGCCGCCGGCTGCTCGGCGGTGGCGATCAGGTCGATGTCCTTGCAGGTCTCGGCCCAGCGCCGGACCGAGCCGGCGACCTCGACCCGGTCGGCGCCCGGGTGCTGGCGCAGGGCCGCCGCCAGTTCCTCGGCGATCGGCCGCACCATCGAGAGCAGCAGCCGGCCCGGCCCCTCGCCGGGCTCGCCGAGCCGCTCCAGCGCCGCCAGCACGTTCGTCTCCGCTTTCGGGCCGAGGCCTTTGAGGTCGCGGATGCGCTCTCCCTCGGCGGCGGCCCTGAGGTCCTCGATCGAGGCGACGCCGAGCTCCTCGTGCAGCCGCCGCGCGGTTTTGGCGCCGACCCCGGGCACCCGCGTCACCTCGATCAGGGTCGGCGGGAACTTCGCCTTCAGCTTCGCCGCGGCGGGAATCTCGCCGGTCTCCAGCAGGGCGGCGATCTTCTCCGCCAGCGTCTTGCCGACGCCGGGGATCTCGGTCGCGCGGCCCTCCCGCGCCAGCTCGGCGACCGAGACCGGGCTCTCGCGGATCGCCTTGGCGGCGGTGCCGTAGGCCAGCACGCGGTATTTGACCGCGCCGTCGAGCTCGTAGAGCACGCCCAGCTCTTCCAGCGCGGCGGCGATCTCGGCGTTGGTCATCTCTGGAAGTTAGCCGTCGCGGCCGCCGCGGTCTTTAGCCGGAATTTCGGATCGCCAATAGCATCGCGCCCGATGCCCAAGTCCAATCCCGGCCCCGCCTGGCTGGTCCTGCCGACCTACAACGAGGCGGAGAACATCGAGGCCTTCGTCGATGCCGTGCTGGCGAAGCTGCCGGCCTCGGCGCGGGTCCTGATCGTCGACGACAACTCGCCCGACGGGAGCGGGCGCCTGGCCGACCGGCTGGCGGCCGAGCGGTCGAGCGTCGAGGTCCTCCACCGCCCCCGCAAGGAAGGCCTCGGCCCCGCCTACGTCGCCGGCTTCCGCCGCGCCCTCGAGGGCGGCGCCGGGCTGGTGCTGGAGATGGACTCCGACTTCTCGCACGACCCGGCCTACCTGCCGCGGCTGC
The DNA here is from genome assembly GCA_964540905.1 of uncultured Conexibacteraceae bacterium. Taxonomy (GTDB): domain Bacteria; phylum Actinomycetota; class Thermoleophilia; order Solirubrobacterales; family 70-9; genus VAYN01. The sequence continues at coordinate 76,779 of CAZIOS010000003.1, read as the reverse complement.
TGGAGGCGGCGCAGCGGGCCGACCTGGTGCTGGGCTCGCGCTACGTGCCGGGCGGCGGCGTCGGCGACTGGGGGCCGCTGCGGCGGGCGATCAGCCGCGGCGGCAGCGCCTACGCGCGGCTGGTGCTGGGGGTCGAGGTGCGCGACCTCACCGGCGGCTTCAAGTGCTTCCGCCGCGAGGTCCTGGAGGCGATCGACCTCGACACGATCGGGGCCCGCGGCTACGCCTTCCAGGTCGAGATGACCTACCGGGCGCTGCGCCGCGGCTTCAAGGTGGTGGAGGTGCCGATCGTCTTCCGCGACCGCCGCGCCGGATCCTCGAAGATGGACCGCGCGATCGTCGTCGAGGCGGTCTGGCGGGTGCCCCTTTTGCGGCTTGGACCCCGGCGCTATACTTTCTGAAGTATTGGCCTACGAACCTCGATTCCGGGAGATCGATATCCAGTGACTGGGAAATTGACCGACGTAACCGACGCCACCTTCAAAGCCGACGTGATCGATGCCGACGGCCCCGTGCTGGTCGACTTCTGGGCTCCCTGGTGTGGGCCGTGCCGCGTCGTGCACCCGGTCCTCGAGGAGATCGACGGCGAGCGCGAGGACCTCAAGATCGTCAGCATCAACGTCGACGAGAACCAGCAGACCGCAGCGCAGTACGAGGTGCTCTCGATCCCGACGATGATCCTCTTCAAGGACGGGGCGATCGCCAAGAAAGTCGTCGGGGCGATGCCGAAGCGGCGCCTCGAGGCCGAGCTGGAGCCGGCGCTCGCCTGAGGGCGGCGGCCCCTTCCAAGCCATGCCGTTCGTTCACGTCCACTGGTTCGAGGGCCGGACCTACGAGCAGAAGGCGGAGATCGCCAAGCGGATCGAGCAGGCGCTGGTCGAGGTGGCCGGCGCCCCGCCCGAGCATTGCTGGGTGAAGTTCTCCGACTCGGCGAAGACCGACTTCATCATCGGCGAGCCAGCCGGTGACTGACGCCGATTCGGCCGCTTCGTCAGGCCAGCGCCGGGGCCCCGACCTCGACGCTGACGACCCGGTCGGGGGCGGCAAGTGCTGCCTGAGCAGCAGCCAGGAGAGCGACGGCGTCGAGGTCGAACTGCTCCGCCGCCGCTTCGAGCAGTCGAAGGTGATCGCGGGGATTGAGTAGGGCGACGTTCGCGACGCGACCCTTCGAGAAGGAGACGTTGCAGAAGTCCTCGTCGACTCCTTCGCCATCGTCCCAGCGGTCGACCTCGATCAGATCGATGGAAACGGCATCGGCCTCACTGTCGTAGTCGGCTCTCATGGGTGCCTCCTGATAGCGTGGGCGGCCCTCCGGATCTCTGTCCACAAGGGCCGGATTGGAAATCAAGCTTTCCACCTCTGCCCGAGTCAGCCTCAGGCGCGGGTGACGGAGATGATCAGCTCGGCGCCGTCGATCTTGGCGCTGGCGCCCTCGACGGCGTCGTAGCCGACCGCGGCGGCGAGGACCTCGTTGGCTAGGTAGGCCTCGTGGGCGCGGGCGGCGGCGAGCAGGTCGGCGTCGCCGCCGAGGCTGAGTTCGATCCGGTCGGTGATCTCGAGGCCGGCCTCTTTGCGGGCGTTCTGGACGGCGTGGACGATCTCGCGGGCGAGGCCCTCCCGGCGCAGCTCGTCGTCGAGCTCGAGCTGGAGGGCGACCGCGTGGCCGGCCTCGGCCTCGACCTCGTAGCCCTCGAGCGGCTGCAGGGCGAGGGTGATGTCGTCGGGGCCAAGCGTGTGGTCGACGCCGTCGATCGCGATCCCGACCTCGCCGCCCTCGGCGAGCGCGGCGGCGACGTGGGCGGGATCGAGCGCCGCGACCGCGGCGGCGACCTGCGGCATCCACTTGCCGAAGCGGGGTCCGAGGGCGCGGTAGTTGGGCTTCGCCGTGTAGCTGACCAACTCGCCCTGCTCGCTGACGAAGTCGAGCTCCTTGACGTTGAGCTCGGCGGTGACGAGCTCGGCCCGGGCCTCGATCGCCGCCCGCTCGGCCTCGTTGGCGACGATCACCGCCCGGCGCAGCGGCTGGCGCACCTTCGCCTTCGCCTGGGCGCGGGCGGCGCGGCCCAGTTCGACCGTCAGCCGCACCGCCTCCATCCCGTCCTCCAGCTCGGGGTCGCGAAGTGCTGCGTCGACCCGCGGGTAATCGCGCAGGTGAACCGAGTCGGCCGTCTCGGCGGCACCGGCGGCGAGGTTGAGGTGGATCTCGTCGGCGAGGAAGGGGATGAAGGGGGCCAGCATCGCCACCGTCTCCAACAGGCAGTGGCGCAGGGTCGCGAAGGCGGCGCGGTCGCCGTCCCAGAAGCGCCGCCGCGAGAGCCGCACGTACCAGTTGGAGAGCTCCTCGACGTAGGCGGCGATCGCCCGTCCGGCGGCGGTGCAGTCGAAGGCGTCCATCCGCTCGCGCACGGTCGATGCGGTCGCCTGCAGGCGGGACAGCGCCCAGCGGTCGAGGTCGTTGGCGGGCTCGGGAGCGGCGCCGAAGTCGTCCGGGCCGAGGTCCTCCGCATTGGCGTACAGCACCCAGAACGAGTAGGTGTTCCAGAGGGTGAGCAGGAACTGGCGCACCGACTCGCCGACGGTCTCGACCGAGAAGCGGTAGCCCGACCAGGGCTGCTGGGCGGTCAGGTAGTACCAGCGGAAGGCGTCGGCGCCGTGGCTGTCGAGGACGTCCCAGGGGTCGACGACGTTGCCGCGGCTCTTCGACATCTTCTGGCCCTCGGGGTCGAGGATGAGGCCGAGGCAGACGCAGTTCTTGTAGCTGGAGGTGTCGAAAAGCAGGGTCGACTCGGCCAGCAGCGTGTAGAACCAGCCGCGGGTCTGGTCGATCGCCTCGCAGATGAAGTCGGCTGGGAAGCGTTCTTTGAACTCGGCCTCGTTCTCGAACGGGTAGTGGAACTGGGCGAAGGGCATCGCGCCGCTGTCGTACCAGGTGTCGATCACCGACTCGACCCGGCGCATCTCGCCGCCGCACCTGCCGCACTCGATCGTCACCGCGTCGATGTAGGGGCGGTGGAGGTCGTCGGGGACCGTGCCGCCGGAGCGGTCGCGCAGCTCGGCGACCGAGCCGATGCACTCGAGCTCGCCGCAGCGGCGATCCGAGCAGCGCCAGACCGGCAGCGGCGTGCCCCAGTAGCGGTCGCGCGAGAGCGCCCAGTCGACGTTGTTCTCCAGCCATTTGCCGAAGCGGCCGTGCTTGACGTGCTCGGGGTGCCAGCCGATCGTCTCGTTGTTGGCGAGCATCTGCTCCTTGACCTCGGAGGTGGCGATGTACCAGCTCGTCGTCGCGTAGTAGATAAGGGGGGTGCCGCAGCGCCAGCAGTGCGGGTAGGAGTGCTCGTAGGTCTGCTCGCGGAAGAGCCGGCCGCGGCGCTCGAGGTCGGCGATCAGCCCGCGGCTGACCTCGGGGTCCTTGACGAAGCGATCCTCGAAGCCGACCACCCGCTCGTCGAAGTGGCCGTCGGGCTTGACCGGGTTGTAGAGCGTCTGCCGCCGGGTCGGGTCGAAGAGATCGTGGGCGGCGGCGACCGCGTAATCGTCCTCGCCGAAGGCGGGGGCGATGTGGACGAGGCCGGTGCCGTCCTCGGTGGTGACGAAATCGCCGGCGACGACCTGGAAGGGGGCCGCGGGCGGGACTTTGGCCGGGCCGCCGTCGGAGAGCTCGAAGACCGGGCCCTCGTAGCGGCGGCCGATCAGGTCGGCGCCGGCGAAACGGGCCTCCACCTCCACCCCCTCGCCCAGCACCTTCTCGAGCAGCGGCTCGGCCAGGATCAGCGCCTCGCCGTCGACCCGCGCGCGCACGTAGGGGACCCCCGGCGCGACGGCGACGGCGACGTTGCCGGGCAGCGTCCAGGGCGTCGTCGTCCAGACCAGCAGCGACTCGCCCGACTCGGCGCCGGCGCCGTCGAGCAACGGGAAGCGCACGTAGATCGAGGGATCTTCGACATCCCTGTAGCCCAGCGCCACCTCGTGCGAGGAGAGCGGGGTGCCGTCGCGCGGGCAGTAGGGGACGACCTTGTGACCCTCGTAGAGGCGCCCGTCATCCCAGAGCTTGCGAAGAGACCACCAGACCGACTCGATGTAGTCGTCCTCGAGCGTCACGTAGGGGTCGTCGAGGTCGATCCAGAAGCCGATCCGCTCGGTCAGCCGGTTCCACTCCTCGACGTACTCGAAGACCGAGGCGCGGCAGCGGGCGTTGAACTCGGCGATCCCGAACTCCTCGATCTCCTGCTTGGAGGCGATCCCGAGCTGCTTTTCGACCTCGAGCTCGACCGGCAGGCCGTGGCAGTCCCAGCCGGCCTTGCGCGGGACCCGGTAGCCGCACATCGTCTTGTAGCGCGGGTAGACGTCCTTGAAGACGCGGGCGAGGACGTGGTGGGAGCCGGGCCGGCCGTTGGCGGTCGGCGGGCCCTCGTAGAAGCTCCAGACCTCGGCCCCGGCGCGGTTCTGCAGCGAGCGGGCGAAGACGTCGGCGGCGCGCCAGCGCTCGAGCACCCGCCGCTCGAGCTCGGGGAAGGACTGCTTCGGGTCGACGGGGCTGAATCCAGGCATGGACGGGTGATTCTAGGAGCGAGTAGGCTGCGCGCCGCGTGCCCGTCTTCGACCTGAACGGAAAGGTGGCGCTGGTCACCGGCGCCGGCCGCGGGATCGGCTTCGAGACGGCCCGGCAGATGCACCTGCGCGGGGCCTCGGTCGCGGTCCTCGACCTCGACCCCGAGCAGGCCCGCGAGGCGGCGGAGCGGATCGGGCCGCGGGCGATCGGGCTCGGCGCTGACGTCACCGATCAGGGGGCGATGATGGCAGCGGTCGCTGAGGTGGTGGAGAAGCTCGGCGGCCTCGACGTCGCCGTCGCCAACGCCGGCATCGCCCAAAAGCGGTTCGCGACCGCGCGCGGGATCTCCGGCGAGGAGTGGGAGCGCGTCTTCGAGGTCGACCTGCTGGGGGTCTGGCGCACGGCCCGCGCGGCGCTGCCGCAGATCGTCGCCCGCCGCGGCCAGATCGTCGTCGTCTCCTCCGTCTACGCCTTCGCCAACGGCATGGGCAACTCCCCCTACGCGGTCGCCAAGGCCGGGGTCGAGCAGCTGGGCCGGGCGCTGCGGGTCGAGCTCGCCCCGCACGGCGCCAGCGCCACCGTCGCCTACTTCGGCTGGGTCGACACCAAGCTCGTCCAGGACGCCTTCGACCAGGAGGACGGCGGCCGGATCAGCGAACTGAGCCCCGACTTCCTGCTGAAGCGGATCACCCCCGCCGAGGCCGGCGCCGGCCTCGTCCGCGGCATCGAGGAACGCGCCCCGCGCGTCTTCGTCCCCAAGTGGTGGCGCTACGTCTCCGCCCTGCGCGGCCTGATCAACCCGCTGCTGGACCGCCGCATGGAGAGCGACGCCAAGACCGCGGCGCTGATCCGCGACCTCGACGCGAAGACCGTCGACGCCGAGAAAATCTCGGCGTCGGGCTAGACGCCGCCCGCGCCGGCGAGCTTTCGCTTCTCGTACTCAGCCGCCTGCACCAGATCGTAGAGCCGCTCCGGCGCAACGTCGGCTTCGTTCGGCCACTCGATCGTGACACCGCCGTCGTCAACCTCCAGCTTGCGGAAGTACTCGACGTCTCGCAGTGGCTCGAAAACTTCCCCGCGTCCAACCAGATAGGAGAGATCCACGTCGGCTGCGAGCCCATCGGCAAACTTCAGATGGACCTTGTAGCCATCGATCGGAATCGCTTCGATCAACTTGGGCGGTAGGACAAGCACAGGGCCCATTGTAGACAAATCATTTCAATGGCTCGATTCTATCCAGTCGCTGACCACTGCGACCGCGCTCCCAGTTTGCCATCAACTCAGCTCGGTGAGACCGAGCCCACTTCCGTACAAGCCGTTCGATCCGCAGCGGCAATTTGCCGGCGATCCGACTCAGGTCTGTGACGTCGAACGAGGCTTGATCACCACTGTAAAAGGCATGGAAGTGGGGGCGACCGGAATGAATGGTCTCGTCGAAGAACATCCTGATCGTGATCCCGTAGAAGCTGCTGATCCGCGGCACCCCCGCCTAAGGGCTGGGCGGCTGAGTCTCTCCCCCGTCTCAACCTGACCGGGTTAGGCGCTCGAGCAGGATCAGGAAGGACTCGTAGGGCTCGCCGGTGGCGCGCTCGAGGCCGATCTCGCAGGTGCGGTTGCTGCAGAGGTGGGCGTCGAAATGGCGGCCGGCCAGCTCGGCGGCCTGGGGGGCGGTGGCGGCCGCGGTCAGCTCCGGGTGGGAGATGCCGCGGTCGCCGGCGAAGCCGCAGCAGGTCGCTGAGGGGGCGACGAAGACCTCCTCGGCGAGGGCGCCGGCGAGGGCCTCGAGCCGCGGCGCCAGGCCCAGGTGGCGGGTCGCGCAGGTCGGGTGCACGGTCGCGGCGCCGACCTTCTCGCCGACCTCGAGCCAGGGCAGCAGGCGATCGTGCGCCCAGGCGACCGAGTCGAGGATCTCGAGCCTGGCCAGGCGCTCGGCGTTCTCCTCGCCGAGCGCGCCGGGGCCGGGGTCGGCGATGCCGTGGGTGCAGGAGGCGGCGTCGATCACGATCGGCAGCGCCCCTTCGCCGCTCCAGCCCCAGAGCCGCTCGACCATCTCGTTCGCCTTGCGCCGGTGGGCGGCGCCGAACCCTTTCGAGCTCCAGGGCAGCCCGCAGCAGGACCCCCCCACGTCCTCCGGAATCCACACCGGCAGCCCCGCCCGCGCCGAGACCTCCACCATCGCCTCCACCACCCAATGTCGATGGGCCGATTTCCCGTCGATATCACGGGAAATCGGCCCATCGGCGGAAGTGGGGCCGAAGATGCGGTTGGTGCAGGAGGGGACGTAGACCGCGGCGGCGCCGGTGTGGAGGGTCGGCGGCAGCGTCCCCGGGGCGGCCCCGGGCAGCGCCTCGCCCTTCTTCGTCCGCCGCGCCAGCGGGCCGCCGAGGCGCAGGCCGGCGCGCGAGGCTCCCTCGACCGTCTCCCAGCGCCGGGCGGCTCCGAGTGCCCGCTTCTCGGCCCGCTCGCCGTGGCGCTGGGCGCGCAGTTCCTTGACCAGCCTGCCGGTGTCGATCCCGACCGGGCAGGCGAGCCGGCAGGAGCCGTCGGCGGCGCAGGTGTCGAGCGCCTCGTAGGGGAACTCGCGCAGCAGCGCCAGCTGCACCGGCGAGCCCGGCGGCTGGCGCGCCATCTCCCGCCGCAGCACGATCCGCTGCCGCGGCGTCGTCGTCAGGTCGCGGCTGGGGCAGACCGGCTCGCAGAAGCCGCACTCGACGCAGGTCGTGGCCGACTCCTCGATCGCCGGCGTCGTTTTCAGGTTGCGCAGGTGGACACCGGGGTCGCGGTTGAGGACGACCCCCGGCGAGAGCACGCCGTCCGGGTCGGCGAGCCGCTTCACCCGCCACATCAGCTCGGTCGCCTTCTCCCCCCACTCGCGCTCTACATAAGGGGCCATGTTGATGCCGGTCCCGTGCTCGGCCTTGAGCGAGCCGTCGTACTTGTCGACGATCAGCTCGACCAGGCCGCCCATGAAGGCCTCGTAGCGGTCGAGGTCCTCCTGCTTGGCGAAGTCGGGGGTGAGCATGAAGTGGAGGTTGCCGGCGGAGGCGTGGCCGGCGACCCCGGGCAGGAAGCCGTGCTCGCCGAGCAGCGCCTGCAGGTCGCGGGCGCCCTCGGCGATCCGCTCCGGCGGCACGCAGACGTCCTCGACGATCAGCGCCGTGCCCGGCAGCCGCAGCCGCCCGATCAGCCCGTGCAGGCCCTCGCGCACGCGCCAGGCGAGCTCGATCTCCTCGGGGTCGCGACTGAACTCGATCGGGCGGATCGTCTCGTGGGAGGCGAGGATCCTCTCCGCCCCGGCGACCTGCTCGTCCAGCTCGGCATCGCCGTCGGCGCCGAACTCGACCAGCAGCACCGCCGACTCCGGCGGCAGCTCTTTCCACTCCTGCGGCGCCCCGACCATGTTCCAGGCGGCGGTGATCAATGCCGGCGCGACCATCAGCTCGACCGCGGTGGCGCCGGCCTCGACCAGGTCGCGGACCGGGGCGATCGCCTGGTCGATGTCGGGGAAGTGGACCCAGGCGGTGGTGGTGCGGGGCAGCAGCGGAACCGTCTCGAAGACCGCCTCGGCGACGAAGGCGAGGGTGCCCTCGGAGCCGACCAGGAGGCGGCGGAAGATCTCCAGCGGCTGCTCGGCGTCGAGGAAGGCGCAGAGCCGGTAGCCGGTCGTGTTCTTGATCCCGAACTTGCGGCGGATGCGCTCGCTCAGCTCCGCGTCGGCGCGGAGCTCGTCGCGGATCGCCTCCAGCCCGGCGACCAGCTCCGGCTCGGCGGTGGCGAAGCGCTCGGCGGCGTCGGGCGCGGCGCTGTCGATCGTCGTCCCCGAGGGCAGGACGAAGGTCAGCGCGGTGACCGTCGAGTAGGAGTCCTTGGTGGTGCCGCAGCGCATGCCGCCGGAGTTGTTGGCGACGACGCCGCCGACGGTGGCGATCTCGGTGCTGGCCGGGTCGGGGCCGAGCTTGCGCCCGTGCGGGGCGAGGACGCGGTTGGCGTGGCCGAGCACGGTGCCGGGCTTGACCCGAGCGCGGGCGGCCTCGATCTCGTCCCCGCCCTCGCGGGGGGCGCCGGCCTCGACCGCGACGCCGCCGAAGTGGCGGCGGACGTCGACGAGGATGCCGTCGCTCTGGCCCTGGCCGTTGAGGCTGGTGCCGCCGGCGCGGAAGGTGACCGGGATCCCCTGCTCGCGGCCGTAGGCGAGGACCTTGGCGACGTCGTCGGGTTCGTGGGCCATCACCACCGCCCGCGGCAGCAGCCGGTAGGGGCTGGCGTCGGAGGCGTAGCGGACGATGTCGCCGGCGCTCGCCAGCAGCCGGCCCGGGCCGAGCAGCCGCTCCAGCTCGCCCCGCAGCGGCTGGGCGACGCCGGCGGCGATCTCGTCCGGGGCGCGGTCGGGCGCGGGCTCGGAGGCGGGCGGGGCGAGCGACTCCGGCTTGCGCTCCAGCAGGGCCATCGGGCGCCTAGAAGAGCGACATCCCGGGGGCAACCGGGACTTCGACCAGCTCCGGCTGGGAGGAGGCGAGGGCGGCGGCGAGGGCGGCGGCGGCGCCCTCGCGATCGCCGGCGCGATGGGCCTTGACGCCGTAGCCCTCGGCGACCGCGGCGACGTCGAGCTTCGGCAGGTCGAGGCCGGGGGCGCCGCTGACCCCCTCGGCCTCGGCGAACCACTTGAGGATCCCGTACTCCTCGTTGCGCAGGACCAGGAAGGTGACCGGGATGTCGTAGGCGACGGCGCTCCAGAAGGCGGTGATCGCGTACTGGGCCGAGCCCTCGCCGAGCACGCAGACGACCGGGCGGCTGGGCTCGGCGAGCTGGACCCCAACCGCGGCGGCGAGGCCGAAGCCGAGGCCGCCGCCGGCGGCGAAGTAGTAGCTGCCGGGCCGCGAGATCCGCAGCTGGTTGCGCAGCGCCAGGGTCGCCGTCGGCGCCTCGAGCACGACGATCCCGTCCTCGGGCAGGGCCTCGCCGAGGGCGCTGAGCACGGTCGAGGGGTTGAGCGGATCGGCCGGCGGGATTTCCTGTGGCGGCTGGTTCGGCTCCGGGACCGGGCGGCTGGACTCGGGGACCGCCTCCAGCAGCGCCGCCAGGGTCAGCTCGACGTCGGCGACGATCGCGTCGCCCATCGGCGCCCGCACCGCCTCGTCGGGGTCGCTGGTGATCGCCACCAGGCTCGCCCCCTCGGGCAGCAGCGGCCCGGGGATGTGCGGGTAGTAGGGGAAGACCGAGCTGCCGACGACGAGGATCAGGTCGTGGCCCTCGAGCGTCTGCCCGACCGGGCCGATCGCCGGCGGCAGCACGCCGCGAAAGTTGGGATGGCCCTCGGGGAAGCCGAGCCGGTTGCCGCCGGTCGCGGGCGAGGCCCAGACCGGCAGCCGCTGGCGCTCGGCGAGGGCGACGCCGAGCTCCCAGGCGCCGCTGGCGTCGATGTCGGGGCCGGCAACGAGGACCGGGTTGGCGGCGGCGTCGAGCCGCTCCGCCAGTGCCCGCACCGCCTCGGGGTCGGCGCTCGCCCGCGCCGTGACCCGGCGCTCGATCGCCGCCCGGGCGTCGCCCGCGTCGACCTCGACCCCCCAGTCGTCCATCGGCAGCGAGACGAAGACCGGCCCGCGCGGCGGCAGCGAGGCGAGGTGGGCGCCGTGGGCGAGCGCCAGCGGCACGTCCTCGGCCCGCGGCGGCTCGTAGGACCACTTGACCAGCGGGTGCGGCATCCGGGTCGCGTCGCGGTTGGTCAGGTTCGCCTGCAGGGTGATCTGCGCCCGCGCCTGCTGGCCGGCGGTGACCAGCAGCGGCGAGTGGTTGGCCTGGGCATTGAAGATCGCCCCCATCGCGTTGCCGACCCCGGGCGCGGTGTGGAGGTTGACGACCGTGGTCTGGCCGGAAGCCTGGGCGTAGCCGTCGGCCATGCCGACGACGACCGCCTCCTGCAGCCCCAGCACGTAGCGGAAGTCGGCCGGGAAGTCGGCCAGCATCGGCAACTCGGTCGAGCCGGGGTTGCCGAACATCGTCGTCATCCCGTGGGCGCGGAAGAGGTCGAAGGTCGCGTCGCGAACCGTGGGCATCCGCTCGAACCCTATCCACCTTTTGCGGAATTCAAGCTCACATCCGCGCGGTCGATAGGCAGAGGACTTGTCCGTACAGGGCCACCCAATCAACCGCGGCGCCGGCCACTGGTACGCGCGCCGGGCCAACCTCGAGGCGCTGGCGCTCCTCGCCCTGGTCGTGCTGGCGATCTGGGCGGTGACCCGAGCCAGCGCCGGCCCCGAGTCGGAAGCGCCCCCGACCCCGACCAAGTTGATCTACGCGCCGGGCAAGATCGTCCCGATCCCGGCCTCGATCCCACACGAAGCCGGCGACATGGTCGATCGCCGCATCCTCCCCGACCTGCTCTGGATCGCCAAGCGCTACCCGATCTACGTCACCGACGGCTACTCGGGGCCGCTGCCGGACGGCAGGCACGTCGGCTGCGACGAATGCCACGTCCACGGCTCCGACCACTACAACGGGGTCGCGGTCGACCTGGTGCCGGTCGACGACACGACCACCTGCGGCCCCAACTGGGCGCCGATCACCCGCCTCGCCCACTGGGCCGAGCCGGTCCAGAACCAGCCGCGGCCGCCCTTCCGCTGGGTCGGCTACGAAGGCGACGCCGGCCACGGCTGCGGCAACCACCTCCACCTCTCCTGGAACCACGCCGCCGCCGCCCAGTTCCAGCTCGCCGAATGGGTCGAAACCTTCCCGACCACCGCCGCTGAAACGACGGCCCCGAAGCCGCACAAGCACCCGGCCGCGCCGCCGGCCCCGAGCGGCCCGCCCGGCGGCTTCAGCCGCTCGCCGACCGGCGGGATCTCAGCCAGCGGTGGCGGCGACTGAGGCATGAGTCGAGTTTCTCTCGGTATGCGAGAGAAACTCGACTCAGCGCCGCTCTTCATAGGATGGAGTGCCGATGCGTGTCTCGATCGCAGCGACCCTCTTCGCCTTGCTGACTCCCTTCGCCGCCGGCTGCGGCCGCGGCGAAGAAGAGACGACCCCAACCGCCTGCCTCGATGGCGCCGGCGCCTACGCGGCGGCGCTCGCCAAGGCGCCGGGCGAAGTCCGGCTCGCCGGCGGGGTGCCGATCAGCGAGTGCCTCAGCGAGAACCAGGCGGGCGGCGAGCTGGCGACGGTCGGCGAAGCCCTGGTCGAGACCGCGACCAGGCTCAACGCCGAGGCGCGGGCGCAGCCGGGCGGCGCCGCCGGCCTGCGCCTCGGCTACCTGCTGGGCGCCGCCCAGCGCAGCGCCGAGGACACCGAAGGCATCCACACCGACCTGATCCGCCGCCTCACCGTCGCCGCCCGCTTCCGCCCCGAGGGGCCGCTGCCGGCTGGCTTCCTCGCCGCCTACCGGCGCGGCTACGACGCCGGCCGCGACCACGGCTGAGCTGGTCCCCCTTAGGTCGCGGCGCGGCCGCCGACCGGGACCTCGGCGCCGCGGCCGCGCCGGCGCGCCTGCAGCTGGCGGGCCACGGCGTAGGAGCCGTAGACCACCAGCAGCGCCAGGATCTGGGCGCCGATTCCCTCCCAGGTCGCGTAGAGGCCGAGCCACTGTCCCCAGGAGAGGCCGAGGGTGAAGTCGGCCGGAGTGCTCGGCAGCCAGCCCAGGCCCTGCATGGTGTGGACGGTGGTGCCGACCATCACCGCCAGCACCAGCCCGATCAGGACGCCGGTCGCGATCAGCATCTTCTTGTAGGGCAGCTTGCGCTCGAGGCGGAAGGTGACGAAGCCGACCACAAGCGTCCCCGCCAGCCCGATCGCGACCCCGAGCAGGGTGGCGCTGGTGCCGGCGCTGACCTGCAGGTTCTGCAGGAAGAGGACGGTCTCGAAGCCCTCGCGGTAGACGCTGGTCAGGCCCAGCAGGGCGAAGCCGAAGACCTGGCCGGAGAGGAAGCCGAAGCGGTCGAGCCGCTCCAGCGCTTTGCGGCGGCGGTGGAAACGGCCGATCCACTCGCTCCAGTAGACGCGGTGGAAGAACCAGTTGGTGACGACGAGCAGGACGGCGATCGCCAGCAGGCCGGTGATCGCCTGCAGCCGCAGGCCGCCGTCGCCGAGGGCGTCGACGAGGACCTGGGCCAGCGCGTAGGTGATGGCGCTGGCGCCGAGGCCGAGCAGGGCGCCGATCAGGACCGGGCGCCGCAGGCGGCGGCGGGCGCCGACGAAGGAGGCGGTGATCGCGGCCAGGATCAGGACCGCCTCCAACCCCTCGCGGAAGACGATCACCGCCGCGTCGGCGACCACGGTCGCGCGGCTGACGCTCTGGTCGCCGAGGGCGAGGGCGGCGGTTTCGACCTGGCCCTGGGCGCGTTCGGCGGCTGCCGTCACCGCCGCGGCGCCGGCGCCCGCGGCAAGCGCAGGCAGCAGCCCGGGCTGAGAGGGACCGGGGGACCAGAAGGCGTCGCCGACCGCGGTCGCGAGGGCAGCGTTGACCGCGCGCAGGCGAACCGCCGGGCCCTGGGCGAAGAGCGCGTAGGCCTCGGCCGCCGCCGCCCGCGCCGGGGCGCGGTGCCCCGCCCTGGCCGCCGCCGCGGCGGCGGCGAGCAGCGCTTCGATCTCCGCGTAGGGCCTCGCCCCGGCGCTGCCGCCGAAGCCCGCCCTGGCGAGCTCGCGCTCGATCCCCTCGGCGAGGCCGTCGACGCGCAGCGGCAGCGCCCAGGGCCGCAGCCGTTCGCGGCTGATCGCGAGCGCGGCGGCGAGCTGGGCCGAGCCGCGGGCGGCGCCGTCGAGACCGCTGTCGCCCGCCGCCCGCCAGGCCGCCACCTGGGCTTGCAGCGCCGCCGCCAGCGTCCGCGCGCGAGCGGCGGCGAGGGCTTCGTGGGTGGGATCGGCGGCCGCGTATTCGGCCGGCAGCGCCGCCAGCAGCGCCGCGGCGCCGTCGACCTGGGCAGCCGGCGCCGGCTGCCCGGCGGCCGCGGCCGCCGTCGCGACCCCGCCCAGCAGCGCGATCGCGACTGCGGCTGCCGCCGCGCCTGCGATCCGCTGCCAGGTCCGGAGCCGCATCGCCCTAGGCGCCGCTGACCTTCGCCGCCACGGTCGAGAGCGGTTCGGCCAGGGCGTCGACCTCGACCGCGAACTTGCGCTTGTCCTGCGGCGTCAGTTCGCCGTAGAGCGCGAAGCCCAGGGGCGTGTTGCGCCGGTAGGTGTCAAGGCTCTTCTGCACGGCTTCGAACCGTTCTTCGATCGTCGCCGCCAGCTTCGCGTTGCCGGTCTGCTTCAGCGCCGGGATCAGCAGCACGAACGCCTTGCGCGAGCCCGAGAGGTTGCCCTCGAAGTCGGAGAGGTCGGTGTGCGAGTAACGGTCCTCCTCGCCGGTGATCTTCGAGTTCGAGACCTCGTTCATCAGCTCGACCGCGCCGTTGGCCAGCTGCGCCGGCTGCAGCTCGATCGACTTGACTTTCCGCTGCAGCGTGTCGACGTCGTCCATCAACTTCTTCGCGTAGGACTCCGTGCCCTTCGTCGTGTTCTGCTCCCAGAGCGTGCGCTCGATGCGGTGGAAGCCGGTCCATTCGCTTTCGTGTTCGACGTCGTTGATGCGAGCGTCGATCTCGGGGTCGAGTTCGCCGAAGCTCTCGGCGACCGGCTCGATCGCCTCGTAGTGGATCCGCACCGGGCCGAACAGTTCCTTCGCCCTGGCGGTGTCGCCCGCTTCCAGCGCCGCGACGAATTCCTGAGTGCCGCTCCGCAGCTTCGCGACTTCGGCTTCGACGTAGGCCTTGTAGCCGTCGGTCGCCCGCTTCAGCAGCGCCGCCGAGGCGCCCGCCGGCTGGCCGGTCGCCTTGCCGGTCGCTTCCAGCGTGCCCTGGTCTTCTTCGCTGCCGTTCGGGCAGTTGACGATGTACTTGCCGGGGTCGAGGTTGAGCGAGAAGCTGCCGGGGATCCCTTCGACCACGTTCTCGGCCTCGCCGAGGATCACTCCCGACTGGTCCTTCAGCTCCATCTCGCTGACGTTCGAGGTGCCGCCGTTGGTGATTTCGAAGCTGACCGGGCCGGCCGGGACTTCGATCTGGTCGGGCGTGCAGCCGGAGTCGGTCAGCGTCACCGCCACGTTCTTCGAGCCCTTCTCAGAGCTCGAGCTGCTGCCGCAGGCGGCGAGACCGAGCACCGCCAGCACAACCACGAAGCCTGCGAGAACCTTGGACAACCCTGCCTCCTTTGAAATCCGATTGCCGCACTAGGAATGCGCCGCGGCACACTAGCAGGATTAGGTCGCCCTTATAAGGGATGCCTAACGCGGCGGTACTCGGATCACAGCGAGCCGGCGATCGCCTCGTAGAGCAGGTAGACGTTGAGGGCGCTGATGACCAGGGTCACGACCAGCATCAGGTTGCTGGTCAGCCGCCGGTTGACCATCTCCCCCATCACCTCCGGCCGGCGGGTGACCAGCAGCAGCGGCACCAGGGCGAAGGGGATGCCGAAGGAGAGGACGATCTGCGAGTAGACGAGCGCCTGGCCGGTGTTGACCGCCAGCGCCAGGACGGCCAGGGCGGGGATCATCGTCAGGGTGCGCCGCAGCAGCAGCGGGATCCGCCAGTCCATGAACCCCGCCATCACGACCTGACCGGCGTAGGTGCCGACGCTGGAGGAGGAGAAGCCCGAGGCCATCAGCGCCACCCCGAAGGCGAGCGCGGCGCCACCGCCGACCAGGGTCTCGAGGTGGGCGTGGATCGGGCCCAGGTCGCTGACCCCGTTGAGGCCGGGCTGGTGGAAGAGCGCAGCGGCGATGCAGAGCATCGAGAGGTTGACGACGCCGGCGATGCCGAGGCCGACGACGCAGTCCCAGCGGTTGTAGCGCAGCAGGGTGCGGCGCTCGGCGCGATCGACCGCCGGGATCCGGTCCTTCTGCAGCGCCGAGTGCAGGTAGATGACGTGCGGCATCACCGTGGCGCCGATGATCCCGACCGTGAGGCCGAGGGTGTCGCCGCCGCTCAGCCGCGGGACCAGGCCGCCGGCGATGCCCGCGTAGTCCTGGTTGCCGGCGGCGAAGAAGACGTAGACGAAGCCGGCGCCGAGGATCGCCAGCAGGCCGACGATCGCCAGCTCGAACCTGCGGTAGCCGCGCTGCTCGAGCGCGAGGATGGCGAAGGCGACCACGGCGGTGATCAATCCGGCGGTGAAGAGGGGAACGCCGAAGACGAGGTTGAGGCCGAGCGAGGCGCCGACGAACTCGGCCAGGTCGGTGGCCATCGCGATCACCTCGGCCTGGACCCAGAGCATCGCGTTGGCGCGCCGGGGGAAGGCGTCGCGGCAGAGCTCCGGCAGGCTGCGCCCGGTCGCAAGGCCCGCCTTCGAGGTCAGGTACTGGACCAGGATCGCCATCAGGTTGGCCATCACGATCACCCAGACCAGCTCGTAGCCGTGCTTGGCGCCGCTGGCGAAGTTGGTCGCGAAGTTGCCGGGGTCGACGTAGGCGACCGAGGCGACGAAGGCCGGCCCCATGATCGCCAGGGCGCCCCGCACCCGGCCCCGGGAGAGGATGCGCCTGAGCTCGCTGGGGGTGCCGAGGGCGGGCGTGTCGGGAAGGGCGACGGTACCGTCGGGAGCAGTCACTGCGGGCACCCTAACAGAAAAGTCCCCAGAGACTAAATCTTAATTCAAGCTAAGTAAAACCCGAGGTTGGACGTGGCTTCGGAAGCGGGTTCGGCCGCTATGCTCGTCGGGTGCAGGCGACCGGCTCCCGCGCTCCCTCCTCGGCGGTCGAGGATTACGTCAAGGCGATCTACTCGCTGACCCGGCGCCCTGCCGCAACCGCGACCACGACCGAGCTGGCGGAGCGGCTGGGCCTCTCGGCGGGATCGGTCTCGACGATGGTGAAGCGGCTCGACGAGGCCGGCCTGGTCGATCACGTCCCCTACCAAGGGGTGCAGCTGACCGCCGAGGGCGAGCGCCTGGCGCTCGGGGTGATCCGCCGCCACCGCCTGCTCGAGGCCTTCCTCGTCAGCGCGCTCGATATCCCCTGGGACGAGGTCCACGGCTACGCCGAGGAGCTCGAGCACGCCGCTTCCGACGAGCTGATCGAGGTGATCGCCGAGAAGCTCGGCGACCCCTCCGCCGATCCCCACGGCGACCCGATCCCCAGCCGCGACCTGGCGATCGACGAGGGCGCGACCGACAGCCTCGCCAACCTGGCGCCGGGGGCGCGGGCGACCCTGGTCCGGGTCTCGGACTCCGACCCTGCCGTGCTGCGCCACCTGGGCGAGCAGGGCATCGGCATCGGCGACGAGCTGGAGATGGTCGGCCGCCAGCCCTTCGAGGGGCCCTTCGAGGTCCGGATCGGCGACCGCGACCACAGCCTCAGCCCGATTCTGGCGCGGGCGATCCGGGTCCGCTGAGCCGGCTCCCCGCTGGGGCAGGGGATCGTCCGCTCGTTCGAGGTCAATACGCTCCAGGTTCAATCGAACCAGCGATGGAGGACACGACCTTGACTGAGCAGCTCTGGGGTGGCGAGACCACCAAAGCCGTCGACAACTTCCCGGTCTCCGGCGAGCGGGTGCCGGTGCCCGTGGTCCGCTGGCTGGGCCGGGTCAAGGCCGCCGCCGCCGAGGCCAACGGCGCTCTCGGCCTGCTCGACGCCGACCTCGCCGAGCGCATCGCCGCCGCCGGGGCGGCGGTCGGCGACGGCGAGCACGACGACCAGTTCCCGGTCGACGTCTTTCAGACCGGCTCCGGCACCTCCTCGAACATGAACGCCAACGAGGTGATCGCCAACCTCGCCGGCGAGGGCGCCCACCCCAACGACCACGTCAACATGGGCCAGTCCTCCAACGACGTCTTCCCCTCCGCCGTGCACCTGGCGGCGCTGGACCAGGTCGTGCACGAGCTGCTGCCGGCGATGGGCGGGCTGGAGGCGGCTCTGGAGGCGAAGGCGGAGCGCTTCGCCGACGTGGTCAAGGCCGGCCGCACCCACCTGATGGACGCGGTCCCGGTCACCCTCGGCCAGGAGTTCGGCGGCTACGCCGCCCAGGTCCGGCTCGGCGTCCAGCGGATCGAGGCGACGCTGCGGCGGGTCGGCCAGATCCCGCTTGGCGGCACCGCCACCGGCACCGGCCTCAACACCCATCCCGAGTTCGCCGCCAAGGTGCGCGCGAAGCTCGCCGCCGAGACCGGCCTCGAGATCTCGGCGCCGCTCGACCCCTTCGAGGCGCAGGGCAACCGCGACGCCCTGGTCGAGCTCTCGGGCGCGCTCAAGGTCTACGCGGTCTCGCTCAACAAGATCGCCAACGACCTGGCGCTGATGGGCTCCGGGCCCCGGGCCGGCCTCGCCGAGCTGCGGCTGCCGGAGCTGCAGAAGGGCTCCTCGATCATGCCCGGCAAGGTCAACCCGGTGATCCCGGAGGTGGTGATCCAGGTCGCCGGCCAGGTGATCGGCAACGACACCGCGATCGCGATCGCCGGCAGCCAGGGCCAGTTCGAGCTCAACGTGCGGGTGCCGCTGATCGCCCGCAACCTGCTCGACTCGATCAAGCTGCTCGCCTCCGCCTCGCGCCTGCTCGACGAGAAATGCGTCACCGGCCTCGAGGCCAACGAGGAGATGACGACCCGCCACGCCGAGGCGACCCTGGCGACGGCGACCGCGCTCAACCCCCACATCGGCTACGACCGCGCCGCCGACATCGTCAAGGCCGCCGCCGAGTCGGGCCGCTCGCTGCGCGAGGTCGCGCTCGAGCAGGGGGTCGAGCCGGAGATCCTCGAGCAGGCGCTGGATCACCGGCGGATGGCAAGGCCGCACGGGTAGGGGTCGAGTCAAAGTCGCGAGCGGGCGGCTTCCAACAGGTTCTCGGCACGGCGCCAGGCTCGTTTGCGCTGCTCGGCGGTGACCGGCGGCGCTGCGTATCCGGCTCGCGTCTTCATCTGCAGCAGCAAGCGCAAATCGTTCCCAGCTTCTTCCCGTCCGGCGTTACCTTCGACAGCTCGTCAATCGCCAGAAGATGATTGTCGCCCTGGGCGAAGTGGCCAAGCGCTTTGCAGCAGATTACGTCCGAGGCGGCGATTCCGGCATGAACGCAAAGGGTCACGAGTGCATCGCCCACATCGGCTTCATCCTCAGCGAGATCGCGTACGGTGGTGGCGGCCTTGAGGAACTGCTCCGCCTTCGCGAACCTCCCGCTGACGACTTGATCGTCGCAATCTCGAAGGCGAACCGTCATGCATCCCCTTGCTCGATCAGGACACGCAGATCGTGGCGTGACCCCCCGAGCGCTATGCCATCGATGAGCACCTCTTCAATTAAGGGCCGGACCGAGGCATCTGACAGCTCTCTCACTCCGTACTCAAGGATTCGTGCCTCATTGCCGGTCCAACCAGTCGCATTTGACACGCAAGCCGCGAGCTGGTCTCTCCAAGCCGACTCTTCCTCTGACGTTTCATCCCTGCGAATCACAAGCAGGTCGAGATCGCTTTGAGGGCCGGCCTCCCCACGAGCTACCGAGCCGAACAGGAAAACTGAATGCGGTGCCGGGTCCCAATCCCTGACAGCTTCCCGAAGCCGACCGATTAGCTGGGCTCGCAGCGAAGAGAGCCCTTCGATGTAGGGAGCGGCAAGATGCTCCCGATTCAATCGGTACATCTTCGCCTGTCCTGCCTGGTGCCGCAAGACGACGCCCTGATCGACAAGGCGATCGGCGGCTCTGCGAACTCCATGCTCCGACCCGTGACCGAGCAGCCGGTGCAATCGGCGGCCACTGAACTCGTCTTCGGCTCTCGCCAGCACGGCGAGGACATCTCCGTCTAGAGTCGGCGTGACCACACCCATGGGCCGCTGAAAGTCCATCTCTATATCCCAACTATAAGTTGCATATCCCAACTATAGTAGGGAAAGAGAGACGGGGTGAAATCAGCCCTGCAGCGTGACGAACCTCTCCTCGGTGAGCTCCTGGACTGCGAAAGCCGGCCCCTCGCGGGTGTTGCCGGAGTCCTTGACGCCGCCGTAGGGCTGCTGGTCGGCGCGGAAGGTCGGCACCTCGTTGATCAGGACGCCGCCGAACTCGAGCGTGCGGCCGGCCTCGAGGCCGCGGCCGATGTCGCGGGTGAAGACGCCGGCCTGGAGGCCGAACTTGGAGTCGTTGGCCAGCGCCAGCGCCTCGGAGAACTCGCCGTAGGTGTCGATCGTCGCCACCGGGCCGAAGATCTCCTCGCACCAGACCTTGGCCTCTTTGGGCGGGGACTTCAGCAGGGTCGGCGCCAGGCAGCGGCCCTCGTCGACCAGCTCGCCGCCGCTCAGCAGCTCGGCCCCGGCCTCGACCGCCTCCTCGACCCAGGCCTTGACCCGGTCGCGGTCGTCGGGGGTGATCAGCGGGCCGACGTCGGTCGCGGGGTCGAGCGGGTCGCCGACCTTGAGCTTGGCGACGTTGGCGACCAGCCGTTGCGTGAAGGCCTCGGCGACGTCCTCCTGGACGAGGATCCGCTGGATCGAGATGCAGCTCTGGCCGGCGTGGGAGAAGGCGTGGATCTGGGCTTTGTCGGCGGCCGCCTCCCAGTCGCCGTCGGAGTGGACGATCAGCGGCGCGTTGGAGCCGAGCTCGAGGTTGACCTTCTTGTGGGGGACGCGGCTGCGAATGTCCCAGCCGACCCCGGCCGAGCCGGTGAAGGTCAGCGCCTTGGTCAGCTCGTGCTCGACGATCGCGTTGCCGACCTTGGAGCCGGGGCCGGGGATGACGCTGAGCCAGCCCTCGGGGAGGCCCGCCTCGTTGAGGATCGCGGCCAGCTTCAGGGCCGAGATCGGGGTCTGGCCGGCGGGCTTGAGGACGATCGAGTTGCCGGCGGCGATCGCCGGCCCGAGCTTGTGGGCGACCAGGTTGAGCGGGAAGTTGAAGGGGCTGATCGCGCCGACCACCCCGTAGGGCACCCGCAGCATCACCCCGAGCTTGCCGACGCCGGCGGCCGAGGCCTCCATCGGCACCGTGCCGCCGGTCAGCTTGCGCGCCTCGGTGGCGGAGAAGGTGAGGGTGTCGACGCAGCGCTGCGCCTCGACCGTCGCCGTCTTGATCGGCTTGCCCGCCTCGGCGGCGATCGTCAGCGCCAGCTCCTCGACCCGCTCGCCGACCAGCTCGGCGGCGCGGTCGAGCGTCGCCGCCCGCTCGTGCTGGGGGAAGTCGGCGGACTCGAAGGCCTCGTGGGCGGCGGCCACCGCGCGCTCCACCGTGGCCTCGTCGCCGAGCGCGACCCGGCCGACGACGCTGCCGTCGTAGGGGCTCTTGACCTCGCCCCAATCGCCGCTCTCGCTCCACTCGCCGGCGGCGAGGAGCTTGTGGTCGACCGCTTCGATCGCCTGCGTCGCCATCTCCAGAACAGGGTAGAGCAGGCCGCGACTCGCCCATCCCGAACTTGTTGACCCAGAGATGCGCAAGCGACTGATCAGCACCATGCTCGCCCTCCTGCTCGTCCTGCCGGCGCCTGCCGAGGCCGCCGTCAGCTGGGTCGTCCACGGCCGCGGTTTCGGCCACGGCGTCGGCATGAGCGCCTACGGGGCCTACGGCTACGCCCTGCACGGCAAGGGCTACCGCTTCATCCTCGGCCACTACTACCCGGGGACGGCGATCGGCACCCTGCCGGGACCGCGGATCGTCCGCGTCCTGCTCGAGATCAGCGACGGCGACGTCCTCTTCAGCAACGCCAGCGGCGCCTGCGGCAAGACGCTCGACCCCCAGCGCAGCTACGAGGCGCACCGGGTCGGGGGCTCGGTGCGGCTGCGCAGCTCCGGCGGCAGGCCGCTCGCCAACTGCGGCCAGAAGCTGCGCGCCGCCGGGTCCGGCGGCAGGATCGCGATCGCCGGCCTCGGCAGCTACCGCGGCGCCCTGGAGACGGTGCCGACCGAAGAAGCGTCGGGGTCGCTCAACGTCGTCAACGCGCTCGCGGTCGACCAGTACGTGAAGGGGGTGATCCCAAACGAGTCGCCGCCCTCCTGGCCGATGGCGGAGCTGAAGGCGCAGGCGGTCGCCTCGCGCTCCTTCGCCCTCACCGCCGGGGTCGGCGGCAACGGCTTCGACCTCTATGCCGACACCCGCAGCCAGGTCTACAAAGGGCTGGAAAGCGAGTACACGACCAGCAACGCCGCCGCCGAAGCGACCCACGGCCAGGTGCTCGAGTACGGGGGCCACGTCGCCGAGACCCTCTTCTCGGCCTGCTCGGGCGGCCACACCGAGAGCATCCAGAACGTCTTCGGCGGGCCGGCGGTCCCCTACCTGCAGGGCGTCCCCGACCCCTACGACTACTACTGCCCGCTGCACAGGTGGACGCTGCATTTCAGCGGGCCGCAGCTCAGCTCCCGCCTCGGCGCCTACCTCGAGGGCCGGCTGAAACAGGTGGTCGTGACCAAGCACGGGGTGACGCCGCGGATCGTCGAAGCCAAGCTCTTCGGGACGGGCGGGGTCAGCACCGTCAGCGGCGAAGAGCTCGAGGTCGCGCTCGGCGCCTACAGCACCTGGATGAGCTTCCAGAAGGTCGTCAGCGGCAGCGGCAAGGGGTAATGGAGGGCCTCAGGCCTGGGCGCCCTCGGGCGCGAGCGCGCCGCCCGCTCCCGGCGCCGTCTCGTCCGCCCGCGGCGCTCCCAACGCCTTCGGCACCAGCAGCCCGGCGCCGAAGCAGAGGACGAGGAAGCCGGTCGCCATCCAGAACGACTCGGTGAAGCCGGTCACCGTCGGCAGGTTGCCGGAGACGTTCTCGGCGATGAAGGTGGCCGAGAGCTGGCCGCCGAGGGCGCCGCCGAGCGTCCGCATCACCGTGTTGACGCCGCTGGCGACGCCGGTCTGATGGCTCGGCACCGCCTGCACGATGAGGTTGCCGAGGGCGGCGAAGGCGAGGCCGATCCCGACCCCGAGCAGGGCGGCGGCGACCAGCATCTCCCAGGGCTCGCTGTGGGCGAGGGCGAGCATCGCGAAGGAGGCGGTGGAGAAGACGGTCCCGCCCAGCAGCGCCAGCCGCGAGCCGAAGCGGGCCGAGATCGCCCCCGCCCGCAGGCCGAGGATCGTCATCCCGATCGTCGCCGGCAGCAGGTAGAGGCCGGAGACGACGACCGAGGAGCCGAAGCCGAAGCCGGTCCTGGTCGGCAGCTGGGCGAACTGGGGGAAGATGATGAAGGAGGCGTAGAGACCGGCGCCGAGCAGGAAGGCGGCGGCGTTGGTGGTCCAGACCCCACGCACCCGCATCATCGTCATGTCGACCAGCGGCGAGTCGCTGCGGACCTCGACCGCGACCCAGGCGGCGATGAAGGCGAAGCCGACCAGCGTCAGGCCGATCGTCTTCGAGCCTGCCCAGCCCCATTCGGTCGTCTGGCTGACCGCCAGCAGCACCGCCGAGACCCCGATCGTCATCAGCGCCGCCGCCAGCCAGTTGACCCGCCCCGGCGTGCGCACCGGCGATTCGGGGACCAGGCGCCAGGTCAGCACCGCGGCGACGACGGTCACGGCGAGCGGGATCCAGAACAGCCAGTGGTAGTCGAGGTGCTGGATGATCACGCCGGAGAGGACGATCCCGGCGCCGCCGCCGGCGCCGAGGATCGCCGAGAGCAGGCCGATGCCGCCAGCGACCTTCGCCGCCGGGAACTCGTCGCGGACGATCCCGAAGGCGAGCGGGAAGATGCCGCCGGCGACCCCCTGGATGAAGCGGGCGACGATCAGCAGCGCCAGCGAGCTGGCGACGGCGGCGAGCAGGGTGCCGAAGGCGAGGACGACCAGCGTCCACAGCAGCAGCTTCTCCTTGCCGTACATGTCGCCGAGGCGGCCGATGATCGCCGTCCCGACCGAGGCGGCGAGCAGGTAGCCGGTGAGGAGCCAGGTGACCCCGGTCTCGGTGGTGTGCAGCTCGCGCTGCATCGTCGGCAGCGCCGGCACCACCAGCGAGCTCAGCGTCGCGTAGGCGAGCCCGCCGAGGGCGAGCACGGCGAGGGTGACGTTGGGGTGGGTGCGGTCGGCGGTCTCGGAGGCCACGAAAAGGGACTGGAGGCGGGGCTGGCTGGTACCCGGCGGGGGAAGCGAAGTACAGTAGCGGAATGGCCATTCCGCCCATTGGGGCGACCGCCTGCTGGTCCGAGCTCGACGCCGCCGGGAAGCGCGCCACCCTGCTGCGCGCCGCCGGCGAGGTCTTCGCCCGCCAGGGTCTCGACGCGCCGATGCCGGCGGTGGCCGCCGCCGCCGGAGCCGGGGTCGGCAGCGTCTACCGCCAGTTCCCCTCCAAGCGCGAGCTGCTGGCGGCGCTGGTGATCGAGCGGCTGCAGGAGGTGCGGCACGACGCCGACGCGGCCCTGGCCAACCCCGCGGGGCCCTGGGCGGCGCTGACGGCGCTGCTGCGCACCTACGCCGAGCGCCAGGCCAGCGACGACGTCCTCGCCGAGGCGATGGCCTGCCTCTCCGCCGACCCCGAGGTCGAACGCGCCCGGGCGCTGACCGGCGCCGCACTGGAGCTGCTGCTCGACGCCGCCAAGGCCGAGGGCCGCCTGCGCGCCGACGCGACGACCGCCGACCTGCGCCTGCTGTTCGGCGCCGTGCGCGCCGCCGAGCAGGTCGAGCCCGGCGGCTGGCGGCGGATGTTCGAGCTGGGGATCGACGCGCTGGCGGCAGAGGGCGCCGGGGCGCCAACCGCTCAGCCGTCCGGGTAGGGCTGGATCGGGATGCCGTGGTCGGTCTCGCGCATCCCCAGCTCGTAGGCGCCGGCGCCGGCCAGGGTCAGCTCGCGGGGCGGCAGGCCGGGGCGCTCGACGGTCAGTTCGAGGTCGGCGACCGAGCAGTTGACGGTGTTGTGCTCGGGCCCCCTGGGGTCGGCGTAGACCCAGCCGACGAAGTCCTTCTCCGGGGCGGCGACGCGGCCGCGGACGACGACGTCCCTGCCGGGGAGGACGAAGGAGCAGGCGGTGGGCGCCGCCTCGATCGAGGCCGAGCGGATCGCGCCGAGGCCGCCGAGCCGGTGCGGCTCGCCTTCCAGCACCAGCATCCCCGAGGGGATCCAGGGGGAGGTGCGGGAGCCGAGCTTGACCCGGGCGGCGCCGGCATCGAAGTAGGTGCCCTGGGCGTCGGCAAAGCCGCTGCCCTCGAGCCAGACCCAGCGCTCGGCGTGCTCGCTGCCCCAGTTGTGGCCGATCATCCCCGGCCAGCCGGCGAGCTCGATCGTCTCGTCGTCGAGTTCGAGCCGTCCCTCGAAGCGGGCGTCGGGAAAGGGGGCGACGAACTTGGTCCGCGGCAGCGGCGCCTCGTAGAGCCAGTCGGCCGGCAGGTAGCGGCAGGGCGCGGCGTCACCGGCGAAGCTCAGCTCCCAGGAGGGAGCCGGCGCTCCCGCGCTCGGATCGGTGTGCGTTTCCCTCTCTATATGGGGAAAAGGAACACCGCAGCGGGCGAAGCCGGGGCCGATCTCGGCCGGGCCGACCCTGATCCAGGCGCCGGCCGGCGCCGAGAGCTCGCTCGCCGACAGCGTCACCTTGGTCGCCCGCGGCGCCGCCGCGGCGCGGTCGAAGAGGACGAACCAGATCGAGCCGGTCGGCTCGGCGCCGGGCCGCTTGTGGACGGTGTGGCGGATCCAGAGCCCGCGCCCCCCGCCCGGCTCGCAGGCCTTGAGGTAGAAGCTCTCGTAGTGGCCGGCCTTGGCGGCGACCCGCGGAAACCGCGCCTCTTCGTCCATACGGAAACCCTAGAGGCCCGGTCCCTGCGCTCTAGACCTTGATCGTGATCACGTCGCCATCCTGGACGACGTAGT
Organism: uncultured Conexibacteraceae bacterium; assembly: GCA_964540905.1. Taxonomy (GTDB): domain Bacteria; phylum Actinomycetota; class Thermoleophilia; order Solirubrobacterales; family 70-9; genus VAYN01. Next base: position 51,530 of record CAZIOS010000003.1, on the reverse strand, counting down.
CGCGGCCCTCGATCCGCAGCAGGCCCCGGTCGCGGGCGGCGGCGTAGCCACCGCACTCGACTAGCTGCTCCCAGCCGATCGCCTCGGCTTTGACGAACGCTTCCATGATCTCGGTGTGGATCGTGTCGGCCGCTTCCAGCGCGGTGGCGCCGCGCCGCAGCGGCCGCGCCACCGCCTCCTTGCCCTCGCCGGCGGTGAAGAAGGTGATCAGCTCCAGCAGCTCATAGGCGGCGCGGACGAGGCGCGCCAGGCCGGAGCCCTCGACCCCGTAGGACTCGCGCATCTCCTCGGCCTCGGCGGGGTCGAGCTCGGCCAGCTCGCCCTCGATCCGGGCGCTGACCGCGACCGCGCCGGCGCCGGCCGCGGCGGCGTGCGAGGCGACCGCCTCGGGCACCTCGGCGTCGCCCTCGTCGACATTGGCGACGTAGAGGATCGGCTTGGTGGTCAGACCCTGCAGGTTGCGCGCCGCGTTCGGGGCGGCGTCGGGGACCGGCACCGAGCGCGCCGGGCGCCCGGCGGCGAGCGCCTCGAACACCGCCTGCAGCCAGCCGTGCTCGGCGATCGCCTCGGCGTCGCCGGTCTTCGCCTGCTTGCCGACCCGCCCCAGCCGGCGCTCGACCTGGTCGTAGTCGGCGAGCACCAGCTCGGTCTCGATCGTCTCGATGTCGGCGAGCGGGTCGACGCGACCGTCGGGGTGCGGCACCCCGGACTCGGTGTGGCAGCGGACGACGTGGCAGATCGCGTCGGTCTCGCGGATCGAGGCGAGGAACTGGTTGCCGAGCCCCTCTCCCTCGGAGGCGCCCTTGACCAGGCCGGCGATGTCGTGGAAGGAGATCGTCGCCGGTTCGAGCTTCGAGCTGCGCACCGTCTCGGCGACCTTCTGCAGGCGCTCGTCGGGAACCTGGGCGATCGCCACGTTGGGCTCGATCGTCGTGAACGGGTAGTCGCCGGTCTGGGCGCCCCCCTTGGTCAGGGCGTTGAAGAGGGTCGACTTGCCGGCGTTCGGCAGCCCGACGATCCCGACCTTCATAGCGAGAGGGGCACCACGAGCCCGAGGGCGACGCCGATGAAGGCGCCGGCGAGGACGTCGGACGGGTAGTGCATCCCCAGGTAGGGGCGGCCGAGCGAGATCGCCACGGCGACGACGAGGGCGCCGGCGGTGGCCGGGTCGACCCGGACCATCGCCACCGCCACCGCGAACGAGGAGACCGCGTGGGCGGAGGGGAAGCTGAGTGAGGTGGGGGCGCCGCCGAGCGCTGGCAGGCCCTCGAGCTGCGGTCGCGGGCGGCGGACCAGCAGCTTGATCCCGTAGTTGAGGCCGATCGCGAGGGGCCCGAGGGCGGCGCAGATCAGCCACGATTCGCGCCGTTCGGGGTCGAGCAGGGCGAGGGCGACGCCGAGCGCGATCCAGACCGCGCCGTTGTTGCCGGCCCTGCCCAGCGCCACCGCGGCGGACTCCAGCCCGGGGCTGTGGCCGCGGGTGCGCATCAGGCGCAGCAGCTTCAGGTCGAGCTCGTGCATCGGCGCCGCAGGATATGCCGCTCAGTCAGTATGCGGTCATGCCCTCGGTTCCCGGCTACGTCCACACGCCCGGCCACCACTGCGGCTCGACCGCGCTGCGCAACCTGCTCGGCTTCCACGGAATCGAGCTCAGCGAGGAGATGGCGTTCGGGCTCGGCGCCGGCGCCAGCTTCTACTACCTGGCGCTCGACGACAGCTCGCCGAGCCGCTGGTTCAACGGCCGCACGGCGCGGCTGGAGGAGAGCTTCCGCGACCTCACCGGGGCGGCGCTGGAGCTGCGGACCTTCCCGCCTGGGGACGAGGGCGCCTGGGAGGCGGCGCGGGCGCAGGTCGACGCCGGCCGCCCGGCGCTGCTGCTGACCGACCTCTACTACCTCGACCACTACGGCAACTCCGCCCACTTCCCCGGCCACGCGGTGGTGCTGGCCGGCTACGACGAGGAGGACGCCCACCTCTCCGACACCGGCTTCGAGCAGCTGCAGACGACCAAGCTCGAGCACCTCGACCAGGCCCGCCACAGCGGCCATCCCGCCTACCCGCTCGAAGGCCACATGTTCACCGTCGCCGCCGCGGTCGACCGCGAGCAGCTCGAGGCGGCGGTCCCGCGGGCAATCGCCCAGGCGGCGAAGGAGATGCTGGAACCGACCTGGGGCGAGTTCGCCGGCATCCCCGCCGTGCGCCGCCTCGCCGCCGAGGCCGGCTCCTGGCCCGAGGCGGCGGCGGACTGGCAGTGGTGCGCCCGCTTCGCCTACCAGGTGATCGAGCGCCGCGGCACCGGTGGTGGCGCCTTCCGGCCGATGTATGCGCGCTTCCTGGCGGAGGCGGGACGGGCCGAGGCACCGCTGGCGGCGGCGGCCGGGGCACGCTGGACCGAGCTGGCGGTGGCGTTCAAGGCGGCGAGCGAGCGCGACGAGGCCGACCCGGCGCTCTGGTCCGAGGTCGGCACCGCCGCCGAGCGGGTGCTCGAGGCCGAGGACCGCCTCTGGTCCTCCCTCGCCGAGACGGGTAGGGAGTAGCGATGCCCTCCCCTCTCTCGCTGGCCAAGCGCGTCCCCTGGATGAAGGTCTGGGTCGCCGCCGCCTGGCTCGCCTCGCAGGGCCGCGAGCGCCTCGGCAACCTGACCGAGGCCGAGCGCAAGGAGCTGCTGCACATCGTCACCGCCTCCAGGGGCCGCCCCGGCAACGTCTCCAAGCACGACCGCGGCCGCCTCAAGAGCATCGTCGCGAAAGCGGCAAAGGGCGGCTGACTTGGGGATGAGCGTCGTTCAGGCGGCGCTGCTGGCCGGCAGCAGCCGGGCGAAGTAGCCGAACCAGTTGCCGGAGTGCTCCTCGAAGGTGAGGCCGGCCTCGGCGGCCTGGCGTTTGAGGCTGGCGAGGGTGGTGAAGTGGGGATCGCCGAAGAGCTCGCCGACGACGAGGCGGCCATCCGGCTTGAGGACGCGGCGGATCTCCTCGAGGGCGGCGACGGGCTCGGGGATCTCTCCCAGGACCGCGGTCAGGATCGCGGCATCGACGGTGGCGTCCTCGAAGGGGAGGGCGGTGGCGTCGCCCTGGGTCGGGACGAGGTTGGCGAGGCCGCGGGCGGCGGCGGCGCGCATCGTGTGGTCGAGGAACTTCTGCTGCAGGTCGAAGAGCTCGAGGGTGCCACCGGGGGCGATCCACGCGGCGAGGTCGAGGCTGTAGTAGCCGGTGCCGACGCCGATCTCGACGATCCGCTCGCCGGGGGCCGGGCGCAGGACCGCGCGCAGGCGCTCGCGGCTGATGATCGGGTGCGGAGCTTCGACCCAGAAACGCTGCCCGTAGGGGCAGGCCGAGGGGTTCTTGCGCCACCACAGCGCCGCGGCCAGGGTCGCCGCGGCGGCGGTGCCCAGCAGCGTCCGCGCCCGCATCACTCGCCGAGGCTGAAGCCGACCCGGTGCTCGCCCGACTCGATCCGCAGGAAGGCGACCTTGCCGAGGTAGACGGCGATCACGCCGTCCTCGGTGTGGAGGTCGTGCCAGCCGCCCTTCTCGAGCTGCTTGCGGAGGTCCTTGAGATCGCCCTCGGTGAGGCGGGCGGAGATCACCTGCCCACCCTCGAAGCCGATCTCGACTCGCTGTGCGTTGGCCATCAGTGCCCTCCCGCGGGTTCGACGATCTCGGTCAGGACCCCGCCGGTGGAGCGGGGGTGAAGGAAGGCGATGCGGCTCTCGCGGATGCCGGTCCGCGGTTCGGCGTCGATCAGGCGGATGCCGGCGGCGACGAGGCGCTCCAGGGTCGCGTCGATGTCGTCGACGGCGTAGGCGACGTGGTGCAGGCCGGCGCCCTTGGCGGCGACGAACTTGCCGACGGCGGTGTCGGGGCCGAGCGGGCGCAGCAGCTCGATGTGGCCGTCGCCGACGTCCAGCAGCACCGCCTCGACCCCCTGCGACTCGACCGTCTCGCGGTGCACGAGCGGCATCTCGAAGCTCTGCTCGTAGAGGGCGAGGGCGCCGTCGAGGTCCTCGACGGCGACTCCGACATGGTCGATCCTTCCGAACACGGCGGCCAGTCTATGCGGCCGGCGGCAGCGCGTCGCCGCCACCGTCGCCGTGCTCGACGCGGAGGATCTCCGCCATCGCCGCCAGCCCGACCTCGAGCTGCTCGGGGGTCGGCTCCCTGGTCGCGAGGTGGCGCTGGATCTCGCGACCGGGGGTGTGGAAGGCCTCGGCCAGGGGCTCGCCGTGGTGGCGGTCGCTCCAGGCGAACATCTCGACCGCCGCCGAGGCGCCGGCGAGGCCGACACCGGCGCGCACCACCTGGCTCGGCTCCTCGACCAAGCGCTCCAGCAGCAGGGTGCCGCCGGCCGAGAGCAGCATCATCGGCACGATCAGGTTGGAGCCGCAGCGGTCGTGCTCTTTCGGCACCGAGGCGACGTCGTCGATCCGCTGCTCGTAGGCAGCGATCGCCTTGTGCTCGACCCCGTGGTAGGCGGCGAGGTCGCGGTCCATCAGCGCCGCTACCGCCGGCACCGCCCCCAGCACCTGCGCCAGGCCCTCGCGCCAGGCGGAGGGGCGGACCCGCCGCCGCAACAGGCTGGTCGCGACGAGCGTGGTGCCGACCGCGGCGATCACGCGCCAGTCCTCGAAGGGCAGCCGCGCCGCCCGCAGCCGCCGCCGCGCCAGCGGCAGCACCGCCATCGCCTCGGCGAGTTTGATCGGGCCGCGCAGCCCCGGCGCCCGCGCCACCAGGGCGGGGGCCAGCTCCGGCTTGCGCTCGGAGGCGACCTGGATCTCGCCGTCGCGGTCGCGGACGGCGGCGGCCCAGTGGGTCGGGCCGTGGATCAGCAGCCCGTTGCGGAGGGCCATGCCACCGAGTCGCAGCCGCTCGGGCTCGTTCGCCGCCATCCGGCCACGATAGGCCATGGGGTGTCTGACTTCAGGGGGTCATATATGCACCCCTTAAGTCAGACACCCCCGCGGAATGCGGAGGGCGCCGAGGCAAGGTCCCCCTCGGCGCCCTCTCCCCCCTGTTAAGTCCCGGCCGGAGGCCCCCAGTCCAGGCCTCCGGCCGGTATATCGGCTCTCCCTGGCTCTAGCTTGGAAAGCCGACCCTAAAACCCAGGCAGCCTGGATAAGTTGCGGCGGAATCTAGGCGCGGCCGAATTTCTTTCGCAGCGCCTCCAGGCGGCGCCCCAGCTCGGCCTCGAAACCGCGCTCGGTCGGAGCATAGAAGCGGCGTCCCTCCAGGCCCTCCGGCAGCAGCTGCTGGTCGCTGACCGCGCCCGGCTCGTCGTGGGCGTAGCGGTAGCCGCTGCCGCGGCCGAGCTTCTCCGCACCCGGGTAGTGGGCGTCGCGCAAGTAGTCCGGCGGCGTCTTCGCCCCCTGCTCGCGGACCTCGGCGCGGGCGGCGGCAAGGGCCCTGTAGGAGGCGTTGGACTTCGGCGCCAGCGCCAGGTAGACGGCAGCCTGGGCAAGGTTCAGGGCGCACTCCGGCAGCCCCACCCGGTCGACCGCGCGGGCGGCGGCGTCGGCGATGAGCAGCGCCTGCGGGTCGGCGTTGCCGACGTCCTCGGAGGCGAGGATGACCATGCGGCGGGCGATGAAGCGCGGGTCCTCGCCTCCCTCCAGCATCACCGCCAGGTAGTAGAGCGAGGCGTCGACGTCGGAGCCGCGGGTGGCCTTGATCCAGGCCGAGACGAAGTCGTAGTGGCGGTCCCCCTGGCGGTCGTAGTCGATCGCCCGCCGCTGCAGCGCGTCCTCGATCGCGGCGACGTCGACCGGCTGGCCCTGGGCCCGCTCGGCGGCGCGCTCCAGCGCCGAGAGCGCGACCCGGGCGTCGCCGCCGCTGCGCTCGGCCAGCATCGCCAGCGCCTCCTCGGCGACCGGCGGCGGCGCGGCGATCCCGCGCTCGGGATCGGCCAGCGCCCGCCGCAGCAGCGCCTCGACCTGGGCCGGCTCGAGCGGCGCCAGCTCGTAGACCTGGCTGCGCGAGAGCAGCGCCGAGTTGACCTCGAAGTAGGGGTTCTCGGTGGTCGCCCCGATCAGCGTCAGCAGCCCTTCCTCGACCGCCGGCAGCAGCGCGTCCTGCTGGGCCTTGTTGAAGCGATGGATCTCGTCGAGGAAGAGCACCGTCGGTCGCCCGGCGCCGCGGCGCCGCTCTTTCGCCCGCTCGATCACCCCGCGGATCTCCGCTTTCCCGGCGTTGACCGCCGACTCCTCCTCGAACGCCCCCGCCGCGGTCGAAGCCGCGATCCGCGCCAGCGTCGTCTTCCCACTCCCCGGCGGCCCATAGAGGATCGCGCTGTGCGGCCGCCCACTCTCAATCGCGGCCCGCAGCGCCGACCCCGGCCCGACGACGTGCTCCTGACCAACTACCTCATCCAACGTCCGCGGCCGCATCCGCACCGCGAGGGGCGCGTCCTTCGGCACCTCATCCCTCCCGGTCCGGCCGGCGTCCCCCGGTCGTCCCGTGTCTCCCGTGTCGAACAACTGGTCGTTCACCTGCGGGTGAGTATGAGGGGATCGGGAGAGGGGTCGCCGGAGCCTCCCCGCTGTTGCTCCGCCGACCCCTCTCCCGATCCCCTCCCACGCTCCGTCTTAGAATCGTCAGATGGCAACCACCGAGCCGAAACCCGCCGCCCTGTCCACCCTCGACTCCTTCAACCCCGCCACCGGCGACCTCGTCGGCTCCGTCCCCACCATCACCCCCGACCAGGTCCAATCGGTGGTCGACGACGTCGCCCGCATCCAGCCCGCCTGGGCCGAGCTCTCGCTGAAGACCCGCGCCGGCTACATGCGCCGCGCCGCCGACGCCCTGCTCGACGACATCGACAAGGTCGCCGAGCTGCTGGTCCGCGAGCAGGGCAAGCCCCGGGCCGAGGCCTACACGATGGAGCTGCTGCCGACGGTCGACGCCCTGCACTGGTGCGCCAAGGCCGGGCCGAAGATCCTCGCTGACGAGAAGGTGCGGATGAGCCAGGCCTTCACCCTCTCCAAGAGCGCCCACTTCTCCTACGAGCCGATCGGCGTGGTCGGCGTCATCGCCCCCTGGAACTACCCCTGGTCGATCCCCTTCGGCGAGGTCGCGATCGCGCTGATGGCCGGCAACGGCGTCGTCCTCAAGCCGGCCAGCCTGACGCCGCTGCTGGGCGAGCGCATCCGCCAGGTCTTCGAGGGGGCAGGCCTGCCGGAGGGACTGGTCCGGGTCGTCCACGGCGGCGGCGCCGTCGGCGACGCGCTGGCCCGCTCCAGCGCCGGCAAGATCTTCTTCACCGGCTCGGTTGACGTCGGCCGCGGGGTCGGCGAGGTCTGCGCCGGCCTGCTCAAGGGCTCGGTGCTGGAGCTCGGCGGCAAGGACCCGATGATCGTCTGCGCCGACGCCGATCTCGACAACGCCGTCGCCGGCGCCGTCTGGGGCGGCTTCGCCAACGCCGGCCAGACCTGCTCGGGGATCGAGCGCGTCTACGTCGTCCGCGAGGTCGCCGAGCGCTTCGTCGCCGGCGTCGCCCGCGAGGCGGAGAAGCTGCGGCTCGGCGACCCGCTCGAGTGGGAGACCGAGATCGGCCCGATGACCTCCGACGGCCAGTACGAGATCGTCGTCGAGCTGATCGAGGACGCCGTGGCCGCCGGTGCGACCAGGCTCTGCGGCGGCCCGACCGAGGTCGCCGGCCTGCCCGGAAAGTTCATCGCCCCGACCGTGCTGACCGGCGTCACCCAGCAGATGCGGATCATGCGCGAGGAGATCTTCGGCCCGGTGCTGCCGATCGTCGTCGTCGAGTCCGAGCAGAAGGCGATCGAGCTCGCCAACGACTCCGAGTTCGGCCTCGGCGCCTCGGTCTGGACCAAGGACCGCCAGAAGGGCAAACGGATCGCCCGCCGGATCGAGTCGGGAATGGTCTGGATCAACGACCACTCCTTCAGCCACGGCGCCTGCCAGTGCTCCTGGGGCGGGGTCAAGGACTCCGGCGTCGGCCGCTCGCACTCCAAATTCGGCTTCTACGAGTGCGTCAACATCAAGCTCAACGCCTGGGAGCCGGGCCTGACCCGCGACTTCTGGTGGCACCCCTACGACCGCACCCTGGGCGAAGCGGTGCGGGCCTCGGCGAAGCTGCTCTACGGCAGCGGCGCGACCCGGACCGAGGCGCTGCGTGAGGGCGCGGCGCCGCTGCTGCAGGTCGGCCGCCGCACGCTGCGGAAGCGCAGCTAGGGCACGTGCGGCGACTTTCTTACGCTATGCGACAGAAAGTCGCCGCGGGCGGTGCGTCGCGGACCTTCACAATCCCCGCGTGAGCTCGGAAAACCCGCCAGCGGACCAGCCGGCGCTGCACCTCGCCGGCCTGCGCCGCGACTACGGCGAACGCACCGCGCTGGAGGGCGTCGGCCTCGAGCTGGCGGCCGGCTACTCGCTGGTCGTGCTTGGCCCCAACGGCGCCGGCAAGACGACGCTGCTGCGGATCCTGGCGACGCTGCTGCGCCCGAGCGGCGGCGAGGTCGAGGTGCTCGGCTGCGCGCTGCCGCGCGAAGCCTGGAAGCTGCGCGGCCGGATCGGCTACCTCGGCCACGAGCCGCTGCTCTACCGCGACCTCTCCGGCCGCGAGAACCTGCGCTTCCATGCCCGCCTGCACGGGATCTCGGGTACCCCGGCCGAGGCCCGGATCGACGAGCTGCTCGACGCCGCCGGGATGCGGCAGCGGGCAGAGAGCCGCGTCGCCGAACTCTCGGCCGGGATGCGGCAGCGGCTGGCGATCTGCCGCTGCGTCCTGCACCGGCCGCAGCTGCTGCTGCTCGACGAGCCCGACTCCAACCTCGACGCCGAGGGCCGCGAGCTGGCCCGCGGCCTGATCGGCCCCGACGCCGGCCACACTCGCGTCGTCGTCACCCACGACCCCGAGCGCTTTCTGCCCGAGGCCGACCAGGTGCTGCGACTGGGAATCGGCGAGATGGCGACGGTCTCGTGACCCCCTCGCGCGCCGCCTTCGCGGCGATCCTCGGCAAGGACCTGCGCTCGGAGCTGCGGACGCTGCAGTCGCTGCCGGCGATGGCGCTCTTCTCCGTCACCACCTTCGTCATCTTCCGCTTCGGCCTCGACCGCACCAGCCTCTCCGGCAGCCTCGCCGCCGGCGTGCTCTGGGCGACGCTGCTGTTCGCCGCCGTGCTCGGCATCAACCGCCTCTTCGTCGCCGAGCGCGAGGAGGGCGGCTTCGACGCGATCCGGCTCGCCCCGATCGACCGCAGCGTCCTCTTCACCGCCAAGGCGACGGCGCTGCTGGTCTATCTGCTGGCGCTGGAGCTGGTCGCGGTGCCGATCTTCTCGCTCTTCTTCCTCGACTCGGCGGCGGCGCTGGGGCCGCTGGTCGCGGTCCTGCTGCTGGCCGACCTCGGCCTCGCCGCCACCGGCACCCTGATCTCCTCGATGGCGGTCAACTCGCGCGCCCGCGACCTGCTGGTGCCGCTCGTCCTGCTGCCGCTGGTGGTGCCGCTGATGATCGCCGCCACCGGCGCCACCGAGCCGCTGCTGGCGCTGGGCGGTCCCGGTTACCACCGCTTCGGCACCTGGCTGATGGTGCTCGGCCTATACGATCTGATCTTCGGCCTGGTCGGCTACGCCGTGTTCGACTTCCTGCTCGAGGACTGAGCCGCCGGCCGGCCCTCACCCCCGCGAAGCATGTACGGCAAAGGACTGAGAACCCTCTCGATCGCCACCGTGGCGCTGCTCGCCGTGGGCCTCTCGCTGGTCTTCTTCTACGCTCCGATCGAAACCAACCAGGGCTTCATCCAGAAGATCTTCTACCTGCACGTGCCGCTGGCGATCACCGCGCTGGTCGGCTTCGTCGTCGGCGGCGTCTTCGCGATCGCCCACCTGCGCAGCGGCAACCGCAAGTGGGACGCGTACTCGTACGTCTCGATCCACATGTCGGTGATCTTCGGCGTCGCCGTGCTGCTGACCGGATCGATCTGGGCCAAGGCCTCCTGGGGGCACTGGTGGGTCTGGGACGAGCCGACCCTGGTCAGCTTCCTGATCGTCTTCCTCCTCTACGCCACCTACTACCCCTTCCGCTATGCGATCGAGGACCCCGAGCGCCAGGCCCGCTACGCCTCGGTCTTCGCGATCACCGCCGGCGCCTTCGTGCCGCTCAACTTCCTCGCCGTGCGGATGACGCAGAGCCTCGTGCACCCCCGCGTCTTCGCCACCGCCGAAGGCGGCCTGCCCAACTCGATGTTGATCACCTTCCTCTTCTGCTTCGCCGGGATCGCCCTGCTCTGGGTGACCCTGGTCAAGTTCGAGCTGACCGCGAAGAGCGCCTCCGGCCAGGTCAAGCGCCTGCGCCGCGCCCTCGACGCCCCGGCCACCTCGCCGAGCTCGCGGGTCGCCCCGGAGGTGAGCTGATGCACGCCCTGCTCGCCGCCGCCCCGGCGCTGCCGCTCGGCGAAGGCGGCAAGTACGTCGCCGGCGCCTACATCGTCTTCGTCCTCCTGCTCGTCATCTACGTCGGGATCATGGCGGCGAAACTGCAGCGGATCGAGCGCGAACTGCGCGACCTCGCCGGCTTCGCCGAGGCGCGGACCCAAGGTGAGGAGGCCGCCCCCGGGCGAGAGGAGGCGAGCAGCAATGTCTGAGCTCCTGGCCCTTGGCGTCTCCCACAAGACGGCGCCGCTCGACCTGCGCGAGCGGCTCTCGCTGACCGAGGGCCGCGCCGTCAGCGCCCTGCGCGAGCTGACCGCCGCCAACGGGATCCACGAGGCGGCGGCGATCTCGACCTGCAACCGCACCGAGCTCTACCTGATCGTCTCCGACCCGGTCGAGGCCGAGTCGACGGCGCTCGGGGTGCTCACCCGCCAGGCCGAGATCCGCCCGACCGAGCTGCTCGGCCACCTCTACTCGCTGCGCTCGAGCGAGGCCGTCCGCCACCTCTTCCGCGTCACCGCCGGGCTCGACTCGATGATCGTCGGCGAGGCCGAGATCCAGGGCCAGGTCAAACGCGCCTACGAGCTGGCCCTGGTCGAGGGCGGCACCGGGCCGATCCTCAACCGCCTCTTCCGCGGCGCCCTCACCGCCGGCGGCCGCGCCCGCGAGGAGACCGGGATCAGCGAGAAAGGCGTCTCGATCCCCTCGGTCGCGGTCGAGCTGGCGCGGCGCACGCTGGGGGACCTGGGCGACCGACGCGTGCTGGTGATCGGCGCCGGCGAGACCGCCGAGCTGGTCGCCCGCGCCCTCGTCGCCCGCGGCGTCCGCACCGTCTTCGTCGCCAACCGCCACTACGACCGCGCGATCGGCCTCGCCCAGCGCTTCGAGGGCAGCGCCGTCCGCTTCGAGGAGCTGCCGGAGCAGCTCGAGGCGGCCGACATCGCCGTCACCGCGACCAACTCGCCGCACCACATCGTCGAGCGCGACGGCCTCGCCCAGGTGATGGCGCGGCGCCGCGGCCGGCCGCTGCTGCTGATCGACATCGCGGTGCCGCGCGACATCGAGCCCGCCTGCCGCGAGCTGGGCGGGGTCAGCCTCCACGACATCGACGACATCCAGCAGATCGTCGAACGCAACGCCAGCGGCCGCGAGGCCGAGGCGAAGCGGGCGGAGCGGATCATCGAGGCCGAGCTCGAGCGCTTCCAGCGCTGGCTCGCTTCGCTCGAGGTGGTGCCGACGATCAGCGCCCTGCGCGCCCGCGGCGACGAGATCGTGCGCCGGGTCCTGGCCGAGAACGAGAACCGCTGGGAGGGCCTCGGCGAGGCCGACCGCGAGCGGCTGCAGACGCTGGCGCAGGCGATCGCCTCGCGGCTGCTGCACGAGCCGACCCTGCGGATGCGGCGCTCGGCGGGCGAGGACGACGCCTACTTCTACGTCAGCGCGCTGCGGGAGCTGTTCGGGTTGGACGTGGAGACGGAGCCCGAGGCGGAAGGCGAGGGATCGGTGACCGAGCTGCGGAGAAGGGATCCCGGCAGGGGTTCCGCTTAACTTTTTCGAGCCGCGCTCGCGGCAATCGACGATGGCCAGCCGCGAAAAAGTACAAGACGCTCCACCCCTGCCGGGATCCCTTCCCAAGGACCGCGCCACGTGCACCGTCGCATCCACGGCAGCACGGCGCACGAGCTCGCCTAGATGATTCGCATTGCCACCCGTGGTAGCAAGCTCGCCCTCACGCAAGCAGGGCAAGTCGCTGAGATGCTGGGTGGCGCGGAGCTGGTGGAGGTCTCTTCGGACGGCGAGGTGGGGGATAAGTCGCGATTCGTGCGGGGGGTCGAGCGAGCGCTGTTGGCGGGGGAGGCGGAGGTCGGGGTGCACTCGGCGAAGGACCTGCCGGGGGAGATGGCGGCGGGGTTGGAGATCGCCGCGGTGCCGGCGCGGGAGGACGCGGCGGATGTCTGGATCGGGCCGGGGGCCTCGCTCGCGGACGTGCCCGAGGGCGCTCGGGTCGGCAGCGCCAGCCTGCGCCGCCGGGCGCAGCTGTTGGCGGCGCGGCCCGACCTGCGGGTGGAGGAGCTGCACGGCAACGTCGACACCCGCCTGCGCAAGCTCGCCGGGGGCGAGCTCAACGCGATCGTGCTCGCCGCCGCCGGCCTGCGCCGGCTCGGCCGCGAGGCGGAGATCGGCTTCGCGATCCCGGCCGCGGCGATGGTCCCCGCCGCCGGCCAGGGAGCGCTGGCGCTGCAGGTCCGGGCCGAGGACGCGGCCGCGAGCGCCGCGCTGGCGCCGCTCAACGACCTCGCGGCGATGCGCGAGCTGACCGCCGAGCGGACCGTCGTCGCGCTGCTGCAGGCGACCTGCGCCAGCCCGCTCGGCGTCCACGCCCGCGTCGCCGGCGAGCGGATCGAGGTCGAGGCCTTCGTCGGGCTGCCCGACGGCAGCGAGTGGCTGCGCGACCGGATCGAGGGCGAGGCCGCGGAGCCGTCCCTGGCCGGCGCCCGCCTCGCCGAGCGCCTGCTCAGCGCCGGCGGCCGCGACCTCCTCGACCGCGCCGAGCAGGTCGGCGGCGAGGCGGCATGACGCCCTCTCCCACAGCGGTGTTCGAGACTCTCGCTATGCGAGAACAAGGAACACCGCTGTGAGCATCCGCGCCGGGGTCGTCTACCTGGTCGGGGCCGGCCCGGGGGATCCCGGGCTGATGACGGCGCGCTCGCTGGAGCTGATCGCCGCCGCCGACGTCGTCTTCTACGACCGCCTGATTCCGCCGGGCGCGCTCGACGGCGCCGGCGAGGGCGCCGAGCTGATCTACGTCGGCAAGCGGCCCGGGGTGCTCTCGGTGCCGCAGGAGGAGATCGGCGCGAAGCTGATCGAGGCCGCGCGCGGCGGCCGCAGCGTCGTCCGCCTCAAGGGCGGCGACCCCTTCGTCTTCGGCCGCGGCGGCGAGGAGGGGGAAGCGCTGCGCGAAGCCGGGGTCGAGTTCGAGGTCGTGCCGGGGATCACCGCTGGCGTCGCCGCCAGCGCCTACGCCGGCATCCCCGTCACCCACCGCGACGAGGCCTCGGCGGTCGCCTTCGTCACCGGCCACGAGGACCCGGCCAAGGCCGAGACCGCGCTCGACTGGGCCGCCCTCGCCCGCTTCCCCGGCACCCTCGTCTTCTACATGGGCGTCAAGCGGCTGAGCGAGAACGCGGCGGCGCTGATCGCCGCCGGCCGCGACCCCGAGCAGCCGGCGGCGGCGATCGAACGCGGCACGATGGCCGGCCAGCGCACGGTCACGGCGACCCTGGGGACGATCGCCGCGGCGGTCGAGCGCGAGGGCGTCGGCGCCCCGGCGCTGATCGTGATCGGCCCGGTCGCCGGCCGCCGCGAGCGGCTCGCCTGGCTCGAGCGCCGTCCCCTGCACGGCCGCCGCGTCGTCGTCACCCGCGCCCGCGCCCAGGCCAGCGGCCTCGCCGCGACCCTGCGCGAGCTCGGCGCCGAGGTGGTCGAGCTGCCGGCGATCCGGATCGAGCCGCGGATCGAGAGCGCCGAGGCGCTGGCCGCCGTGGCGAGGATCGGCGAGTACGCCCTCGTCTGCCTGACCAGCCCCAACGGGGTGCGGCTGCTGTTCGAGGCGCTGGCGCTGGACGGCCGCGACGCCCGCGCCCTCGCCGGCGCCACCGTCGCCGCGATCGGCCCCGGGACCGCCCGCGCCCTCGCTAGGCACGGAATCGCCGCCGACGTCCTCCCCGAGCGCTTCGTCGCCGAGGAGCTGGTCGCGGCCCTGGCTGGGGTCGAGGTCGCGGGCCGGCGGGTGCTGGTCGCCCGCGCCGCCGAGGCTCGCGACGTCCTCCCCGACGCCCTGCGCGAGCGCGGCGCCGAGGTCGACGTCGTCGCCCTCTACGAGACCGTCCGCGAGCGGCCCGAGCCGGCCGCGGTCGAGGCGGCGCAGGGCGCCGACTACGTCACCTTCACCTCCTCCTCGACCGTCCGCAACCTGACCGAGGCGCTCGGCGAGCGCTTCCCCGCCAGCGCCCGCATCGTCTCGATCGGCCCCGTCACCAGCGACGCCGCCCGCGCCGCCGGCCTCAGGGTCGACGTCGAAGCCGAGCGCCACGACGTCGAGGGCCTCGTCGCCGCCCTCCTCGCCGACGCCGCCAGATGAGCTTCGGCTCGCCCCACCGGCACTTCGCCCGCACCGACTCGACCAACACCCGCGCCCGCGAGCTGGCCGCGGCCGGAGCCCCCACCGGCACCGTCGTCACCGCCGCCGAGCAGAGCGCCGGCCGCGGCCGCCAGGGCCGCACCTGGACCGCCCCGCCCGGCAGGGCGCTGCTCTACTCGGCGATCCTGCAACCGCTCGAGGAGCGCCACCTACTGCTCCCCCTGGCCGCCCCGCTCGCCGTCTGTGAGGCAGCCGAGGCGCTGCGACCCGGAATCCAGTGCACCGTCAAGTGGCCCAACGACGTCCACCTCGACGGCCGCAAGCTCGCCGGCGTCCTGGTCGAGGCCCGCCCCCAAGACGGCTGGGCGGTGATCGGCATCGGCCTCAACCTCACGATCGCCCCCCACGAGTTCCCACCCGACCTCCGGAACACGGCGATCTCGCTCTTCGGCTCCGACACAGCCTTCGCCTCCGGCTCGGGGCGTCGAGAGAACGACGATGACGAGGGGAGCCGGGGGAAGTCCCGACGGAGCCTCCCCGCTGTTGCTCCGGCGGGGCTTCCCCCGGCTCCCCTCACCGCCGCCGGCATCTTGAGCCATCACCTGAACCGCTGGATCGCAGCCGAACCCGCCGAAGTGCTCGCCGAGTGGCGCCACCGCGACGTCCTGAAGGGAAGAGAGGTCTCCTGGGAGGGCGGCTCAGGCGTCGCCGACGGCGTCGACGACCGCGGCTTCCTGCTCGTCCGCACCGTTGGCGGCGACCGCCTCGCCCTCGGCGCCGGCGAGGTCCACCTGCGCCTCTGAGCGTTTCTCCCCTTTGCGCTTGCCGTTGCGTTTCTTGTTGCGCCGCCGCTTGCCGCCTTTGGGGAAGTTGCGCAGCAGCTCGCGGGCGACGGCGGAGGGTTTCCGCGCCATCCGCATGCGGGCGCCGCGCAGCACCTCCTCCCCCTCGGGGGTGTGGGAGACGGCGGCGGCGAGCAGCGCCACCGCCAGGCGCCGGTCCTGTTTGCGCGAGGCGTGGACCAGCCGCCGCGCGTTGCGGCCGTGGGCGCGACCGGAGGAGTTGACCAGCAGGCCGAGCAGGCGCTTCGTCTCCGGCCAGCGCTGGACCGCGTACTCCTCGTGCAGTTCGCGGGTGTAGGAGGCGAGCCGCCAGACCCACGCCTGCGCCTGGTCGCGGCGGCCGATCCGCTTGTCGACCAGCGCCTGCAGCAGCGTTTTCGTCCCCGCCCGCTTGTCCTCGCGGCTCCAGGTGCCGACGATGTCGATCGCGTCGTCGAAGGCCTCGGGGTCGCCCAGCTCGGCGATCTCGCCCAGCGCTTTCAGCCGCAGCTGGGCGTTGCGGTTGCGCTGCACGCAGGTCAGCAGGAAGCGGCGGCGCAGCTCCTTGGTCCTGTCGTTCTGCAGCATCGCCCGCGCCCGCCGCCAGCCCTGGGTGTTGACCCGGGCGCCGGCCAGCGCCGCCCAGGCGTGCTGCTCGGGGTAGTCGAGGTTCTCGACCGCGATCCGCCAGATCTCCCGTTCCAGCACCTCCATCCGCTTCTCCTCGACGTCGGAGACCGGCACGATCCGGCGCTCGACCCGGACCCTGCGCCCGCGCCCGCGCCGGACCGGGCCGACGACGATCGCGCCGCCGCGGTAGACGTCGCGGTCGAGCAGGCTGTGCAGGGTGATGATCGTCTCGTCGTGGGTGGTGGCGGGATGGACGAAGTCGATCACCAGGCCCGCCTCCTTGCCCGGCGCCCGCCGGGTGACGCGGCCGACCCGCTGCTGGTAGATCCGCCGCGAGGCGGTCGGCGCCAGGTGCATGCAGATCGTCGCTCGCGGCGAGTTCCAGCCCTCGGCCAGCAGCATCGCGTTGCAGAGCACGTCGACCTCGCCGCGCTCGAAGCCGGCGAGGATCTCCGCCAGCTCGCGCTTCGGCGTCTCGCCGGAGACGGCCTGGGCGTTGATCCCGGCGGCACGAAAAGCTTTGGCGACGTTCTTCGCGTGCTGGACGCCGGCGGTGTAGAGGACGCCCGGGACTTTGCGGAAGCGCGAGCGGTAGAGGTCGGCGATCGCGACGTTGAAGGGCTCCTGGTCGAGCAGCGCCGCCAGCTCCTCCTGGTCGAAGTCCTGGTCGACCTCGCCTTTGCGCAGCGGCACCTTGGCGATCGTCCGCACCCCCGGGCCGGGTGGGATCCGCAGACAGCGCAGCGGCGAGATCACGCCGCGCCGCGCCGCCTGGGCGAGGTCGAAGCGCGAGGTCTGGGTCGGGAAGAGGTCGGCGACGTGGCGGGCGATCAGCGCCCCGGTCGCGGTCATGCCGATGAAGACGGGGCCGTCCCAGGCGCGGATGCAGGCGCTGGTTTTCTCGCCGAGGGCGGTGTGGGCCTCGTCGCAGATGACGATCGAGTAGGCGTCGGAGACCTGCTTGTGGTTGCGCACGAACCACTGGTAGGTCTCGACCGTGATCGGCCCGTCGGGGTCGTCGCGGTCGCCCATCAGCGGCGGCCGCAGCCGCTCCTTGTAGCCGCGATCGGAGATCTCGCCGATGAACTGGTCGACGAGGTTGCGGCGGTGGGTGAGGATCAGGACGCCGCCGGTCTTGGTCGCCTCGATGAAGCCGACGGCGGCGACGGTCTTGCCGGCCCCGGTCGCGTGCTCGAACCAGAAGCGGCGGGCGGCGCCGGGGTCGTCCGGCGCCTCCTCGACGACCTCCTCGTCGGCGTCCGCCGGACCTTCCTCCCAGTCCTGCGGCTCCTCGTCGGGATCGAGCTCCTCGTCCTCCTCCTCGAGCTCGTCGTCGACGTCCGGGTCGGCGCCGTTGCCGCTCGGCTCCACGGCCTCGTCCTTCGCCGGCGGCTCGGCCAGGGCCGCGGCGCCGTTGCCGTTCTCGAAGGCGTCGTCGGCGGCGACCTGGTGCTGGGCCATCAGCTCGGCCAGGGTGCCGGAGAGAGCGTCGACCTGGTGCGGGTTGAGTTCGGCGCCGTCGCGCAGCTTCGGCGGTTCGTCGGCGAGGAAGCGCTCCAGCCCCAGCAGCAGCGAGAACTCGCGCCGCCACTCCATCGAGGGGTACTCGGCGCCGGCGTCGATCTCGCTCAGGGCCGCGTCCATGGCGCGGCGGCGGGCGGTCCCCGGCGCCAGCGCCTCGGGCCCCTCGCCGTCCAAAAGGAACGGCTCGCGAGCAAACTCCGCCGCACGCTCGATATCGGCGCTTGAGGGAACTGCCGCGCTCGCGGCAACGTCGCTGGTCTTTGCCATCAAAGGCTTCTGGGTCAGCCCCGCCGCGCACGAGACGGGCGGCCGGGCGGGTGAACGAGGGCTCCCGAGGGTCGGTATCCCATTCCCCCGGAGATCTCAGCGGCCCGCCATACCAGCGGACCGAACATACGTATTGTAATCACGGAGTCGATGTCAAAGGGCGCAACACTCTCGATCGCGCTGGCGCTGACCGCGCTGCTGGCCTGCGCCACCGCCGGCTGCGGCTCCTCGCGGGGCAACGGCCAGCACCCGGATTACGCCCGCGCCCTGGCCGGCTCGCCGCCACGATTGGCGGCGCTGCACGCGCAGGCGGACAGGCTGCTGCCGGGCGGCACCGAAGCCTACGAAAAGCGGATCGCCGCGCTCAGGGGCTACCCGGTCGTCGCCAACGTCTGGGCCTCCTGGTGCGGCCCCTGCCGCTTCGAGTTCCCGGTCCTGCAGAAGCTCTCGGCCCGCTACGGCAAGCAGGTCGCCTTCCTCGGGGTCAACTCCGAAGACTCCAGCTCCAACGCAGCGGAATATCTCGAAGAAGCCCCCGTCCCCTACCCCAGCTTCAGCGATCCCGACAAGAAGATCGCCGAATCGATCGGCGCCAGGATCGGCTTTCCCGACACCGCCTTCTACGACCGCGCCGGCAAGCTCGTCTACCTCAAGCAGGGTCCTTACGCGCACGACTCCGAACTCGAAGCCGACGTTCGCCAATACGCGCTGAAGGGCGGATAATCGACCGATGGAAGCGTTCGTGGTCGTCGCCGCCATCGGGATCGCCCTGCTCGTCGCCGAGCTGCTGCTGCCGACCGGCGGCATCCTGGCGGCGCTCGGCGTCGCCGGCCTGATCGCCGGCGGGCTGCTGGCGCTTGGCTCCAGCAGCGGCGACGCCGACTGGGCCGGGCCGGCGCTGCTGGCGCTCGGCGTCGTCTCCGCGGTCAGCTTCTACTTCATCACCCGCAAGGTGATCGCCGCCCACCGCGACCAGCCCGTCCGCACTGGCACCGAGGAGCTGATCGGCGCCAGCGCCGAGGCGCGCACCACGATCGACCCCGAGGGGCGGGTCTGGCTGGCCGGCACGGTCTGGGGGGCGCGGCTGGCCGGCGGCGCGGCGGCGGCGCAGCTGGGGGATAGAGTCACGGTCGAGGCGGTCGAGGGGCTGACGCTGGTGGTGCGGCCCGAATCGGAATCCGCGGAGCAAGCGAGCAGAGGAGTCAGCTGATGGCAGTTGTCGGCGGAATCGTGATCGTCCTGGCGTTCTTCGCGCTGATCGCGGTCGGGACCTCGGTCCGGGTCCTGCGCGAGTACGAGCGCGGCGTCATCTTCCGCCTCGGCCGGCTGATCGCCCAGAAGGGGCCGGGCCTGATCCTGCTGATCCCGCTGATCGATCGCATGGTCAAGGTCGACCTGCGAACGGTCACCCTCAACATCCCGCCGCAGGAGGTGATCACCCGCGACAACGTCCCCGCCGGCGTCAACGCGGTCGCCTACTTCCGCGTCGTCGACTCGCGCAAGGCGATCGTCGAGGTCGAAAACTTCCTCCTCGCCACCTCGCAGATCTCGCAGACGGCGCTGCGCTCGGTGCTCGGCAAGGCCGAGTTCGACCAGCTGCTCTCCGAGCGCGAGCGGCTCAACGAAGAGCTGCAGACGATCATCGACGAGTCGACCGAGCCCTGGGGTGTGAAGGTGACCGCGGTCGAGATCAAGGACGTCGAAATCCCCGAGCAGATGCAGCGGGCGATCGCCCGCCAGGCCGAGGCCGAGCGCGAGCGGCGGGCCAAGATCATCAACTCCGAGGGCGAGTTCCAGGCGGCGCAGAAGCTCACCGACGCCGCCGACATCATCAGCACCAACCCGGCCTCGCTGCAGCTGCGCTACCTGCAGACGCTGCTGGAAATCGGCAGCAACCAGAACACCACCGTCGTCTTCCCGCTGCCGATGGACGTGCTGGAGCCGTTCATTGGCCGCTCCGATCACAAAACCGGGGGGAGCAAGGCGAAAGCGCCCAAACCCCCGGCCCCGCCCGAGCCGCCGGCGCCTCCCGGCGACCTCCCCCCCTCTCGCCCCTGAGCGCGCCCGAGCTCCGCATCGATCAACTCAGCGGGCTGCCGGTCCTGCTCGCTCCGGGCCGTGCCGAGCGCCCGGACAACTTCTCGGCCCGCGCCAGCGAGCCGAAGGGGCCGGAGAACTGCCCCTTCTGCGAGGGCCACGAGGAGCGCACGCCGGCCGAGCTCTACGCGCTGCGGCCCGGCGGCGGACCGGCCGAGAGCCCCGGCTGGAAGACGCGGGTGGTGCCGAACCTCTATCCGGCGCTGGGAACCCCCGATGGCCCGCCGCTGGCCGAGCGGGCGGGATCGCCGACCGGGGCCGAGGCGGGCGCCTTCGCCAGCAGCGGCGACCCGCTGCTGGCCTCGCGGCGGGCGGGCGAACCCGATCTCTTCGCCAGCCGCCCGGCGCTCGGCGCCCACGAGGTGCTGATCAACTCGCCCCGGCACGAGACCGCGATGGCGGCGCTCGACGACGAGCAGTTCGCCGCCGCCATCGCCACCTGGCGCCAGCGGATGCGGGCCCACGCCGACGCCTCCTACCTGCAGCTGATCGTCAACGAGGGCGGCGGCGCCGGGGCCTCGCTCGAGCACACCCACGCCCAGCTCTACGCGCTGCCGTTCGTGCCGGCGGCGGTCGCCCGCGAGCGCGAGCGTGCGGGCGCCTACGCCGAACGCGGCGCCGGCGCCGGCCTGCTCAGCGACGTCCTGGTCGAGGAGGTGCGCCGGCGCGAGCGCCTGGTCGCGATCGACGACGAGGCGGCGCTGATCTGCCCCTGGGCCTCGCGCTCGCCGTTCGAGCTGCGCGTCGTCCCCCGCCGCGAGCAGGCCCACTTCGAGCAGGACGAGGCCGGGACGGCGATGATTCGCACCGCGCTGCGCCTCCTCGCCGAGCGCTTCGGCGGCCCGCCCGAGCTCAACCTCTGGGTCCGCACCGCCCCCCGCGGCGGCGAGCAGTTCCACTGGCACGTCGACATCGCCCCGCGGCTGACGATCAAGGCTGGCTTCGAGCTGGGCACCGGCGTCGACATCAACGTCTACCCGCCGGAGCGGGCCGCCGCCGACCTACGCGAGTGCCTCTGAGGCGTCGAGCCCGGTCGCCAGCGCCGGCTCGAGCAGATCGCCGTCGGCGGACAGCAGCCCCCGGCCCAGCCGGCGGGCGATCGCGACGTAGGAAGCGTCGTAGAAGCTGAGGTCGTGGGCAAGCGCCAGGTCGGCCGCGACCCGGTGGTCGTCGGCGCTCATCGCGAAGGGGTCGCCGCATATCTCCAGCAGCAGGTCGAGGGCGGCGGCCACCTTCTCGCCGGGCCAGCCGGAGTGGATCGTGAGGACGTTGCCGACCTCGTAGAAGCCGAGGCTGGTGGTGCGCATCGGCAGCTGGCCGATCAGCGCCCGCGCCCGCTCGCCGTCCGGCTCACGCTCGATTGGCAGAAACCACTTCACGGCGACGCTGGCGTCGACGATCCAGGCTGTCCCTGCCTCCGCGGACGCCGTCACGCTCAAGCGTCCCGGCGGCGATCGGCACGGACCAGCGCCGCGGCGTCGAGGGGTCCGCGCCAGGAGCGGCTGAGCCCGTCGAGGTCGGCGAGCAGCGACTCGCGGCTGCGACGCAACAGGCCCAGCTCACGGCGGGCCGCATCCTGGAGCAGAGCGCTGCGGGAGGTGCCGCGGCGCGTCACCTCGGCATCGAGCATGCCGAGCAGCTCGTCGGGAATCGAGATCATCACCTTCGCCATTCTCCGAGTATATACACTTGGCAATACCGAATTCGGCAATCTGGCAGCAACGGTTGACATCCCCTCCCCAAGGTCCCGAGGCAGGCGTTCTCTCCCCCTTCGCACAAGGCTGGTGCCAACCGGCGCTGTAGGGTCCCCGCCCGTGACTCCGAACCCACGGCCGATCCCGCGCTTCATCTCCGACACCACCCAGGAGGGCATCCCGCACGGCCGCTTCGCCGAGCGCCTCCACGAGACCTTCGCCGCCGCGGTCGCGGCGATCGAGGACCTGCCGGAGGGAGCCGAGCTGCCGGCCGAGGTCGACTGGTTCCCCGAGCGCGCCTGGGGCGGGCGGGTCTGGCTCCCTTGCTCGGCCCGCAGCGACAGCGCCGAGGGCAAGCTGGAGCTGTTCGGCCACGTCTCCTACGTGCAGTCGACCAGCGGCGAGCAGCGGGACTTCACGGCCAGGGCCGACTTCACCGACGTCCTCGCCGAGGACAACCCCGAGTGGCGGATCGACCTCAACGACGACGTGATCGGCCGCTGGCGGGGGGAGAACGGCCGCGCCGGCGCCGTCACCCTGGTCTGGGGCCGTCCCCTGGTCCGCGGCGCCGTCGCCGCCACCGCCGAGCTCGACGACGAGACCGTCGACCAGGAGGAGATCTCCCAGGACCGCTTCACCCTGATCGCCCTCGACGCCCTCGAGGGCTACGGCGACGAGATCTTCCTCGAAGTCAAGCTCTGGAGCCGCCGCGGCCAGGAGCTTGCCGCCGAGAGCCTCTACGGCTGATCGTCGCCCCGACGCATCTACGATTGGCACCGGCCCCGATAGCTCAGCTGGATAGAGCGATCCCCTCCTAAGGGATAGGCCGCTGGTTCGAATCCAGCTCGGGGCATTTGCATTTACCGCTTTAGCAAGGCAAAAGCAGGCATAGCAGCTCGTCAGCGCAGAGAGCGAATCTGGCTCCTCTCCAAACTTGCCAGGCGAACTTCACTCCCCGCGGATCACCTGGTCAACCCTGGTGTGGTGAAGGCCCACGGCATCGCCGATCTCGCGCAAGGTGGCCCCTGCTGCGTTGGCGCGCTCGAAGCGCTCACGCCGTCCGGTTGCGACGACTACGCAGACGAGGGCGTCGCGGGCCTATCGAGGCCGAGAATCGTCTCGAGCGCGCTCTCGATCTCGGCCAGAGTCTCGGCGGACGCCTCGCCGAGGCGGCGGAGAAGTCGACCGCGGGCAAGAGCGCGAATGCCGCGGCAGATCGCGGCGCTGTCGGTGCCGATGCCCTCTGCCGGTGAGACCGGCGGGCGCAGCATCGAGGGGGTCCGGGAGCTGGAGAGAGGCACGACGACGATCAGCTCGCTCTCGTCGCCGGTGAGGAGACCGTCGACGGAGACGACGATGGCGGGGCGGTTCTTTCCAGGCTCACCCTTGCGGGCGGCGCCGAGGGAGGCAAGCCAGATCTCGCCGCGGCGCGGTTGCTCAGTCGAGGCCATCGCCGAGAACCGCCTCCCACTCGCGCTCCTCAGCGGCGACGTCGCGATCGGCGGCGTCGGCACGGGTGGCCTCGCGCTCGGAGCGCAGCGCGTCGGCGCGCTCGGCGCGGCGGGCGAACTCGGTGAGCAGCAGGGAAAGCGAGACACCGCGCTCGCGGGCGCGGGCAGCAAGCCGGTCGCGGGTCTCGCGAGGGACGCGAATGGTGGCGGTGGCGGTCACAGTAGACAGAGAATAGCGCCATCTGATGGCGACACTACCCTGCTGTGTCTCATGGCGCCGCACCGAACCGCGACCCGGTCGCCACCCGAGCCGCCTCGGGCGCGCCGACGTAGGGCGTGAGGAGGAGCTGGAGGACTTCGGGCTGCAGCTCCGCCAGGTCCTTGACACCGCCGTCCAGCAGGTGGCCGCCGAGGACGGCGGAGACGGCGCCGATCAGCGCCTCCTCGGTGAGGTCGGGCATCAAGGGACCGAGCGGCGTGTGGCGGCGACCCTCGCGCAGGAGGGCCGCCAGGTGGGTGTTGGAGTCGGTCATCACCCCGGCGATCGCCATGTCCGTGGCCAGAGCGTCGAGGGTGAGCAGGCGCACCTCCAGGGGCGCCTCGGCGGCGAGGTCGAAGAGCGCCGCGATCGCCGCCTTGACCTTGAACGGCCACTCGCGCTCGGTCGAGCAGGCGCGGAGGATCAGCCCGAGGAGGCGCTCGAAGGCATCGCGATGGGCGGCGAGGACGCAGTCGCGCTTGTTGTCGAAGTTGGCGTAGAAGGTGGCGCGGGAGACGCCGGCGGCTTCGATCACGTGCTTGACCGTCAGCGCCGCGTAGCCGTGCTCGGCCAGGGCCTGGGTGGCTCCCAGGATCAGACGACGGCGCTGATTTGCCACCACCACCTCGGCGGGGATCCGGTGGCGCCCGCGCGGCAGCGGCGAGGGGTCGTGGCCGCCCTGCGGATAGGGGCGCGGTGGCTGCGGGCTC
This sequence comes from uncultured Conexibacteraceae bacterium, assembly GCA_964540905.1. GTDB lineage: Bacteria > Actinomycetota > Thermoleophilia > Solirubrobacterales > 70-9 > VAYN01. The sequence continues at coordinate 27,552 of CAZIOS010000003.1, read as the reverse complement.
ATGCTCGCAGGCCCGCGCTCAGGGTCCGCCAGGGGGCGATACGGCGCCGACATAGGCGGTCCGGGCCGAGGTGGATCGCCGAGACTCGGGCCGCCTACGTCGCCCGTCGCCGTGATGCAAGAACATGGTTCTATCTAGGATAGAGCAAGGTGCGGAGGTTGGTATTAAGGCGGGGAGCGCGGGCAAACCGGCAGTGCCAGGGGCCGCCAACGGGCGGAGTCCGTCGAGGACGGATACGAGCCCCGAATCGATGCGCAAGCTCGTCGGCTTCGGCAAAGAACGTACTGGCGCGCCTGCAGGACGCGGTCAAGGCCCTGACCCCGCACCTCAAAACGGCAGTTGAGGCACCGGCGCCTCGTCGTTCTCGATCGGCATCGCCTTCCCGCTCGGCGTGTCTGTGGGACTGAGCTGGGACAGTCACGACGAGAAAACGGCTCAGGCGGTCGAGATGGCGGCGGCCTCTCCTCCACCCCCACTCCCACTCCCAGAGCGGCCGGCGAGAGAGCGCGGGCGCTGGCGCTCAGATGTTTCCAGCAGGCTCTTGGCGCCGCCCTGCATCTGCAGGGTGAACGAGGAGGACAATCGCTATCGCCCCGAGGCGGAAGGACTGCCCAGGGCGAGAGGAATAGGAAGGTGAGCGTCACTGCGGGCTCGAGCGCTCACCCTGGGCGCCGGCAGTTCACTCCCGCGCCCGGCAACTCCGCGTCAGCGTCGAACTGAGGGTCTTGCCGGGGAAGGCGAAGCTGGCCCTGGCCAGCGGGAACACCGCGCCCGGGAAGCCCTTGGGCGCCGGGCAGGAGGCGCTGAGGTAGCCGCGGGCCTTGCCGCGGTAGCGGTAGGTGCGCCCAAGGGTGAGCTTGAGGCCGGTGACGTAGCCCCACTTGGAGGTGACCCGGGGCAGGGAGGCGCGCAGCACGGTGCCGTAGGTGCCATGGGAGGAGGAGATGAGGAAGGGGATGGTGGAGGAGGTGGGGGCCGGCTGGGTGCCGTAGACGTGGGCGAGGATCGCGGGGCGGCCGTGGAAGGTCCCGTTGAAGGCGTAGACCTTGCCCGCCGAGGGGAAGGGGGCCTCCTCGGGGAGCAGGACCTTGGCCGAGAAGCTGCCTTCGCCGACAAGGGAGCGGCGGCAGGCTTCGAGGGCGCCGGCGGTGGTCGAGGGCTGGATCTGCCTGAGGGCGCAAACCGGCAGGCCGGCGGCGCTGAGGCGGCCCTGGCGGTTGATCGCGATCGAGATCCTCTGCAGCTGGGGCGGGGCGGCGCCGTCGGTGGTGGCGATCTGACCCCCCATCGAGACCCTGACCGGGGCCGGCGCGGTGCGCGGCAGGGCGTGGGGCGAGAGGGAGCCGCTGAAGCTGACCCGCAGGTCGCCGCGCTGGGTGACCTCGGCGCGGGCGAGGACCGCGGTCGAAGCCAGGGCGCCCAGGAGGACGAGGATCGAGATCGAGCGCCTGCGCATCAGCGACTCCCTCCCTTCGCTTGCCGATCGCTGCCTTTGCGGTGGCGACGGCGGTGGCGGCGCTGGGCGGGAGGATGTGGCTTTTGCGGACCAGGGGAGGCGGCGGTCGTAGCAAGGCCGGCGGCGCTCGGCGAGGGGCTGGCGGCGAGAGTGGCGAGGCCGAGGGGCTGCGGGGGAAGGGCTTCGAATTCGGCGCTGAGCGACCTGTCGGCGCCGAGGGTGAGGTGACAGAGAGCGGCGCCCGAGCAGCCGGCGCCGCTCCAGCCGGCGAAGGCCGAGCCCGGTGCCGGGGTCGCGGTGAGGGTGACTTCGGCGCCGGCGTCGTATTCGGCGGCGCAGGCTGAGCCGCAATCGATCCCGGCCGGCGCGCTGGTCAGCGTGCCTTCGCCGGCGCCCGTCTTGGCGACGGTGAGGATGTGGGCGGGGGCGGTGGGGCCGAAGGCGTAGAGCTTTGACCCTTCGCTGTTGCCGGAGGTGACGTAGACGTCGCCCTGGGCGGCGCCGGCGTTGCCGTTGACCGCGAGGCCGGAGGGTTCGGCGTCGACGATGGTGTGAGAGATCTGGCCGCGGTAGTCGCCCTGGGCGTTGAACTCGTCGACGACCGCCGCGGGGTGTTCGAAGCCGGGCTGGGTGTCGTCGACGACGTAGAGGTGGCCGTCGGCGGGGTCGACGGCGAGGCTGGAGTCGGTGAGGTCCGCGAAACCAGCCTGCGGGGTGCCGGCGCCGTCGATGACGGCTTCGGGGCTTTGCGTGCTGTGGGCGGGGTCGTAGACCTTGACGGTGCCGGTGGCGGCATCGGCGACGTAGAGGTCGCCGGCGGTGGCGGAGTAGTGGGAGACCGCGAGGCCGTAGCCTTCGCCGAGCGTGCCTTCGCCGATCCTGACCGGCGCCTCGCCGGGGTGCACCGGGGCTGCGTAGGCGGCGACGTAGGTGCGGTCGTCGACGTAGAGCTCGCCCGTAGAGGGATCGACGGCGAGGCCGGTGGAGTGCGAGGAGTCGATGACGGCGCCGGCGCCGTTGGGGATTTCGGCGGGCGCGAAATCGACCACGTCGCGGTGGTAGTTGTTGACGAAGAGGTCGCCGGCCGGGTCGAGCGCGAGGCCGCAGGGGCCGTCGAGTGGGTCCTCGCCGGCGATCTGGCTTTCGTAATGGCCGCTGGGGGAGAAGACGTCGACGGCGTGGTGGTAATAGTCGGAGACGTAAAGGTCGCCGTGGGAGTCGACGGCGACGCCGCAGGCGGCTTCGAAGCCGCCGTCGGGAGGGTGGTTTTGGCTGGGATCTTCGGCGTTGCCGCTGAGCGAGAAGAGGAGAGGGTGGTTGGCTTCGGCCGCTCGTGCGGGACCAGCGGCGAGGAGGGCGGCAATCGCCAGCAGGGCAGCGAGAGAGAGCAGACGGCGGGCGGGCGCGGCGACAGGACGGGCGCGGATGAGCATCAGCGCTTACCTCCTCGGTGGTTGTGATGCTTGTGGTGAGGCTTTCGCCTGCGGTGCTTGGGGCAGCTGGCTTGCAGCCGAGGGTGAAGCGACTCGCCGCTGTTGTTCTGGCCGACGAAGCGCGCGGTGGCGAGCTGGGGCGCGGTGCAGACGTTGGCGGCGTTGACCAGGACGCCCTTCTTCCTGCCGCCGAAGATCGTCATCGTGAAGCTGGAGACCGGGGCGTCGGGGAGCCCTTCGAAGCTGGCGCGGAGGCCGCCGTGGGAGGAGTCGAGGTGCCCTTCGAGGACGATGCGGATGCCGTCGCCGTGAAGCACGGCGACGAGGTCGGGCAGCGAGTGGGTGGAGGAGCGCAGGTAGACCGGGCCCTGCAGGGGTTCGGAGAGCAGCGGGGTTTCGGCCTTGGCGGAGCCGACCACCGATCCGGCCGGGCAGGCTTCGGCTTCGGACTGGGGGCGGGTGCAGATCGTGTCGATGTGGTTCTGGGCGAGGAACTCGGTGGGCGGCAGGGTGACCGCGGCGGCGGCGATGTTGGCGTCGCCGGGATGGGGCGTGAGGACGGCTCGAAGCGCCGGGTAGTCGCCGCGCTTGGTGGGGCCGCTGAGCTTGAGGCTGAGCTCGGGGGCAAAGGGCAGCGAGGAGCAAAAGGAGACTTGGAAGGGATCGCTGGCGGTGGCCGAGATGTCCTTGGGGTTGGTGAAGGGAGCGCTCGAGCCGGTCAGGGTGGAGGCGACTGAGAAGGGCTGGCAGCTGGTCGGGTTGAGGGTGAAGTTCGGGCGGTCGATGTAGATGCGGATGTCACGCAGGCGCAGGGGGATGCCGCCGAGGATGTGGGGGATCGGATCCGAGCCCGCGGAGTCGATCGAGACCTGGGCCGTCTGTGGGTTGACCTCGATTGCCGAGCGCACCACGATGACGCCGAGGTCGAAGGGGCCGACGGTGGCGGCGTCGATCGCGACGATCGAGAGCAGAGAGCCGTGATAGGGGCCGGCGAGGTAGAGGCGCCCCGGGGCGTAGGCGAGGACGCCGCCGAGGCCGTAGCCGGTCTCGGTGTGGCCGATTTCGCTTGCCGCGGGACAGGAGGGGTGCCCTTCCTCTTCGATCCCCGACTCTCGCTTGGCGGCTTCGATCGCCGCGTCGGAGCAGTAGGGGATGCCAGCGATCTTGCCCAGCAGGCCCGGCGGCAGCTTGGCCGAGTAGGAGGTGATCTCCTGTTCGGTGTCGGTCCGCGTGAGGTGCAGGTAGAAGGGGCTGTAGGCGCCGGTCTCGGAGTTGAGGGTGCCAGCCTGGGCGGCGGGGGCGAAAGGCGGGGCTCCAGCGGGACAGGGGCCGCCGCCGATGCCGGCGCTGACGTGAAGCTGGGAGGTGTCATGGATGACCGCGCCGGGGTCAAGCCACGGGGTGAGGGCGATCTGGGCGGAGTAGGAGCCGCAGGCGGAGGGGGTGGCGAGGACGCTGCGCTGGCCTTCGCGGAAGTGCACGTTGAGGTGGGAGTAGGGCAACTGGGGGAGTTCGTCGAAGGTGGCGGTGAGCTGGCCGGTCTGGAGGTTCGGTTCGACCTTGCCGGCGAGCTTGTCGAGGACGCCCAGGGCGGGGTCCTTGAAGACGACGTAGAGGGCGAGCAGGGTGTGGAATTCGTTTTCGTAGGGCTGGGCGACGTAGAGGGAGCCGGGGATCGGCGCTTCGAAGAGTGGGCTCTTGACTTCGACCGTGCCGATCTTGGAGTCGTTGGGGCAGCCGCTGCCTGCCGCGAGCGTCTCGGAGGCGTACTGCGCCGGGGTGCAGGTGCCGAGGCCCGCCGCGACGGAGGGGTTGAGCGTCATCCCTTCGGGCAGGGCGAGGACAGCCTTGCGAATCTGGGAAGGCGCCCGGCCGCCCGGTTCGGTAAGCCCCTGCTGGCTGAGGTCGAGGTTGAAGTCGAGGCCACTGGGCGAGGAGGCCCGTTCGGTGCTCGGCTGGACCGATCCCACGGTGGCGAGGGAGAGGCCTTCGCAGCCGCCGAGGGCGGGGCCTTCGGAGCCGGCTTCGACCAGGGCGGGCTGTTGCCAGGAGTCGGCGCTGGCGGTGGTGGCGAGGGGGGCGGCACAGGAGACGGGCAGGGTGAGGTAGGCCTGCGGGCGGTCGGCCTTGGGAGCGCCGACCGAGCATTTGGCCCAGGGGAAGGACGGTTCTGACTCGTTGAGGCAGTTGCCGCGCTCGCCGTTGTGGGAGACGCCCCAGGGGACTCCCCAGGTCGTGGTCGAAATGCCGTAGAGGTCGAAGGCCTGGGAGACGTTGCGAGATTCGAGAGTGAGGCCGTACTGGCCTTCGGTGCCGCGGATGGTTGGGGTGAGGACGAAGGGGGCGCCGTAGGGGTTGAAGCCGACCTGGGCGGGGGAGCCAGGCGGGGGAACGAGGTTGAAGAGGCCGAAGGTCCGGGTGACGCCGCCGCCGATCGAACTGCGGAGCGCGACGACGCCGATCTGGGTGTCGGCGGGGCAGCTCTCGCCGGAGGCGCTCGCTTCGAAGGGCGAGGAGCGGGGAGTGCGGAAGAGGGCCTGCGTGCAGCGGGGGAGCGCGGAGGGGTTTTCGATCAGCCCGGGCGGCAGTTCGAGGCGCAGGTCGCGGAGGTCGCCGTCGCTGACGGGGAGGCCGGGCTGGCCGGCGGATTCGCCGGCGAGGTTGAAGTTGACGGTGGTGGTGATCGCGTAGGGGTGCGAGCCGGCTTCGGTGTCGAGGGCGCCGCCTTCCTCGGTGGCGGTCAGGTCGAAGCCCGAGGCGCCGGGGAGGAAGCCGAAGCCGTGAGTGGTGGTGAAGGCGCCTTCGGGGCCGAGGGTGCCGCCGGGCGGGCTGGAGGCGTTGGCGGCAAGGAGACGGTAACGATAGGTGGTGTCGGGGGTGAGGCCGGAAATGGCGGCGGCGGCGTAGCGCTCGGCGGAGCCGGCGCCGATCTCGACCGCCGCGGTGGCGGTGGCGTGGGCGAAGCCATTGGGCTGATCGGCCTGGAAGGTCGCTTCGTCGACGTACTGGAAGCGGTAGGTGGTGCCTTCGCCCTCGGGATCGACCTCGCCGCTGAGCAGCGCCGAGACCCCCTGGATGTCGGTGGCGGCGGTGGCGGCGATCTGCGGCGGGCCGGCCGCCTGGGCCGAGGGGACCGCGAGGGCGACCCAGAGGAGGGCGAGGGCGCAGCACATGGCAGTCCATCCCGGCGCGGGATTAACGACGAGGTGGCGGGTCGGAAACCTCATCGGCGACCCCGCTTGGGGTGGAGTTTTTTCTTATGGTGCTTTTTCTTGTGAGGCTTCTTGGGACTGTGGGCTTCGGGAAAGTGAACGGGAGGATTGCCGGGGCCGGGGAGCAGGGTGCCGGGGGTCGGGTCTTCGGGCGGGGAGGGGAGGCTCTGGCACGAGTCTCCTTCGCAGGCGATCGGGGGCGAGGGTTCGGGGAAGCCGCCGCCTTCGCGGGCGTCGTAGAGGTCATAGGAGCCGGGGTCGGAGCCAACGAGGGAGTCGGCGGTGAGGAAGAAGGCGTCGCGGCCGGTGGCGGAGGCGTCGATGAACTCGGAGGGTTCGCCACTCTGGCCGTCTGAGATCAGGGAGATGCAGCCGGCGGGGTGCTGGCAGGTGCCGGCACCGGCGGCCTCCCACTCATAGACGTCGGGCTCGACGTTGGTGTCGTGGGGCACAAGAGCATCCGAGGAGTCGAAGAAGAGGCGGCTGCCGGCTTCGGAGAGGTCGCGGGGCTCGTAGGAGTCGGTGGCTTCGGGGCCTTCGCCGTTGGCTACGGCGCCGGGGATGGTGGAGGGGCCGAGCGGGCGCTCGCCGGTCGGGTTGCAGGAGGCACAGGTGAGGGTCCCTCCTCCTCCGCCCGCGGGCGCTTGGTAGAGGTAGACCTCGTCGTCGGGCTGGCCAGTGCTCTGGTCGGTGTTGTCGTAGCCGGTGAGCGAGGCCGCCGAGAGGAAGGCGAGGTGGGCGCCGTCGGGGCTGACCCGGGCGGTGCCAGTACTCGGAGGCCAGTCGCTGGCGGCGCCTTTGGCGGCGATCTTGGTGGAGCCGGCGCCTTCGCGCCAGAGGAAGAGGCCGGCGGCGGTTTCGTAGTAGAGGTAGGAGCCGTTTTCGGAAGCGCCGAGGACGCCCTGCACCCCGGTGGCGAGCGGTTCGCTGGTTTCGGCCTGGGCGACGTAGCGGTAGAGGGTGCCCGCTCTGGTGAAGAAGGCGAGCGACCCGTCGGCGGAGGCGGTCTGGAAGCTCGCCCCCCCTGCCACCGATTCGGGCAGCAGCTTGGTCGGCCCGCCCGCTTCGCGCAGATAGAGGGCGCCGTCTTCGAGCTCGGTGAAGTAGACGCGCGAGCCGTTTGCGGAGATCGCCGCGCTCTGGGCGGCGAGCCTGGCGCCCGGGGTGCCGTGAGTCTGGCCGGGAAGGACGTTGAGGAGCTGGAGCCCGCCTTCGCCCCACTCGTAGAGATTGGCTTCGGCGGGCTCGCACCCCCCTCCCCCACTCGGCACTTCGGTCGCTTCGGGGGTGAGCGCGGCGCAGGTGGAGAGGACGACGTGGCGCAGGTCGGGGCTGGCGCCGGCGAAGCTGAGTTCGAAGTCTTCGGGCGGCAAAGAGAGAAGCCCGCCGAGGTCGGCGCCGGTGAGCAGCGCCTCGAAGCCGCCGGCTTCGTCGTCTCGCAGGTAGTAGTCCTGGTAGCCGGCGGGGGCTTCGGTGTCGGGCAGGGGCGGGTTGGCGACCGGGCAGTCGGAGCCGGCGCCGCGGCAGCGCTCGCCGCTCAGCATCAGGCCGCGGGCGAGGTCTGGGGAGAAGAGCTGGTAGGGGACGCCGTCGGGGTGTTCGCCGTAGGAGCCGGAGACGGCCGGGGCGGTGATGTCCCCGGTCGACCAGCCGGCGCCGCCGCGGCGGGAGAGGTATTGGGAGGCGGGCGGGGCGCCGGAGGCTGCGGCGGAGAAGGAGGCGGCGGAGCTGTAGGTCACGGCTTCGCCGTTGGCGGCGGCCTGGAAGACGCCGCCGCCGCGATCGGCGCCGAAGCCCTGGACGGAGCCGCCGTTTTTCTGCGGCGGGGAGACCAGCTCCCAGGCGCGCTGGTCGGGAAGGGCGAAGGCGGTGCCGGGTTCCTGGGTGGCGAAGGCGAAGGCGGTGCCGGGCGTCGTCCCGGCGGCGCTGTGGGCGACGATGCGATAGCGATAGGCGGTGGCGGCTTTGAGGTTGCCGACGTGTTGGGCCGCTTCGGCGCCGGCGGAGCCCGAGCCGAGCGGCGCTTCGGCGCCGGAGGGCAGCCGGGCGGCGCCGGCGAAGGCTTCGTGCCCGAGGTTGAGGTTTTCCCGGTAGAGCGCTTCGGTGATGTATTCGAAGCGGTAGGTGGTGGCGATGCCCTCGGGGTCGGCCTCGGCGTGGAGGTCGGCGGAGGTGGCGGTGACGGCGGTGGCCCAGGTGGCGTCGATCTGCGGGGGGCCCGAGGCCTGGGCGGTGGGCAGGCTCGCCGCGAGGCAGGCGCACAGGGCGCCGAGCCCGGCGACGCAAGCGCCAGCGCGGCGGGGCATCAGCGCGATCCCCCGCCGCCCTGGCGGGCCACGCTCCCGGCTCCGACCCCCCAGGGGGCGGCGATGGCGATCTGCCAGCGCCGCCCTTCGCGACGCACGACCAGAGTGCCGAGGAAGGCCTGGGAGAAGGGCTCCGGCGCCACGCCGTCGGCGCGGACGCTCCAGCGCTGGGTGGCGAGGGCAACCGTGCCGACCCTCACCATGCGGGGCTCCTCGAAGCGGATGCGAGGGCTGCTCGCGGTGAGCTGGGCGAGGACTTCGCCGACCCCCAATCTGCCGGCGATCTCGGTGCCGTCGGGCGTGAGCAGGCGGCCGTCGGGCGCGAAGCAGGCGCTGGCGGCCGCGGGGTCGCAGGCGCCGAGCGCCTTCCCGAAGGCGAGCGCAGCCCGCTCGGGGCCCTCAGACGCAGGCGGCCCGGGACTTGGAGAGATACCCGGGCCGCCTGCCCCTGTCGTCATCGAGCGCCCTCCGGAGGGATTGGCTGGAGGGGCGCTCACGTGGAAGTCAGCCCTTTGGCGTGCAGGTCCTGACCACGCCGCCCTTGACCTTTTCGCCGTTGGCGAAGACCGCTTCGGCCTGGGCGAGGAACTTGCCGTTGGAGCATTTGGCCTCGAAGTAGCTCTGCTTCTTGCCCTTGTAGGTGAAGAGGCGGTGGAAGGTGAGGCTGAAGGCGGTCACCGAGCCCGAGCCGCCGGCGATCTTCGGCACCGAGGCGACCGAGTGCAGGCCGTAGGGGCCCTTGTGCTCCTTGGAGATCTTCACCGTGGTGACGATCGCCGCCGGGGTGGGGACGGTGATGTAGGCGTGGATGAAGATCGTCGTCACGCCGCCCTTGGTGCCGCCGTTGAAGGCCAGCAGCTTGCTGTGGACGGGGATCGGCGCCTGTTCGGGGAACTGGATTTGCACGTCGGTGGTGCCGGTGCCGATGATCGCTTCTTTGCAGATCGCTTCGGCGTGGGCGGTGTCCTGGGATTGCAGCTGGCTCGATTTGCAGACCGCCAGGCCCTGGGGGTTGACCTGGCCGTTCTTGTCGGTGTCGACGATCACTTCCTTCAGCGCCGGCGGGTGGGAGCCGTCGAGGGTGGCGATGCCGCCGGAGACGTTGAGGGTGATCGGCGCCAGTTCGTTCTTCGGCAGCGCCTTTGGGGTGACGCTGCCGTTGATCGTCAGTTCGAGGTTGCCGGCGCGGACGACGGTCGGCTTTTCCCCTGCCGCGGAGGCGATTGCCGCGGAGGTGGCCACGATCGCGGCCACTAGGGCGAGGGTCAGGGTCAGGTGCTTGCGCATTTGGGTATGTCTCTCCTGTCGGGACGCGTGTTGAAGCGGTGGCGGCTGCCAAGGCAGCCCCGCTCGCCTAGTGCTTGTGGTGGTGCTTGCCTCGGCCCTTCTTTGCCTTGCCCTTGCAGCTGTTGGCGATCAGCGGGTTGAAATCGTCGACCTTGCCGTTTTGGGCGGTCAGGTCGACCGTGGCCCGCTGCGGCTTGCGGCAGATATCTTCGGAGTTGACCAGCAGGCCCTTCTCGCCGCCCTGCATCGAGAGCGTGAACTTGGAGACGGGGGCGTCGGGGACGACTTCGAAGCTGTTGCGGATGCCGTCGGCCTTGTCGGTGTCGACCCGCCCGTCGAGGTCGACGGAGATCTGGCCGCCCAGGGCGACGACGAGGTCGGGGAGGTTGTGGGAGGAGGAGCGCAGGTAGACCGGGCCCTGGAGCGGATTGTCGAGAAGCGGGGTTTCGGCCTTGGCGTAACCGTAGACAGAGCCGGACGGGCACTTTTCGCCGTTGCCGCCGCCTTCGGCGAACTGGACGCGGGTGCAGATCGTCTTGATGTGGGCCTGATCGAGGAACTCGGAGTGAGGGAGAGCGACCGAGGCGCTGGCGATGTTGGCGTAGGCGCCCTTGGGGTAGGTGACCACCGCCGTGAGGGCGGGGTTCTGGTTGCGCTTGGTGCCGCCCTTGAGCGACAGCCCCACGCTGGGCTTGAAGCCGAGGGCCTGGCAGCCGCCGACCTGGAAGGGGTTGGTGAGCGCGGCTTCGGAACTGGCCGCGAACGCCGTTCCGGTGAGCGAGAAGTGGCTGCAGTTGGTGGGGTTGAGGGTGAACTGGTTGCGGGTGATCTGGACGGCGACCGAGCGCACGTCGAGGGGGATGCCGTCGAGGATGGTGGGGATCGGGTCGCTCTTGGTGGTGATCTGGGCGGTTTCGGGGTTGACGTAGAGGGCGGCACGGACGACGACGGTGCCGAGGTCGAAGGGGCCGGCCAGCGCGGGGGTGATGATCGCGAGGCTGATCGGGGCGCCCTTGTAGGGGCCGGCGAGGTAGGCGTGGCCCTGGACGTAGTAGGGATCGGGGCCGGCGCCGGCGCCGACGTTGACGGTCCCCACTTCGCTTGCCAGCGGGCAGGAGGGATTGGCATGCTCGGCGTTGCCGCCGCTGTGTTCGGCGGCGGCGATCTGGGCGTCGGAGCACTCGGCGACGCCGGCGAGGCGGCCGGTCAGGCCCGGCGGCAGGGTGACGTTAAGCGCCTTCAGTTCCTGGGAGCCTTCTTCGCGGCTGAGCCTGAGCAGGAAGGGGCTGAAAGCGCCGGCGGCGGGGCTCTGGGTGCCCGCGGTGAAGCGGGGCTTGTTGGGGAGCTGGGCGGCCGTGGTGGGGCAGCTCGGTTCGCCGCCAGGGGCCGATTCGATCTGGAAGGAGTCGGAGGGTTCGGCGGCGGGGGTTTCGGGCGCCGACCACGGTTCGAGGTCGGTGGTGGTCTGATAGCCGCCGCAGGTGGGCGGGGTGCGCAACGGCGCGCGGGCGCCTTCCTCCACGTGGAGCTTGAGATCGCTGAAGGGGAGCTGGGGGTTTTCGGCGAAGACGGCGGTGAGCTGCCCGTCGGGGGCGGTGTGGGTGGTGCCGGCGAGCTTGGCGATGACGCCGGCCTGGGGGTCGGCGACTTCGATGTAGAGGTGGATCAGCTTGCCTTCTTCAGCGTCTTTGGCGGAGCAGGGGGCGCAGGCGGGGGTGCCGAGGTAGAGGTGGCCGTGGAGGGGTTCTTCGAGCAGCGGCGTGGTGACTTCGACGGTGCCGATCTGGGAGGCGGCGGGGCAGTGGCCGGGGGCGGTGTGGTAGAGGCCGTCGTCGTAGCGGCTGCCGTTGCCGCCTTCGTGGCCTTCGCCGATTTCGGTCGCTTCGGGGTCGGCGATGTCGCGGCCTTCGGGGCCGACCTCGCCGGAGCCGATGTTGATCCCCCGAGGGCCGGTCGGCGCGCAGCCGGCGAGGCCGGTGGCGGAGGAGGGATTGACGGCCATGCCTTCGGGCAGGGCGACGGTGGCGGTGTGCAGGGGCGGGGTGGCGCGGGTTTCGGGTTCTTCTTCGCCCTGGGGAATCTGGAGGTGGAATTCGAGGCCGGAGGGGGAATCGGCGACGTTGGTGGTAGGGCGGGCTTCGACCGTCGGTTCGAAGTCGAGCTGGTTGCAGCCGGTGATTTCGGGGTAGGTGAGCGATTCGGCGGCGGCCCAGCGCCCCGGTTCCTGCCATGAATCGGCGTAGAGGGTGGAGCGGAGCGGAGCGGTGGAGCAGTGGGAGGGATCGGTGAAGAAAGCCTTGCCGGGGGAGGAGCCGCCATCCTGCACGGTGGGGTTGCCGAAGAAGGTGAGCTCGGCGCCGGAGAATTCGACGAGGCGGGGGATGCCGGGGATGCTGACGCGCAAGGCGTAGCCGGAGGGGGTGTGGAGAACGGTGGCCAGCATGATGAGGCGCTCGTTGGCGTAGGTGAAGCCGAACTCGGCCGGGTAGCCGGATTCGGGGACGAGGTTGTAGATCGGGAAGGACTCGCGGTAGCTACCGCCGAGGACGTCGAAGCTGATCACCCCGACCTGGGTGTCGGCGGGGCAGCCGGAGACTTCGGGGGTGACGTTGGTATCCCCGTGGGTGGAGGGGGAAAGCAGGCTGATCGGACAGCGGTCGGGCCTGTGGGTTTCGGGGTTGAGGGGCACGGCGAGGGGGTTGCCGACGAAGCCGAGGGGAAGTTCGTCGATCAGCTGGCGGGGGTCCTGAACCGGTTCGGAGGGCCCTCCCCCGAAGCCGATCGGGGGGTTGGTGTAGCCGTGGACAGAGTTGAGTTCGAGGTTGGTGTAGAAGGCGGCGGGGTGAGCGGCGGCGGTGGTAAGGGCCTGGGCGGCGGCGGGGTCGGCGGGGTAGCTTTCGAGCAAGGAGAGGCCGAAGGGTGGTGGGGCGGTCGGTTCGACGAGGACGGTCGAGGTGGCCTGGGTGGAGGGGGCGCCGCCGCCTTCGACGCTGACTTCGTTGGTGAGGCGCGTATCGGGGGCGAGGTTGGAGAGCCGGACGGGGACCGTGATCGGGGGGAGCTGGGCAAGGGCGGGAACGGGGAGTTCGTAGGTGCAGGAGACCTGGTGCTGGCCGGGGCCGGCGGGAGCGCAAAGCCAGCCTTCTTCCATCGTCTGGGCGCCAGGAACCGCGAAGGCCGAGTGAGGAGTCGCCTGGGTGGTGAGGCCGGGGGGAAGGGTGTCGGTGACGATCACGGGGGAGCCGTCGGTGGGGGCGGCGCCGAGGTTGGCGAGGCGGATGTCGAACTGATCGCAGGTGGTACTCAGGCTGCCCCCGAAGCGGCACGTGTTACTCACTGGGTTTTCGAGGTCGGAGCTGTCGGCGGCGGAGAAATCGGTGGGGGCCGAAAGGGAGGAGATGTGCCAGGCCGGCGATGCGGCGGCATCGGCCGGAGTGGCAGGGAGGAACAGCCCCATTGCGACAGCCACCACACCGACGGCGCTGAGGCCGATCGTAGGAAATTGAGGATGAAAGAAGGAACGCTGATTAAGCGGACGAAGCAGGGTCACGGCGCGGGTCTCCTTGGTCATGGTGGAAGCTGGGCGGCGGGTGTGACGGGGAAAGGTCACTTTTCACCTCCACGTTTGTGACTGGCGGCTCGCTTGTGGGACTTCTTTGTGTGCTTCTTGTGGTGCTTGGGACTGTTGGTTGGCGGGGACGGGGTGGGTTCGTTGCCGGGGCCGGAGAAGGCGGCCGTGCCGGGGGTGGATTCGGTGGGGGCGGGTGGGTATGGGCCCTGGCAGGCTTCGGGGCCTTCGCAGCCGGGGGGCGGAGGCGGAGGGGCGGGGAAGCCGCCGGCGGCGCGGGCGTCGTAGATGGCCGTACCCGAATCGATGGCGGAGGGGACGAGGGGGTCAGTGGTGGTGAAGAAGACGTCGGTGCCGGAGGCGTCGGTGCCGATGAGGCCGACGAGGACGCCGCCTTCTTCGGTCGACTCGTCGCGGCCGTCGGAGATGAGGGAGACGCAGCCGGCGGCGAGGTCGCAGGCGCCGGTGTGGTCGGCCTCCCACTCGTAGACGTTGCGGGCCTTGCCGCCTTCGTTGTCGAGGGTGACTTCGTTCAAAGCGGCGGGGGTGAGGCCGTCGCTGCTAGAGAAGAAGACGTAGGCGCCGTCAGCGGAGATCGATTGCCCGGAGCCCCAGCTCATATTCCCGGTGGCGCCGTCGTGGTTGAAGCCGGCCTGGCCGATGGAGACGCGCAGCAGGGCGCCGGTGAGGGCGTCGTAGCGGTAGAGTTGGGTGGTTCCGTCGGGGGCGTCGCCGGTGAGGTTGGCCTCGCTTTCAAAGACAAGGTAATCGCCGTCGGGAGTCGGCTGGACTGCGTGGTTGGTGGTCCAGTCAAGCGAGTCGGAGGGGGAGAGGGTGGCGACGAAGGCGGTGCGCTGGGTGGCGACGTCGTAGACGTAGAGGTTGTCGGCGCCGGGCACAGCGGTCTTGCCGAGACCGTTGGGTTCGGCGGTCAGTTCGCCGGTGGCGACGAAGTAGGCGCGGGAGCCGTCGGAGGAGACGGCGGGGACGCCGAGGACTTCGGCGCCGGCGCCGGCGGTGGGATGGTGGGCGGTGGCCTGACCGGCGGAGACCTGGACGAGGCGGGCGAGCGTGGCGGAGGCGCCTTCGCCTTCGATTTCGGACATATAGAGATCCGTCCCCGCGTCCCGGTCGGAGTTGAGGAGGGGCTGCGCGGTGGTGAAGAAGGCCCGCGAGCCGTCCTCGGAGGCGCCCTGGAAGGAGGCGGGGGAGCGGTGGTGGCCGCCCGTTTCGTCGAGGTATTCGGCGCAGAGGCCGGTGCAGGCCGGCCCGGAGAGGGCGGGCTCGGAGATGTCGAGAGTCTTGGCGGCGCCGAGGCGGGCGTAGAGTTCTGTGACGGGCGGCTGCTGGCCGGGACAGTTGTTGACGTGCTCAGGGGTGAAGTAGACGGTCTCGCCGGAAGCGGAGACGGCGTGCAGGGCGGCGGCTTCTCCGGCTCCAATAGGGCCGGCAAGCTCGGTACCGCACTGGCTGATCAGCGCGTCGCTGCCGGGGGGGCCGGAGACGCCGACAAGCTGGGGTTCGGAGTTGCCGGTGCCGGTGTACTCATAGATGCTGCCAAAGCCCGTATGGGACGAGGAGTCAAAGGGCCAGATCTCATTATCGAGTGAGGTGGTAGTTGCGCGGAAGACGACGTGGGAGAAATCGCGCGACATAGCGACAACATTGGGGCGATTCCCCTGTCGCGGCGCGCCGGGGGGAAGCAGGGGACCGACCTCGGTGAGGGCGCCGCCGGGGGCGCGAACGTAGATGTCGCGCTGGCGGGTGAAGGGGTCGGAGGCGGGGCGAAGTTCCCAGAGGGTCGAGCCGTCGGGAGCGTTCCAGGAAACTTCATGAGTTTGGACGGAGAAGCGAGAGGTGGGAAAGTTAAGCGCAGCCACCTGCCAGCCGGAGGGGGTGCGGGAGAACTGATAGTTGGCGCCGTTGAGTTCGCTGTTGTCTTCAGCGCCGGCGAAGGTGCCGAGGGTTTTGCCGTAGAGCCGAGAGCCGTCTTCGGAGAGCGCGGTCCCATTCAGGACTTTGAAGCCGTCGGTGTAGGAGGGCGTGACCTGCTCGTAGGCGCGGCAGTCGGGGAGGGCGAGGTCGTAGGGGAGGCCGGTGGCGGGGTTGACGTTGCTTTCTTCGCGGAGGCTCCGGTTGGGGCAGGATTGAAGGGGGCTGGGGACTTCGCCGAGGAGGTAGACGCGCTGGCCGGAGGCGGTGGAGGAGAGGTAGAGGGCGCCGGCGGCGGGGTCGAGGGCGAGGCCGTCGGCGGAGGCGATTTCATCGCCGACCATGCCGGTTTCGAGGAGGGCGCCGGAGGGGGAGAGGCGCAGCAGGCGGGTTTCGGCGGAGGTGGCGGCGGGGGTGCCGGTGCCGGAGGGGAAGCCCTGGAGGACGTAGAGGTCACCCGAGCCGGGGTCGAGGGCGAGGTCGGTGGGGGAGTCGGCGGCTTCGGTGCCGGTGAGGAGAGAGGGGGCGAAGACGGAGGCACTGAAACCGGCGCCGGAGGGGGTCAGCTTCTGGACGCGGAAGTTGGCGGAGGATTCGACGGTGTAGACGTCACCGGCGGAGTCGATGGCGAGGCGGGTGGGGGAGGCGGCGGCGAACTGGCCGGGGGCAGAGCCGGGGGTGGCAGCCTGGCAGAGATCGCCGGAGGTGGCGGTGCAGAGGTCTTCTTCGGCGGCGGTGACGGGGTCGCCGGCTTCGCGTTCTTCGACCGCGTAGCGGTCGACTTCGCGGCCGTAGGCGCGGATGAAGGCGCCGGAGGGGGTGAACTGCTCGATGCGAGAATTTCCGGGGTCGGCGACGAGGACGTCGCCGGCGCCGGGGGCGCCGGGGGGGACGACGGCGAGATAGCCGTCGAAGGGGGCGGCGAAGGCGCCGCCGGAGGAGGTCGAGACGCCGGCCTTGCAGACGTCGGCGGCGGCACAGACCTCGGGGGCGGAGGCGCCCTGGACCGTGGTCGCGACGGTGGCGGTGCCGCCGGAGAGGCCGGAGGTGGTGAGGGTGAGCTGGGGGACGTTCGTGTTGGCGAGGGCGGCGCGGAATTCGATCGCGTAGGGGCCGCCGGGCTGCCCGGAGACGGCGATGTTGCCGGCGCCGAGGAGGTCTTCGAGCGCCTTCTGGACCGAGCCGGGGCCGGTGGCGGGGGCGTCGTAGGCGACGGTGGTGGCGGGGTCGGTGGCGGCGAGGGCATGGGCGCCGTTGGCGGTGGCGGGGGCGGAGAGCTCGAGGGTGGTGGGGCCGACTTCTTCGATGGTGGTGCCGGGGGGGATGCCGGGGCCGGAGATCGGGTCGCCGACGCTGAAGGCGCCGAAGGCGGCGGAGAGGGCGGTGACGCGATTGGAGCCGGCGGCGAGGGCGACGCCGGGGCCGAAGGCGGTGGCGTCGGCGGAGAGTTCGAGGGTGGAGGCGCCAACTTTGGTGATCGTCGTCCCCGAGGGGATGCCGGGGCCGGAGATCTGCTGGCCGACGGCGAAGGCGCCGGTGGAGGTGGTGAGAGCTTCGACGGTGTCTTTGGAGCCGGCGGTGAGGGCGACGGCGCTGCCGTTGGCGGTGGCGGGGGCGGAGAGTTCGAGGGTGCCGGCGCCGAGCGCCTTGATCGTGGCGCCGGCGGGGATGCCGGGGGCGGAGATGGCGGCGCCGATCGCGAAGGCGCCGGTGGAGGTGGTGAGGCCGGTGACGGTTTTGGAGCCAGCGGTGAGGGCGACGGCGCTGCCGTTGGCGGTGGCGGGGGCGGAGAGCTCGAGGGTGCCGGCGCCGAGCGCGGTTACGGTGGCGCCGGAGGGGATGCCGGGGCCGGAGATCTGCTGGCCGATCGCGAAGGCGCCGGTGGAGGTGGTGAGGCCGGTGACGGTTTTGGAGCCC
>CAZIOS010000003.1:0-10341 GCA_964540905.1 uncultured Conexibacteraceae bacterium | reverse complement strand
GCCGATCGCGAAGGCGCCGGTGGAGGTGGTGAGGCCGGTGACGGTTTTGGAGCCCGGGACGACGAGGGCGACGGCGGAGGCGTTGGCGTTGGCGTTGGCGGAGAGTTCGAGGGTGCCGGCGCCGATGGCGGTAATGGTGGTGCCAGAGGGGATGCCGGGGCCGGTGATTTCGCGGCCGGCGGCAAAGGCGCCGGTGGTGGTGGTCACTTCTTCGACGACGGGAGAGCCGGAGGTGAGCTTGCCGCGGCCGGTGGCGGGGCCGAGGAGGTTGCCGGTGCCGGTGGCGGCGGAGAGGTCGCCGGTGCCGGTGGCGAAGCTGAGCAGGCCGGTGGCGGTGGCGGCGGAGAGGTTGCCGGTGGCGGTGGCCTGGAAGGCGAGGGTGCCGCCGGTGGCGGAGACGGTGAGGAGCTGGCGCTCGTTGAGGGGCACCTGGTCGGGGCCGGAGGCGACGACGCCGGCGCCGAAGGCGCGGATGAAGGCGCCGTCGGCGGAGAACTCGTCGACGCGGAGGTTGCCCTGGTCGGTGACGTAGAGGTTGCCGGTGGACTGGTTGACGGCGAGGCCCTGGGGGTCGCTGAGCTGGGCGGCGCCGGAGCCGGCGGAGCCGAAGGAGCGGACGAAGGCGCCGGAGGGGGTGAACTGCTGGATGCGGTCGTTGGCGGAGTCGGCGACATAGACGTCGCCGCTGGCTTCGTTGACGGCGAGGCCCTCGGGGGCGTTGAGTTCGCCGGGCCCGGCGCCGGGGTTGGGGGAACCGAAGGAGGAGACGACGCCCTGGGAGGCCTGGGCGGCGCCCGGGACGATGGCGAAGAGGGCGGCGCCGAGGAGGACGAGGCAGGCGGCGGCGAAGGCGAGACGGCTGCTCTTGACTGAGATGATCATCGCGATGCCCTCCTCTTGGCGTGCTTAGTCCGGGTATGGGGGGACTTGAAGACGACGGCCTTGGTCAGGGTGGCCGGGAGGCCACCGGTGGGGGTGTAGGTGACGGCGACTTCGACCTGGAGGTGGCCGGAGTGCTTCAAGGCCTTGCGGGCGGCGGCAGTGAGGGCGAGGGCGAGGGTCGCCCCGCCAGCGGCGGTGGGGTTGGCGGTGGCCCGCTTGAGGCCCTTGCCGGTGGCGAGGAGAGCGCCCGGGCCGGGGACGTCCGCGCCGAGCTTGGCGGTGGGACCCTTGATGGTGACGGGGCTGAGGGTGAAGCGGTTTGAGGGGGGCAGGACCTGAGCGAAGGTGGCGGTCACCGACTCGGCGGCGCTGACCGTCACCGCGCAGACGCCGATGCCCGAGCAAGCGCCCGAGAAGCCGGCGAAGGTGGAACCCGGAGCGGGGGTGGCGGTGAGGGCGACGGTCGATCCCTGCTGGTATTCGTGGGCGCAGGTCGAGCCGCAGTCGATGCCGGGCGGGGAGCTGACGATCGTGCCCTGGCCGGCGCCGGACTTAGAGACGGTGAGGGGGTGGAGAATCGGGGCGAAGGTGGCGCTGACCGAGCGGGCTTCGCTGAGCGCGACTTCGCATTCGGTGGGGCCGGGTTCGGCTTCGCAGCCGCTCCAGCCGGCGAAGGTGGAGTTGGGGGCGGGAGTGGCGGTGAGGAGGACGGTTTCGGGCTCGTCGTAGCTGGCCGAGCAGCTCGCGGGAACGCCCTCCCGGCAGGCTGAGATCGAGCCGGAGGCGGGGAACGGGGAGGGGGCGGCGCTGACTTCGCCGGGGCCGTTGGGGTCGACGGTGAGGGTGTGGGTCGTGGGAGCGAAAGCGGCCACGACGGTGGAGTCGGCGCTGACGGTAAGGGTGCAGGCGCCGGTGGTGGGGCAGGTGGAGGAGCTGCCGTCGACGGTCCAGCCGGTAAAGGCGTGGTGGGGTTCGGGGCGGGCGGTGAGGACGACGGAGGGTTCTTCTTCGTAGGAGCCAGCACAGGTGCCGCCGGAGGAGGTGCAGGCGGAGATCGGGCCGGAGTGGGCGCGGACGGAGCCGCCGGGGGAGGGGATGACTTCAAGGCTGTGAAGGATGGGCTCGAAGTCGGCGCTGACCGATTTGGCGGCGCTGATGAGCAGCGTGCATTCCTCGTGGTGGGGGCCCGGTTCGGTTTCGCACTGTCCAGCGCCCCAGCCGGCGAAGGAAGAACCGTGGGCGGGGACGGCGGTGAGGGTCACCTGTCTGCCGAAGTCGAAGTGGCCCGAGCAGGCGCCGGGACAGGAGAGGCCGGAGGGGGAGCTGGTGACGACGCCGGCGCCGGCGCCGGGCTCGGAGACTTCGAGGGCGAGCTGGGGGATCGGCTGGAAGTCAGCGGTGACCGACTCGGCGGCGGTCATCGTGACCTTGCACTTCTTGCCGGATTCTTCTTCGCTTCCGCAGCCGGTCCAGCCGGTGAATTCGGAGCCGGGCTGGGCGCTCTCGGTCAGCGTGACCGGCGTCCCTGCTTCAAATTCTTTTTCGCATTCAGAGCCGCAGTCGATACCGCCGGGGGAGCTGTTGACTTCGCCTGAACCGGTGCCGGTCAGGTGGGCTTGGAGGGCGTAGAAGGGAGGACGAGGGCCGGCGGGGCCGAACTCGTCGACGACCTTGCGGGTGGGGTCGGAGACGTAGAGGTCGCCGGCGGAGTTGAGGGCGATGTGGCCGAGGCCGCCAAAGGGTTCATGGTCGGCTTCGAGGAGCGGTTCAAGGGGGGTACCGGAGAGTTCGAGTTCGTCGATCAGGTATTCCTGTTCTGCAAGGCTTTCGTGTCCATAGAAATAGCTGCCGGCGAAGAGGAGGTTGCCGGTGACAGGGTCGAAGGCGAGCTGCGAAGCGCTAACCGGATGGCCGTTGACTGCGGGGAGGTGGAGTTGACGGAGGAAGCAGCCAGAGGAGGAGAAGACGTCGATGGGCCCGCCGCCGACGTAGAGGTCGCCGGTGGCGGGGTCCACGGCAAGGGGCTCCGCACCGAGGGCCTGCAGCGCCCCGCCCGGCCCGGTGGGGGCGGCGGAGATCTCCTCGGCGGGGTTTTCGGGGTGTTCGCCGGCGGAGATGTAGGGGGGGATGTGTTCTTCGCCTGGGGGGCCTTCGGTGCAGGTGAAGGGGGCGATGACGCCGTGGCCCTGGGCATCGCTTTCGGGGCCGATGCGCCAGATGCCGGGTACGAAGGTAAAAGGGACCGATCCATTGCTACCCGAGGAGACGTAGAGGTCGCCGGCGGTGGCATCATGGGAGTTGTCGGCGGTCGCTGAGATAGCGACGCTACCGCTTCCATGCCTATAGAGCAACCAGGGGCCGACCATGTCGTCGACGATGCAGCCACCCGAGTTGAAAGCCCAGAGCTGAGATTCGATGTTGTCGGTGACGTAGAGGCGACCGGTGGAGGTGGAGAAGAAGATCTGAGAAGTACCTTCGCCGCTCCAGTATTCGCCGGTCGTTTCGACGATCTGGGAGTTTTCGGCGTTTGCCTGGCAGGTGAAGGCGCCGCGCTTTTGCTTGCCGCGAACCTGGCGGAGGAAGGCGCCGGAGGGACCGAACTCATCGAAGTAGCCGCGTTCGGGATTGCCGGGAGCGTCGGAGACCCAGAGGTCGTTGGAGGAGGGATCGACGGCGAGGCCGGTGGGGCGGGCGAAGGGGGTTTGGGCACCGGCTTTGCCGGTGGGGGTGGTGGTGATCTGACCCTCGAATTTGCGGAAGGCGAGGGCGGGCGGGGCGAGGGCAAGGAGCGCCACGGCGACAGCCAGGCAGCCAACGGCGCTGAGGGTGCGTGTGGCACGGCGCATCGACGAAGCGAGAGCGGCGGTCGCTGGGGCAGCAGCGGTTGAGGGCACAGGGGTCCCTGGGACGGCACGAGCAAAGCCACGCCGACCGACACCGACTCGGCGAAGGAGGGAGGCGAGGACGTCGCGTGGCTTGCTCACTGTGTGCCTTTCATGATGTGTGGTGTGGGTGGTGTTGGTGCTAAAAGCGCACCCTCACTCCCCCCAAGGGAGTGAGGGTGCGCTGCCTCGTTAGGGCGCCGTCGGCGCCGTAACGGCCCAAGTTCCGAGAACATGGAAACTCCTTGGCGTTGCCACGCTGCCGCCGAGCAAATTCAAACTGAGCGTCGCCCCAGCACTTCCGTAGTTTTCACTTTCTGGCCCAACGCTAAAGAGGGCAGTGAAATGCGAGAATTCCGACGAACCAGTAAAGGTGTACACGCAGAGCTCGCCCGGAGGAGCGCTCGGGATATCATCTGATATGTGGGCTTGGGAGGGTCCCAGACAGCCGCTAGGGGGAGTTTCGCCTCTCGAGACTTCTTCAATAATTTCTTCGGTTTCGCTTTCGCCGAAGTAGTGTGCCGACGAAGTTGCTCCTTCTTCCGCCAAAGGAATCGGGAATGAGATCGGGACCTTGACCCCGCGTGGTGATTCGGTTGCTCCGAACTGGTCGAGCGTCCAGGTGCCGGTCTCGGTCTTGCCGGGAGGAAGGGTGGAGGTGAAGCCGGTTTGGCCTTTGACTCCGTTGCAGGCGAAATTTTCACCACTGGAAGAGACGAACTTGACTCCGCCTTCGGTGCAGCCATGTTCGTTGCCGGCGAAGGTGGTGCCGGTGACGCTGACGCCGTTGGTGCCGGCTTTACCTTCTTTGCCCTGAGCGCCTTCTTTGCCGTTGGTACCCGCCGCTCCAGCAGGGCCGGCGGGGCCCTGGGGGCCAGCGGGACCTGCGGGACCGGTCTTGCCGGTCTTGCCGCGGGGGCCGGCCTTGGTCTTGGAGGCGGTGGCGTGGCCGCCGCTGGAGCCGGTGGCGGCGTAGGCGCCGCCACCGAGGGCGAGAACGATCGCCACCACCGACAGCGCGAGGCCGGCGGTGCCGAATTGGCTGTGGATGCGTTTGAGCATGGTGTGTGTCAGTCCTTTCGGTTGTGAGCCGATTGGGTCCGGTCCGCCAGTCCCTGCGGGGCAGGGGTCGGAGCGCACCCAATCGGCTGTCGATTCGGGTTAGTGGTGAGTGAAGAGGTGGTGATAGCTCGAAGATTGGTGGTGACCTCTCCCCCACTCCCACCTGCGGCAGCAGCAAGGGACGGGGCGGTGACTGCAGCGGCTGCGGGCGGTGTTCGGAAGGAGGTGGCGGGACTCGAGACTGCGGAGGTGGAGCGGCCGCGGGCGGCCCAGGCCCAGGAGCCGGGAAAGCCCCAGAGGCTCTTAGGGCCGCCCACGCTGCGCTCGTGGTCGGACCCGGCGCGCTCGGGCCCATGGACACCGTCAGCCAGGGAGGAAGACGGCAGCCGCTTTTGGAAATCGGTGAGGGAGGCAGGCCCTGGGAGGACCGGGGCTTGGGGCCAAGCCGAGACGGACTTGCTCATCGCTGCACTCCTCCTTGCCTTGCTCTCGCGTCCGCGGCCGGCCGGATTCGCCTGCTTCCCAATGCGGGTGAGCCCTGCGCTCACGGATCGCAATTTCTGTAATACCCATGCCCTCCGCTGACGGAAGGCAGCAGTAGTTATTGCACAGAAGAGCGGTTACGTCAAGGATAGATAATGGTGACGAAGACAGCGAGCGAACTCGCCAAGCAGGTAGATTTCCCTTGACAAGCGGGATTCAGGCGTCCAGCAGGGCCACCCGCCTGGCCTCGGCGGCGCCGAGGTAGGGGGTGAGGGCGAACTGGAGGAGGTCGGGAAGCAGACCGGGAAGACCGTCGGCTTCCCCGGCGGAGACCCGGCGGGCGATCTGGGAGCCGATCGAGCCGAGCAGGCCGCGCTCGGCGCTCTCGGGGAAGGGGCCGGCGCCCTGGCGCAGCTCGCGACCCTCGCGCAGGTAGGGGGCGAGGCGCTCGATCGCCTCCTGGTAGCGGCGCGAGATCGCCGGCCCGGCGACGAAGGGCTCGATCAGGCAGAGGCGGGCGAGCTCGGGGGAGGCGGCGAAGAGCTCGAGCAGGGCCGCCAGCGCGGCGCGCACCTTCAAGGGCCACTCCACCTCGGCGCGGTAGGCCTCGGCGAGGCGGGCAGCGAGCAGGTCGACGGTGGCGTCGAAGGCGGCGAGGTAGCACTCCTCGACCGTCGCGAAGTACTTGTAGAAGGTGCGGCTGGAGACGGCGGCGCCCTCGATGACGCGGGTGATCGTGGTCTCGTTGTAACCGTGCTCGGCGACCGTGTTGATCAGCGAGGCGAGCAGGCGCTGGCGCTGGTTGCGAGCGACGAACTCCGCCGGCAGGCCGTGGCGGCCGTGCGGCAGCCGCGCCAGCTCGTCGGGCGCCTCGGGGCTCTCTCCGGGCGGGTCGCTCCGCACGCGGCAACGATATTCGCTATCGCAGCGGCCCGGCGGGGCTGGTGGCCCCCGGTCAGCCGCGCCAGAGCTGACGGCGCCCGGGCCAGCGCGGCCGCGCTATGACATCGCGGCTTCGCGCGCTGCCTCGACACCGAGGAAGGGCGTCAGCGCGAATTCGACCAGCTCGGGGCGGAGCTCCTCGATACGCTCGGGCTGAGCGGCGAGGATCGCGTGATAGAGGAGCCAGTAGAGGCCACCCAGCACCGACTCCTCGACGCCACCCGGCAGCTCGGCCTCCACCGCCGCCTCGCGGCCGCCGCGCAGAAGGGCGGCGAAGCCCTGCTGGGCGGCCTCGCCGCGGGTCGCCATCGCCGGCCCCAGCGACGGGGCCTCGAGCAGGCAGGCGCGGGCAAGGGCGGGCTCGGCGGCGATGTAGCCGAGCAGAGCCCCCAGGCCGGCTGAGACGCCGGCGGGAAAGGAGGAAGCGGAAGCGGAGGCCTCCCCCACCCTGTGCAGCGCCTCGGCGAGGGCGCGATCGTAGGCGGCGAAGAAGCAATCCTGCTTGGAGGCGAAGTTGGCATAGAACTTGGCGCGGGCGATGGCGGCGCGCTTGACGATGTCGGCGACGGTGACGGCACGGTAGCCGCGCTCGGCGATCAACTCGACAGCGGCGGTGAGGATCCGCTCACGCTGGTGATGGAGAACGACCTCACGACGCAGCTGATGGCCGCCGGGGCGCGCCGGGGGAACCGGAGGCGGCGGGGCATCCATCGCCCTCAGGATAGCCGCGATCTATTTAGAACCGTTGTCTTTCCTTCACAGCCCTATGTAATATCGGCCACTCGCGGCGAGCGGATGGACGGGCACAGGGAGGCCGAGCAAGTGAAGAGAGACGCGATCAGAGGGCGGGCGCGAGGGCCGCGGGGCGCGGCGGCGCGGCGGCGATCGGACCCAGCCCATGGGCAAGCGGGCGAGAAAAGCTGAGATGGAAGCCAGCGCCCGCGAGCGCCTGCTGGACGCGATGCTCGAAGAGCTGGCCGAGAAGGGCTATCGGGGAATCGAGGTCGAGTCGGCCCGGCGCAGAGCCGGGCTGGAGCGCGGCGAGTGGCTGGCTGAGTTCGCCGACGTCGACGCCTGCCTGTTCGCGGCCTATGAGCAGCTGACGGGGCGGCTGACGGCGAAGGCGGCGGCGGCCTGCGCCGGGGAGGGCGCGTGGCCCGAGCGGGTGCGAGCGGGACTGGAGGCGCTGTTGGCGGAGCTGGCCTGCCGGCCGGGGCTGGCGCGGGTGCTGACCCGCTCCTTCCCCGCGATCGGCCCCGCGGCCCACGCCCGCTACCAGGCCTTCGTCGAAGGCTTCGCGCCGCTCCTGGAGGAGGGGCGCGAGCTCTCGGGGATGGGAGCGGAGCTGCCGGCCGAGGTGGAGCTGCTGGCGGCCGGCGCCGCCGAGGCGATCGTCTTCGAGGAGATCGAGGCGGGGCGGGTGGAGTCGCTGCCGGCGCTGGGGCCGGCGATCCTGTTCAGCGTGCTGGTGCCGTTCCTGGGGCCGGAGGCGGCCTCGGCGGAGATGGCGCGGGCGGCGTAGGCCACGGTGGCCTACGTGCGGCGCCGGCCTGCTGCGCCCCGGCCTCAATCTGACCCATCCCCTTGTTAGGGATAGCACATGGTGGCAAACTCAGAACCCATGGGTTCACAGGCGGCCGGCCCGCCCGAGCGCGGGCCGGCGGAGATCGACGGAGTCCCCCGCGACGTATTTGCCCTCTCCGAGCGGGAGCGGCTGGTGCAGGCGATGGCGGCCACGATCGCCGAGCGTGGCTATGCGGAGACGAGCGTCGAGGCGGTGATCGAGCGGGCGGGCCTCTCGCGGGCGGCCTTCGAGGAGAGCTTCGCCGACAAGGAGGAGTGCGCCCTGGCCGCGGTCAACGAAATCCTCGCCGAGGGGGCGGCCGTGGCCTCAGCCGCCTGGTCGGCCGACACTTCGGAGTGGGACAGCATCCTGCGCGGAGTGAGGGCGCTGCTCGAGCTGATGGCCGCACGCCCCTCGTTTGCCTTCATGGCCTTCATCGGCTCGCGCCAGACGATGCCCGGCAGCGCCGCGGTCATGTACCAATCGGGCTTCCAGGTGATGGCCTCGATGATCGACCGCCTGCGCGCCTACGCCTCCGAAGAGGCGCACCAGCCTCCGACCGCCGCCCGCGCCGCGCTGGGCGCCGCCGAGGCCCTGGTCAGGCGCGAAATCGTCGCCGGGCGCAGCGAGCGCCTGCCCGAGCTTTTGCCGGACATCATCTATGGGGCCCTGGCCCCCTTCCTCGACCAGCGGGAGGCACTGCGTTACGTGGGGCTGGCCAGGGAGTTGCTGAACGATGGCGGGTGAGAACGAGGTGGATCGAAATGAGCACGGTGACGCAGTTCGAGCGCGAGCGCCTGCTGGACGCGATGCTCGAAGAGCTGGCCGAGAAGGGCTATCGGGGAATCGAGGTCGAGTCGGCCCGGCGCAGAGCCGGGCTGGAGCGCGGCGAGTGGCTGGCTGAGTTCGCCGACGTCGACGCCTGCCTGTTCGCGGCCTATGAGCAGCTGACGGGGCGGCTGACGGCGAAGGCGGCGGCGGCCTGCGCCGGGGAGGGCGCGTGGCCCGAGCGGGTGCGAGCGGGACTGGAGGCGCTGTTGGCGGAGCTGGCCTGCCGGCCGGGGCTGGCGCGGGTGCTGACCCGCTCCTTCCCCGCGATCGGCCCCGCGGCCCACGCCCGCTACCAGGCCTTCGTCGAAGGCTTCGCGCCGCTCCTGGAGGAGGGGCGCGAGCTCTCGGGGATGGGAGCGGAGCTGCCGGCCGAGGTGGAGCTGCTGGCGGCCGGCGCCGCCGAGGCGATCGTCTTCGAGGAGATCGAGGCGGGGCGGGTGGAGTCGCTGCCGGCGCTGGGGCCGGCGATCCTGTTCAGCGTGCTGGTGCCGTTCCTGGGGCCGGAGGCGGCCTCGGCGGAGATGGCGCGGGCGGCGTAGGCCACGCAGGAGGGGCGATGTGCATCACGCGGACGCGGTCCTGGCGGGAGGACGGCACCGTTCATGGCGCGGCACCGAGCCGGGGCCGGGTCGCCACCCGAGCCGCCTCGGCCTGGCCGAGGTAGGGGAGCAGAGCGAACTGGACCAGCTGCGGGGCGAGCTCGGGCAGGCGCTTGGCCTCGCCGCCGATCAAGCGGGTGGAGACGGCGCCGGCGAGGGCGGCGACGATCGCCTGCTCGGTCAGGGTCGGCAGCTCGGCGCCGCGCTCGCAGTAGCGGCGGCCGGTTGCGAGCAGCGAGGCGAGATGATCCTTGTTATCGATCCCGCGGCGGGCGATTTGGCGGTCGGCGGTGAGGGCGTCGAGATCCAGCAGCGCCGCCTGCGCAGGGGCGGCGGCGGCGAAGTCGAGGCTGGCGCCGATCGCGGCCTTGACCTTCAGCGGCCACTCCTGCTGGGCCGAGCAGGCGCCCAGCACAAGGGCGAGGAAACGCTCGAAGACGACCTCCTGGGCTGCTTCGACGGCGTCCTGCTTGGAGGTGAAGTTGGCGTAGAAGGTGGTGCGCGAAACGCCGGCGATCTCCAGCACCCGCTCGACGGTGAGATCGGCATAGCCGTGCGCGGCGAGCGCCTCGGCTACGGCGAGGACGAGTCGCTCGCGCTGGTGGCCGGCGACAACCTGGCGGGGGAGGCGGTGGCGGCCACGGGGCAGCTCCCAGCCGGGGCCGTCGGAGTCGGGGGGTTTGACGGGGAGGACCATGGGCGGCGCGGCACAGGAATCCGAGCGCGCCGATCGGGGAAAGACCGACGTTCTCGGGATTGCCTGCCCTACTAGGCATCCGACAGGGAGACGGAGGCCGGCGTGCCAGGGACCCAGGGAGAGACCCTGTCAGTGCATGAAAGATAGACAGAGTCACTTACTTTGTCAAGGGGGATCACGCTCTTTTGGCGCTCTGAAAGTCCCTATTTATGCGGCTCAAGAGCGGCTCAGGACTGTACAGTCTCTCTTACCCCCAGGCTTCCACTCGCCGCCATCAGCGCACCTTGCAGCTACGGGTCAGGGTCGAAGACAGGGTGCGCCCGTCGGCGAAGGCGAAGCTGGCCCGGGCGAAGGGGAACACGGCACCCGGGAAGCCCGCCGGGGCGGCACAGCTGGCGC
>CAZIOS010000002.1:0-189440 GCA_964540905.1 uncultured Conexibacteraceae bacterium | reverse complement strand
GGGAGACCGGCCGCCGATCAGCCGCGTTCACAACGTCTGTGGGTAGGACAACTAGCGGCACGATTGCAAGCTTCCCAGCGGCACGATTGCAAGGTCGAGAAGCAACGACACGATGGGCTGATCGCCAGGGCTGGGAGGCGGGGCGCCGGGCCGCCCCCTCGGCCTCCTGGGACAATCCGGGGGTGAACCGAGGTCGGCTCCTGCTCTGCTCGACCGCCGCACTGTGGCTGCTGGCCTGCGGCTCGGCGTCGGCGTCGCCGTGGGCCCTGACCGAACTCGGGCTCGGCAGCGAAGAAACGATCTTCGGCCTCGACTGCCAGGCGAGCGGCTTCTGCGTCGGGGTCGGGCAGGAAGGGGTGGTGATCACCTCCGCCGCCCCGACCGGCGGCGCTGGCGCCTGGGCGATCTCGCACGTCAGCCTCGGGGAAAACCTGCGCGGCAACCTGCGCGGCGTCTCCTGTCCCTCGGCGACGCTGTGCGTCGCCGTCGACTACAGCGGCGGCGTCTGGACGACGACCGAACCGGCGGCCGGCGGCGGCGCCTGGAAGCCGACCAGGATCCCGAAGGCGAAGTCCCTCTTCGGCGTCGCCTGCACCTCACCGACGCTGTGCGTCGTCGTCGGCCTGAACGGGCTGATCGTCAGCTCGAGCGATCCCACCGGCGGGCCCTCCGCCTGGACCAGCACGCACCTGGGCGAATCTCTCGCCCTGCGCGCGATCTCCTGCGCGCCCGGTCCTCTCTGCGTCGCCGGCGACATGGCGGGCAATCTCGTCACCTCGACCGAGCCTGCCGCCGGCGCCGGCGCCTGGGTGTCGGCCGGCCAGCCCGACGGCGAAAGCCCGCTGCTGGGGATCGACTGCGAGAGCACGGCCCTCTGCGTCGCCGGCAACGCCGGCAACGTCCTCGTCTCCACCGCGCCCGGCGCCGGCTCCGCGGCCTGGCCGGCGACCCCGCTCGCGGCGCGGTTCCAGATCCTCGCCGCCTCCTGCCCCTCGGCGACCCTCTGCGTCCTCGCCAGCAACAACGGCGAAGTGACGGCGACGACCAACCCGCTCGGCGGCTCGCCGGCCTGGCTGACCGAACACCTGATCAAGGGCACCACGAACGCCCTCTTCGGCCTCTCCTGTCCGACCGAAGCGCTCTGCGTCGCTGGCGGCAAGTTCGGCCAGCTCCTGACCACCACCGCGCCGGCGGCGACGGGGGTCCCGGCCCCGCCTCCACCACCACCGCCGGGCACGCGCCTGCTCGGTCCGCGCCGTCGCCTGATCCGCCTCCACGGCCAGCACGGCTCGGCGACGGTCTCGTTCCGCTTCGCGGCGACGGGAGCGGCGACCTTCTACCGCTGCCAGCTCGACCGGCGACCCTCCGGAACCTGCGCCTCACCCCGGCGCTTCCGCGTCGGTGTCGGCCGCCACGCTTTCCGCGTCCGTGCCTTCGGAACCGGCGGCGGCGACCCGACGCCGGCGATCTTCCGCTTCCGCGTCGTCAGGGTGAGGCCGAAGCCGCCGCGCCGCTCGGCCGCTCAGGCGCCGTAGCCCGACCAGGTGCCGGGGGTGACGGTGGCGGCCCAGCGGCCGTGGTGGCGGGAGAGCGAGACCTCAAGGCCGAAGGCGGCGGAGACGGTGGCGGCGGTGAGCGCCTGCTCGACCGGGCCGGCGGCGACGATCCGGCCGCCGGCGAGCAGCAGGGCGTGGGTCGAGCTGGCGGGGATCTCCTCGAGGTGGTGGGTGACGGTGACGGTGGGGAGGCCGGGGTTGGCGGCGGCCATCGTGTCGAGGGAGCCGATCAGGCGCTCGCGGGAGGGCAGGTCGAGGCCGGAGGTGGGCTCGTCGAGCAGCAGCAGCTCGGGCTCGTCCATCAGCGCCCGGGCGAGCAGCAGGCGCTGGCGCTCCCCCTGCGAGCAGTCTTCGAAGCGGCGCTCGCGCAGGTGGCTGGCGCCGACCGTCGCCAGCAGTGCCTCGGCCCGCTCGACCTGGGCCGGCTCGATCCGTTTGTGCTGCAGGGCGATGCTGCCGAAGCTGCCGGTGAGGACGATCTCGAAGGCGCTGGAGCGGCCGCGCAGGCGCCGCGCCAGGCCCGGCTCGACGGTGCCGATGCGCTCGCGCAGCGCCCGCATGTCGACCCTGCCGAGCCGCGCCCCCAGCACCTCGACGGTGCCGTTGGAGGGATGCGAGGCGGCCGCCGCCAGGTTCAGCAGGGTCGTCTTGCCGGCGCCGTTGGGCCCCAGCACCACCCAGTGCTCGCCGCGCCGCACCGTCCACTCGACCCCGTCCAGCAGCACCGCCCGGCGCTGCTCCAGCGGCACCCAGCGCCAGACGCGGACGCCGCTCATCCGGATCGCGGCGCCCGCCGCCGGCTCGGCGGCGGCGGTCAGAGGCCCGGGGGGTGGCGGGCGACGAAGCCGGCCGTCGAGGTCGGGGCGAGGTGCCAGCGCGGCCCGGTGCCGCGGGCGTCGCCGACGGTGTCCCAGCGCAGGCCGGCGATCTCGGCGAAGGTGTGGTCGGCGTTGGCGTAGACGGTGATCCACTTGCCGGGGCCGGGGGCGCCCCAGGACTCGAGCGAGCCGGAGGTCAGCGGTTCCGGGATCAGGCCGCCGCCGAACAGGGCGAAGCTGACCGAGCCGGAGCAGTCGTAGCCGAAGGAGTAGAAGGAGCCGTGGCCGCCGCCCCAGACGTAGGGGCGGCCGACGATCGTGTTGGCGTTGTTGATCACGCCGCGGACCGCTTCCGGCGCGTCGGGCGGGGCGAGGGCGATCCCGCTCAGCAGGATCGCGTTGGAAATGCCGGGGGCGCTCTGGGCGCGGCTGTGGGCGAAGATCTTCTGGCCGTCGGCGGCGACCTTGTTGGGGTCGATGGTGCCGTTGGTGCCGGCCGAGGCGGGCACCATTTCAGAGGGGTTCTTGACTTCTTCTTCGAGCGCCGGCTGCGGCGGCGGTTCCCGTTCGCGCTGCGCTTCTTCGGCGGCGATCCGCTGGCGCGCTTCGCTCAGCGCCAGGCTGGCGCCGAGGGCGCCGAGCGCCTCGTCGGCGCTGGTCGTCGTCGTCACCGCCGCGAACAGGGCGGGGCCGAGCGTGCCGCCGCCGCTCCCGCCCGCGGCCGCGGCCGAGCCGCACAGCGGCAGGGCCAGCAGCGCGGTCAGGCAGGCCAGAGTTCCCACGGCTCGGCGCATCGGCCGCAAACCTTAGCCGCCGCCGCGCCCGCCCTTGTTACGTGTTTTGGTACAGCGGCCCGTCGCCGCCCTCGGGCGGGGTCAGGCGCCCGCCCTTGGCGGTGATCGCGCCGCACTGGACGCAGTTGGTGTAGTTGACGATCACGTCGACGTCGCCCTCCGCCGGCGCCTCCTCGGGGATCTCGTAGACCCCGGCCGGGCACATCCAGGCCCAGGTCTCGGCGATCTCGCGCGGCACCCGTTTCTGCACGCGGATGTGGTTGGGGGCGTCGTCGCGGGTCGCGTTGCCGCTGATGAAGACGCTGGAGAGCTTGTCGAAGGTGTACTTGCCGTCCGGCTTCGGATAGCTCTCGGCGCTGTCGCCGATGAACATCGGCTGGGCGTCGTTGCGGTGCAGCTTCCAGCGCCCGCCCGGGAAGCGGCCCTTGGTCGCGATCATCAGGTTGACCAGCGGCCCGCCTTTCAGCAGCCCCTTCTGGAACGGCTGGCGGGTGTTGCGCTGTTCGTAGAGGTCCTTGCCGACGATCGAGTCGGCGATCGCCCCCTCGTAGGCGCTGAAGTCGTTGCTCTCCTGCCGCAGCGCCGCGTGGATCGCCTCCGCCGCCAGCATCCCCGCCTTGATCGCGTAGTGGACGCCCTTCAGCGCCGCCAGGTTGAGCATCCCGGCGCCGTCGCCGACCAGCACCGCGCCCGGTGCCGAGAGCTTCGGCATCGCCCAGTAGCCGCCGGCGGGGATCGCCTTGGCGCCCCAGCTGACCCGCTCGCCGCCGTCGAGGATCTCGTGCACCAGCGGGTGGGTCTTGAACTTCTGCAGCAGGTCGTGGGCGGAGCTGGTCGCGTCGGCGTAGTCGAGGTCGAGGACGAAGCCGATCGAGACCAGGTCGTCCCCCGTCTTCTCGTCCTTCATCGGGTAGATCCAGGAGCCGCCGATCTGGTGGTACCTGGCGCTGATCTTCAGCGGCCAGCCGGCGAGGGTGTGGATCACGCGGTCGAGCGGCTGCTTCACCTTCCAGACCTCTTTGACGCCGAGCTCCCAGACCTGCGGCTCGCGGCCCTCGGCGAGGTCGAACTCGCGCACGGCGGCGTCGGTGAGGTGGCCCCAGCAGCCCTCGGCCAGGACCGTCGCCCTGGCGGCGATGTCGGCGCCGGGCTCGAAATTGCCGAGCTCCTCGCCGTCCTTGCCGCGGCCCTTGTCGCCGGAGCGGACGCCGGCGACGGCGCCATCCGCGACGATCAGCTGGTCGGCGGCGGTCTCGGTCAGCAGGTAGGCGCCGGCCTCCTCGGCCTGCCGCTGCATGTAGCGGCAGAGGGCGGAGACCGAGATCACCTCGTTGCCGTGGTTTTTCTGCGGTGGCGGCGGCGGGATCCGGAGCTTGCGCTTGCCGTTGGGGAGGAGGTAGATCGCCTCCTTCTTCACCTCGCCGAAGCCGAAGCCCTGCTGGCGCCACTGCTCGCGGCTGAGGTCGGGGAAGAGCTCCTGCAGCGGGCCGGGGCGCATCACCGCGCCGGAGAGGTTGTGGCCGCCGCAGGTTTTCGCCTTCTCGATCACCGCCACCGGGACCTCGCCGAGGCGCTCGGCGCTCTCCGGGTCCGCGGCCAGCAACTGCATCAGCCGGTTGGCGCAGGCGAGTCCGGCGGTGCCGCCGCCGACGATCGCGACGCCGACCTCGATCCGCTCGTCCTCGCCGTCGAGCGTGCGCTTGACGAACTCCCTGCCGGGGTCGACGGGGGGCGGGTAGTCCGCCGGGGAGACCTTGTTCCTGGAAGCCATTCGTGAGCGCCCTTTCCTCGTTGACTGACTCGTCAATCAACTCTATAGACGGGCGCCCCGGATTGACCGATTTTCAGCTCTCGCTTAGGGAGATGCAGGAGGCTGGGGGAGGTGTGAAAGTCCTCCTGATCCCGTTCGCGATCGTCGCCTTCATGCTGTTCCTGCTGCTGCTGGGCGCGATCGGGCTGGGGATCTCGATGGGGGTGCTGGCCGTCTGCGGCCGGATCTGGCGCTTCCTGATGCGGACCGACCGGGCGCGCTCGGCCTGAGCGGCGGCGCTCAGCAGCGGTGGATCGGGGCGGCGCTCTTGACGACTTCGAACGCGCTGCCGGGGATCCGCTTCAGCTGGTCGAGGTTTTCGTCGTCCCAGCGCCGGTCGCTGGAGCCGCTGAAGTACCAGTTGGAGCCGTTGTCGGCGACGATCAGCCCGTAGCGCTTCATCGCCACCGCGATCGTCTTCGCCGCGCCGCTGAAGCCGCCGAGCCCGTAGCCCGGCTTCAGCCGCAGCCGCAGGCCCATCGGCGGCGCCGCGGCGCTGGCGGTGTCGCCGGCGCAGTGCGAGGCGGGGTGGACCCAGGCGTTGCGGGTGCTGTCGAAGGTGACCCGGATCGCGTGGTCGAGCTGGCCGGCGGCGACTTCTTCGTAGCGGACCAGGCCAGGGAAGATCGGCAGTCCGGCGGCGTCGGCCGAGGTCCAGCCGTCGGGCCGGCGGGCGGCGGAGCGCAGGTCCCAGGCGGTGCCGGAGGCGGCGTCCCAGTGCGGCTTCGGCGTCGCCTGGTAGCGGGCGTCGTAGAGCTCGTAGAGCGTGCAGCTGGCGCTGTCGACGGTCAGCACGTGGCGGTCGCCGTCGCTGTGCTGGCCGCCCTCGACGCGGGCGCCGGCCGGGATCGGGAACGGCCCCGGGTCGCTTTCGCTGCCGTAGGCGGTGTAGTGGACCGGCAGCCGGCGCTGGCCGGCGCCGACGACCTCGAAGGGGAAGCCGTATTCGCGCGGCGAGCCGAAGTCGGGGTGCAGGTGATCGCCGCCGTGGGAGTCGATGTAGGCGATGTAGGCGGCCGAGCGCGGGTCGCGCGGCGCCTTCGAGACGTCCTGGTTCCAGGCCGCCTCGGTGGCGAGGGAGGGGGCGTGGGGCGAGAGCGAGGCCGGCGGTGCCGGGAAGACCGGGCAGCCGTCGAGGCTGGGGCTGGGGCCGCTGCCCCAGGTCGTCGCAGTGGCGATGGCGCCCACGGTCGCGAGCGCGGCGAGGAGCGCGGCGCCTGTACGCCGCAGTCGACTTTTGCCCCAGCCGGGTGGGGTCAATGTCGGGTGCGCTTCAGCGCGCCGCATCCGCGGCTGGGCGGTCGGCGGGTGGCCAACCCTCGCGGACGCTGAGGCGGCCGACCTCGAGCTCCTCGACCTCGAGCTTGCCGAAGCTGGCGCGCTTGACGGCGAGCCGGCCGACGCTGAGGCGGCCGATCGCGAAGCCGCCGATCGCCGCGGCGCCGACGGCGAGGGCGCCGATCGCGGCGGCGCCGCGCAGCTGCGCCCCGGTCGCGGTCGCCGGCCGGGCCTCGGGCTTGAACAGGGCAATCGGGCCGAGCTGGGGCATCGCCCAACCGTAGCGCGGTTAGCCTCCGGCGGCATGAGCTCTGGACGACCGACCCTGCTGGCGGTCCAGCACGTCTCCTGGGAGACGCCGCACCGGATCCTCGACGCCTGCGGCGAGCTGGCGGTGCGGACGGTCGAGCCACTGGCTGGCGGCCGGCTGCCCGACCACGACGAGGTCGCCGGCGCGGTCTTCATGGGCGGGCCAATGGCCGCCGGCGACGTCGAGCGCCACCCGGCGCTGGCGGCCGAGCGCGAGTGGCTGGCGGAGGCGGTGCGGCGCCAGATCCCCGTACTCGGCATCTGCCTCGGCGCCCAGCTGCTGGCGCTGGCGCTGGGGGCCGAGGTGCGGCCGGGGGAGCGCAAGGAGCTCGGCTTCGCCCCGGTCGAGATCTTCGACTCCGACGACCCGATCGTCGGCGACCTCGCCCCCGGGACGATGGTCCTGCACTGGCACGGCGACGTCTTCGACCTGCCGCCGGGGGCGACGCCGCTCGCCCGCTCCGCCCAGACCGAGCTGCAGGCCTTCCGCCAAGGCTGCGCCTGGGGCGTGCTCTTCCACCCCGAGGCTGACCAGGCGCTGGTTGAGCGCTGGCTGGCGGTGCCGGAGATGGCAGCGGAGGCGGTCGAGGAGCTCGGCGCCGCCGGCGCCGGGGCGCTGCCAGGCTGGGCCCGCGAGGCCGAGCCGGCGCTGGTGCAGCGCAGCTCCCAGGGCTTCCGCACCTTTGCCGAGCTGGTCGCCGCGGCGCCCGCGGACTGAGCCGACGCTCGCGGTTTCGTAGGTTGTAGGCCGACGATGTCGACGGCGATCTCAGTCAAAGACCTGCGCAAGTCCTTCGGCGACTTCGAGGCCGTGCGCGGCGTCAGCTTCGAGGTGGCAACGGGAGAGGTCTTCGGCTTCCTCGGCCCCAACGGCGCCGGCAAGACGACGACGATCAACATGCTCTGCACGCTGGCCAGGCCGACCAGCGGCGCCGCCTCCGTCGCCGGCTTCGACGTCGTCGACGCCCGCGACGACGTCCGCCGCCACATCGGCCTCGTCTTCCAGGACCCGACCCTCGACGGCTACCTCACCGCCGAGCAGAACCTGCGCCTGCACGCCGAGCTCTACGGCGTCGAGCGCGCCCTGGTGGCGCCGCGGATGCAGCAGGTGCTGGAGATGGTCGGCCTCTGGGAGCGCCGCGCCACCCAGGTGCTGACCTTCTCGGGCGGGATGCGGCGGCGGCTGGAGATCGCCCGCGGGCTGATGCACTCGCCGCGGGTGCTGTTCCTCGATGAGCCGACGATCGGGCTCGACCCGCAGACGCGGAACTCGATCTGGGGCTACATCCGGCAGCTGCAGCAGAGCGAGGAGATCACGATCTTCATGACCACCCACTACATGGACGAGGCCGAGTTCTGCGGGCGGATCGCGATCATGGACCACGGCGAGATCGTCGCCCTCGACACGCCCGAGGCGCTGAAGGAAGAGGTCGGCGCCGACCGGATCCGGCTCGAGACCGACGACGACGAGGCGACGATCGCCGCGATCCGCGAGCGCTTCGAGCTCGAGGCCGGCGTCTCCGAGGGCGCGGTCAGCTTCGCCGTCCCCGGCGGCGAGGAGTTCGTGCCGCGCCTGTTCGCCGAGCTCGGGGTGCCGATCCGCGCCGTCAGCGTCTCGCGGCCGACCCTCGACGACGTCTTCATGAACCACACCGGGACGACGATCCGCGACGCCGAAGAGTCCGACGGCGGCGCCAAGGCCAAAAACCGCTTCGCCGCGCAGATGATGGGCGGAGGGGCGCGGCGATGAGCGCGACCCCGCAGGGGACCGCGGTCGAGGCTCCCGCCGGCGGGGCGGCCGCGCCGGGCGGCGGCGCCAACGGCAGCACCCCGGTCGTCACCGTGCGGGTGCCGAAGCGCAGCGTCCGCAGCGAGCTGCGGGCGATCAAGGTCGTCTGGCGGCGCGAGCTGATCCGCTTCCGCAACGACCGCATGCGGATCGTCACCTCGCTGGTGCAGCCGCTGCTCTTCCTCTTCGTGCTCGGCTCGGGGCTGCAGCAGCTCTCGGCGGCGAGCACCCACGGGGTCGACCTGAAGACCTTCATCTACCCAGGCGTGCTCTGCATCTCGGTGATGTTCACGGCGATGTTCTCCGCCGCCTCGATCGTCTGGGACCGCGAGTTCGGCTTCCTGCGGGAGATGATGGTGGCGCCGGTGCGCCGCAGCTCGATCGTGATCGGCAAGTGCTTCGGCGGCGCCACCGTCGCCTCGCTGCAGGGCGTGATCCTGATCCTCCTCGCCCCCACGGTCCACGTCCCCTACAGCGTCACGCTGGTCCTCGGCATCTTCTTCCTGCAGCTGCTGCTCGCCTTCAGCATCACCGCCTTCGGCGTGATGGCGGCGGCCCGGGTCAAGCAGATGCAGTCGTTCATGGGGTTGATGCAGCTGGTCGTGATGCCAATGTTCTTCATCTCCGGCGCCCTCTTCCCGGTCGCCAACCTGCCCGGCTGGCTCGCCGTCCTCAACCGGCTCGATCCGCTCACCTACGCCGTCTCGCCGATGCGCAGCCTCGTCTTCAGCCACCTCGACCTCAGCAAGGCAGCCGAACAGACGCTCAATCCCGGCATCACCTGGTTCGGCTGGGAGGTGCCGGTGGCGCTGGAGATCTTCACCGTGCTGGCGCTGGGCCTGCTGATGCTGGGGATCGCGATCTGGGAGTTCAACGCGGGGGAGTAGGGCTGGATGAACCGCGGAGCCCTCACCGCGCTCGGCCTCTGCGGGCTGGCGCTCGCCCTCGCCGGCTGCGGTGGAGGTGGCGAAGGGACCGGCGCCGAGCCGCCCGGGAGCCCCGGCGCGGGCCAGGCCGAAGTCGAAGCGCTGGCGATCCCGCCCGCCAGCTTCCGGATCCGCGACACCGGTAACGAATTCGCCGTCGAAGAGGCGCTGGTCCGCTACCTGCGCCGCCACGCGCGCGGCGCGCGGCCGGTCTGCCGGCGGGTGGGCGGCCCACCCTCGCGCGACTACTACTGCTTCTTCTCCACGCCGGGTCAGCCGGGCCGGCGGCGCTGGATCAACTTCCTGGTCGAACCGGGCTCCGGCGCGGTCAAGGTCAGCGCCGCCGGCACCGAGAAAGCGCCACGACCGGGAAGCTGAGCGGCCGACGAGCCGGCGAGCCCGTCCACTACGACCGACCCCCACGGCGGGCGAATCCTCCTCGCGGGCGCGGCGTCTGAGCGTGCGGTCGCAGCCTGGCTGGGCTCGGAGTGGCTCGACCCGGCCGAGCTTTGTGTAGGGGGACGGGGCGGGGCTGGGCGGCGGCCCCGTCGTTATGCTGCTCGACGCAGCGTGGCGGCCATAGTTCAACGGTAGAACTTCGCGTTGTGGTCGCGACAATGAGGGTTCGATTCCCTCTGGTCGCCTTTCTTCTCCTCGCCCCCTGCGAATCCCAACGAAGGCACACCCGGGTCCCCGGGCGCGCAAGTCCCCCTCAATCCGGCCGAGCTCGTGGGTTAGGCAGGCGGGGCACGCCCGAGAGTGGCGGGGCCGGCGCGTCATCTGGGCTTTAGCTAGGTAAAGGAAGTCTGTGAGTAATGTGGGAACTGCCGGAAACCCGACGACAGAAGGTTGCGGTCAATGCCCACATTCGCAAGGCCAACCCACGCGGCCCACGGATGCCGCCAGGCGGATCTTCCACCGCGGCTACCCACTCATCTCCGCTGCGACCGGCGGCGATCTCCAGCGTGGTCTGATCTTCATCTCCTTCGGCCGCACGATCACCACCCAGTTCCGAATTCATCACCCGCGGTTGGATGCGCAACCCGGACTTCCCTCGCCCCGGCGCCGGCAGGGACCGCCTGCTCGATCAAGAAGCGCTCAAAGAGACGATTCTCGGCGGCGATTACTACTTCTTTCCGCCATTCGAAAAGAAGACCGAGCCCTGGACCTGGAAGCTGCCGCCGGCCTAGCACTCTGATTGCTAAAGGCACCCGTGCTCAGCTTCACCGAGGCGCTTGAGCGCTCTGCCGAGATCCACGCCCCTCGGCGATCCATCAGGAGATGCAGAGATTGGGGCGCCGTCCCGAATGCTCTCCCCGTCGCGCGGCCGAGGCCCCCACGATTTGCCGCCCTACCGGACGGCGGAGGGTGGTCGCGACCAGGATATGCCGAAAGACATGAAGGCGACACCGTCTCCAGCACGCCGGCCGGTAGGGCCGTGCCTCTACAATCGCCGCGCTTGATCGAAAGGCGACAGACGGAGATGGATATGCAGCGGAACGGCAGCGGTGGAATGAGGCGAGCGGGGGGCATCGCGATCGCCGTCTCGATCCTGGGGCTCCTGTTCGCGGCCTCGCCGGCGCTCGCCGCCGACGGCACCGGCACGATGAGCGTCACGCCGACCAAAGCGATCGCCAGCGCCAGCGGCCTCGGCTTCGAATTCACCTTCACCGCTCCAGCTGGCGGCATGAACCAGGGCAAGCTCTCGCTGCTGGTCCCGACCGGCTGGACGACCCCCAATGCCGACCCATCCCAGCCCGGCGGCACCGACGCCATCTGCAACTTCGAACCGACCACGATCACCCCGGTCGGCGGCGGCAACGAAGTCACCTTCACCCACATCTCCCTTCAGGGCGGCGAAACCTGCGTGATCAAGTACGGCTTCCCGGGCTTCGGCGGCACCGTCACCGCGCCCTCCACCGGCGGCCCCTACACCTTCACCGCCAAGCAGGCCGCCACCTCCACCGGCACCCTCACCGCGCTCTCCAGCTCGCCGGTGGTGACGGTCGCGGTCGACGGCACCGGCACGATGGCCGTATCCCCGAAACACGCCTTCGCCGGCACCGCCGGCAACACCCTCACCTTCACCTACACCGCCGCCACCACGATCACCAACGGCGCGATCGACGTCACCGCCCCGGCCGGCTGGTCGGCCCCCTCGGCCAACGCCGCCGACCCCGGCGCGACCACCTCCACCTGCGGCACCGTCGGCGCCTCGGGCCAGACGATCGAAATCACCGGCGTCAACCTCGCCTCCGCCGGCACCTGCACGATCGTCTACGGCAGCACGGCCGGCGGCCCCGGTGCCACCGCCCCCTCCAGCGGCGGGCTGAAAGCCTTCCCGACCAAAGAGAGCTCCAGCGCCAGCGGCACCCTGACCGAACTCGCGACCGGCTCCCCGCACGTCAGCGTCACCGCCGCCGACGGCACCGGCTCGATGAGCGTCACCCCGACGACGGCGATCACCAACGCCAGCGGCCTCGGCTTCGAATTCACCTACACCGCCCCGGCCGGCGGGAT
This sequence comes from uncultured Conexibacteraceae bacterium, assembly GCA_964540905.1. Taxonomy (GTDB): domain Bacteria; phylum Actinomycetota; class Thermoleophilia; order Solirubrobacterales; family 70-9; genus VAYN01. The sequence continues at coordinate 177,640 of CAZIOS010000002.1, read as the reverse complement.
GGAAGAAGGCAAGCTCTCGCTGCTGGTCCCGACCGGCTGGACGACCCCCAATGCCGACCCATCCCAGCCCGGCGGCACCGACGCCATCTGCAACTTCGAACCGACCACGATCACCCCGGTCGGCGGCGGCAACGAAGTCACCTTCACCCACATCTCCCTTCAGGGCGGCGAAACCTGCGTGATCAAGTACGGCTTCCCGGGCTTCGGCGGCACCGTCACCGCGCCCTCCACCGGCGGCCCCTACACCTTCACCGCCAAGCAGGCCGCCACCTCCACCGGCACCCTCACCGCGCTCTCCAGCTCGCCGGTGGTGAACGTCGGCAAAGCCGCGCCGACGATCGCCACCGTCGCCTCGGCCAATGTCGCGATCGGCGGCTCGCTGAAGGACAAAGCGACCCTCGCCTCCGGCTTCAACCCCGGCGGCCAGATCACCTTCAAGCTCTACGGGCCCAACGACTCAACCTGCGCCAGCGCCCCGGCCCATACCGAGATCGTCACCGCCTCCGGCAACGGCGTTTACGAAACCGCCGCCTTCACTCCCACCACCGCCGGCAGCTACGTCTGGGTCGCCAGCTACTCCGGCGACGCCAACAACGAAACCGCGAGCGGCGCCTGCGGCGACGCCGGCGAGTCGGCGAGCGTCGCCAAGCTCAGCCCGACGATCGCCACCGTCGCCTCGGCCAATGTCGCGATCGGCGGCTCGCTGAAGGACAAAGCGACCCTCGCCTCCGGCTTCAACCCCGGCGGCCAGATCACCTTCAAGCTCTACGGGCCCAACGACTCAACCTGCGCCAGCGCCCCGGCCCATACCGAGATCGTCACCGCCTCCGGCAACGGCGTTTACGAAACCGCCGCCTTCACTCCCACCACCGCCGGCAGCTACGTCTGGGTCGCCAGCTACTCCGGCGACGCCAACAACGAAACCGCGAGCGGCGCCTGCGGCGACGCCGGCGAGTCGGCGAGCGTCGCCAAGCTCAGCCCGACGATCGCCACCGTCGCCTCGGCCAATGTCGCGATCGGCGGCTCGCTGAAGGACAAAGCGACCCTCGCCTCCGGCTTCAACCCCGGCGGCCAGATCACCTTCAAGCTCTACGGGCCCAACGACTCAACCTGCGCCAGCGCCCCGGCCCATACCGAGATCGTCACCGCCTCCGGCAACGGCGTTTACGAAACCGCCGCCTTCACTCCCACCACCGCCGGCAGCTACGTCTGGGTCGCCAGCTACTCCGGCGACGCCAACAACGAAGCGGCGACGGGCGCCTGCGGCGACGCCGGCGAGTCGGCGAGCGTCGCCAAGGCCAAGCCGACGATCTCGACCGGCGCCTCGGCCGGCGTCACGTTGGGTGGCTCGCTGAAGGACAAGGCGACGCTGGCCGCCGGCTTCAACCCCGGCGGCCAGATCACCTTCAAGCTCTACGGGCCCAACGACTCAACCTGCGCCAGCGCCCCGGCCCATACCGAGATCGTCACCGCCTCCGGCAACGGCGTTTACGAAACCGCCGCCTTCACTCCCACCACCGCCGGCAGCTACGTCTGGGTCGCCAGCTACTCCGGCGACGCCAACAACGAAGCGGCGACGGGCGCCTGCGGCGACGCCGGCGAGTCGGCGAGCGTCGCGGCGACCTGCCCCGACGTCTCGGTAAAAGCCGCCCCCTACCGGCCGAGCAAGAGCCTGCCGGGGAAGGTGGTGCCCGGGGTGCGGATCAGGCTCCGCGTCCAGGTCCCGGCCAAGCTGGACGTCGACGCCCAGCTCGCCTACAGCCTCAACGGCAAGCGCCACACCGCCAACCTCGGCACGTATTCGTTGCGTGCCCACAGCGTCCGCAACCTGCGCCTGTCGTTGCCGGCGGCTCTGCGCTCGGTCCTGCCACTGGGCAGTCGGGCGCAGCTGCGCGTGGACATCCAGGCCACCCCGGTGCCGCCCTCCTCGGCCTGCACGGGCCCGCAGAGCAGCACCCACAAACTGTCGGTCCCGGTCGTGATGGTGCTGGCCAGCGGGTAGGCCCGTCGGCGCCGATGGCCATGGCCTTTCGGAGCCCATAGGCTGCAACGCGATGGACGAGCAGCGAGCGGGGCAGACGGGGGATGAGGAATGGGCCGAGACGCGGCGGCTGCGGCTGCTGCGCCGCCGCCGGTTGATCGCCGCGCTGGCGCTGCTCGGGGTCATCGTCCTGCTCGCCCTCGGCATTCTCAGGCGCGTCGACGCGAACGACGCGAGCGGCTCGGCTCACGGCAAGCCCAGCTCCGCACCGGCCGGCGCCTCCCCACGCAGCGGCGCCTTCCAGCCGGCCGCCTGAGCTGAGCTCCCCGTAGCCGCGGCTACCCCAGCGGCTCCTCGAAGACCGCGCCGATCCGCTCCAAGACCTCGCTGGCGATCTTCAGTTCCTCGGCGTCGACGCCCTCGAGGGCCTGCTCCCAGCGGGCGTGCCAGCGGGCCTTGCGGGTCTCGATGCGGCGGCGGCCGTTGCGGGTCAGCTTGGCGACGACGACGCGGCGGTCGGCTTGGGAGCGGAGGCGTTCGACCTGGCCTTCCTGCTCGAGGTGGTCGAGCATCTGGGAGACGCTGGCGGGGCTGAGGCCGGCGGCGCCGGCGAGCTCGCCGACCGGGAGCGGGCCCCGTTCGCAGAGTTCCGCCAGCAGCTCGCACTGGGCGTGGCTGAGCTCGCCCCGCAATAGGTGGGTGTCGCGGCCGCGCAGGCTGCGGAGGCTGCGGTAGGCGTGGCGGAAGGCCTGGCCGAGCTCGGTCAGGCGCTGATCGCGGGAGGGACCACGGCCGTTGGCCGGCCGGGGTGGGGCGGCGGCGGCGAGCCTAGGCACCGAGCGGCTCCAGCTCCGCCTCGGCGAGCTCCTCGGCGGCGGTCGGGGTCTGGGTCGGGCCCTCGGCCCGCAGCAGCACGATGCAGGGGATCAGCGAGAGCGCGGCGATCCCGAGCGCCCACCAGTTGGCGGTGCCGAAGGCGCCGGCGAGCTCGGCCGGGGTATTGGCGCCCTCGCTGGCGCGCTGCAGCACCACCGCCAGCACCGCGGTGCCGATCGCCCCGCCGACCCGCTGCAGGACGTTCATCTGCGGCGTCGCGTCGGAGAGCTGGTCGGTCCGCAGCGCCGCGAAGGCGACGGTGGTGGTGGGGATGAAGGAGAGGCCGATGCCGACGCCGCGCGCCAGCAGGGCGACCGAGAGCCAGAGGATCGAGGTGTCGGCGCCGATCAGGGCCAGCGGCAGCGAGCTGAGGATCAGTATCGAGACGCCGACGACGGCGACGCGGCCGCCGCCGAAGCGCTGGGTCAGGCGGGCGGTGAAGGGCCCGGTCAGCAGCATCCCGAGACCCTGGGGGCCAACCAGGAGCCCGGTCACGATCACGCTCTCGCCACGCACCTGTTGGTAGTAGAGCGGTACCAGGATCATCGCCCCGAACAGCGCCGCGCCGAGGCCGAAGGTGGTCAGCGAGGCGGCGGCGAAGATCCGGTTCGCGTAGAGGCGAACGTCGAGCAGCGGCCGCGCCGTGCGCAGCGCGTGGCGGCCGAAGGCGCCCAGGAGGGCGATCCCGGCGACGATCGGCCAGATCACCGTCGGCGCGGTGAAGCTGCCGCGGCTGCCGATCTCCGAGAGTCCGTAGACCACCAGCGGCATCCCGGTCACCAGCAGGGCCAGCCCGGTGACGTCGAGCTTGCCCGCCTCGCCGAGCTCGGAGTCCGGCAGCATCCGCATCCCCAGGATCGTGGCGACGATCCCGATCGGGACGTTGACGAAGAAGATCCAGGACCAGTGCAGGTTCTCGAGGATCAGGCCGCCGACGACCGGCCCCAGGATCGGCGCCAGCATCGCCGGCATCACGACGATGCTCATCACCCTGCCCATCCGCTTGGGGCCGGCGACCTCGGCCATGATCATCTGCGAGACCGGCATGATCATGCCGCCGCCGAGCCCCTGCAGGACCCGGAAGAGGATCAGTGAGGTGCTCGACTCGGCCAGGCCGCAGAGGGCCGAGCCGACCGTGAAGAGGACGATCGAGCCGAGGTAGACGCGCTTGGCGCCGAAGCGCCGCGCCGACCAGCCGGTCAGCGGGATCACCGCCGCCAGCGCCAGCAGGTAGCCGGTCGCCACCCACTGGATCTGGGCGATCGTGCTGTGGAGGTCGCGGCCGAGGGTGTCGAGGGCGACGTTGACGATCGTCGTATCGAGGATCGACATCATCATCCCCAGGATCACCACCCCGGCGATCTTCCAGACGTAGGGCTCGATCCGGTCGCTGATCTGCTTGCCGTCAGACATTCGGTACCGAAAGATTAGGTACCGAAGGGATGCTTGTCAAACGGCGCGGGCGACGGCCGCGTCAGGGAATCGAGGCGGTGAACTCGCAGGCGGTGGCGGTGTCATGGCCGCCGCCGCCGATGCAGCGGTCGTTGCCGCCTTTGCCGTCGAGCTGGTCGTTGCCGCCGCGGCCGAGCAGGGTGTTGGGGCCGTTGTCTCCGGTCAGGATGTCGGGGCCCGGCGAGCCCTCAATCTTCTCGGTGCTGGGGTCGATCTGGCCGGCGTCGCAGTTGGGGACGTCGGGATCGAGGACGGCGCCGCCGATCGTCGCCTCGACGAAGACGCCGCTGTTGTGGATACGGGAGAAGGAGGCGCTGTCGTTGGGGCCGGCGCCGCCGTCGAAGAGGTCGCCGTCGCAGGGCTGGCCGCCGACCATGAGGTCGTTGCCGGCGCCGCCGCGCATCGTCGCGGCGCCGCTGGCTTTGCGCGGGTGGAAGATGTTGAGTCCGAAGAGGACGTCGTCCCCGCCGCCGCCTTCGAGCGTGTCCGGCACCGAGTCTTCGCCCGCGTAGAGGGTGTCGTTGCCCGGCCCGCCTCGCAGGGTGTCGCTGCCGGGTCCGCCTTCGATCGTCGCCGAGACGCTCGCGGGGACGCTGGGCTGCACTTCGAAGCTGTCGTCGCCGCCGCCGAGCGAGGCGAGGATCGAGGAGATCGCGCCGCTGCAGGAGACGGAGTCGGCCGCGGCGTCACGGACGCAGGCGCTCGATTCCGGGTCGCCGAGCAGGACCGGGTTGGCGCCGGCCGTCCCCTGGACCACGTAGGCGCCGCCCTGGAAGGCGACGGTGGCGTCGTCGGTGTGGCTGTTGCCGGTGACGATCAGGCTCGAGCTGCCGTCGATGCTGCGGTAGAGCTCGACCGCGGTCCCTTCGCTGCCTTTGGTCGGGCCGCAGGATTCTTCGGTCGCGAAGCCGCCTTCGCACTGGTCGCTGCCGGGGCCGCCGAAGGCTTCGTCGCCGCCGCCGGCCGCCTCAAGGCGGTCGTTGCCGGGGCCGCCGTCGAGGCGGTTGGGCGCGGCGGAGCCGATCAGGGTGTCGTTGCCGGAGCCGCCGATGGCGTCCTCGATCCCTTCCAGGTGCTCGTTCTCGGCGCCGCTGACGGCGCCGGAGGCGAGGTTGATCGTCAGCGGCCCGGCGGTGCCCTTGTAGGAGGCGACGTCGTGTTCGCCGGGGCCGCCGTCGATGTGGTCGTTGCCGACGCCGCCGACGACGACGTCGAAATCGCCGGGACCGCCGGAGACCGTGTCGTCGCCGGCATCTCCTTCCGCCAGGTCGCCGTTGCCGGCGCCGCCGCTGACGTCGTCGTTGCCGCTGTCGCCGAAGACCTTGTCTTCGCCGCCGCCGCCGTCGAGGTCGTCCGAGCCCCGTTCGCCGTGGATCGTGTCGTTGCCTTCTTCGCCAAAGACCGTGTCCTTGCCGCGGCCGCCGTAGACGGTGTCGTCGCCGTCGCCGGCGCAGATCGTGTCGTTGCCGCCTTCGCCGTAGATCGTGTTGTCGCCGCTGCCGGCGACGATCACGTCGGGGGCCTTGGTGCCTTTGATCGTGCCCGCGTCGGAGACGATCGTCGCGGTCTTGCCGTCGCAGCTGGGATTGCCGCCCGCGCCCGCGGGCGCGGCGACTAGTGCGAGCCCGAGGCAGGCTGCAAGCGCGCTGGCGATGGCGAGGGACCTTTTGCGCATGTCCCTAGCTCATCGGAAGGCAGAGGCAATTCCTCAAGTGCCCGGCTTTTTGTCCTCAGTGGCATCCGGGGGCGGAGTTGGCTCACGCTCTCCGCCCTCGAGCGACGCTTTGAACTGGCGCATGCCGGAGCCAAGCGAGCGCCCGACCTCCGGCAGCTTCTTCGGTCCGAGGACGAGCACGGCGACGATCAGGACCACCAGGAGATGCATGGGACTCTCGAGTCCACTGAACAAAGCTGCCTCGTTCCTGTCGGAGTGCTTGCCCTCCATCGTACGCTTCCGCTCAGCGCAGCTCGGCGAGCGAGGTGACCTCGAGGTCGAACGGCTCGTCGGCGGCGCGCCGGCGCCGGTAGGGGGAGACGACCACGCGGTGGACTTCGCCGCAGAGGCAGGGGACTTCGATCGGGCGGGTGTCGGAGGCCGGGTCAGTGTCGACCTTGAGGCGCCGCAGCGTGCCGGTGGACTTGCAGCCGAACGAGATCACCCAGCCGTAGTCGACGCGCTCGGCCTGTTTTTTCGGGCGGCGAGGAGGGGGCATCGGTACATCTTCCTCGGTCGGGGGGACGATCACCGGGCCGATCTCACGTTTCGACCGCCCTGGCCGTTTAGCTACCGAGATGCGTGTTTCCTCTGGCTGGACGACCTGCGAGAGCCCGATCGGGTTGTTGACGGTGGTTGTGGGACCGCGGGGCATCACCAACATCCACTTCGCTGAGCACACGCCGCGACTTCCGGAGGGGGAGAGGCAGCCGCTGTCGGAGGCGGTCGCACAGCTCGAGGGCTATTTCGCCGCTGAGCGGCGGGTCTTCGAGTTGGACCTCGACCTGCGCGGCGCGCCCTTGCAGCGCGCGGTCTGGGCGCAGCTGCTCGCGATCCCCCACGGCGAGACGACGACCTACGGCGAGATCGCGCGGCGGCTCGACGAGTCCCTCTACGAGCCCGGCCTCGAGCCCCACCGGCGGCCGCGCGTGGTCGGCGCGGCGATCGGTCGCAACCCGGTGCCGATCGTCGTCCCCTGTCACCGGGTGATCGGCGCCGACGGCTCGCTGGTTGGCTTCTTCGGCGGCCTCGAGCGCAAGCGGGCGCTCCTCGAGCTGGAGAGCGGGAGGAAGCTCGGAGGGAGTTCCGGCCTGGTCCGGGCGAGCGACCAGCTGGCGCTGCTGTAGCTGGGTCTGGCCTGCCTGGAAGCTAGGCCCTCGCGGTAGTCCTCGCGGCTGAGCTTTCCGGATGCCTGCAGGCCGATCGTCGCCGCTGGCATCTCATCGATTCGCTCGATCACTGCCCGGCGTAGACGTTGGCCTCGCCCTCGCTCATCTTCACCCGACTCGACCTCAGCGCTTGCGAGCGCATCGGTCTTTACCAAGTTTTGACCAGGCGCTTACCTGTGGCGGCGAGACTGGCTGCCTCAGCGAGCAAAGGAGGCTCTTCATGGCGCAGATACTCGTAGTGACCGATTCCCGAGAGGAGGCGGAGAGCACGATCGTGTATCGAGAGCGGGTGATGCCGACCGATCTCGAGTCCGACCATTTCTCGGGCCAGCTGGTCGAGCGGGTCGGCTGGGCCGTATCCGATGCCGATCGGATCGAGCACGAGGATCTACGCTCGCCTCGTGCGCGGGCTGGGGCTCGTCACCGGTAAGGCCGTTCGCCGGGGGCCTTCCGGTCTCGGTGCCGGCGGTCGCGAGCATCGGCGCTTCCCAGGGCAACTTATGGTTATGTCCCCTGCGGTCGATGGGGAGTCATGGTCGGTTGGCTCACGCGACGAGCGGATGGCCTGCGTCGCCGCGTGGGTGTCCTCGGCTTCGGCCCGCGCCTGTTCCTGACCCTGGTCGTCGCGCTGGCGCTGGTCGGCGCCGTGGGGTACGAGCTGATCTCGGACAGTCTGTACCGGCAGCAGCTGGACAGCTACGTGCGTAACCAGCGGGCGGACGCCGAGGGCTTCGAAGCCATCGCTCGCAGGGAAGCGCGGCCGCGGATCGCGGTGCGGGAGATCGACGAGCAGCTCGACGCGAGCGGGCGTCGCCCGGGCACGGTCGAGGCTCTCCTGATCGGCCCCGACAACATCGTCCGCGCCTCGAACATCGAGACCCTGACCGGCAAGAGGGACTCCGATCCCCGCATCGACGCGGCGCTGCGCTCGGGCACGTCCTACGCCGGCCACGAGGGCGACCCCGCGCGCAACGGGTCCAACTTCGAGTTCGTCGTGCCCGTGCGCCTCCGTGGCGTTCGCTACGCCCTGGAGATGAGCTATCGGAGCGACAGCTTCGAGGCGCAGCTGACCGGTGTGCGCCACGTCCTCCTCCTGGTGCTGACGTTGGCGGTGTTCGCGGTCGCCGGCCTCTTCTACCTGCTCGGCGGCCGCACGCTGCTGCGGCACCACCGCCTCGCCCTGCAGCGCGCCACCCGCGACGGCCTCACCGACCTCCCCAATCACCGCGCCTTCGAGGACGAGCTTGCCCAGGCGACGGCGGCGGCGAGCCGCAACCAGGACCCGCTCACCCTCGCCCTGCTCGACCTCGACCACTTCAAGCTGATCAACGACCGCCACGGCCACCCCCAGGGCGATGCGCTGCTGAGGCGGGTCGCCGCGGTATTGCGCGACGGCCGTGCCGCTGACCGCTCCTATCGGATCGGCGGCGACGAGTTCGCCCTGCTGATGCCGAGCACCGACGAGCAGGGCGCCCAGATCCTGATCCGGCGCCTGAGCCGAACGCTGAGCGAGGCCGACGCGGCGGCGAGCATCGGGGTGGCGACGCTGCGGGCGGGACACGCGGCCGAGGAGCTGCGGGCCGAGGCCGACGCGGCGCTGTACGAGGCAAAGGACCACGGCGGCAAGGGGTTCGTCAGCTTCGAGGAGATCCGCGACCGCGTCTCGGTGACGACGACGAGCAAGCGCGAGGCGGTTCGCGCCCTGGTCGAGGAGCGCCGCCTGACCACGGTCTTCCAGCCGATCTGGGACTTCGGCTCCGGCGAGCTGCTCGGGATCGAGGCGCTGACCCGGCCCGACCCCTCCTACGGGCTCTCCGGCCCGGCCGAAGCCTTCGACATCGCCGAACAGATCGGCTGCGTGCACGAGCTCGACGAGCTCTGCGCGACGCGGGCGCTGGCCACCGCCGACGAGCTGCCCGACGACGCTCTGCTGTTCGTCAACCTGACGCCGAAGACGCTCGAGCTCGACTCCGACGGAAGCGAGTGGCTGCAGGATGGCGTCGCGCGGGCCGGCCTCGCGCCCGAGCGGGTGGTGGTCGAGGTGACCGAGCGGATCGGCGCCCGCACCGTCCCCGTCATCGAGAGCCTCGACCGCCTGCGCCAGCGGGGCTTCAGGCTGGCGCTCGACGACGTCGGCACCGGCAACGCCGGCCTCGAGATGCTGCGCAAGATCGGCGCCGAGTACGTCAAGCTCGACCAGTCGATCGTCGCCGCCGCGGCGACCGAGCCCAACGCCCGCGCGGTGCTGATGGCGATGGCGACGTTCGCCCGCCAGACCGGCGCCTTCGTGATCGCCGAGGGGATCGAGGACGAGGAGACGCTCGAGTTCCTGCGCGGCATCGAGGCCCTGGACGCTCGCCCGGGCACGATCATCCAGGGAGGCCAGGGCTTCGAGCTGGGCTACCCGTCGCCGCAGATGCCGACCGGGAAGCTGGGGGCGATCGGCGGCGAGGCAATCGCACCGATGACCCAAAGTCGTTCTGGTCGAGTGGCCCACCGGCGATGACCGACCCCCAGGCGGTGAGTTCGCCGGATCAGTCGCCCTCGTCCTTCTCCTGGCTCGGACGCTCGGCCGAATGGGTCAGCCGTTCGGCCCGCTCGCGGACTTCGGCGCCGGCCTCGCGGGTCGCGGCGGCGGCCTCGCCGCCGATCGCCGCCAGGCCCTCGCTGGGCTTGCCGCCGACGAGGTCGCGGAAGGCTTCCTTGAAGCGCTCGGTGCGGCGCCCGGAGGCGAAGCGCGCCTCGGCCTTGACCTGCTTCCTCGGCCGCCGCTCGCCGTAGCGGTAGCGGGCCCAGGCCGAGTTCGGCTTGCCGATCCGCCAGGCGCCGTAGAGGGCGATCGGGGCGACGAAGATGCCGGTGGTGCCGTGCAGGATCCGCCCCTTGGCGAAGCAGATCGCGACGAAGCCGAAGGCGACGAGGGTGCCGAGGACGCTGACGATCAGCGCTCCGGTCGAGCTCGAGTCGATCACCACCGGGCTGACCCCGAGCACGATCATCAGCATCAGCGCCGCGGCGATCACGGTGGCGTCGATCGAGCTGCGCCCCTCGCGCTCCCAGTAGACGTCCTCGAGGTGGACCCAGAGGGCGAACTCGTCGATCGTCAGGCCGACGCCGACCCCGAAGAGGAGGGCGCAGAGCTCGGTATAGGGAGTGCGGCCGTCGCTGACGAAGCCGAGCGTGCCGGCGGCCATCATCGTCACGATCCCGAAGACGAGGTGGTGGAGATGCAGCCCGGATTCGCTTTCGATGTTCCCGGGCCACCAGGAGACGCTTTCGCTGCGGATGATCCGCGTGCTCATGCGGATGAAGGCGAAGGCGCCGAGGAAGCCGACGAGGACGAGGAATACCGCCTGCTCATGGTGGTCTTCGAGGTTGCCCCAGAAATCGGAGAAGATCGACGCGGTACTCACGGAAGGGCGAGTTTAGGCCGCCCCGTGATTCATCTCGGTGCGCAGCTTCTCCAGTCCCAGACGCATCCGTCCCTTGACGGTGCCGGTGGGAAGGTCGAGCTGCGCCGCGATCTCGGAATGGCTCAGGTCTCCATAGAAGGCCAGCACGATGACCTCGGCCTGAGCCTTGGGAAGCTCCCGCACCGAGGCGAGCAATGTTTTGCGCTCGCTGTGAGTGACCACCCTGTCCTGTGGGGAGTCGGTGTCGCCAGCCTGGGGCCGATCGCCGTTGCCGTTGTCGATCTGCGCCGGAGGGCGGACGGCGGCGGCGCGGAAGGAGTCGATCGCCCGGTTGCGGATGATCCTCATCGACCAGGCCTGGAAGCTGCCCACACCCAGTTGGTAGCTCGCCCGGTTGCGCCAGATCGAGAGGAATCCCTCCTGAACGGCGTCTTCGGCGCGGCCGCTATCGCGGCAGATGGCTCGGGCGACCCTGAAGGCACGTTCCGCGTGGCGGTCGTAGAGCTGCGCGAACGCGTCGGTGTCGTCGGCCTGGGCGCGAATCATCAGCGCCTCGTCGGTCTGCTCTTCGGCTCTGAGCGCCGGCGACACGGCTAGCTCACCACCCTTGGTGCGGCCTCGAGGAAGAACAGCTCGCAGGCAATCCCGGGACTCGTCTGGTTGGCGCTGAGGAAGGCCGTGACCGCGCGCCCGGTCAGTCGCTCGATCGCCGCCGTGAACTCGTCCTCGGCACCCTCCTGAAACGCGACCCGGCCGTCGATCACGTCGCCGCCGTCTCCCGCGGCGATCTGGCGGGACTCGCCGCTGCTGAGGATGTCCTCGAGGACGCAGACGACGACGTTGTCGTTGATGTAGGTGGTCGCCGTGGTCCGATCGTGGTCGTAGAACTCGGCGTAGAGTTCGACCAGCGCCGCCGAGATCGCCTCGGTCAGCTCGGCTCCCCCTTGCTGTTCACCGCTATTCGCGCTCACGGAAAGGAAGGGTCAGGTCAAGGGCGGTGAGGCGGAACATCTCCGCCACATCCCCCTTGCCGTGGGTCAGTCGCAGCCGTCCGCCGTGACCACTCGAGCGATGGGCGGCGAGGAGGAGTGCGTGGAGTCCCGCCGCGTCGATGAAGGTCAGTTGATCCAGGTCGAGCAGCACCCAGCGCGCGTCGCTCGCCTCGGATGCCGCCAGGGCGCGCTCCAGGAGGGGGCGTTGGCAGAGGTCGAGCTCCCCCTTGACGCGGACGACGAAGGTGTCGCCATCCTGCGCGGCGTCGACCTCGAACAGAGGGATGGGAATGGCAGGGCGGCTCTTGAACCGGGGCGGGGAAAGGGATGCTCGGGGCACGGCTGACTCCTTGAATCGCTTGCCTGCGACCAGGAAGTCAGGCGGCGCTGCACGGACCCGTCGAACGAACCCGAACCCCGATGCTGGTGCCCTCCTGCACTGAGCCTAGCAGCGGTATCCAGTAGTCAGACCGGTTTGTTGAAGAGGAACAGCTCGATCTCGATGTCGGGGCCGACGTGATGGTTGGAGATGAAGGCGAGCACGTCGCGACCGGAGAGGCGCTCGACCGCGTCGATGAACTTCCGCTGCATCGCGTTCTGGAAGGCGCTGCGGGTCTCCTGCACGATCGGGCCGCGCTGCAGCTCGATCATCGTCTTCTCGACGTCGGTGTAGACCCCGGCCATGACACAGGCGAGGAGGTCGTCGCCGAGCATCTGGGTCCGAGCGCTGACCGGGGCGCGATGGTGATAGCGCTCGTGCAGGGCGACCATGGACTCGGTCACCGCCAGGAGCAGAGCCTCGCCGTGCAGGGGTGGGTCGATGGCCGCCATCGCGGGCCTTCCGTCTCGTCCCTCCGGGTTGGTGCGCGCGCGAGGCGGAGGGTGAGGACCCAACGTGCGATACCGGTTCAGCGTAGCGCGCCCGAGTACCATCGAGTCTCCCCTCGCGAATAGCTATGACGCCCGAGATCGAATCGACGCAGCACCATGGCGACGTGCTCACCGCGATCTCCGATGGGCTGGTCGCCCTGCTCAAGGAGTACTACGGGCGCGGGCCGACCCAGGTCAAGTCCTACTTCCAGGACGATCTGGTCGTCTGTCTCCTGCGCGGCGGCTTCACCCGGGTCGAGCAGACGCTGCTCGCCGGCGGCCGCGGCTCGGCGGTGATCGAACAGCGCATGGAGTTCCAGGATCTGATGCGGAATCGCTTCGAAGAGGTCGTCGAAGTGGCCACCGGTCGCGAGGTGATCGGGTTCATGAGCGGCAACCAGCAGGACCCGGACATGATGTGCGAGGTGTTCATCCTCGCCCACAACGATCTGGTCGCCTGACGCGGCCGCAAGACCTGCGCTTTAGGGGAGACCGCTAGGCTGCGCCGGTCCCAACCGCGGCCCCCTCGACCCCCGACTCCGCGCCACCAGCCTGGCGCCACTCGATCGCCCTGCACGAGCGCTCGTCGCTGCGCCACGTCGTCTTCGACCTGGCGACCTCGGTGGTCGCCTACCTGGTGCTGACGGTGGCGATGTACCTTGGTCTTGGGGTCTCGGTCTGGATCACCATGGCCCTCGCCATCCCCACCGCCGGCTTCCTGCTGCGGACCTTCATCGTCTTCCACGACTGCGCCCACGGCTCGTTCCTGCCGACCAAGCGCGCCAATCTCTGGCTCGGCCGCCTCACCGCCTTCCTCGTCTTCCAGCCGTTCGCGAACTGGCGCCACAACCACGCCGTCCACCACGGCACCGCCGGCGACCTCGACCGCCGCGGCACCGGCGATGTGCCGACCCTGACCGTCGCCGAGTACGCCGCGCGCGACTGGAAGCAGCGGCTCGGGTACCGGCTCTTCCGCAACCCCCTGGTGATGTTCGGGATCGGCCCGATCTGGTCGCTGATGATCGGCCCGCGGATCTGGTCGGCCAAGCAGCGCCCGCGGATGCGGCACAGCGTCATCCTCACCAACCTGACGCTGGCGGTCGTGATCGGGGCGATCTTCTGGTTCGTCGGCCCCGGCGCCTGGCTGCTGGTGCAGATGCCGACCGCGATCGTCGCCGGCACGATGGGCGTCTGGATGTTCTACGTCCAGCACCAGTTCGAGGACGCCTACTGGGAGCGCTCGGAGCGCTGGAGCTACGACGACGCCGCCCTGCTCGGCAGCTCCTACCTGAAGCTGCCGAAGCTGCTGCAGTTCTTCACCGGCAACATCGGCCTCCACCACGTCCATCACCTCAGCGCCAAGGTCCCCAACTACAACCTCCAGCGCGCCCACGACGAGAACCAGATCTTCCGCGACGTCCCGGTGCTGACCGTCCGCGACGGGCTGCGGGCGGTGCGGCTGAAGCTGATCGACCCCGAGAGCGGCCGGCTCTTGACCTGGAGCGAGGCCAAGGCCCTGGCGTAGGCGATGAGCGGGACGGAGGCGAGCCTGGCGGTCTCGGTCTTCCTTGCCTCCGCGGTCGAGGCGGTCGAGGCGCTGACGATCGTGCTGGCGGTCGGCTCGACCCGTAGCTGGGCCTCGGCCCTGGCGGGCGTCCTCGCCGGGATGACGGCGCTGGCGGTGCTGATCGCGGCGCTCGGCCCGGCGCTGACCTCGCTGCCGATCGGGGTGCTGCGCGTTGTCGTCGGCGGCCTGCTGCTGACCTTCGGCCTGCAGTGGCTGCGCAAGGCGATCCTGCGCGCCGCCGGGCTGAAGCCGCTGCACGACGAGCTGGCGATCTTCGCCGCCGAGGCGCGCGCTGCCGGCGCCGCGGGTGTGGCGCCGGGTGAGCTCGACGGCTACTCCTTCGCGATCTCCTTCAAGGGGGTACTGCTCGAGGGCCTCGAGGTCGCCTTCATCGTCCTCACCTTCGGCGCCAACCAGGATGACGTCGGGCTCGCCGCCGTTGCCGCCGCGCTCGCCGTGGCGCTGGTGGTCGTGGTCGGCTTCGTGGCGCGGGCGCCGCTGACCCGGGTGCCCGAGAACGCGATGAAGTTTGCGGTCGGGGTGCTGCTCAGCGCTTTCGGGCTGTTCTGGGGCGCCGAGGGCGCCGGCGCCTCCTGGCCCGAGGGCGAGGCGGCGCTGCCGTTCCTCGGCCTCTTCGTCCTCGCCGCCGCCTGGCTGATGGTGCGGGACCTGCGGCGCGGTCTCCCCGATCTTGCCGCGGCGGCGAGTTGATGGCTCGAAGGGCCGCGCTCGCGGTCTGGGGCTTCGTGGTCGGTGACGACTGGCGAACGGCTGTGGGCGTTGTCCTGATCCTCGCCGCGACGGCCCTGGTCGCGACCGCCGGGCTGCCCGCCTGGTGGCTGGCCCCGATCGCGGTCCTGGCCCTCCTCCGCTGGTCGCTCGGGCGCGCGATCCCGCGCTGCGCCGACGGTTCATCTCGCCTTTAGGCGGCGTCCCTAGCCTGCCGGCCCCCTCGGTGTAGCGCCAACCGATCATCGATCCGCACTTCGATCCGTCCGCCGCCGCGGACGCGCCAGGGAGCCAGCGATGAATTCCAACTCAGGACAGAAGACCCTCTCGGCGGCGCTCTCGCCGCCCGCTCTGCGCCGTGACGACGACTCGACCCCAGCGGGGAGGAGCGTTCTTGCCAAGGTGCCGGAAATAATCCTCTTCTTCTGGGTCGTCAAGATCGCGACCACGGGGATGGGCGAGGCGGCCTCGGACTCCCTGAACGGCATCCTCGGCCCGGCGCTCGCGGTGCCGCTGATGCTGATCGGACTCTGGGTGGCGCTGCGGCTGCAATTCCGCCGCGACCGCTACGTCGCCTGGAACTACTGGCTGGTCGTCGTCATGGTCGCGGTCTTCGGAACCTCGGCCGCTGACGCCCTGCACGTCGGGCTCGGCATTCCGTACCTGGACTCGACGGCGTTCTACCTGGTGGTCCTGGGGATCGTGTTCGCCGCCTGGTACCGCAGCGAGGGGACCCTCTCGATCCACAGCATCTACACGACCCGTCGCGAGGTCTTCTACTGGGCCACGGTGCTCGCCACCTTCGCCCTCGGCACCGCCGCCGGAGACATGACCGCCACCACCCTGCATCTCGGCTTTTCCGCCTCGGCCGTGTTGTTCGCAGCGCTGATCGCGATCCCGGCGATCGGCTACCGGTACTTCGGCATGAACGAGATTTTGGCTTTCTGGCTCGCCTACATCCTCACCCGGCCGCTGGGAGCGTCGATTGCGGACTGGATGGCCGTGGAACCCGGCCGCGGCGGTCTTGGCTTCGGTGCCGGTGGGGTGGCCCTGGGCCTGACCCTGATCGTGATCGGGCTGGTGCGCTACCTCTCGGTGAGCCGGATCGACGTCAGGACCGACGAGGCCCACCAGGTCCTGGTTCCCCTGCCGCCCCACCCGCCCCACGCACCGGGGCCGATCGCCGAGCCGGACCCGGGCTTCTCGCAGGGCTGAGAGAGCATCTTCGCCACCCCGGCCGGCAGCGAGATGAAGGTGCGGATCAGCGGCAGCATCCGCGAGAAGAAGACGGTCCAGTTGCCGTAGCGGGCGAACCAGTCGTCGGCCCGGCGCAGCTGCCTGGGGCTCAGCCGGTCTTCCTTGAGCGCAGATGAGAAAACCTACGTCACCCTTTGAGAACCCTCTTCCTCGGCCAGCGCGCGTCGCAGCGCCTCGTCGAACGACTCCGGCGCAATGCCGAACGGCTCGGCCCCCGAGGGGTCGGTGACGACGGTCGCCGTGGTCAGGCCCTCGACGAGCGGGCGCGCCACCTTGGTGTCGACCGGCGTGACCAGGCCGAGCCAGAGTGCCGACAGCCACGGCGTGATGAAGGGAACCGGGAGCTTGCGTCGCGGCCGCACCCCCATCGCGATCGCCATCCGATCCAGCATCTCCGAGTAGGAGAGGACGTCGGGGCCGCCGATCTGGACCTCCCGGCCCTTCGACTCGGGAACCTCGGGAGCGCGCCGCAGGTACTCGACCGTGGCCTCGATGCCGATCGGCTGGGTGGCTATCCGCAGCCAGGTGGGGGCGATCATCACCGGCAGCCGCCCGACCAGGTGGCGCAGGGTCCGGTAGGACTCGCTGCCGGCGCCGACCACCATCGCCGCCCGGAAGTAGGTGAGCGGAGGTCCCTCGGCGGCGAGGACACGCGCGGTCTGGTGGCGGCTTCGCAGGTGCTTCGACTTGCTCTCGTCGCCAAGTCCGCCGAGATAGACGACCCGCTCGACGCCTTCGCGCCCGGCCATCTGGGCGAAGTTCAGCGCCCCGACCTGCTCCCGCTCGGCGAAGCCGCCGCCCCCGGCCATCGCGTGGACCAGGTAGTAGGCGACCTCGACGTCCCTTGCCGCTCCCACCAGGCTTGCCGCGTCGGTGACGTCGCCGACGTGGAGATCCAGGCCCGCCGCTGTCAGCGAGTGGGCCTTCGAGCGGTCGCGAACCAGGCAGCGGACCCGCGACTCCGAGCCCGCCAGCGAGGCAGCCAGCCGGGCGCCGATGAAGCCGGTGGCGCCGGCGATGAGGGTGTTCGTCGCGATCCCCTAAAGGTAGCCCGCGTCAGTTGGAGCGCAAGGCCGGCGGTCGCCGACGCCGCGCGAGCCCTAGCCGGTCGGGATCGCGATCAGGCTGCTGAAGTTGGCCGCGCCGTTGGCGACCAGCACGCTGCACTGGACGCTCAGCTGGGTCGGGGACGCCGTCGTGGTGACCGCTTGCAGCGACGCCGGTATCGCGGCGAGCGCCGGCAGCGTCTTCATCGCGATCTGGTCGATGGCGGTGGCGCCGGCCTTCAGCGAGCATTCGACGCTGTCGCCGGCCCCGGTATGCGAGAGGTCCGTCTTCGCCAAGACGACGTAGCTGCCGGCCGGAACCGTCAGTTCGACCACGGTGGTCGGGGGGCTGGCGGTGGGGAGGGCGGTCAGGCCTTTCGTCGCCGACAGTGGCGCGATCGTCCCGTTGGTCCCGTTGGTCCCGTTGCTGCCTTTGGCTCCGTCGACCCCGTTGCTGCCATCGGTCCCGTCGATCCCATTGGTCCCGTTGGCGCCGTTTGGGCCGTTCGCCCCGTTGGCGCCATTGCTGCCGCCGGGCCCGGTTTCGCCATGCGCGCCGGCTTCAAGCAGGGCTCGCGTGCTCGTGCTCAGGTCCTTGGGTTCGACCGCTCCGGCTCTGATCGCCTTGCTCGTGACCGCGCCCGGCGCGATCTCCCCGGCCTGGATCAGGCCGCTTGCGGCAAACGCCGTGCCGCCGAGTGCGATGAACAGGGCGGCGCTGGCGAGGACGATTGAGGGAGTCGGCCAAAGTTGCCGCTTTCGGTTCCCAGGGCTTCTGGTTGCACGTCTCTTCATCGGTACCGCTCCTTTGGCTAACCGCTTGGCTGGAGCGGTACTTGGCTGCGTGAGCTGCGCTCGCGCTATCAAGTACATCGCCGGTCCTATGTCAGTACATAAAACGCCCTGACAAATGCGGACGTAAAGGCGACGATGCCTCGTCGACCCCGAAGCCCTACCGCGGCGGATTCTCATCTGGCCTTAAGGGAGAGCGCAAATGATTCTCCGCCGCGATGAATCCGATCTGGCCCAGGGACAGCCGCCACGCCTTCTCCAAGGTGCCGGAAGTCACCGCCTTCTTCTGGATCGTCAAGGCGCTGACCACGGCGATGGGGGAGTCGACCTCGGACTTCCTCGTCCACAGCCTGGTGCCCGAGATCGCCGTCGTCCTCGGCGCGATCGCCTTCACGGCCGCCCTCTACCTGCAGCTCGGCAAGGACCGCTACGTGCCCTGGGCCTACTGGCTGGCGGTGGCGATGGTCGGCGTCTTCGGCACGATGGCCGCCGACGTCCTCCACGTCGGGCTGGGCGTTCCCTACATCGCCTCGACGGTCTTCTACGCGATCGTCCTCGCGGTGGTCTTCCGGACTTGGTACCTGAGCGAGGGCACGCTCTCGATCCACAGCATCCACACGCCCCGCCGCGAGCTCTTCTACTGGGCCACGGTGCTCGCCACCTTTGCCCTCGGCACCGCCGCCGGCGACCTCACCGCCACCACCTTCGGCCTCGGCTACTTCGGCTCGATCCTGCTCTTCGCCGCGGTGATCTCGGTGCCGGCGCTCGGCTACTTCCGCTTCGCGATGAACCCGATCCTCGCCTTCTGGTTCGCCTACGTCGTCACCCGCCCGCTCGGCGCCTCCGTCGCCGACTGGCTCTCGGTCTCCTCCGCTCGCGGCGGCCTCGCTCTCGGCACTGGCCCGGTCAGCCTCGCCTTTTCCCTCGTCATCGCCGGCTTCGTCTACTACCTCTCGCGAAGCGGGCGCGACACGCCGCCCGATCAGAGCCCGGCGGCGTCGGCTCCCGTGCGCCGTGAAGCGGATTCACACCTGGCTGGCGCCGATCCAGCTCTTTGAATCCTTTTCGCAGCGAAGGACTCTTATCTGCGTTGACACTCGATCGATCAGAGGGGGGACGCTCAGCATGACCACCGTCGTCTTGGACGCTTGGGCCGCACCGTGAGCCGTGCCGCTTGGCCCACCGAGCAGGTCGTAAGCGCGGCCCAAGAGGGCGATCCCGTTGCGATCGCGACGCTCCTCTCCGGCTCGCATGCACACGTGAGGCGCTTCGCCCACACTCTCTGTGCGACGCCCGAGGACGCCGAAGACGCAACGCAGGAGGCGCTGATCGTCCTCTACCGAAAGATCGGCACGCTGCGGGCCACCGCAGCGCTCGCGTCGTGGATGTTCCAGATCGTGCGCAACGAGTGCATCCGCAGATCGCGGCTCGCACTTCGCAGGCCGGTCCCCGCCAGCTCGGTCGGGCCTTCGGCCGAAGAAGAGGCGCTCGCCCGCCTGGAGATGGAGCGGATCGTCGATTCCATCGCAGCGCTTCCCCCCGACCAGCGTGCCGTCGTCGTTCTACGTGACATCCAGGGCCTGTCGGGAGCGGCGACGGCCCAGGCGCTGGGCCTCAGCCGCGCCGCGATGAAGTCGCATCTGCACCGCGGGCGCGAAGCGGTCCGCTCGGGGTTCGGGGCGCCACAGAAGCACACGGCCGAACACGGGGGCTCCGACGATGCCTGACCACGAGACGAGCGGGAGGAAGAAGATGAAGCAAACTCGCAGGGGAAAGACGGCATTCATTGCGCTGACGGCGATAGCGGTATTCGGCGGCGCCTCGGCGAGCGCGATCCTCGCTGCCGGCAACTCGACCACCGTCCGCGCCGGCAATCTGGTGCTCCACGCCGAGGGCGCGTTCAGCCCCAAGGTCATGCCGAAGGACAAGTTCGCGCCGATCAGCTTCCATGGGAACGACTCGGTGGCAACCGTCGACGGCAGCCATGTGCCGCCGGCCCAGACCGTTCACCTGCAGATCGACAAGCACTTCAGGATCGAATCCACGGGGCTGCCGAGCTGCACGCTGGCGCAGATCAAGGCATCCTCGCCCTCCCACGCGATGAAGGCCTGCGGCCCGGCCCTGATCGGAAAGGGGCGTGCCAGCGCTCAAGCCGCATTCCCCGAACAGGCTTTCATCGACGCCAAGGGCGTGCTGCTGGCCTTCAACGGCCCGACCGTCGGCGGCTATTCGGAGATGCTCTTCTACGCCTACGTCGACGTGCCGGCGCCGACCGCTCTCGTCGTCGTCGCCAAGCTCGCCAAGGACAGCGGCAAGTACGCCTACCGGATCACCGCGACGGTTCCCAAGCTGGTCGGCGGCTACGGCTCGCTGACGGGCTTTGAACTCACGTTCGGCCGCAGGTGGACCTACAAGGGCAAACAGCACTCCTACCTGAGCGCGGAGTGCCCAAACGGCGATTTCACCGATCAATTCGAAGTTGCCTTCGGCGACGGCACCGACCTCAGCGGCACCCTGCTGAACAGCTGTCAGCCGCAGGGTTGAGGCGCTGCCCGGGTTTCGAGTCTGCGGGGGGCCTGCGGCGACCAGCCGGCGGCCGCGGAGCCGGCGACCGCAGCCGCCAGCCCGGGCGCGAGGTCGACCTGGTGGACAGACCAGCCGGAGCCGATCGCGCTGCGAGCGCCGATCCCGACGTCGGTGGCGCCGAGGGAGGAGGCCAGGCCCTCGCCGGTGCCCTTGGCGTAGGCCTCCTTGCGCGTCCAGCACTGAAATGCGGCGGCGCGTCGTTGTCTGGCCGGCAGCGCCGCCAGCGCTCGCCGCTCGGCGGCGGAGAAGAACTTGGCGGCGATGCGGTCGATGTCGACGCCCTCTCGGATCGCCTCGACGTCGACGCCGACCTCCAGCGTCCAGCTCAGCGCGAACAGCGCCACCCCGGCGCTGCGGGAGGCGCTGAGCTTCAGCTCGGTGCCGGCGAGCCCGGGCTTGCCGCGGCTGTCGGCGACGAGCGGCACCGCGTCCGCGGCGCAGCCCAGCTCGCCCGCGAGCAGGCGGCGCAGCGCCCCCCGAGCGGCGACGAAGCGCCGCCGGTCGAGCGGGCGCAGGAAGTCGTCGGCGCGGCGGCGCTCCGGCGGCGTCAGGTCCGCCTCCGGCTCGCCCGCACCGGGCTGGGCGGCGTCGAGGGCGACCCACCACAGCGAAACCGGCTCGGCGTTGGCGATGGCGCTCATGGACGGGACCAGTGTCCTACAGAGGAGCGGGCGGCGAGTTAGCCTCCGGGCGACAACCAACGGAGGGAGCGCCGATGCTTTCGTGGCTGGCCGGGAAGATGATCGCCCGCAACATGGAGTCGATCCGCGCCGGGGACCCCGGGCCGACGCTGGCGATGGACGCCAACGACATCAAGTTCACCTTCCCGGGCGAGAGCTCGTTCGCGCCGGGGGCAAGTAACAAGCGGGAGCTGGAAGCCTGGCTCGACCGCTTCGTCAGCCTCGGGCTGAAGATTTACCCGGACGAGGTCGTGCTCAAGGGGTTCCCCTGGCGGCAGACGATCTGCGTCCGCGGCCAGATCCACCTCGACGACCCCGCGGACGGGCGGGTCTACGACAACCGCTACGTGATCTGGGGCCACATCGCCTGGGGCAAATTGCGCGAGTACGAGGTCTACGAGGACACCGAAAAGAGCCGTCGGCTCGACGAGTACCTGGCCCGCCGTGGCTGAGCGGTCGGCCGCGGGCGCGACCGCGGTGCGGGCCAGCGTCCGCGGCGAGGTGCAGGGGGTGGGCTTCCGCGCGGCGACGGTCGAGCGGGCGCACCGGCTCGGGGCGATGGGCTGGGTGCGCAACGGCGAGGACGGTGAGCTGCTGGTCCACGCCGAGGGCTCCGGGCAGGCGGTCGCGGAGCTGCTGGCGTTCCTGCGCGAGGGACCGGCAGTGGCGCGGGTCGAGGAGGTGGTGAGCGAGCCGGTCAAGGTCGAGGGCCACGAGCAGTTCGCGATTCGCGGCGTCAGCGCCGGCGCCTTCGTCGTCCAGGAGCACGCCGCCAGCGCCCACCACTTCGACCTGCGCCTCGAGGTCGGCGGCGCGATGCGCTCCTGGGCGCTGCCGAAGGGCCCCTCGCTGGACCCCGCGGTCAAGCGCCTCGCCGTCGAGGTCGGCGACCACGCCCTCTCCCACAACGACTTCGAGGGGGCGCTGGGGGAGGGCCGGGTGATCGTCTGGGACCGCGGCCGCTACGAGCAGGGCGGCCGCGTCGCCTGGCCGCGGGCGCTGGAGCGCGGCCACGCCGTCTTCGTCCTCCACGGCGAGAAGCTGCGCGGCGGCTTCGCCCTGCAGCGCACCCGCCCCGGCGCCAAGCCGCAGTGGCTGCTGATCAAGCGCCGCGACGAGCAGGCCCGCCCCGGCTCCGACGTCGTCGCCGAACAGCCGCGCTCGGTGCTCAGCGGCCACACGCTCGGCCAGCTCGCAGGGGACGACTGAGGGGCTACGGTTCGCCCGTGACCGTGACCGTCGACGAGCTGACGATCGCCGACGAGCCGGCGGCCTGGGCGGCGCTCGGGTTCGAGCTCGAGGGCGACGCCTTCGTGGTCGGCCAGGTGCGGATCCGGCTCGCCGGCGCCGAGGCCGGCAAGGGGCTCGCCGGCTGGTCGCTGCGCGAGGCCGCCACGACCGAGCTCGACGGGCTGCCGACGACCAGCTCGGAGCGCCCGCCTCCGCCCGAGCGGGCGCCCCATCCCAACGGCATCGCTGTCCTCGACCACGTGGTCGCGATCAGCCCGGCGCTCGAGCGCACGGTGGCGGCACTGCAGGGAGCCGGCCTCGACCTGCGCCGGGTCCGCGAGGAGCCGACCCCGGCCGGGGCGCCGCGGCAGGCGTTCTTCCGCCTCGGCGCGACGATCCTCGAGGTCGCGCAGGAGCCGCCGGAGGCGATCGAGCGAGGCGGGGGACCCGATCGACCCGCCTTCTTCTGGGGCCTCGCCTTCGCGGCCCCCGACCTCGAGGCGACCGTCGCCGGCCTCGGCGAGCGCGTCAGCGAGGTCCGCGCCGCGGTCCAGCCCGGCCGCCGCATCGCCACCCTGCGCCGCGCCGCCGGCCTGGCGCTGCCGGTAGCCCTGATCACGCCGCCTTGACATGTGACTAAAAGGTCACCTATAGTCGTGCCATGGACGAGGTGTTCAAGGCGCTGGCCGATCCGACCCGCCGCGGCCTGCTCGACGCGCTGTTCAAGCGCGACGGGCAGTCCCTGAGCGAGCTGGAGGGGCGAGTGCCGATGTCCCGCTTCGGTGTGATGAAGCACCTGCGGGTGCTGGAGGAGGCGGGCCTGGTGACGACGAGGCGGCGCGGCCGCGAGAAGCTGCACTTCCTCAACCCCGTCCCGATCCGGCGCGTCCACGACCGCTGGGTGAGCAAGTACGCGGAGCCCTGGGCCTCGGCGCTCAGCGCGCTCAAAGACGAACTCGAGGAGGACGACGGATGAACGACGAGCAGCTCTACACGGTGGTCGGCGGCCGCGGCACGATGACGGTGTTCGAGGTCTACATCAAGACGACGCCGGAGCGCCTCTGGGAGGCGATCACCGACGGCGAGATGCGCGGCAGGTACAGCTTCGGGGTGGCGACGGTCTCCGAGTGGACCGCCGGCTCGGAGTACCGCTCCGGGGTCCCGGGCGTGATCGACATCGCCAGCGGCGAGAACCTCGAGGTCGATCCTCCGCGGCGGCTGGTCCAGAGCTTCACCGCGCTCTGGAGCGAGGACGTCCAGCGCGAAGGGACCTCGCGGGTGACCTGGGAGATCGAGCCGGTCGGCGACTCCTGCCGGCTCGCGGTCACCCACGATCAGCTCGATGCCGGCGCCAACTCCGAGCTCTTCGGCGGCTGGCCGATGATCCTCTCCGGCCTCAAGACCCTGCTGGAGACGGGTGAGACGCTGACGACTCCGGGCTCGCTGCGCTACTCGGGAGCGTGATCGCCGCCTCGAAGGCGGCGACGACCGCGGGGTCGAACTGGCTGCCGGCGGCGCGGGCGAGCTCCGCCCGCGCCTGCGCCGGCGACTTCCGCGCGCGGTAGGGGCGGGCCGCGATCATCGCCTCGTAGGCGTCGCAGACGGCGACCACCCGCGAGCCGAGCGGGATCTGCTCGCCGCGCAAGCCGTCCGGGTAGCCGCTGCCGTCCCAGCGCTCGTGGCTGGAGCGGACCAGGCGGGCGATCGGCGCCAGCGCCGGCGCCGAGGCGATGATCCGCTCGCCGACCAGGGTGTGTTTGCGCATGAACTCCCACTCGTGCTCGTCGAGCGGGCCGGGCTTGTTGAGGATCGCGTCGGGGATCGCCATCTTGCCGGTGTCGTGGAGCTCGGCCGCGCGCAGGACCTCGTCGCGCTGCTCGGAGGTCATCCGCAGCTGCTCGACGACGCGGACGGCGAGCCGGGCGACGTCGGTGAGGTGGGCGTGCAGCTCCGGCTGGCGCTCGCGCAGCGCCGTCATCAGCACGTCGCGGGTCTGTGTCCCGGCGGAGGTCCGCTCGCGGCTCTTGTGCGCGTACATGCGGCGGTCGGCGAGCTGCAGCGCCGCCTCGCGGGTGCCGGCCTCGCCGGGCAGCAGGGCGCTGCCGTGGGAGGCGCTGACGAGGAAGCCGTCGCCGCGCTCGGAGAGCGCCGCCGCGGCGCCGGCGACGAGGCCGTCGACCTCGGCGGCGCTGCACTCGGCGAGCAGGCAGAACTCGTCGCCGCCGAGACGGTAGGCGTTGCCGCGCTGGCCGGCGAAGGCGGCGAGGCGGCGCCCGAGCCGGCTCAGCAGAGCGTCGCCGGCGGGGTGGCCGAAGGCGTCGTTGTAGGCCTTGAAGCCGTCGAGGTCGAACATCACCAGCAGCCGCAGCCGGCCGTCGTCGGGGGACCGCGAGGCTGTCCGCCCCAGCTCGGTCATCAGCCGGCGGCGGTTGCCGAGGCCGGTGAGGGCATCGGTGCGCGCCTCGTGGATGCTGGCCCGCAGCGCCAGCTGGTTTTCCTGGTAGGACCAGGCCATCCGCACCACCACGCAGAGCAGGGTCAGCAGCGAGAGCCCGGTGGCCAGGGCGGAGACGCTGGTGAAGCGGTCGGCGAGCTGCAGCCCGATCGCAACCAGCGCCGCCGCCGCCGGGATCACGACCGTGCGCAGGCCCCGCGCCCGCCCGCGCCGGCGCGGCGCCGGCACCATCCAGGCGGCGGTCGCCAGCAGCAGGGCGCCGAGCGGCCAGGCGGCGTCGAGGATCCCGCCTTCGACGTAGGTCCCTTCGACCGACTGCAGCAGGTAGAGGCTGTCGGAGACCGCCAGCACCGCGAGGCCGGCGGCGAGGGTCAGCCAGCTGCGGCCGGGCCGCCAGCCGGTGAAGGAGGAGGCGGTGACGACCAGCGCCAGCAGGGTCAGGTCGGCGATCGGGTAGGCGAGGTCGGTGGCGACCGCCGGGCTGCTGCCGCTGGTGCTGGCGGCGACGATCGGGCCCATCACCAGCGCCGCGGCGAGGGCGGCGACGGCGGAGCCGACGATCGCCCCGTCCAGCCACTGGGCGCCGGAGAAGGAGCCGCCGCGGGCACGGATGAGGAGGATCAGGCTGACGTAGGCGACCGGGTAGAAGAGCAGGTAGCCGGCGTCGGCGGGGGAGGGTACCGGCACCGAAGCGGCACCGGTGAAGGCGAGCTCGTAATAGATTTCGCCCGCGGTCCAGATCGCCAGCGCCAGCCCCATCAGCACCCAGGCCCCGCGCTCGCGCCGCACCAGCGCCGCCCGCAGCAGGCACGAGGCGGCGGCGCCGAGCATCACCCCGTCGTAGACCCACTCGTCGAAGAGCGAGTCGAGGCCGGAGCCGCCGAAGCCGGTCGCCGCGTGCAGGGCGAAGGCGAGGAAGGCGAGCGCGAGGACCGCACCGCCGGCGAGGACGAGGCGCCTGGCCTTTGAGGGGAGGTCGATCATGCCTATGAACTGATCGACCCCCGGGGGCGGAACTTGAGCTACGCGCCCTCAGCCATCTCTCCGGGCCAGGTAGATCGCCTTCTGGTGGCGCTCTTCGTCCAGCGGCTGTCCCTGCTCGCCTTCGATGTCGCCCCAGACCTGCAGCGAGCGCAGCCCCGCTTGCTCCAGCGCCTCCAGGGCCTCGGCCTCGGGGTAGTGGCGCTGGCGGTGCAGATGGGGCCTGCCGTCGCCCTCCGAGGTTTCGACCCGCGCCTCGAAGGTCGATCCAGATGGGGCGTCAGGGGCCGAGAGGCCGCGCCAGCTCATCCGCCGCCCGTTCACCTCGCGGGTGTCCTCGACCGAGAAGCTGGACCGGAACGCCGAGATCGTGTTGAGGTCGAAGAGGACGATGCCGCCCGCCGCCAGGTTGCGCCCCATCCCACTCAGCGCCGCCTTCAGGTCGCCGTCGCCGAGCGGGTAGTTGAGCGTGTCGTTGAGCGCCCAGACGAGGTCGAACTCGCCGAGCACCGGCAGCTCGCGGACGTCGGCCACGGCCAGCTCCACCGAGTCGCCGAGCCGTTCGCGCGCCAGCGCCAGCATCCCCACCGAGATGTCGCAGCCGCTCACCTCCCAGCCGCGGGCCAGCATCGGCGCGGTGCTCTTGCCGGTGCCGCAGCCGACGTCCAGCAGGCGCCGGCCCCGCAGCCCGAGCGCCTCCGCCTTCGCGGCGAGGCTGCCGGTCCACGACTCCGCCTTGTAGGCCGAGGTGAAGTCGTCATAGAAGGGAGCCATCGCGTCGTAGGCGACGCGGGCGGGGTCTTGGGAGCTGGGATTCATCAGCGGTGATCTACCACAGCCAGGGGTCGAGGGGGGCCGGCGCCGAGCGCCCGGCCCCCCGAGACGGGTGCCTCAGCCCGCCTTGCCGATCTGGACAGCAGGGATCTGATGACTCGTAGCCGTGATCTTCATCGCGCTCACCTCCTCGGGTTGGGTGTGGTGATCGCGTGACCGAGGCACCGGTGTGTGCTGTTACAACGGTTAAAACACGTAAAGCGGAATGAGCAATAACTTCTTTATTTCAGGGGCTACCCTTAAACGATCAATATTCGTAAAGGAGACGAGATGGCGAGCAAGGTCAAGCACAGGCAGACCACCCACAACCGACTCAAGGCGGTGTCGCATCCGCTGCGCGCTGCCATCCTTCGCATCCTCACCGAGCGGGCCGCCAGCCCCGCCGAAATGGGCCGGGAGCTGGGCGAGGCAACCCCGAACGTCTCCCACCACGCCAAGCGCCTGGTCGAGTTCGACTGCGCCGAACTCGTCGAAGAGCGCAAAGTCCGCGGCGCCATCGAGCACGTGTACCGGGCAACGGAGCGCCACCTGGTCGAGACCGACGAGTGGAGCAAGCTGCTCGAAGAAAGCCCGGAGCTGGCCGAGCACCTGGTGGGCGAGTACGCGCAGGCCTTCATCGACGACTTCACCGCCTCGGCCGCGGCCAGGATGATCGGCTCCGACGAGAACTTCCACCTGACGCGGACGCCGATGGTGCTCGATTTCGAGGGTCTGCAGGAAGGGATGGAGGTCACCGAAAGGTGCCGGCTGGAGATGGCGGAGGTCGAGCGCCGCTCGGCGGAACGGCGCAGCGCGTCGGGCACCGACGCGATCCACGTCTCCTCCTGCCTGGGCTGCTTCGAGATGCCTCAGCCCGGCCTCGGGTCCTTCTCTCGCTGATCGCCGGTTCGCGGTTGCGCTCGCGACGGCCGTCGCTCGGCCGTCCGGGCTGTGGCAGGATGCCGAACGTGCGAAGAGTCGTTGCCGTCTGCGCCCTGCTCGCCTCGCTGGCCTTCGCCGGCAGCGCCCGGGCGGCGACGGAAACGATCGCCGAACCGGCGGCGCCGGGCTTCAGCCAGTACGGGGTGATCTTCGGCACCGACAGCGCCGGCGAGCGCTTCCGCTGCTCCGGGACTTCGGTCGAAGCGCCCAACCTCAGCCTCGTCGTCACCGCCGGGCACTGCGTCTACGACGAAGGCCGCTGGGCCTCGCGCAAGTGGGTCTTCGTGCCCGGCTACCGCTACGGCGAACGGCCCTTCGGCGCTTTCGTCGCCCACTGGATCGGCACCACCCCCGGCTGGCTGCACCACGAAAACCTCAACTACGACGTCGGCATGGCGGTCGTCGGCCGCAACGAACGCGGCCAGACGCTGGCCGCGGCGGTCGGCGCCGACAGGTTCGTCTCCGGGCTCTCGCCGGCCCAGGACTTCGACGTCTACGGCTACCCGGTGGCGCGCCCGTTCACCGGCGCGACCCTGCAGCGCTGCCCGCAGGTGCCCTTCGAGGGCCACGGCTTCGAGGCCTTCACCCAGTCCGGCCCGCTCGACCTGGCGATCCCGTGCGAAGTCACCGGCGGCGCCTCCGGCGGGGCCTGGGTGATCTCCGGCAACCGGATCGACGGCGTCACCTCCAACGGCTACGGCGACGACCCGCTGACCGACTACGGCCCCTACTTCGGCAAGGCCGTAGCCCGGCTCTACCACGAGGCGGGGCGGGTCAGGTGAGGCGGCTCCTCCGCGGTTGCCTGCCCCTGACCGTCGCCGTGCTCGGCCTGCTCCTGTCGCCGGCGAGTGGCTCCGCGTCGGTGGAGCACTTCGGCCTCGGCGGCAGCCACGGCTACCGGATCTCCGTCCTCGCCGTCGGCTTCAGCACCTCGATCCAGGCGACCCGGGCAAAGGGCTCGAATCCCAAGCGCGGCGCCTGGGTCGACTACATCGCCCACGTGAAGCAGGGCGGCACGAACATCGAGGCCAGCTTCGGCGAGCTCGGCCGGGTCGAGATGCGCTTCCGGCCCAGTGGCCGCGTCAGCTACGGCCCGCGCCAGCGCGGCTGCCACGGGCCCGACCGCTTCAGCCACCGCCACGGCGTCTTCGTCGGCTCCTTCGAGTTCCAGGGCGAGGGCGGTTTCACCGCGGCCCACGCCGATCGCGTCAAGGGCACCGTCTCCACTCCGGACGCCCTGCACTGCGCTCACTCAGGAGAGGCGCATCGCTCGCACCCCGGCGCCGGTCCGAAACGGACCTCCTTCGAAGCGGGCTCGCGCTCCGGCCTCGTCGCTCACTATCTCTACGC
Organism: uncultured Conexibacteraceae bacterium; assembly: GCA_964540905.1. Classification (GTDB taxonomy): domain Bacteria; phylum Actinomycetota; class Thermoleophilia; order Solirubrobacterales; family 70-9; genus VAYN01. The sequence continues at coordinate 148,745 of CAZIOS010000002.1, read as the reverse complement.
CAGCCGCCGCGGCGACGATCCGGCGACCTTCGTGGCCACCGCCTACGAATCCAAGGGGAGGCTGGGGATCTTCAGGAAGGTCCTCGCGCGTGGCCCCGCCGCCAGCTTCGCCAGCGACAGCGCCCTCAGCTTCGCCACGCTCGAACCGCCGCCCCCGTTCAGCGGCAGCGGCTACCTCCGGCGCGAAGCCTCCGGCGCCAAGACCTGGAGCGGCTCGCTCGCCGTCTCCTTCCCCGGCGCTCCCGACGTGCCCTTGGCCGGGCCGGCGTTCAGGACCTGGCTCGCCCGCAGCTGGTAGCACCCTGCGGGCCAACCCTCGCTGCGGACAAAAAGCCGACTGATGCTGGGGCTACTGTCATGCTCGCTGTTGGTGGGGATCCAACCCGGCGCCGAATGGAGGCAGATGTCGACCTGTACCGCAGCTCCCGAATCCCTGCGCGGTCGCGTGGGGATGGTGCTGGCCGTCGTCGCCTTCGCCGCGCTGGCCGGGCCGGCATCGTCGCTCGCGGCTCCGAAGCCGGCGGTCCTCACCTTCAAGACGGCCCAGGTCGGCGCCCCGGGGAATCCCTCGGTCGGGATCGTGCCCTTCGCCGACGCGATCTACCGCAACTGCGCAGAAGCGCCGCAGGAAGAGAAAGCTCCCGCCTGCCAGATGGTCGGCGCGGTCAAGTACCGCTACGGGATCGGCCAGCTCGAGGTCACCGTTGCCCAGTGGGTGGCGTTCCTCAACACCGCCGACCCGCTGGGGCGCAACCGACACAAGCTCTACAGCGAAAACGAGAGTGCCGCCGCCTGGCCCAAGTTCGGCCAGATCGACTTCTCCTCCGGCGCCGCCCCTGGCCGCCACTACACGGTCGCCTCACCGGAATGGGCCGACAAGCCCTACGGCTTCGCCAACTTCCTGCGGGCGGCGCGCTTCGTCAACTCGCTCTACAACGGCCGCCTGCTCTCGAAGCGGGCCAGCAGCGAAAACGGCTTCGCCTACGTCACCTACAAGGTGCGGCTCTCGCCCCGGACCGAGCGGGGGATGTACGACATGAGGAAGCGGGCGACGACCCGCGGCCCCAGCACCGGCTTCGTCCTGCCGAGTCAGAACGAGTGGATCAAGGCCGCCTACTACGACCCCAGCGGCGGCGGCACCTACTCCTACTGGAAGTACCCGACCAACCCGGGCGTGTTCGGCGACGGCACCGCCACGGCGCCGGCGCCGACGACGCTGAACCCGGAAAACGGCGACGTCACCAACTCCTCGACGCAACCGCTGGCGACCTACCACGCCTCCGCCGTGCCGGCGCCGAGCTGGTGCCCGGCGGCGATCCAGCCGCAGGAAGACTGCGCCAGCGTCAACCCGCTGGGCCTCTCGGCCTCGGCCTACGCCAAGGCCTACCAGGGCAGCCTCAGCACGGTCGGCCAGGCCAAGACCCTCTCGCCCTGGGGCACCCTCGACCAGGGCGGCAACGCGGTCGAGTGGACCGACACGATCACCGCGCCGCCGAGCGGGCGCGGCGGCCCCGGCCGGGTCTGGCGGCGGCTGCACGGCGGCATCGCCAACGCCGGCGCCTACCAGCTCTGGCTCTCGGCGGTCGGGCTGCAGCCGCAGGACGACACCTTCTTCACCGCCACCTACCCCTGGCTCGGCTTCCGGATCGGCGTCGTCGGCAACCTCCAGGTCGGCGAGGGCGGCGCCCGTGCCGCCGCCGCCCGGCGGCCTGGCGGGCACCGTTCGGGCCGGGGAACGCTGAAGCAACTGCCGGGCGCCCAGGGCTGCCTGGTCGACCGCTCGGCGCCGGCCGGAGGCTGCGGCAAGGCGCGGGCGCTGCAGGGCCCGGGACCGTTCATGGGCTCGCGCGCGATCGCGCTCAGCCCCGACGGCCGCAACGCCTACGTCGCCTCCTCGCGCAGCGACGCCGTCGCCGTCTTCGCCCGCGACGCCAAGAGCGGCGCCCTGACCCAGCTGCAGGGCACGGCGGGATGCGTCGCCGCCGAAGCCGCCGAAGGCTGCGCCGCGGCAACCGGGCTCAACGGCCCCAACTCGGTAGCGCTCAGCCCCGACGGCCGCAACGTCTACGCGACCTCGCGCGAGAGCAACTCGATCGCCGTCTTCCGCCGCAACCCGGCGACCGGCGCGCTGAGCCAGCTCCCCGGCGCCGCCGGCTGCATCTCCGGGCTGCCGATCCCCGGCTGCGGCAGCGGCCGGGCGCTGGTCGGCCCCGATGTGGTCACGGTCAGCCCCGACGGCAACAACGTCTACGTCGGCTCCTTCTTCGGCAACGAGGTCGCCGTCTTCGCCCGTGACCAGGCCACCGGGGCGCTGACGCAGCTCTCCGGCACGGCCGGCTGCGTCGCCGAAACCAGCGGCGGCGGCTGCGCCGTCGGCCTCGCCCTCGGCGCCCCGGAGGGGATGGCGATCAGCGGCGACGGCAACAGCGTCTACGTCGCCAGCGCCCTCTCCAACGCGGTCGCGGTCTTCTCCCGCAACCCCTCCAGCGGCGCCCTTACCCAGGCGACCGACGGCAGCGGCTGCATCGTCAACGCTGCCCTCGCCGGTTGCGTCACCGGGCTGCAGCTGGGCGGTGCCAACGCGGTCGCGGTCAGCCCCGGCGACGACGACGTCTACGTCACCTCGCTGCTCTCCAACAGCGTCACCAGCTTCGGCCGCGCCGGCACCACCGGCGCCCTGGCCCAGAAGGAAGGCACCGCCGGCTGCCTGGTCTACCTGCGTGCCGCCGGCTGCTCCTTCGGCCGGGCGCTGGTCGCCCCGGAGGGGCTGGCGGTCTCCTCCGACGGGGCCAACGTCTACGCCGCGGCCTTCAAGTCGGGGGCGATCGACGTCCTCTCCCGCAACCGCAGGTCGGGCGCGGTGGAACAGCTGCCGGGCACCGCCGGCTGCCAGGCGCCGCCCTCGCTGCCGGGGTGCACCCGCGCCCGGGCCCTGCGCGGGGTCAGTTCGATCGCCCTCAGCGCCGACGGCCGTTATCTCTACTCGACCTCGTTCGGCAGCAATGCCGTCGACATCTTCAGGAGGGGCAAATGAGCGGTTCGGATGAGCACAAGGACGGGCTGACCCGCAAGCAGCTGCTCGGGACCGGGGCCAGCGCCGCCGCCGCGGCGCTGCTCGCTCAGAGCGGCGGCTCGGGGGTCGAGCGGGCGCTCGCCGCCGCGGGGGGGCAGGGCAACGACGTCGCCGGGATGAACGTCGTCCTTTTCCTCACCGACCAGGAGCGGGCGATCCAGCACTTCCCGCCAAACTGGCTGCGCCAGAACCTGCCGGGGATGCGGCGGCTGCGCAACCACGGCCTCAGCTTCGAACACGCCTACACCAACGCCTGCATGTGCTCTCCCGCCCGCTCGACCCTGATGACCGGCTACTTCCCCGCCCAGCACGGGGTCAAGTACACGCTCGAGGAAAACATGCCGGCCTCCGAATACCCCCAGGTCAACCTGCCGACCGACCTGCCGAACCTGGCGACGGTGATGAAGGCGGCGGGCTACCACACGGTCTACAAGGGCAAGTGGCACTGCTCGAAACCGAGCGGCGAAAAGGCGGAACCGTCCGATCTCGAAAAGTACGGTTTCTCGCGCTGGGACCCACCCGACGCCGGCGCCAACCAGAGCGTCCCCGAGGCCGGCGGCGGCAGCGTCAACAACGACGGCCGCTTCATCGAATCGGTCGGCGAAGCGGCGGCCGGGACCGAGGGCGCGCTGCAGTACCTCGACTCGACCGCGGCCCAGCAGGAGCCGTTCTTCATGGTGATCTCGCTGGTCAACCCCCACGACGTCCTCTTCTACCCGGGCTCGGGCTTCGGTGAAGACGACTACGACAAGTCCTGGCTGGAGGGTGACATCGGCCTGCCGCGGACGGTCGCCGAAGACCTCGCGACCAAGCCCACGGTGCAGGCGGAATTCCTCCGCATCTTCAACCTCACCGGGAAAGTGAAGACGCCGCAGGAAAAACGCAACTACCTCAACTTCTACGGCAACCTGATGCGCTCCTCAGACAGCTACCTGGTCAACGTGCTCGACAAGCTGGAACAGAAAGGGCTGTTCGACAACACCCTGATCATCCGCACCTCCGACCACGGCGAGATGGGCCTCAGCCACGGCGGCCTGCGCCAGAAGAACTTCAACGCCTACGAGGAGGCGCTGCGGGTGCCGCTCGTCTACTCCAACCCGAAGCTGTTCCCGCGGCCTGAGAAAACCAGCGCGCTGGTCTCCCACGTCGACCTGCTGCCGACCCTGGCCAGCCTCGCGGCGGCGCCGAAATCGGCCCGCGCCGACTGGGAGGGAGTCGACTACTCCGAGCTCGTCCTCAAACCCGCGAAGCGGAAGAAGGCGCAGGACTACGTCGTCTTCACCTACGACGACTTCCAGTCCGGCCAGGCCCGCGGCCCGTACCCGAAACCGCCGAACCACATCGTCGCGATCCGCGAACGGCGCTGGAAGCTGGCCAGGTACTACGACGTCGAAGGCAAGAAGCCACCGCAGTGGGAGATGTACGACCTCGAGAACGACCCGCTGGAGGAGACCAACCTCGCCTACGAGGGCTATGAACGCACGCCCGAGCAGGAGCGGCAGTTCCTGCGGCTGAAACGCAAACTGGCGAAGGTCGAAAGGGAGCGGCTGCAGCCGCTGAAGCGGACGCCTACCCCTGCTGCTCAGTCGGCCTGATCAGGATCTCGTTGAGGGAGACGTGCCAGGGGCGGGTGACCGCGTAGGCGATCGCGTCGGCGATGTCGCTCGCCTCGAGCATCTGGATCTCGGCGAAGCGCTGGCGCACCTGCTCGCGGACCCCGTCGCGGATGTGGTCGGAGAGCTCGGTGTCGACGGCGCCGGGCTCGACGATCGTCATCCGCAGTTTGCGGCTGGCGAACTCCTGGCGGAAGGACTCGCTGAAGGCGCCGACGCCGAACTTGGTCAGGTTGTAGACGCCGGAGCCGGCGCGGGCGACGCGGCCGGCGACGGAGCTGATGTTGACGACGTCGGCGCAGCCGCGCCCGGAGTCGGCGGCGGCCGCCAGCAGGTGGGGGAGAGCGGCGTGGGTGGTGTTGATCAGCCCCTTGAGGTTGAGGTCGATCATCCGCTCCCACTCCTCGGTGGGGGCGTCCTCGATCGGCCCCAGCAGCATCACCCCGGCGTTGTTGACGACGAGGTCGAGCCGGCCCAGCTCGGAGACCGTGCGCTCGACCGCGCCGATCGCCTGCTCGGGGTCGCTGATGTCGGACTCGATCGTCAGCGCCGTCTGTCCCTCGCCGCCGATCTCGCTCGCCAGCCGCTGCAGCCGCTCCAGGCGCCGCGCCGCCACCGCGACCTTCGCCCCCTGCGCCGCCAGCGCCCGCGCGGTCGCCTCGCCGATGCCGCTGCTGGCGCCGGTGACGAGGGCGACGGTTCCGTCAAGTGAAGTGGCCATCGATTCGCCTTCCCTTCGTTCGCTTACCCGCTGACGCTACCCCGTGCCGGCGCTCTGCAAGCGCGTCGCCGGCAGCCGCCGCGTCGTCCAGAAGGACCCCAGGGCGAGGAGGGCGGCGACCAGGAAGGCCAGCTTCAGCGCCTCCAGCTGCGCGTCTTCGTAGTGGCCGACGAGGGCGTCGACGGTCGGCGCTTGCAGCCCCGCCTCGGTTGCCGCGGTCCTGACTTCGGCGGCGGGGACGAAGCTGCCGCCGGCGCTGAGCCTGACCTCGAGCTGCTGGTTGACGTTCTGGGAGATCTGCGGGTCGGCGGCGACGTTGGCGGTGAAGGCGGCGATCAGGCCGGTGATCACGATCGCCCCGAGCAGCGCCGTGCCGAGCGAGGAGCCGAGCTGCTGGGCGGTGCTCTGCAGGCCGCCGGCCTCGCTGCGGTCGCGGTCGCCGACCGCCGACTGGACGACGTTGCCGAGCTGCGAGACGACCAGGCCCATGCCGATGCCGAGCACCCCCATCGCGATCAGGAACGAGGAGTTGTCGAGTTCGGGTTCGATCGTCCCCAGCAGCAGCAGGGTGGAGACGAAGACGAGGCCGAGGCCGATCCGGACCAGCCGCCGCGGAGGGAACCGCGAGGCCAGGGCGGAGCCGGCGATGGCGCTGAGGAAGAGGCCGGCCGAGGCGGGCAGCATCCGCACCCCGGTTTCGAGCGCGTCGAGGCCCTGGACGATCTGCAGGAAGAGCGGGATCGTGAAGAAGACCCCCATCAGCACCAGGTTCTGGGCGAGGAACATGGCGACGCCGCCGCGCAGTGCCGGCACCCGCAGCAGGCGCAGGTGGACCAGCGGTTCGAGCCCATGCTGCTCGCGCCGCTGCTCCCAGGCGACGAAGGCGGCCAACAGCAGGCCGCCGGCGGCGATCACGAACGGGGTCAGCGAGAAGCCGAAGGGGGTCAGCGGCGAGCTGCGCGGTGCCAGCCAGCCCCAGTTGCTCGCCTGCAGGACCGCGAAGACGACGACCGCGAGGCCGCTGGCGGAGAGGACGCCGCCGACCCAGTCCAGCGCCGGCCGCTCCCCCTCGCGCTCGGGCTCGCGCAGCAGCCGGGTGCCGGCGAGGATGCCGAGGGCGACGACGACCTCGCCGACGAAGACCAGGCGCCAGCTGAAGTCGGTGGTGACCCAGCCGCCGAGGATCGGGCCGACGGCGATGCCGGCTCCGGCGACGCCGCCGAGGACACCGTAGGCGAGGGCGCGCTGGCTCCCCTGGTAGGAGCCGGCGACGAGGGCGAAGAGCGCCGGCAGGACCAGCGCCGCGCCGATCCCCTCCAGCACCGACCAGCCCAGCACCAGGGTCGGCACGTTCCAGGCGGCCGCGGTCAGCCCGGAGCCGACGCCGTAGATGCAGAGCCCGATCGCGAAGGCGCGGCGGCGGCCCCAGATGTCGCCGAGCTTGCCGCCGGTCAGCATCAGCCCCGCCATCACCAGCGCGTAGAGCGCGATCACCGCCTGAATCGTCGTCACCGTGGTGTCGAAGTCTTCGACCAGCTGCGAGATCGCGACGTTCATCACCGCCTGGTCGAGGACCATCAGGAACTGGGCGGTGCCGAGGACGGCGAGGACTCCCCACTTCTTCATCGCCTACGACCCTATTGGCGTGAGAGGGCGCGAGGTGTTCTTCTCGACCTGCTACTTTTGTGTACATGAGCGCGTCGGTCGGTGTCGCGGAGCTGCGACAGAACCTCAGTGTCTACCTGCGGCGGGTGAGCAGCGGTGAGCGCTTGGTGGTCACCGACCGCAATCGTCCCGTGGCTGAGCTTGGGCCAGCGCCGAGCAGCGGCCCCGATCTGGATCGGTTGATCGCCGAGGGCCGGGTGTCACGCCCAGCTCGGTCGGGGCTGCCGCAGGCATTGGAGCTGACGGGCGATCCGCGGGCGTTGAGCCGTGCGCTCGACGACATCCGCGGCGATCGCTGAGCGGTGCCGGTTTTCTACGCGGACGCCTCGGCCCTGGTCAAGCTCGTCCGCGAGGAGCCCGAGTCGGATGCTCTGCGTGCATATCTCGAGGCTGCGGACCTGGTCAGCAGCGAGCTGGTCCTGACCGAGATCCCGCGGGCGGCGCGTCGCGCCGCCGCGGATGACCCTTCGCTTCCGCTCGACCTGCTGTTGCAGCGAGCCGGTGAACTGATCGACGCGGTCGCGCTGCGACCACTGGACCGCGCACTGCTGGCCGGCGCCGGGGCGCTCGCCGAGCCGGCGCCGCGGGCCCTCGATGCGATCCATGTCGCAGCCGCCGTCGACTTGGATCCGATCGAGGCGTTCGTCACCTACGACGAGCGCCAGGCGGCCGCCGCCCGTCTCGCCGGCTTGCGAACGATGGCTCCCGGAGCCTGACCGGCTGAGATCAAAGAGCGGGGGACCAATTCCGCCACCGTCCTCAGCAGGCGAGCGGCAGCACGTGGGTGGCGAGCTCGCCGTCGCGGAGGGCGTGGACGGCGAAGCCGGGGGGCTCGCTGTCGGGCTCGATCTCGCCTGAGCTGAAGTTGGGCTCGGCCTGCAGGTAGCAGCTCGGCGCGGCGAGGACGGGGCAGCCGGCGAGGGCGGAGGCCGAGACGCAGTGCAGGTGGCCGGCGACGATCGCCCGCAGCTGCCGGTGGCGGCCGACGACCTCGCCGAGGGCGCGGCGCTCGGCGGCGGCGAGGTTGACCTCGTCCCAGCCGGGGATGCCGGTGCCGAGCGGTGGGTGGTGCATCGCCAGCAGGGTCGGCTGCGCGGGCGCCGCCGCCAGCGTCGCCTCGAGCCAGCGCAGCTGCTCGGGGGCGAAGCGGCCGGGGTCCTGGCCGGGGACGGTGGAGTCGAGCGCGACCAGGCGCAGCGGCCCGAGGTCGACCGCGTAGTTGACCGCGGCGTCCGCCTCGCCGGGCAGCCCGAAGGCGCGGCGGCAGGCGGCGCGGTCGTCGTGGTTGCCGGGCAGGACATGGAGCGGTGCTTCGAGGCGTCCGAGCAGCTCGCGCGCGACCGCGTACTCGGCCTCGGCGCCGTCGTTGGTGAGGTCGCCAGTGACGAGGACGGCATCGGGTGCGTAGGGCAGCGCCCCGATTGCCGCCACCGCCGCCGCCAGCCGCGCCGCCGGGTCGACGCCGGCCCAATCGGCGCCGATGTGGAGGTCGCTGAGCTGGACGAGCAGGAACGGCGGCGCCATCGCGCGACCCTACTGCGCCCCAGGTCGATCGGGCTGGCCTTATCCTCGGTCGATGGCGAACGCCTGGCCCGCCACTTCCTATGAGCAGTGGAGCGAGACCTGCGACACCCTGCACGCGCACACGCAGGTGCTGGGGAAGCTGGCCGCTGAGCTGGCGCCGCCGGAGCCGCAGCTGCAGCACGCGGCGCTGCGGCTGACCGCGCGCGGCTGGGAGACGGCGCCGCTGCCGGCGCCCGACGGCTCCGGGCCGCTGGTCGTGGCGCTGGACCTGCACGCGCACGAGGCGCTGGCCGAACACGGCGGCGGGCGGCGGCGGGCGGTGCCGCTGGCCCCCGACCGGTCGGTGGGGGAGGTGACGCGGGAGCTGCTGGCGGCGGTCGGCGAGCTCGCCGGGCCGGTCGAGATCGACCCGACCCCGCAGGAGGTCGCCTGGACGGTCCCGCTCGACGCCGACACCGAGCACGCCCGCTACGACCCCGCGGCGGTCGCCTCCTACCTCGCCGCCGCCGGCCAGGCGGCGCTGGCGCTGGCCGCCTTCCGCGCTCCCTACCGCGGCCGCTCGACCCCGGTCCACGCCTGGTGGGGCTCCTTCGACCTCGCCGTCAGCCTCTTCTCCGGCGCCCCGGCGACGCCGCCCTCCGAGGACTTCATCATGCGCAACGCGATGGACTCGCAGGAGGTCGCGGTCGGCTGGTGGCCCGGCGACCCGCGCTATCCGCAGGCGGCCTTCTACGCCTATGCGCACCCGGCGCCGACGGGCTTCGGCGACGGTGAGCTCGCCCCCGCGGCGGCGCGCTGGGAGGGGGAGCTGGGCGAGTACGTGCTCGACTGGGACGATGTCCGCGCCGCCGCCGACCCGCACGCCTTCGCGCTCGAGTTCCTGCGCTCGGCCTTCAGCCACGCCTGCGGCGTCTGCGAATGGGACCCGGCCCTCGCCGCCAGCGCCGAGGGCACGCCGCCGCCGATCGTCTGAGGCGTCCCCCCGCCCGGCTCAGTTGAGCAGTGGCGGCAGAACCGTGAGCAGCTTGAAGTCGAGCGACCCTTTCAGGGTCAGCGTCCGTTCGTAGACCCCGGTGAGGGCGCCGGTTTCTTCGTCGTGACTGTCTTCGCGCTTGCTGTGGTTGAGGACGATCGGCACCGAGAACGGCTTGCCGAGCGGCGACCTCACCTCGGTGCGGACTTCGATCCAGGGTTCTTCGCCGTCCGGGTCTTCGGGTGCGCCGCCGCATTCCGAGGAGCCGCCGACCGAGCTCGGGTCGCCGAGGTTGAGGTCGACCGTCATCTCTTCGCCGTGCCAGCCGATCGCCAGCTCGGGTTCGACGTCGGGCTTGCCGAGGTGGAAGCTGCAGGAGTGGTCCTGGCTGGGGTCGGCGGCGTCGGTCTGCTGGCTGCTGCCATTGCCGCCGAGCAGGCTGGCGGGTCCTTCCGGCTCCGGCTCTTCGGCCCCGTCGACCAGATCCAGCTTTTCCCTGCCGGCTCCGAATTCCCCCTTCATGGTGAGCTGGATGTCGGTCTTGGTCGAGCTGGCGCTCGCCGGTTCGTCGGTGCCGCTGCTTTCGATCAGCGTGAACTCTCCACCGCCGCCGAGGCTGGCGCTGTAGAGATATTCGACCGGGCTGAGGTTCTTCTCGATCGCCGCGCTCGGGTGCCGCAGCGGCAGCCAGCGGCTGCCGGCGCGGCGGAAGATGGCGACGCCGGAGTCGACGTTGACCCCGCCCTGGCGCCGCAGGTAGTAGACGCCGGCGTAGCGGAAGTGGAAGAGCGCCGAGGCGTGGAAGCCGGCGACGCGGTAGCCCTGGGGGTACTCGGCGAGGAAGCGGCGCCGCAGTTCCGCCCGGTCGTGCCCGCGGATATCGCCGTAGCCGACGACGCTCGCCGCCGCCGGCGCGGCGAGCCCAACCGCCGCGACCACCAGCGCCAGCGCCGCAGCGACGGCCAGCCGCCGGGCGGCGGCGGTACCGCACTCGCTCCGTCTCTCGAAGCTCTCCACCGGCCGAGACTCGCACAGGCTCCGGCGACCGTCAAAGCACGGACCGCAACTCTTAGCTTATATTTGCGTTTGCTCATCAAATAAACGCAAATGCCTAATTCCCGGCCGCGTGCCGGGGAGCGGGGGAACCAAGTTCCTGGGGCGAGCTCACCGAGAGGTGGGGGCGCGAGTCTCCTTCAGCGCCAGCCCGTCAGCTAACTCCGCCGGCACCCGAAGGAGGGACGATGAAAGACGGGCTTGGTGCGCGCAGCCGCGCCGTCCTGGCGGTACTGATCGCGCTCGTGGCCCTGGCTCTCGCCGGCCCGGCGGCGGCGAGCGCAAAGGGGTCTCCCGGCGGCGTCGCGACCGATGCCGCGAGCGAAATCGAAGTACCGGTGGGGCCGGAAGGGACGCTGGCGGCGCTGGTCGGCGAAAGGGCGATCGCACCGCTGAACGCGCCGCTCGTGGTCAAGAGGGTGATCGCGGCGGCCAACCGGATCCGCACCACCCCCTACATCTGGGGCGGCGGCCACGCCTCCTGGAGCTCGCGCGGCTACGACTGCTCGGGCTCGGTCAGCTACGCGCTGCACGGCGGCGGCCTCCTGACCAGCCCGCTGGTCTCCGGCTCCTTCGCCACCTGGGGCGCCCCTGGGCCGGGGCGCTGGATCACGATCTACGCCAACGCCGGCCACGTCTACGCGGTGATCGCCGGCCTGCGCTGGGACACCGTCGGCGACACCAGCGGCAGCGGCCCGCGCTGGCACCAGGAACCTCCCTACCCGAAGGGCTTCGTCGTCCGCCACCCGGTCGGCTACTGACCTACTTGAACTGGAAGCTGGTCAGGTCCTGGTAGAAGGTCGGGTTGACGACGACCTTGTCGAGGTCGATCGCGCTGGAGACGAAGGTCGAGGTGGTGCTGGTGCCGAACGGGGCCCACGGCGCCTGTTGCATGTATTCCCTGTCGAGCGCGGCGTAGCCGGCTTCCTGGCTCGGCCCCAGCGGTTCTTCGCCGAGTTCGGCGATCCTGCGGTCGAGCGCCGGGTCGTCGATCTGGGCGAAGTTGGCGTTGTTGGTGGGGGCGATGCTTTCGCCGTCGAGCAGCGGCTGGAAGAAGTCGTTGGGGTGGGGGTAGTCCTCGAACCAGTTGCCGAAGCCGGTGTCGAGGTTGGGGGTGCTGAGGTTGCCGATCACGGTGAAGTAGCTGTCGGCGTTGAGCACTTTCAGTTCGACGTCGAAGCCGAGCTGCTTGAGCACGTCCTGGTAGTAGGCGCCGGCTTCGTCGTTGGGGTTTTCGTTGTTGGTCCAGACCGTGATTTCGCGGTCGGAGGGGTTCGCTTCGCGGACCAGCCGCTTGGCCTTGGCGAGGTCGTGCGGGTAGAGCTCGAGTTTCCGGTAGCCGGGCATCCCGGGCGGCAGGACCTGCTGGGTGCCGACCATCTGGCCGGCGTAGATCCGTTCCAGCGCCGCCGGGTCGATCGCGTAGTTGACCGCCTGGCGCACCTTCGGGTCGCTGAACGGCGCCCGCTTGGTGTTCATCCAGAAGAAGTAGGTGCTGACCGCCGGTTCGACCCGGAACTGGCTGCCCTCGTACTTTTCCTTGACTTCGCTGTAGCGGTCGGAGGGGAGGGTGCTCATCATCCAGTCGGACTTGCCCGCCTCGACTTCGTTGACCTGGGTCGAGGCGTTGCGGACGACCCTGACGTCGATCTTGTCGACGTGGCCGCTGGGGATCTGCGGCAGCAGCTTGGCGTTGTTGGCCGCCCAGCGCGGGTTGCGGGCGTATTCCCAGCCGACGCCCGGGTGCGAGGCGACGATCGCGTAGGGGCCGGTGGCGGGGGGCGGGTCGGCCGAGAGGTCGTGGTCGGGGGTGCTGGCGGGGACCGGAGCGGCGAAGGGCAGGCCGAGCTCGTTATCAAAGGTGCCGCGCGGCGCCGTCAGGTGGATCGTGATCCTGCCGCTCTTGTCGTCGGTTTCGATCCCGGCGATGCCGCCGCTCTTCGTCTTCGCGAACCGTTCGGCGCCGACGATGTCTTCGTAGAAGAAGGAGCCGTTGGAGTTGAGCTTGAAGACGCGTTCGATCGCGTGGGTGAAGTCGGAGGCCTCGACCGGCTTGCCGTCGGAGTACTGCAGGCCGGGGCGCAGTTGCAGGGTGTAGGTCCTGCCGCCGTCGCTGATCTTGGGCATCGCCTTGGCCAGCCCGGGCACGACCTTGCTGCCGGCCTTGCCGTCGGCGTGGGCGTAGGTCAGCAGCGGGATGTAGGTGTCGTACATCGCCGTGAAGCCTTCGGCGGTGTGGGAGAGGCCCGGGTCGAGGTAGTCGGGGAAGGCCGAGATCGTTGCCTCCAGGGTGCCGCCTTCGCGGCCGCCAGAGCCGGAGCCACCGCAGGCGGCGAGGCCGAGCGCCAGCGCCGCGACCAGGGCCAGGACGGCGACACCGCGCAGGGGCCGGCGCAGCCGCGACCGGGTCGCGACTGGGTCCAAGGAAGCCGGGGGAGCGAGCGCCACGGGACCTCAATCGGCCGTCGCCGCGAGGGCTTTACCGCTGGGCGCCGTCTTGCACGGCGGGCGAGAGGTGCTCGTGGACGAAGCGGACGACGGTGGCGCCCTCGCCAACCGCGGTGGCGCAGCGCTTGATCGAGCCGGCGCGGACGTCGCCGGCGGCGAAGACGCCGGCGACGCTGGTCTCGAGCAGGCCGCCGGCGCCGGCGTCGGGCCCGGTGAGGACGAAGCCGTCGGTGTCGCGGGAGACCGTCTCGCCGAGCCACTCGGTGCAGGGCGAGGCGCCGAGGAAGAGGAAGAGGAAGGAGAGCGGCAGCTGGGCGCCGTCGGTCAGGGTGACCGCCTCGAGCCGGCCGTCGGCGCCGTGCAGGGCGGCGATTTCGCTGCGGTCGCGGACGACGACGCCGTAGCGGTCGAGCTCCTCCAGCAGGTAGTGCGACATCGTCTCGCTGAGGTCGGCGCGGCGGTGCAGGAGGGTGACCAGGGCACCGCCGCGGGCCAGCCAGACGGCGGCCTGGGCGGCCGAGTTGCCGCCGCCGACGACGCCGACCCGCTGGGCGCCGCAGAGCTGGGCCTCGGGCGGGCCGGCGGCGTAGAAGACGCTGAGGCCCTCGTAGGCGTCGAGGTCGTCTACCGGCAGGCGGCGGTATTCGGCGCCGGTCGAGAGCAGCACCGCGCGGGCGCTGACCTCGACCCCCTCCTCGAGCCGGACCAGGTGGCGGTCGGGGCCGGGCTCGAGCGCTTCGGCGCGGTAGGGAGTCGCCGTGCGGGCGCCGAACTTGCGCGCCTGCGAGACGGCGCGGCTGGTCAGCTCGGAGCCGCTGATCCCGGCCGGGAAGCCGAGGTAGTTCTCGATCCGGCGCGAGGTCCCGGCCTGGCCGCCGAGCACCGTGCTCTCGATGAGGAGCGTGTCGAGACCCTCGGAGGCGCCGTAGACGGCGGCGCCGAGCCCGGCCGGACCGCCGCCGAGGACGAGCAGGTCGACCTCCTCGCGCGGCTCCAGCTCGAGCCCGATCCCCAGCGCCCGCGAGAGCTGGCCGTTGCTGGGCCGCTGCAGCTCGGGGCCGCCGGGCAGGCGGACCAGCGGCAGCTGCGCGGGGTCGAGCGCGGCGAGCAGCGCCGCGGCCTCCTCGCCCTCGGCCGGGTCGATCCAGGAGTAGGGGAGGCGCTGGCGTTTGGCGAAGTCGAGCAGGCGCCGGGTCTCGGCGGAGTCGCGCGGGCCGAGGATCTCGATCCCGATGCCGGACTGCTGCTGCAGCAGTTCGCGCCGCTCGACGAAGGCGGAGAGCAGCAGGTCGGAGAGCGAGCCGTCCTCGAACAGCAGCCGCCGCAGGACTTCGCGCTCGACCGCGATGTAGCGCAGCGGCGCGGTGACGACGGCGGTGAGGAAGACCGTCTGTCCGGAGAGCAGGTTCATCTCGCCGAGGAAGCCGGAGGCGCCGTGGCGGACGATCTCGCGGCCGGCGCCGTCGGTGATCGCCACCTCGCCCTCGAGGATCGCGACGAAGGGATAGGTCTCGTCGCCGACCTCGAACAGGGTCTCGCCGACCGTGGCCTTGCGCTCCTCGCCCAGCCCGGCGAGCGTCGCCAGCTGCGAGGCCGAGAGCGAGCGGGTGGCTGGACCGGGCACGGCTACAGGGTACGGACTGGCCGGCCCGGCGAGTCCGGGCGGGGCCGAGGCGGGGTTGTTGTACGCTCAGACCCCGGGAGGGGCCGATCTCTATCCAGGAGGTTTGCCATGTCGCACCCGCAGTTGGAGATAAGGGGGCGCTGCGCCTGGCTGGCGCTGGAGACCTCGGCGCGACTGGAGGAGGACCTGGCGGCGGTTGCCGCCGACGACGGTGTCGGTGCCGTGATTTTGCGCATCGCCGGCTGCCAGCCCGGGTCGGCGGCCGCGGTGGCGGTGCTGGAGGAGATGCCGAAGCCGACGATCGCCGCCGTCGGCGGCCGCTGCGCCGGCCCGCGCCTGGCGCTGACCCGCGCCTGCGACCTGGTCGTCTGCGACGAGGCCGCCAGCTTCGCGGCGCCGGCGCCGCGCGGCGGCTCGATCGACGCCGAGCAGGCGCGGTCGCTGGGCCTGGTCGACCTCGTCGTCCCCGCCGGCCTCCAGCTCGAGGAGGCGGGGGCGATCGCGGCGCGGCTGGCGGCGCGAGCGCCGCTGACACAGGTGCTGATCAAGGGCGCCGTGGCCCGCGTCGCCCCCAAGGGGCTGGCGGACGCGATCGAGCTGGGCGAGCTGCTGCGTCGCGGCGAGCGCCAGCTGAGTGGCTGCCGCCGCGGCTCGGTGTCGGGGGAGCGCTTGTCTACGCCGCGCTCAGCGGCAGCGTTTCGAGCGCCGCCACCGTGTGGGCGCAGGCACGCGCCGCCTCGCGGCCCTTGACCTCGAAGTGGTGGCTGAAGAACTCCCTGTGGGCGTCGTGCTCGTGGAAGTGGTGGGGGGTGAGGACGGCGGAGATGACCGGCACGCCGCTGTCGAGCTGGACCCGCATCAGGCCGCCGATCACCGCTTCGGCGACGAACTCGTGGCGGTAGATGCCGCCGTCGACGACCAGGCCGGCGGCGACGACGGCGCCGTAGCGGCCGCTGGCGGCGAGGCGCTTCGCGTGCAGCGGGATCTCGAAGGCGCCGGTGACCTCGAAGAAGTCGATCTGGGCGGGGTCGAGGCCGAGCCGCTCGATCTCCTCGGCGAAGGACAGGCGCGCCCGCTCGACGATCTCCCTGTGCCAGCTCGACTGGACGAAGGCGATGCGCTCGCCGCCGGTGGGGTTGCTGCTCACGTCAGGCTCCTCTCGGTCGTTGCGTTCGTCCCTTTGTACCGGTCCAGCTCGGCGACCAGCGCCTCGACCCGGGCGGCGATCTCATCGCGGGTCGCCCGCACCGCCGCCAGCGGCCGGCCCCTGGGGTCGGGCAGGTCCCAGTCGACGTAGCGGCGGCCGGGGACGTAGGGGCATTTGTCGCCGCAGCCCATCGTCACCACGACGTCGGCCCACTCGGCGTCGGCTCTGGTCAGGGCCCGTGGGGTGCGGCCGCGGAGGTCGATCCCGAGCTCGTCCATCGCCGCGACGACCTCGGGATGGACGCGCTCGCCGGGGGTCGTCCCCGCCGAGCGGGCGCCGTGGCGTCCCGCCGCCGTGCGTTCGAACAGCGCCTGGCTGATCTGCGAGCGGCCGGCGTTGTGGAGGCAGACGAAGAGCGCGTTGGCCATCCTCGCCCTTACCCGGATGGGCGCAGCCAGGCCGAGAGCTCCGCCAGCGCCGCCGGGAGCACGTAGTAGTAGGCCCAGAGGCCCTGGCGCTCGGAGGCGACGATGCCGGCCTCGCGCAGCACCCTGAGGTGGTGGGAGACGGTCGGCTGGGAGAGGTCGAAGAGGGGCACCAGCTCGCAGACGCAGACCTTGCCGGCGTGCTTGCGCAGGACGTCGACCAGCTGCAGCCGGATCGGGTCGCCGAGCGCCTTGGCGATCGCCGCCATCCTCTGCGCCTGCTCGGGCTGGACGTCGGGATAGACGAGCGGTTCGCAGCAGGCCTCGCCGGCGGCGCGCTTGGTCTTCGGGGCCAGCTCCAGGTCGACGGACATCCATTTACATATATCTATTGAAATCATATTTGTCAATGGATAGGGTGGCGCCGATGCCGACCAGCACGATCCCGTTGCCGCGCCGGCTCTTCGCCGAGTTCCTCGGCTCGGCCTTCCTCGCCGCGACCGTGATCGGCTCCGGCATCGCCGCCGCCCAGCTCTCGCCGGGCGACGTCGGCCTGCAGCTGTTCGAGAACGCGGCGGCGACCGCCGCCGGGCTCTTCACCTTCATCCTCGTCTTCGGGCCGGTCTCCGGCGCCCACTTCAACCCGGTCGTCTCGCTGGTCGACGCCAGCTTCGGCGGCCTGCGCTGGCGCCACGCCCTCGCCTACATCCCGGCCCAGGTCGGCGGCTGCGTCGCCGGCGCCGTCGCCGCCAACGCGATGTTCGGGCTGGCGGCGATCAGCATCTCGACCCACCACCGCGCCACGCCCGCGCACCTCTTCGCCGAGGTCGTCGCGACCCTCGGCCTGCTGCTGGTGATCTTCTCGCTGGCCCGCACCCGCCGCGGCTCGCTGGCGCCGGCCGCCGTCGGCGCCTACATCGGCGCCGCCTACTTCTTCACCAGCTCGACCAGCTTCGCCAACCCGGCGATCGACGTCGGCCGAATGCTCTCCGACACCTTCGCCGGCATCGCCCCCGCCTCGGTCCCCGCCTTCGTCTCCTTCCAGCTGCTCGGCGGCGCGGTGGCGATCGCCGTCATCCGCGCGCTGTACCCGGACATCACGCCCGAGCAGGCGTCGGAGATCATGCTGCCGCAGGAGGGCGAGGCGGCCCGCTCGACCGCCATCTAAGGCTTGCCGCGCTTGTACAGCCAGCGCTGGAAGAGCGGGCCGAGGTCGCGGCCGCTGACCCGTTCTGCGAGGGCGATGAATTCGCCGATGTCGGCGCTGCCGTAGCGGTGTTCGGCCGTCCACAGGCGCAGGGTCTTCAGCATGTCCGCCGTTCCGACCTCGAGCCGGAACGCCTCCAGCGCCATCGCTCCGCGCACATAGGTCGAGGTGCCGAAGAGGTTCTTCGGCGTGCCGGGGTGGGCCGAGGGCGGTTCCCAGAACCTGCTGTCGCTGGCGGGGACGCGGTGGAGCTGGCGAAAGATCTGGCGGGCACTGCGGCCGCGGTGGTGTTCGGCGTAGTACCACTGGGTCCAGGTCGCGAAGCCCTCGTTGAGCCAGATGTTGGGCCAGCGCTCGAGCCCGACCGAGTCGCCGAACCACTGGTGCGCGGTCTCGTGCACGAGCGTGGTGACGTCGGGGACGTAGGCGTAGATCGGCCGCGTCTGGGTCTCCAGCGCGTAGCCGACCTTTGGCGCCGCGTCGACGATCGAGCCGGCGGCGTCGAAGGGGTAGGGGCCGAAGGCCCGGCTCTCGAAGCGGATCACCCGCGGCAGCGTTTCCACCACCAGCCGCGAGTCGGCGGCCAGGCGCGGGTCGATCAGGGTCCAGGTCGGCAGCCCGTCGGCACGGCCATGCTCGAGCCGGCCGCGGCCGATGTCGACCACCGCCAGGTAGGGGTCCATCGGCTCCGTCTCGCTCCAATCGAAGCTGGTGCGCCCGCCGCCGCGGTGGACGGCCAGCAGTCGCCCGTTGGCGACTCCCTTGAGGCCGCTCGGCACCGTCACCTCGAAGCTGAAGCTGGCCTTGTCGCGGAGCGTGTTGTCGCAGGGGATCCAGGCGGCGGTGCCGACCGGCTCGCCGACGCCGAAGGCGCCGTCGTCGGTGCGGATCCAACCCTCCTCGGAGCCGTCGGGGTCGATCACCTTGCGCGGCCGGCCGTGGTAGTGGACGACGGCGGTGAAGGCTTCGCCGCGCGCCAGCGGCCGCGCCGGGGTCAGCTTCAGCTTGCCGCGGCCGCGGGCGATGCCGGCGGCTTCGCCGTCGACGCTGGCGGCGCTCACCCGCAGCCCGTCGAGGTCGAGCGAGAAGCGGCGCAGGCGCTCGCTCGCCACCGCTTCGATCCGCGCCGTCGCCCGCAGCTGGCCGCTGTCAGGCCGGTAGTCAAGGGCGACGTCGTAGTGGGAGACGTCGTAGCCGCGGTTGCCGGAGCGCGGGAAGAACGGTTCGGAGCCGGCGCCGTTGGCGGCCGCGCCGGCGGTGACGAGCAGTCCGACCGCAACGAGGCAGAGCAGCGATCTCGTGAGCCGGGTGGTCCGCAAGACCCGAATCCTACGGCCGGCCTCAGACCTCAGCCGGCGTGCAGTTCGCGCCCCCACGGCGGCCGCGGCGGTGCGCGCTTGACCGGGCTCAGCTGCGTTCGTTGATCGCGTCGGCGCGGGTGACGATTGTGCCGACCTTGGTCTTCAGGGCGATGGCCAGGCGGACCAGCGTCGAGTAGCTCGGGTTGCGGACGCCGCGCTCGATGCCGCCGATCTGGGTGAGGTCGGTCCCGGCCAGCTCGGCAAGTTCCTCCTGGCTCAGCCGGGACTCCACGCGAAGCTGTCGAACTGCCTCGCCGAGGGCCGCATGCTCCTTCGAGCGCGGCTTGGTTTTGCGGCGAGGCGGCATTTGCCCTCGGCAGCCTCTCGATTTGGGAACTCTGCTGTTAGGGTATTTATGCCCTAATCTTCTCAAG
The DNA here is from genome assembly GCA_964540905.1 of uncultured Conexibacteraceae bacterium. GTDB lineage: Bacteria > Actinomycetota > Thermoleophilia > Solirubrobacterales > 70-9 > VAYN01. The sequence continues at coordinate 129,537 of CAZIOS010000002.1, read as the reverse complement.
TGTGAGCAGGGGCTCTGAGAAGTCGGAGGCAGTTTCGGCACCCGAGAAAGGCGGCCATGCAGCCTGACGCCGTCGCGATGATCGCCGCCCTGAACCATCCGCTGCGGCGGCGGATCCTGCGCCGCTTCGAGGAGAACGAGGGCACAAAGACCAGTGCCGCCCGCCTCGCGGCCGAGTTCGACCTGCCGCTGGGGAATATCTCCTACCACCTGCAGTCACTCTCCAAGCTGAAGATCCTCAGCCTGGCCGAGGTCCGCCGCATCCGCGGCGCCCGCGAGTTCGTCTTCATCTCCAACCTCGACGGCGAGGAGGGCTGGTTCCGCTCCGCCCTCGAGGAATCGCGAGCCGCCGACGAGCGCGGCGCCGGCTGAGCGCCCGGGCCGCCGCTCAGGCGGCCGGCAGCTGCTGGGTGATGCAGTGGACGTTGCCGCCGCCGAGCAGGATCTCGCGGGCGGGGACGCCGACGACCTCGCGCTGCGGGAAGCAGCGGCGCAGGATCGCGGCGGCCTCGTCGTCGTGGCGCCGGTCGAGCAGGGGGAAGACGACGCGGCTGTTGCCGAGGTAGAAGTTGGCGTAGGAGGCGGCGAGCCGGTCGCCGGCGCGGCGTGGCTGGGTGCCGGCGGCGGGCTCGACCCCGGCGGCCTCCTCGGCGCTGATCTCGAGCGGCCCGGGGGAGGGCAGGCGGACGACCTCGAAGCCGCCGCCGCGGGCGTCGGTGGCTGCTTCAAGCCGCGCCAGGGCGTCGGCCGAGATCTCGTGCTGGGGGTCGGACTCGTCCTCGGCCCAGCTCAGCAGCACGACCCCGGGGCGGGCGAAGCAGGCGAGGTTGTCGACGTGGCCGTCGGTCTCGTCGGCGTAGACGCCGCGGCCGAGCCAGACGACCTTCTCGGTGCGGAGGTGGGCGTGCAGCGCCGCCTCGATCTGCTCGCGCGAGAGCTCCGGGTTGCGGTTGCGGTTGAGCAGGCACTCTTCGGTCGTGAGCACGGTGCCCTCGCCGTCGACGTGGATCGCCCCGCCCTCGAGCACGATCGGGGCCCGGTAGCGGTCCGCCCGCTCGACCTCCGCCACCTTGGCGGCAACGCGGTCGTCGCGCTCCCAGGATGAGTAGAGGCCGCCGTCGCGCCCGCCCCAGGCGTTGAAGCGCCAGTCGACCGCCCGCCGCCCGCCGGCGCCGTCGACGACGAAGGTCGGGCCGGTGTCGCGCAGCCAGGCGTCGTCGCTGGCGAGCTCGACGACCCGCACCGCTGCCGGCAGCAGCGCCCGGCAGCGCTCGAACTCGGCGTCGGAGACGCCGACCGTGACCGGCTCGGAGGCGGCGATCGCGGCGGCGACGGCGGCGAAGGCCCGCTGCGCCGGTCGCGCTCCCAGGCGCCAGTTGTCGGCACGTTCGGGCCAGGCCATCCAGCAGCCGGCGTGGGGCTCGAACTCGGCCGGCATCCGGTAGCCGTCGGCGGCGGGGGTGGAGTCAAGCGTCGCGCTCACCCTCCGATTGTCGCCCACCCGGCCCCGGGATATGGCTCGACAGGCCGGTTCGCGCGGGCGCCGCCCACGGCAACCGCCTTCTGCTCTAGCTTCAGTGGTTCGACGGGCTTCAGCTCCATTGCCCGTCTTCACGGGCCCCGCCGTTCTCCTCTGAAGCCCAGGTGAGAGCGGCGGGGTTCTTTCCGGCAGCGGTCCTGTACCCGGCCGGCGGCGGTTTCATGCATTCCCTCGATCCAGATCGAAGGCGACCATCTAGAGTCATTCGGGTGAGCGAGATCCGGCTGATCACCGCGCCGGGGATCGAGGATTCCCCCGCCCGCACGCAGCCGCCGCGGCGGCTGCCGTTCCGGATCGGCGCCGTGCAGGAGCGCTGGCGCCCCGACCCGGCCGAGCACGAGGCGGCGCTGCTGGCCGGGATCGAGCTCGCCGCCGGCGCCGGCGCCCAGCTCGTCTGCCTGCAGGAGCTGACGCTCAGCCCCTACTTCGCCGCCGACCCGGGCGGACCGGGTGCCGCCGGGGTCGAGCCGGAGGAGCTGCCGGGCGGGCCGACCCACCGCTTCGCCGCGCGGGCGGCGGCGCGGACCGGGGCCCATGTCCACGCCTCGCTCTACGAGCGCGCCGAGGCGGGCGACGGGCTCGGCTTCAACACGGCGATCGTCGTCGCCCCGAGCGGCGAGCTCCTCGCCCGCACCCGCAAGCTCCACATCCCGGTCACCGCCGGCTACCACGAGGACCGTTACTTCCGGCCCGGCCCCGGCGGCGAGCAGGCCTTCCCGCTGCTGGCGCTCGGCGAGGCCAGCCTCGGGCTGCCGACCTGCTGGGACCAGTGGTTCCCGGAGCTGGCCCGCGCCTATGGCCTCGCCGGCGCCGACGTCCTGGTCTACCCGACCGCGATCGGCTCCGAGCCCGACCATCCCGGCTTCGACACCGAGCCGCTCTGGGAGCGGGTGATCGTCGCCAACGGGATCGCCAACGGCGTCTTCATGGTCGCCGTCAACCGCACCGGCAGCGAGCCGCCGCTCGACTTCTACGGCTCCTCCTTCATCTCCGACCCCTACGGCCGGGTGCTGGTGCAGGCGCCGCGCAGCGAGCCGGCGGCGCTGGTCGCCGACCTCGACCTCGACCAGCGCCGCGACTGGCTGGAGCTGTTCCCGTTCCTGGCCACCCGTCGCCCGGACGCCTACGGGTCGCTGGTCGAGTGAGCGAGCCGAGCGACCGCTACCGGCGTCAGCAGCGCCGCCGGGCGATCATTGCCTGGCTGGTGGGGATTCCCTTCCTGATCCTCTTCGTGGTCGGGATCGTCGCCGGCGCCAGCGAGGAAAAGCGCTCCCCCGAGCACCCGGGCCCCTTCGGCTACGCGATGACCGCGGCCCAGTACGCGGCCCTGCGTCCCGGCCTCGAAGAGAGCGCCTTCGTCGACCGGCTCGGCGAGACCGGGCTGCCGGAGAACCTGACCAAGCACCGCTACACGGCGCTCTTCCCGCCCCACGGGGACGAGGTCGTCTGCAGCTTCTGGGAGATCTCCGACCGCGTCTACGTAGTCGCCCGGGTCTGCTTCTCCAGCCCCCAGGGCCGCCTCGCCCAGAAGCTCGAGCGCCAGGTCGGCAGCGGCGAATTCGGCGTCAACGCCTGAGGGAGCTAGGCCGGGCCGGCGCCGGCGAGCGGTTCGACGCGGAAGGCCGAGCGGGTCGGGTGCGCCGGCTTGAAGAAGGTGGCGATCTGGGCTTTGACCCGCCACGGTGGGGGCAGGGCGCCGCCGGGGGCGACGAGGAAGCGGGTGAAGAGGACCGCGGCGCGGCGGCAGCTGATTTCGGTGCGGGTCGGGAGGTAGAGCAGGTACTGGCCCCTGGCGAAGAGCAGCGGGCCGACGCGGCTGCTGGTGTTGACGGTGAAGGGGCCGGGGCAGAGGCGGCCGAGGACGGGGTTGACTTCGCCTTCGCCGCCGCCGCTGCGGGCGACCGCGAAGCCGGCGCGGCCGTTCTGGGCGAAGCTCGCCTTGCCGGCGCCCTGGGAGGAGACCTTCCAGCCGCTCGGCAGGATCCCGTCGTAGTCCTCGAGGAAGCGGGCGAAGAGCTGCGAGGCGGAGTAGCAGTTGACGCCGGAGCCGGGGGAGACCGTGATCGTGTAGCTGCCGGCGGGGAACGAGGCGGGGCCGATGCGGTCGTTGTGCAGGACCTGGAAGCTGGGGCAGCCGGCGGCGCTGGCGCCGGGGGCGGCGAGGCCCAGCGCCAAGACGGCCAGGGCGGCGGCGCTCAGCAGCGCCGCGGCGAAGCCCAGCCCGGTCCTGCCGGTTCGAGAGACCTTGCCTTCCACAGCGGGGAACCTAGTGAAAGCGGCCGTCGCCGTCCAGCGCCCGGCCGCCCGAGATTCAGCCGCGCGGAGTCGGCGCCACCCGGTCGAGCTCGGCCAGGTCCGCCGCGTCCGGTTCCCAGGCCAGCGCCGCGACGTTGGCGGCGACCTGCTCGGGCCGGGTCGCGCCGGCGATCACCGAGGCGACCGCGGGCTGGGCGCCGAGGCCGGCGATCGCGACCTCGATCAGGCCGACTCCGCGCGCGGCGGCGTAGGCCTGCAGCGCCTCGATCGTCTCGAACTGGGCGGCGCTGGCGATCTCGCCGCGGCCGGCCAGCCGCGTCCCCGCCGGCGCCGGCTCGCCGCGGCGGTACTTGCCGCTGAGCAGGCCGCTGGCGAGCGGGAAGAAGGGCAGGATCGAGACCCCCAGTCGCTCGCAGGCCGGCGCCACCTCGGTCTCGATCCCGCGCTCAAGCAGGCTGTACTGGTTCTGCAGGGTGACGAAGCGGGCGCAGCCGTTCTCGGCCGCCACCCGCTCCGCCGCCTCCAGTTCGGCGGCGCTGAAGTTGGAGCAGCCGATCGCGCCGACGACGCCTTCGCCGACCAGCTCGTCGAGCGCCGCCAGGGTCTCGGCGATCGGCGTCTGCCCGTCGGGCTGGTGGTACTGGTAGAGGTCGATGCGGTTCACCTGCAGTCGCCGCAGCGAGCCCTCGATCGCCCAGCGGATGTACTCGCGCGAGCCGCGCGGGGCCGCCTCCGCGCCCGCCGCCTCCGCGCCCGCCGCCTCCGCGCCCTTGACCTCCATCCCGAACTTGGTCGCCAGCACGAAGCGCTCGCCGCGCCCCTCCAGCACCTCGCCCATCAGGCGCTCGCTGCCGCCACCGCCGCCGTAGATGTCGGCGGTGTCGAAGAGGGTGATGCCGGCCTCGATCGCCGCCTCCAGCACGGCGGCGGTGCGATCGAGGTCGAGGCGGCCGCCGAAGTTGTTGCAGCCGAGGCCGACGGCGGAGACCACGAGGCCGGAGTCGCCGAGGCAACGGGTCGGTAGGGCGGTTGCAGGGCTCTTGTCGATCATCGCTTCTCCTCTCACACGTACCATTCGGGCGACAGATGCCTGAACCAGTCAAGCGCAACCAGCGCTACATGCCCGGGCTGGACGGGCTGCGAGCGATCGCCGTCCTCTCCGTCATCGCCTTCCACCTCGGTTTCGGCTGGGCGCCCGGCGGCCTGCTCGGGGTCGGCATCTTCTTCACCCTCAGCGGCTACCTGATCACCGACATCCTCCTCTCCCAGCTCGCCCGGCGCGGTCACATCCGCCTCGGCAGGTTCTGGCTGGCCCGCGCCCGGCGCCTGCTGCCGGCGCTGTTCGTGATGCTGGCGATCGTCGTCGCCTGGGTGACGATCTTCGGCCCGGCGCAGCCGCAGCAGTTCCGCGACGCGGTCGTCGCCTCGGCCCTCTACGTCAGCAACTGGCAGCTGATCTTCGGCGACGTCTCCTACTTCGCTCGCTTCGCCCCGCCCGGCCCGCTCAACCACCTCTGGTCGCTGGCGGTCGAGGAGCAGTTCTACATCATCTGGCCGTTCGTGCTGTTGCTCTGCGTGCGGCTGGTGCGGGAAAGGCCGCTGGCCTCCGGGCTGCGGCCGCGTTTGGCGCTGGTGACCCTCGGCCTCGCCTTCGCCTCGGCGATCCTGATGGCGGTCCTCTACCACCCCAGCCTCGACCCCTCGCGGGTCTACTACGGCACCGACACCCGCGCCTGCGAGCTGCTCTTCGGCGCCGCCCTGGCGATGGTCTGGCCCAGCCGCCGCCTCAACCGCCGGATCTCGCTCGGCGCCCGCAACCTGCTCGACGGCCTCGGCGTCCTCGGCCTGGTCGCGATCGCGCTGATGATCTACCTCACCAACCAGTACGACTCCTTCCTCTACCGCGGCGGCTTCGTCGTGCTCTCGCTGGCGACGGTGCTGGTGGTGGCGGCGCTGGCGCACCCGGCCTGCCGGCTCGGCGGCGCGCTCGGCTGGCGGCCGCTGCGCTGGGTCGGCGTGCGCTCCTACGGGATCTACCTCTGGCACTTCCCGATCATCGTCCTCACCACCCCCGGCGGCATCGCCGACGGCCACGAACTGCTGCGCGAGGCGCTGCAGGTGGCGGCGATCCTCGGCGTCGCCGCGCTCTCCTGGCACTACGTCGAGGAGCCGGTCCGCCACGGCGCCCTCGGCCGCCTGCTGCGCCGGCTGCGGACCCAGGGCTGGCGCCCGGCGGACCTGACCCAGCGCGGCTGGGCGATCGCCGCCGGGGTCGGCGTGGTCCTGGTCGCCGCGGTGCTGGGGATGGCCGGCGTCAACTCGGTCCCGGCCGAAGGCAAGGACGCCCGGGTCGAAGAAGCGCGCGCCGCCGGCACCACCAAGCCGGCGCCGCTGACCCCGGCCCAGGCGGCCTCCTCCCAGCACACCTCCTGCAAGGCGGTGATCCACATCGGCGACTCGACCTCGGAGGGGCTGACCTCGCCCGAATACCTGCCGCTCGCCGACCAGCGGATCGAAGCCCAGTACGCCAAAGTCGGGGCGATCGAACAGCACTTCGAGATCTCCGGCGCCCGCTCGATCCTCGAGACCTTCGAAGGCGAACCGAGCGCCGACGAAGTCGCGGAAGCCTGGAAAAACGAAGGCTACAAAGGCTGCTGGGTGCTGGCGCTGGGCACCAACGACAGCGCCGACGTCGCCGTCGGCTCCGCGGTCGGCGACCTCGAACGGATGGAAATGATGATGAACACGATCGGGGACGAACCGGTGATGTGGGTGAACGTCCGCTCGATCGTCAAAAGCGGCGATCCCTACTCCGAGGAAAACATGCAGAAGTGGGACGAAACGCTGCTCGAAGCCTGCCGCAAATATCCCAACATGCGCGTCTACAACTGGGCCGCCGACGTCAAAGACGAATGGTTCATCGAAGACGGCATCCACTTCACCTCGCCCGGCTACGCCGCCCGCTCCGAGCTGATCGCCCACGCTCTCGCCCACGCCTTCCCGGCCTCCGGCAAAACCGAAGGCGGCGCCCACTGCCTGGTCAGCTGAGGTTCGCTATCTCCACCGGCTCGAGCTCGTCGGCGGGCTCGAAGCCGAGGATGCGGCCGTAGAAGCAGAGCTCGGCTTCGAGGCAGCGGACCTCGGTCTCCGCGCGGCGGAAGCCGTGCTGCTCGCCGGCGAAGGCGAGGTAGGCGTGGGGGACGCCGTTGGCCTCCAGCGCCGCCACCATCGTCTCCGCCTGGCTCGGCGGCACGATCCTGTCCTCCAGTCCCTGGAAGAGGATCACCGGCGCCCGCAGGCGCTCGACGAAGTGGATCGGCGAGCGCTCGTAGTAGAGCTCCTTGCGCTCCGGGTAGGGGCCGATCAGGCTGTCGAGGTAGCGCGACTCGAACTTGTGGGTGTCGGCGGCCAGGGTCTCGGTGTCGGCGACGCCGTAGTAGCTGGCGCCGGCGGCGAACTCGTCGTGGAAGACCAGCGCGCAGAGGGTCGCGTAGCCGCCGGCCGAGCCGCCGCGGATCGCCAGCCGCTCGCCGTCGGCCTCGCCGCTGGCGGCGAGGTGGCGGGCGGCGGCGATGCAGTCCTCGGTGTCGAGCACGCCCCACTCGCCGCGCAGGCGGTCGCGGTAGGCGCGGCCGTAGCCGCTGGAGCCGCGGTAGTTGACGTCGACGACGCCGATCCCGCGGCTGGTCCAGAAGAGGAACTCGCGGTCGAGCGCCGGCGTCGCGTGGGAGGTGGGGCCGCCGTGGCTCTGGACGATCAGCGGCGGCCGTTCGCCCGCCGGCGCCTCGAAGCTGGCGTTGGCGGGCGGGTAGTAGAAGCCGTGGGCGGTCTCGCCGCCGCTGGTCGGGAACTCGATCGGGCGCGGGATCGAGACGAAGTCGCCGTCGATCGCCGTCTCGCTGGCCGCCCGCACCTGCTCCAGCTCGCCGCTGGCGAGGTCGTGGACGACGACCGCGGCCTCCTGCGCCGGGCTGGCGGCGGCGAAGGCGATGCGGCTGCCACGGGCGCAGAGCGCCGGGAAGCCGAAGGCGGTGAAGCGCAGCTCGAGGTCGCGCGGGCGCTCGCCGCCGGGCTCGAGCAGGAACAGCCGTTCCTCGCCGCGCTCGCAGCGCACGCAGGCGATCGAGCCGTCCTCGAGGAAGGCGTAGGCGGCGCCGCCGAAGAGCCACTGCGGGTGGGCGAGGTCGGCCCGCTCGGCGGTGAGCTGGACCACGGTCTCGCCCTCGAGCCGGTAGAGGTTCCACCAGCCGTCGGCGTCGGAGACGAAGTGCAGCCGCCCGGCGGCGTCCCACTCGGGCTGGAAGACCGACTCGGCGGCCCCGCCGCTGACCAGCATCGCGTCGCCGGGATCGTCGAGCGGCGCCAGCCACAGCTCGGTCCCGTCCCAGGGCATGTTCGGGTGCTCCCAGCAGGTCCAGGCCAGCCACTGGCCGTCGGCGGAGACACGGGGGAAGGAGTAGAAGTCGCTGCCGGCGACGAGGACGGCGGGCTCGTCGCTGCCGTCGAGCGGCAGGGCGACGATCTCGTTCACCGCTTCGCCCTCGCCGTGGCGCTCGCGCACGCAGATCACGGTGAGGCCGTCGGGGGTGAGGCGGAAGTCGGCGTAGCGCAGCGCCGCCGGCGCCGCGGGCTCAGGCGTGATCGCCACCGGCTCCTCCCCGAGCCGCTGGCGGTAGAGGCGCTGGTCGGCGAAGTCGACGAAGAGGACGAGGTCGGCGGCGGCCAGGTGCCAGGCGCCGCCGCCGTACTCGTGCACCCGCGTGCGGACGTTGACGCCGGCCGGCGTCACCTGCTCGGGCTCGCCGCCGGCGGGGCGGCGCATCAGCAGCGTGCGGCCGCCCTCGGCCGGCCGCCCCTCGGCCCACCAGACGGCGCCGTCAGCGGCCAGCGCCGGCGCCGCCAGGCGGCGGGCGCCGGCGGCGACCAGCTCGGGGCCGATCGGCGAGCGCCAGGAGCCGTAGGGGGCGACGGTGGCCACGGGCGCCAGTCTAGGCAGCGGCCGCCGCCGCATAGACTGCCGCGCCGATGACCAACACCTACGAAGTCCCCCAAGAGTCCCGAGACCTCCGCGACATGGTCCGCGCGCTGGCGCAGGACAAGATCGCCCCCCGCGCCGCCGAGATCGACCGCGAAAGCAAGTACCCGTGGGACGTGCGCAAGCTGCTCGCCGAGCACGACGTCCTCGGCCTGCCCTTCGCCGAGCAATACGGCGGCACCGGCACCGGCACCCTGGTCCTGCAGATGGCGGTCGAGGAGATCGCCAAGGCCTGCGCCGCCTCGGCCCTGATCCTGATGGTGCAGGAGCTGGGGACGCTGCCGATCCAGCTCTTCGGCTCCGCGGAGCTGAAAGAGCGCTTCCTGCCCAGATGCGCCAGCGGCGAGTGGTCGCCGGCCTTCGCCCTCTCCGAGCCCGAGGCCGGCAGCGACCCCGCCTCGATGCGGACCAGCGCCGTCCGCGACGGCGACGAGTGGGTGATCAACGGCCAGAAGAACTGGATCACCAACGCCGGCGTCGCCGACTTCTACGTCGTTTTCGCCATCACCGACCGCGAGAACCACCGGATCAGCGCCTTCGTGGTCGAGAAGGAGCGCGAGGGCTTCGACCCCGGCCAGCTCGAGCACAAGCTCGGGATCAAGGGCTCGCCGACCGGCTCGCCGTCGTTCACCGACGTCCGCGTCCCGCACGAGAACCTGGTCGGGATCGAGGGCAAAGGGCTCTCGGTCGCGCTGGGGACGCTCGAGCGGACCCGGCTTGGCGCCGCCGCCCAGGCGGTCGGGATCGCCCAGGGCGCGACCGACTACGCCAACGCCTACGCCAAGGAGCGGATCGCCTTCGGCAAGCCGATCAACGCCCTGCAGGGCCTGCAGTTCAAGCTCGCCGACATGGAGACCGGCACCGCCGCCGCCCGCGAGCTGCTCTACAAGGCCTGCGCGCTGGCCGACCTGCCGCAGCGCCCGGCCGACCTCGGCAAGTGGACCTCGATGGCGAAGCTGTTCGCCTCCGACAACGCGATGAGGGTCACGGTCGAGGCGATCCAGGTGCTCGGCGGCTACGGCTACGTCAACGAGTACCCGGTCGAGCGGATGATGCGCGACGCCAAGATCACCCAGATCTACGAGGGCACGAACGAGATCCAGCGGGTCGTGATCGCCCGCAGCATGGGCGCGTGACGCCCGCTTGGCTGGCGAGCGCGCAGGTCATTTCTCCCGCCTGGCGGTAGGAACGACCTGCGCGCTCTTAGTCCTCGACCGTGACCTCGCGCAGGCGGCGGCTGTCGACGTCGTAGACGAAGCCGCGCACGCGGTCGCGGTGGGGGAGGAAGGCGGAGCGGCGCACCCGCAGCAGCGACTGCCGCACGTCGGCGTCGGCGTCGGCGAAGGACTCGATCGCGAACGACGGGGCGACGCCGGTTGCCTCCTCCAGCTCGGCCCGGAAGCCGTCGTCGCTGAGCTTCTGCATGCCGCAGTCGGTGTGGTGGATCAGCATCACCTCGCGAGTGCCGAGCTTGCGCTGGGAGATCGCCAGCGAGCGGATCACGTCGTCGGTGACGACGCCGCCGGCGTTGCGCAGCACGTGCGCCTCGCCGTCGCTCAGGCCCAGCGCCGCGAAGACGTCGAGCCGCGAGTCCATGCAGGTGACGATCGCCAGCCCCCGGCTGGGGCGGACGTCGAGATGGCGGTCCGGCAGCAGCTCCGCGAAGGCCCGGTTGTTGCCCAGCAACTCGTCGATCGTCTCCACGGCGCGGCAGCCTAGCCCAGGTCCGGTCCTCGGTCGCACTCCGTCGCCCGGCGCAGCAGCAGCTCGCGCTCGCGGGCGTTGGCGGTGAGCTCGGCGGCGCGGCGGAACTCGGCGGCGGCCTCGGCGCCGCGGCCGAGCCTGGCGAGGGCGTCGCCGCGGACGCTGGGGAGGAGGTGGTAGCCGGCGAGGGCCGGCTCGGCGGCGATCCGGTCGAGCAGCTCGAGGCCGGCCTCGGGGCCGAAGGCCATCGTCAGCGCCACCGCGCGGTTGAGCTCGACCACCGGCGAGGGGGCAACCTGGGCGAGGGCGTCGTAGAGGGCGGCGATCCGCACCCAGTCGGTCTCCGCGGCCTCGCGCGCCCGCGCGTGGCAGGCGGCGATCGCCGCCTGCACCCCGTAGGGGCCGAGCGGGCCGGGGAGCGCTTCGGCCCGCTTCAGCGCCGCCAGGCCGCGGCCGATCAGCAGCGGGTCCCAGCGGTTGCGGTCCTGGTCGAGCAGCAGCACCGGCTGGCCGTCGGGGGCGAGCCGGGCGGCGGCGCGCGAGGCCTGGATCTCCAGCAGCGCGATCAGCCCGTGCGCCTCCGGCTCGGCCGGCGCCAGCGCCGCCAGGATGCGGCCCAGCCGCAGCGCTTCCTCGCACAGCGCCGGCCGAATCCAGTCCTCGCCGGCGCTCGCCGCGTAGCCCTCGTTGAAGACCAGGTAGATCGCTTCCAGCACCGCGGGCAGCCGCGCCGCCAGCTCGTCGCCGCGCGGCACCTCGAACGGCACCCGGGCGTCGCGCAGGGTCCGCTTCGCCCGCACCAGCCGCTGCGCGATCGTCGGCTCCGCGACCAGGAACGCCCGCGCGATCTCGGCCGTGCTGAGGCCGCCGAGCAGGCGCAGGGTCAGCGCCACCCGCGCCTGCCGCGAGAGCAGCGGGTGGCAGCAGACGAACATCAGCCCCAGCAGCTCGTCGCCGACCTCGTCGTCGAGCGCCGCCTCGAGCTCGGCCCCGTCGAGCGCCAGGCGGATGCCGACCTCGCGCGCCAGCTCTTCCTGCTTGCGCTCGAGCCTGGCGCCGCGCCGCATCAGGTCGATCGCCCGGTTCTTCGCCGTCGCCATCAGCCAGGCGCCCGGGTTGTCTGGGACGCCCGACCGTGGCCAGCTCTCCAGCGCCGCCACCAGCGCGTCCTGCGCCAAGTCCTCGGCGAGGCCGACGTCGCGAACCATCCGCGCCAGGCCGGCGACGAGGCGGGCGGACTCGATCCGCCAGACCGCCTCGATCGCCCGCCTGGGGTCGCTGCTCGGCATCCGCTGGTGGATCGGTCCCGCCCGCCGGGCCGCTACGCCTGCTCGGCGGCCGCCCGGACGTCCGGCGGGAAGTCCTCCATCTCGAACACCCGCCGCACCTCGATCGTGCAGTCCTGGCCGGGGCAGCGCGAGGCCCACTCGACCGCCTCCTCCTTGGAGCGCGCCTGGATCAGCCAGTAGCCGCCGACGACCTCCTTCGCCTCGGCGAAGGGCCCGTCGGTGACGGTGACCTCGCCGCCGGAGAATTTGACCCGGGCCCCTTCCCCCGGCGGGTGCAGCCCGTCGAGCGAGAGCAGCAGCCCGGCCTTGCGCAGCTCCTCGTTGTAGCGGCCCATCGCCGCCACGTCCTCGGCACTCGGATTCCAGTCCGCTTCGGTGATCTCCGGGTACATGAACATCATGAATCGCATCGCCTGCTCCTTCGCGTGGTGGTTGGAGGCCCGGCCGGCCGCCCCGCGGCCGATCTGAACCCTCTTTCTACCCCGGCGACGAACGGGCGAGGCCGAAATCGACAGGAAGCGCGCTACTCGTCGCGCGGGGTGATGCGGAAGATCGAGACGACCTCGGCCTGGTGCGCCTCGGGGTGGGCGACGTAGGCGCTGGGGCCGCCGCCGAACCAACCGGCGGCTTCGTTGTTGCCGACGAAGATCCCGGGGTGGTGACGGCCGTCGGCGTCCTGCACCCAGACCTTGTCGCCCTCCTTGAACCCCTCTTCGATCGCCTCGCTCACCGCCGCGAGTCTAACCGGCAGCCGGCGAGCGCCGCGCTTTATGTCCGCATAGCGGGCAAAAGGCGCAGCGCGACGTAGAGTCCCGGGCGATGAGCGCCGCCGAGCCAGTCTTCGCTGTCAGCGGCCGGCTGCCGGAGCCGGCGCTGGAGCTGCTGCGGGCGGTCGGCGAGGTGCGGGTGGGGGAGGGAGAGGGATCGCTGCCGCGGGCCGAGCTGCTGGCCCTGGTCGCCAGTGCCGACGCCGTCCTCGCCATGCTCGGCGACCGCGTCGACGCGGAGCTGCTCGACGCCGCCGGCCCCGGCCTGCGCTGCGTCGCCAACGTCGCCGTCGGCTACGACAACGTCGATCTTGCCGCCTGCGAGCGCCGCGGCGTAGCCGTCGCCAACACCCCCGGCGTGCTCGACGACGCCACCGCCGACCTCACCCTGACGCTGATCCTCGCCGCCAGCCGCCGCCTCGGCGAGGGCGAACGGCTGCTGCGCTCCGGTCAGCCTTGGGCCTGGGGGATGGACTTCATGCTCGGCCGCGACCTGCGCGGCAAGTTGCTCGGGATCGTCGGCCTCGGCGCGATCGGTCGCCGCGTCGCCGAGCGCGCCCGCGCCTTCGGCATGAGGATCGCCTACGCCAGCCGTCACCCGGCCGCGCCGGAGCTGGTCGCGGCGCTGGCGGCGGAGCGGCTGGAGCTCGAGCAGCTGCTGGCCAGCGCCGACGTCGTCAGCCTGCACTGTCCGCTGACGGCCGAGACCCGCCACCTGATCTCGGCCGAGCGGCTGGCGCTGCTGCGCGACGGGGCGCTGCTGGTCAACGTCGCCCGCGGCCCGGTCGTCGACGAAGCGGCGCTGGTCGCGGTGCTGCAGGGGGGCCGCATCGCCGCTGCCCTCGACGTCTACGAGCATGAGCCGCGGGTGCACCCCGGCTTGCTCGGCCTCGACAACGTGACCCTGGCTCCCCACCTCGGCTCGGCGACGGTCGAGACCCGGCGGGCGATGGCCGAGCTCGCCGCCCGCAACGCGATCGCCGCCGTCCGCGGCGAGCCGCTGCCGACCGCGGTCGCCTGACCGGTTCGGTTTCTCGATCCGGACGGCGGGTAGCCGGGCTGGGTCCGTCTCAGGGAGTAGACGAAAGGAGTCCCACGATGGTTGGTGGTCTGGTTGCCGTGCTCATAGTCGTCGCGCTGGTCCTGGTCCTGCTCAAGGTGGCGGTGGCGGGAGGGATCCTCGGCCTGATTGCGATCGTCCTGCTCGTCCTGCTCCTGCTCGGGCGGATCTAACAGCTGCCGAGGCGGCGCAGCTTGCGGCGGTAGATCTGCATCGAGGCGTGCTTCCAGTCGCCGTGGGTCTGCCGCCGCAGGCTCGGGACCAGCTCGCGGTGGTAGGGCGAGCTGAGGCTCTCGTTGTGGCCGATCACGTTGCGGATGGAGATGTGGAAGCGGCAGCGCAGGTACTGCGTCAGTCGCAGCGAGGCGCCCAGCTCGGCGCGGTCGTCGAGCGCGTCGGAGTCGGCGTAGCCGATGTGCTCGATCCCGATCGCGGTCCAGTTGAGGCCGACCGTGTGGCGGCAGCGGGTGCGTAGGTTGACCATCTGGAAGATCCGCCCTGAGCTGCCGACGACGAAATGGGCGCAGACCTGGGGCAGTTCGTGCAGCTCGACGTCGGGCACGTCGTCGGCGAAGGTGTTGTAGTCGGCGCCGACCGTGCTCGCCTCCGACATGTGCTCGACGATCACGTGCGGGTGGCGCAGGCGCCAGGTGTGTTCGCCGTAGTGACGCTCCGAGTAGGCCGCCATCTCACGCTTGCGTTTGGGTCCGAAGGGGATCAGCCATTTCGTGATCGGCGGCCGCGGCGGCGGCGCCGATCCGGCCGCGCCGGCGATCAGCGCCGCGATCAGCAGCGGCACCATGAAGGTGAAGGCGGTGGGCCTCATCGCCGCCGATCCTACGCCGGGCCGATCGGCCGCACGGCGAGGACCACGAGGTCGTCGCGCAGGGGCGCGCCGCCACCGCGCCGCACCGCGTCGGCGCGCAGGCGCTCGGTCAGCTCGCCCAGCGGCAGCCCGGCGAGCTCTTGCGCCATCGCCGCGAATGCCTCGGGGTCGCGGTGGTCGGCGACCGGGCCGGCCTCGAGCCAGCCGTCGGTGCAGAGGACCAGGGTCTCGCCGGCGCCGATCGTCGCCGCGTGGCGCTCGACGGTGGCCTCGGGCCAGGCGCCGAGCACGGTGCCGCCGCCGAGCAGCGTCGGCCCGGTCGCGGCGGCGTGGACCGCGGGCGGGTGGCCGGCGGAGGCGATCGCGGCGCTCCAGGCCTCGCCCTCGCGGCGCAGCCGGATCAGCATCGCGGTGGCGAAGTCGTTGAGGCTGCTGCCGGCGAGCAGCAGCTCGTTGACCCGCAGCAGCACCTCGCCCGGGTCGTCGATCTCCCGGGTCAGCCCCCGCACCGAGTGGCGCACCGCGACCGAGACCCCGGCGGCGGCGCTGCCCTTGCCGGCGACGTCGCCGACCAGGACCCAGCAGCCGTCGGCGGTCGGCAGCACGTCGTAGAGGTCGCCGCCGATCTCGATCCCCTCGCCGGCCGCCTCGAAGACGACGGCGATCTCGAGGCCCGGCACCGCCGCCGGGCGCGGCGGCCGCAGCCCGCTCTGCAGGCTGGCGGCGATCTGGTCGCGCTCGCGGTAGAGGCGGGCGTTGTCCAGCGCCATCGCCGCCCGGTCGCCGAGCTCGGCGAGGAATTCGAGGTCGCCGGGGTCGTAGCGCAGGTCGCGGCTGGCGTGCAGGAAGGAGAGCGCCCCCAGGGTGCGGCCGCGGGCGACCAGCGCCACCACCGCGGCCGAGTTGTAGCCGGCGTCCGCCATCAGCTGGCGGTGCTCGTCGCTCTGGGCGACGTCGTCGATCACGGTCGGGGCTTTGAGGTCGCGCCAGATCATCGGCTCGCCGGCTCGCAGCACCTGCGCCACCGGGTGCTCGCCGTCGGGATCGAGCGGGGAGCGGCGGCGGATCTGCTCCAGCCGCGCCGCCAGCTCCGGCTCGGCGCCGGCGACGATGCTGTCGCCGAGCCGGCCGTCCTCGCGGACGAAGTCGATCAGGCAGAGCTCGGCCAGCTCCGGCACCGCGGTGGCGACGATCGTGCGCGCCGTCTGCTCGGGGTCGAGCGAGGTGTCGAGCAGGCGGCTGGCCCCGACCAGGAACTCCTGCGCGCGCTGGCGCCGCTTCTCGGCGGTGATGTCGCGGGCGACGACCGAGGCCCCGATCAGGCCACGCAGCGGGCTCTTGATCGGCGAGATCGTCAGCGAGACCGCGATGCGGGCGCCGTCGGCGCGGATCCGCTCGGTCTCGTAGGTCTGCATGTGCTCGCCGCGGCGGACGCGGTCGAGGATCGTCCGCTCCTCGTTCTTGTGGTCGGGCGGGACGAGGAAGGAGATGTGGCGGCCCACCGCCTCGGCGGCGCTGTAGCCGTAGAGGCGCTCGGCGGCCGGGTTCCAGGAGGTGACGATGCCGTCGAGGTCCTTGCTGAGGACCGCGTCCTGGGTCCCTTTCACGACCTCGGCAAGGTGGTGGCGCACGCGCTCGGCCTCGGCCCGGTCGCTGAGGTCGCGCAGGAAGCCGGTGAAGGCGGGCGGGTCGGCGTCGCGGATGCGGGTGATCGTCAGCTCGACCGGGACGATCGAGCCGTCCTTGCGCAGCGCCGGCAGCTCGACCCGGCGGTCGATCATCGTCCCCTCGCCGGTCTCCAGGTAGCGCCGCAGCCCCTCGCGGTGGCGCCCGCGCAGCTCCGCCGGCACGATCAGCTCCGCCAGCTCGCGGCCCAGCACCTCCTCGCGGCGGTAGCCGAACAGCCGCTCCGCCGCCTCGTTGAACTCCAGCACCGCTCCCTGCTCGTCGATGCCGACGATGCAGTCCATCGAGGAGGCGAGCACCGCCGATTTGAATTCCTCGTTCTCCCGCGTCCTCGCCTCGGCCCGTCGGCGGGCGATGAAGGTCGCCAGCTGGTCGGCGAAGCCGCCGAGCAGCGCCATCAGCTCCTCGGGCTGGGCGTTGAAGGAGCGGGTGTGGAACTCGGCGACCGCGAGCACGTCCTCGGGCCTCCCGATCGGCACCGGGATCGCCAGCGCGGCATTGATCCCGATCTCCGCGGCGGTCTCGCGGCGGGGGAAGCCGGGGCCCTCGCCGAAGCTCGGCGCCCAGGCGATCTCGCCGCTCGCCCAGGCCTGCCCCGGCAGCCCGGTCTCGCGGTCGAAGCTGAGCTCGCGGCTGAGCCGCCAGAGCGGCTCGGCGTCGAGGTCCGGCACGCTCCAGCCGCTGACGAAGCGCAGCGCCGCGGCGCTCTCGCCGGCCTCCCACAGGGCCCCCGCCTCCCAGCGCAGCAGCTCGCCGACGATGGTGAGGAAGTGGGGGGCGACCCGGTCGAGCGAGTCGCCCTGCAGCAATCGCGCCGCCAGCTCCCGCTGGCTCTCCAGGTAGCGCCAGAGCTCGAACTCCTGCGGTCGCCTCTCCATGGTCCAAAGCTACAGGGGGTTCGGAGCCGCGATCGGGTAGGAAGTTGGGGTGGACACCAAGGCTCCGCTGCGCCGCTTCGACCGCTTTCAGCAACGTCACCCGCCGCTGGCCGGGCCGGTGGGGGTGGTGCGGAAGTTCCTCGACGACGAGGGCGGCAGCATGGTCTCGCTGATCGCCTACCGCGCCTTCTTCTCGCTCTTTCCGCTGCTGCTGTTGCTGACCACGATCCTCGGCTACGTGCTCGCCGGCAACCCCGGGCTGCGCCGCGAAGTGGTCGATTCGACGCTGGCCCAGTTCCCGCTGATCGGCGGCCAGCTGCGCGGCGGCTCGCTGCAGGGCAACGGCCTGGCGCTGGCGATTGGCGTCGTCGGCTCGCTGCTCGCCGGCCTCGGTGTCGTGCTCGAGACCGAGCGGACCTTCGACCGCGTCTGGGGCGTGCCCGACGCGGGCCGCCGCGGCTTCCTCGGCTCGCGCCTGCGGGCGATCGGGTTGCTGCTGATCCTCGGCGGGCTCGCGATCGTCTCCACCGTCGTCTCCGACCTGGTCGCCGGCGGCTCCGACCTGTTCGGGCCGGTCTGGGGCATCCTGATCGCGACCGCGCTCAACCTCGTCGTCTTCGCCGCCGTCTTTCGCCTGCTGACCAGCGACGCGATCGGTTCCCGCGATCTCGCCCTCGGCGTCGTCGTCGCCACCGTCGGCTGGGAGTTGCTGCAGCTGCTCGGTGGCTGGTTCGTCGCCCACGAGGTCCGCAACGCGACCCCGGTCTACGGCACCTTCGCGCTGGTGATCGGGCTGCTCGCCTGGATCCACCTCGGCGCCACCTTCGTCGTCCTCGGCGCCGAGGCCAACGTCGTCCGCGCCCGCCGCCTGTGGCCGCGCAGTTTGCTGTCCGAAGACGCTGGGTAGCCAAAAAGGCAGCTCCCCAGCAACTTCGAGCAAGCGAATGGAGGCACGATGAGCGAGCAGCTGCAGGGCAAGAGGATCGCCTTCCTCGTCGCCAACGAGGGCGTCGAGCAGGTCGAGCTGACCGAGCCGCTGGAGGCGGTGCGCGAGGCCGGCGCCGAGGTCGACCTGCTGGCCCCCGAGGCGGGCGAGGTCCAGGCCTTCAACCACCTCGACAAGGGCGACAGCTTCGAAGTCGACCGCGCCGTCGGCGACGCTGACGCCAGCGAGTACGACGGCCTGGTCCTGCCCGGCGGTGTCGCCAACCCCGACAACCTCCGCACCCACACCGAGGCGGTCGAGTTCGTCCGCGCCTTCTTCACCGCCGGCAAGCCGGTCGGGGTGATCTGCCACGGCCCCTGGACGCTGATCGAGGCCGACGTCGTCCGTGGCCGCACCCTGACCTCATGGCCGAGCCTGCAGACCGACCTCCGCAACGCCGGCGCCGAGTGGGTCGACGAGGAGGTCCACGTCGACCAGGGCCTGGTCTCGAGCCGCAAGCCGGACGACCTCGAGGCCTTCAAGGCGAAGATCGTCGAGGAGTTCGCCGAGGGCGTCCACGAGGGCCAGCGCGCCGCCGCCGCCAGCTGAAGGGCAGCGAGCACAGAGAAAGGAGCGGAGGAGATGCCACCGCGCGGAGTCAAGAAATGCAGCAAACGGGAGGAAAAGGCGCGCTCGGGCGAGTCGAAAAGCTCGCCGAGTAGCTGAGATGGCCGGTCACTCCGACCGCCCCGCCTCGAAGCCGGCGAGCCCGACCACCATCGCGATCCCGGGCTCGCCGCCGAGCCGCTTGGCGCTGCGCTCGTGCACTGCCATCAGGTGCTTGAGCGCGGTGTCGAGGATCTCGGCGACCTCGCGCCAGCCGGTCTCGTCGACTCGCATCGGCATCCAGCTGAAGGTGGTGTCGTCACGGTCGTCGATCGTCCCCGCCACGGCGGCGGCGCTGACCTTGTCGGCGAAGCCGCAGGCGGCGGCCTCGGTCACCCCGCCGCGCACCGAGCGCGGCGCCAGCCGCCAGTCCTGGTGGCCGATGAAGGAGCGCGGGGTGGCGCCGAAGAAGTGCTCGAGAGCGCCGCGCCGGGGCTGCGTGTCGACCAGCTCGAGGCAGCCGTATTTGACCAGCATGTTGGCGTGATAGGAGACGAGGCCGAGGCTTTCATCCATCTCCCCGGCGAGGTCGGAGGGGCTGGCGATCCGGTCCTGCAGCGCTTCGAGGATGCGCACCCGCAAGGGGTGGCAGAGCGCCTTGACCAGTTTCGGGTCGATGCGGCTGGGCTGTTTCGCGGCCATGCTGAGTCCTCCGGTTCGGTTGGGCCAATCGGGCGAATGCCGCGCAATCTCGCCGAGTAGACCGCGCGGCGCAGCCTCAATTTTGGAACTTATTGTCTGCAGCGCTAAAGATCCCAATACTCTGGGACCACGATTGGCTCTCCATCTCCTCTCCCCAATTTGGGCTCTCGACTTCGGGGTTCGCAAATAGCTCGGATTGCGCCGGCGCCAGAGCGGGTATGGATTGGACATGGCATCGACCAAGAAGTCCTCGGTGTCCCTGGCCGGTGTGGTCGCCGGCTGGTTCGTCGGTCGCACGGCGAGTACCGCCACTGCAGCGACGACCTCCTGAGTACGTCCCTCCCCCGGGACGGTAGGAGCGGATCCCACCTGGACTGGGGTGGGATTCGCTCTTCCTGTTTCGCCCCGGCGCGACGGGGTATCGGACCGGCATGAACTTGGGACTGCTGGTGCTGAGACTGGTCGTCGGCCTCCTCTTCATGGGCCACGGCGCCCAGAAGCTGTTCGGCTCCTTCGGCGGCGGCGGCATCGAGGCGACCGCCGGGTTCTTCGAGAACGTCGGCCTGCGACCGGGCCGCCTCCACGCCTGGGCGGGAGGCCTGGCCGAGTTCGGTGGCGGTCTCTTCTTCGCGCTCGGGCTGCTGACGCCGTTCGCCGCCGCCGCTGTGATCGCGGTGATGACGGCGGCCGTGATCACGGTCCATGCGAAAAACGGTATCTGGGTGACCGCACAGGGCTACGAGTACAACCTCGTGCTAGCCGCTGCGGTCTTCGCCGTCGCCGCCGTCGGCGCCGGCAAGTGGTCGCTCGACAACGCCTTCAACCTCGATCTTGCCGGCAGCGGCTGGGCGCTGGCCGCGCTCGCCGCCGGTCTGCTGGGCGGCATCGGCGCCGTGCTCAGCGGCCGCGCCCAGGGCTCGCCGCAGCCGACGGCCCCGCCGCCGGAGGCACCCTCGGCATGAAGAAGAGAAAGCTTGGAGCCAGCGGCCCCGAGGTCTCGGCCGAGGGCCTCGGCTGCATGGGGATGTCGGAGTTCTACGGCAGCGCCGACGAGGCCGAGGCGCGGGAAGTGATCGACCGCGCCCTCGACCTCGGCGTCACCTTCATCGACACCGCCGACATGTATGGGCCGTTCACCAACGAGAAGCTGGTCGGCGGCGCGATCGCCGGCCGCCGCGACGAGGTCGTGCTGGCGACCAAGTTCGGCAACGTGCGGGGCGAGAACGGCGAGCGGCTCGGCGTCCGCGGCGACCCCGAGTACGTGCGCCAGTGCTGCGAGGACTCGCTGCGCCGGCTCGGCGTCGAGCGGATCGACCTCTACTACCAGCACCGGGTCGACCCCGAGGTGCCGATCGAGGAGACCGTCGGCGCCATGGCCGAGCTGGTCGCGCAGGGCAAGGTCGCCCACCTCGGCCTTTCCGAGGCGGCGCCGGAGACGATCCGCCGCGCCCACGCCACCCACCCGATCGCCGCCCTGCAGACCGAGTACTCGCTCTGGAGCCGCGACCCCGAGGACGAGCTGCTGCCGACCGTGCGCGAGCTCGGCATCGCCTTCGTCGCCTACAGCCCGCTCGGCCGCGGCTTTCTAACCGGCCGCTTCCGCAGCATCGCCGATCTGCCCGAGGACGACTTCCGCCGCTTCAGCCCGCGCTTCGAAGGCGAGAACTTCGACCGCAACCTGGAGCTGGTCGGGCGGGTCACCGAGATCGCCGAGCAGAAGGGGGTCGCGCCGGGCCAGCTCGCCCTCGCCTGGGTCCTCGCCCAGGGCGAGGACGTGATCCCGATCCCCGGCACCAAGCGCCTCTCCTACCTGGAGCAGAACGTCGCCGCCGCCGAGATCGAGCTCAGCGACGAGGAGCTGCGCCGGATCGACGCCGCTGCCCCCGCCGGCGCCGCCGTCGGCGACCGCTACGCCGACATGTCGCCGGTCCACCTCTAGGCGATTCGGCGAGGAGTGCATTTCCCGGCGTAGAGGGGGAAATGCACTCCTCGTGCTCTAGGCTCGCCCGGTGCCGGAGCCGGGCCAAGCCTTCGAGATGCAACCGATCGGCCGCGTGCGCTCGCCGCGGCGCGAGCCGATCGACGACGACTGGGGCGAGGTCGTCTCCATCATCGAGCTCGACTCCCGCTTCGACCCCGAGTCACTCGCCGGCCTCGACGGGTTCTCCCACCTCGAGGTCGTCTACGTCTTCGACCAGATCGACCCTGACGGCTTCGAGCGCGGCGCCCGCCACCCCCGCAACAACCCCGACTGGCCCCGCGTCGGCATCTTCGCCCAGCGCGCCAAGCGTCGTCCCAACCGCATCGGCATCTCCGCCTGCGAGCTGCTCGCGGTTGCCGGCCTCGAGCTCAGCGTCCGCGGCCTCGACGCGATCGACAGCACCCCCGTCCTCGACCTCAAGCCCTACATGGCCGAGTTCGCCCCTCGCACCGAGGTCCGCCAGCCGGCCTGGTCGCGCGAGCTGATGCGGGGGTACTGGTGAGGGGCTAGCTTGGTCGGATCGGCGCCGGCTCAGCCGCGCAGCGCCGCGAGGGCTTCGTCGCGGCTGCCGTGCATCGGGATCGAGCGCTCGAGGCCGGTGATCTCGAGCACCCGGCGCACCTGGTCGTTGGCGCCGCAGATCGTGACCCGGCCGCCGCCGTTGCCCTCCGTCCCCTCGTCCAGGCGCTGCCAGGTGCGGACGATCAGGGCGATCCCGGTCGAGTCGATGAATTCGCACTCGGAGAGATCGATCAGCACCGCGGTGCCGTCGGAGCCGACCGCCTGGTCGAGCGCCGGCTCCAGGTCGGGAGCGGTGCTGAGGTCCAGCTCGCCGCGGACGGCGATCAGGCGGACCCCGTCGTCGAGCTCGGCGGCGGTTGCCTCGAAGGGGGCAGGGCTCACGCGCCGATCCTAGCGCAGCACCCACGCCCACCGTGACGGTTTGCCCCCGCCTCCCGGGGGTAGGAAATGAGCGCCAGCATGGAACGCATATGCTCGTCGCGTCCGCCGACCGCGCTGGAGACTGGCTAATACGTGGATACGACCACCGATGACCGATCGGGGCTGCAGATGTCCCTTCCCGCGACGGCCGCGAACGTCGCCGTAGTTCGTCACGCCCTGGCGGGACTGGCGACCCGGATCGGGATGGACGAACCGGGCATCGCCGACCTCAAGACGGTGGTCACCGAGGCCTGCATGAACGTCGTCGTCCACGCTTATCAGGCCGACGAGCCGGGACCGCTGGAGATCGAAGCGCTGCTGGAGCTGGACGGCCTCACCGTGGTCGTCCGCGACTACGGGATGGGCATCCGCCCCCGCCCCGACGTCGAGCGACCGAGCCTGCGGATCGGCCTGACCCTGATCGCCGCCCTCTCCAGCAGCTTCGAGATCAAGGGCGGCGTCGACCGCGGCACCGAGATCAGGATGCACCTGCTGCTGCGCACTCGCAACGACGGCGATGACGGCCAGCCGGCGACGGCCGCCCGCGCCGAGTCGGAGCGGACCGAGCTCCGGGTCGGGCCGCCGGAGCTGCTCGGCCCGATCCTCGCCAGCACGATCGGCGCTCTCGCCGCCCGCCACGAGATCACCGTCGACCGGCTCTCCGACACGATGCTGCTCAGCGACGCGATCTCCGCCAACGCCCCCCGGGCCTTCGTCGACGGCCAGGTGACGCTCAGCATCGCCGACCGTCGCGAGGGCGTCGAGCTGCGGGTCGGCCCGATGGCAGCCGGTGGCGGCGAGCGCCTGCGCGAGAGCCTCGATCTGCCCGAGCTCGGCGGCTCGCTGGCGAAGCTCGCCGACGAGCTGCGGGTCGAGCGCGACGACGAGGGCGAGTTCCTCGTGGTCGGCATCGCCGCACTCTCCGACTGACTAGCGCTCGCCTCCCGCTTCGCGGCTCTGTTCGGCGACCTCGGCGCGGATCTTCTCCAGGGTGCGGCGGAGGATGCGGGAGACGTGCATCTGCGAGTGGCCGATCCGCTCGGCGATCTGCGACTGGGTCATGTCCTCGGCGAAGCGCAGCCGCAGGACCAGGCGCTCGCGCTCGTCGAGGTGGGGGAGGACCCCCTCCAGGGCCAGCTTGTCGTCGACCAGCTCGAAGCCCTCGTCCTCGTCGCCGATCCACTCCGAGGCGGGCGCTTCGTCCTCGTCGCCGCCGACCGGGCGGTCGAGCGAGAGCGGGCGGCGATTGTGGTTGGCCTCCAGCACCTCGAGCACGTCGGTCGGCTCGACCTCGAGCCTGGCGGCGATCTCGCCGACCGAGGGCGAGCGCTGCAGCTCCACGGTCAGCCCGGAGATCGCCTTGTCGACGTCGGCCATGCGGTCGTGCAGGCCGCGCGGCACCCGCACGGTCCAGACGCGGTCGCGGAAATGGCGCTTCAGCTCACCGAGGATCGTCGGCGAGGCGAAGGCGGTGAAGGGAGTGCCGCGCGCCGGGTCGAAGCGGTCGATCGCGTTGACCAGCCCCAGGCTCGCCACCTGCAGCAGGTCGTCGAAGGACTCGCTGGCGCCGCGGTAGCGCAGCGCCAGGTTCCTGGCGAAGGGGAGGTAACGGCGGACCAGCTCTTCGCGGGTCGCCCGGTCGCGCTGCCGGGCGAAGCGCGCCCAGAGCTCGCGCTCGCTGGCGAGGCCGTCGCCGAGGTCGGACGGCTCGCGCGCGGCGGGCGGTTTGGGGTCTTCCTTGTTCGCAGCCATCGATATCTCGGAGTTGTCACACCGCGCCGCCCTGAGGGCGTTGATACCGAAGCCGTGCAGCGCCCGGCGGCCTAGCTGGCAACCGTTGTCACACCTTAGCGGCGGGCGGGACGTTTTTCGGCTTGCCGTCGGGGGTAGCGTCAGCTCATGGCCCTCCGCCTCCTGCTCGCGCTGGCGCTGGCACTTGCCCTCGGCGCCGGCTTTGCGCCGGCGGCCGGCGCCATCTGGCACCCCCAGCCGGAAGCGGCTCCCTGGCAATGGCAGCTGCAGGGGCGGATCGACACCGGCGTCGCCGCCGGCGTCTACGACGTCGACGGCTTCGAAACCAGCGCCGCGACGGTGCGCCAGCTGCACCGGGAAGGGCGCAGGGTCATCTGCTACGTCGACGTCGGCAGCTGGGAGGAATACCGCCCCGACGCCAGCCGCTTCCCGCGCGCGGTCCTCGGCCGCCGCTACGAAGGCTTCCCGCAAGAGCGCTGGCTCGACGTGCGCCGCTTCCACCGCTTCGCGCCGCTGCTCGAACGCCGCTTCGAGATGTGCGCGCGCAAGGGCTTCGACGCGGTCGAGCCCGACAACATCGCCGGCTGGGAAAACGACACCGGCTTCGACATAACCCGCGCCGACCAGCTTCGCTTCAACCGCTGGGTCGCCCGCCGCGTCCACGCCGACGGGATGGCGGTGGCGCTGAAGAACGACGGCCGCCAGGTCCCGCAGCTGATCGGCGACTTCGACTTCGCGATCGTCGAGCAGTGCTTCCAGTACGACGAATGCGGCCTCTACGAGCCCTTCGTGCGGCGCGGCAAGGCGGTATTCGAGGCCGAGTACGAACTCTCCACCGCCCAGTTCTGCGCCGCCGCCGAAGCGCTCCGGTTCAGTGCCATCCGCAAGTCCGTTGACCTCTTCGCCCGGCCCTGGGAACCGTGCGAGCAGCTGGCCCAGCCCGGCGACGGCTAATCTCGACCCAGCGGGTAATCGCAACGGCGCAAGGAGGCCAGATGGGATTTGACCAGTACCACGAGCCACCGCAGGAGCTCTCGGCGGAGACCCGCACCTTCGCCCGCCTCTGCGCCTCGCTGGAAGAGGAGTGCCAGGCGATCGGCTGGTACCAGCAGCGGCTGTCGGTCGAGCCCGACCCGGAGGCGAGGGCGATCATGCACGACGCCCAGGGCGAGGAGTTCAAGCACTTCGCGATGGACCTCGAGTTCCTGCTGCGGCGGACCCCGCGCTGGCGCCAGATCGCCGCGGGCGTTCTCTTCAAGGACGGCGACATCGTCGAGCACGGCGAGGCGGCCGAGGCCGGCTCGGAGGACACGGACGACGACAGCGCCGCGCCCGGCGACGGCTCGCTCGGCATCGGCAGCCTCAAGGGGGAGGAGCGATGAACCATCTTCTGCGACATCTGGCCCCGATCTCCGATTCGGGCTGGGAGCTGCTCGACGACGAGGCGCGCGAGCGCCTCGTCGGCGCCCTCGCGGCGCGGCGCTTGGTCGACTTCGGCGGCCCCCACGGCTGGGAGCGCTCGGCGACCAACCTCGGCCGCACCGAGTCCCTCGAGGCCGCGCCCTGCGAGGGCGTCGAGGGCCGGCAGCGCCGCGTCCTGCCGCTGGTCGAGCTGCGGGCCGAGTTCGCGATCTCCCGCGCCGAGCTGCGCGACGACGACCGCGGCGCCCTCGACGCCGATCTCGAGCCGCTCGACCGGGCCGCGCGCCAGATCGCGGTCGCCGAGAACGTCGCCGTCTTCCACGGCTGGGAGGACGCCGGCATCGTCGGCGTCGCCGAGGCCTCGCCGGTGGCGCCGCAGCCACTCGGCGAGAGCGCCGAGGAGTACCCGCGCTCGGTCGCCGGCGCGGTCGAGGCGCTGCGCGAGGTCGGCGTCGGCGGCCCCTACGGGCTCGCCCTCGGCCCCGAGGAGCACACGCGGGTGATCGAGACCGCCGAGCACGGCGGCTACCCGCTCTTCGACCACCTGGCGAAGATCCTCGGCGGCGGTCCGATCGTCTGGGCCCCCGGGGTCAGGGGCGCGGTAGTGCTCAGCCTGCGCGGCGGCGACTTCCGCTTCGAGTCCGGCCAGGACCTGGCGATCGGCTACAGCCACCACGATGCCGAGGCGGTGCACCTCTACCTCGAGCAGAGCTTCTCCTTCGTCGTCGCGACCCCGGAGGCGGCCGCCCCGCTCAGTCCGGCTCGGGCGACTTGAAGTGCATCATCTCGACCTTGCAGAGCAGGCTCTCCCGCTCGCTCTCAGCGAGCCGGGCGGAGGCGCCGGCCTGAATCGCCAGGACCCGCTCGAGCGTCTCGCTCAGTAGCGAGGCGACCTCGTCCCAGCCCTGTTGGTCGACGACCATCGGCGTGCGGCTGAGGTGGCGGTTCTCGAGCTCGTCGAGGGTGCCCCTGCCGGCGGCCTCTTTGATGTCGTCGAAGATCGTCTTCAGCATCGCCGCCGAGAGGCCCGGTCGCAGGCTCTCCGGCATCCGCGCCCATTCCTCGTTGCTGAGGAACTCGCGCCTGGTCGCACGGTAGAAATGCTCGGTGGCACCACGGCGCTGTTTCGTGTTGACCATCTCGACGCAGTCGTATTTCTCCAGCACCCGGACGTGGTAAGCGACGAGATTGAGGCTCTGCTCCAGCTCCTTCGCGATCAGGTTGGGGCTGGCGACCCGTTCGTTGAGGACGATCAGGATCTGGACCCGCAGCGGGTGGGCGAAAGCTTTGGCGATCAGCTGTTCGACGCCGTCTTTCTTCTTGGTCTTTGCTGGCAAGGGGGTTCCTTCGTTCGATTACGGGGGAGGCGGCCGAAGCGGGCACTCTAGAGAAAGAAACTCAAGGTTTCTATAACGAAGTGGCAATTCTGTTTAGTAAGTCGTGCAAAGATCCGCACGTTGGGGGATCGGGCCTGGCAGGCTGTGGCGGTGTCCGCCTTGAAGTTGCCGCTCGCCGTGGTCGCGATCGCCGTCCCGATCGCCGCCGCCTTCCTCACCGGCGGTCCCGGTGTCGGGGTCGCGATCGGCGCCCTGGTTGCGGTTGCGCTGGTCGTCGTCGCCGTCCGCCAGCGGCCCCGCGGGGCGCTCGGTGAGTCGCCGCCGGCGAGCGGCGAGCGTCGCCTGCTGCTCGTCGTCAGCCGCCCGGTCGAGGACCCGAAGGCGATCCGGGAGATCGCGGCCGTGGCCGCCGGCGGCGAGGGGGAGGCGCGGGTCCTGGTCCTCGCGCCCGCCCGGATCGGCTTTC
This sequence comes from uncultured Conexibacteraceae bacterium, assembly GCA_964540905.1. Classification (GTDB taxonomy): domain Bacteria; phylum Actinomycetota; class Thermoleophilia; order Solirubrobacterales; family 70-9; genus VAYN01. The sequence continues at coordinate 102,364 of CAZIOS010000002.1, read as the reverse complement.
TCGACCGCTGGGCCTCCGACCTCGAGGGCGCCCGCCGCGAAGCCCAGCAGAGCCTGGTGATCACGGTCGCCTCGCTGGCCAAGGCCGGTGTCGTGGCCGAGGCGCGGGTCGGCGACGAGGACCTCGTCCAGGCGGTCGAAGACCAGCTCGGGAGCTTCGCCGCGACCGAGGTGATCCTCGCCGCCGGCGACGACGAGGACGCCGCGGCCGCGGCGGCCGAGCTCGCCGCGCGCCTGCGCCCCGGCTTCCGGCGCCTCGTCGTCTAGCCCGGATTCAGAAACGGTCCAGCAGCTGGTCGAAGCGCAGCGCCGCCCGGGTCGGCAGCACAAAGGCCTCGCGCCGGTGCAGCAGGCCGGCGCCGCCGAGGTCGCGGACGGCGCGCTCGATCGCGTCGCGCTCGGCGAAGCTGGCGGACTGACCGCCGACCTCCCGGACCAGCTCCTCGAGTGTCAGCTGCGACGGATGCAGGGCGAGCACCTGCTGCAGGACGGCGGACTCGGTGGCGGCGTCCTGCGCCGTGGTCGTCCTGCTGTCGCCGGTCTGGTCCATGCCCTCCGCGGCCGCTAAGCCTTCGGGTCGGTCGAACTCTCCCCCGTCGCTCCACCCTCGGGGGGGTCGAGGCCGAGCGCCTGCCGCGCCCAGGGCTTTCTGACCGTCGCTCGATAGAAGTGCTGCATCGACCCCCGCACCGGTTTTGTGTCGACCAGCACCACCGCCGAGCGGTCGGCCAGCACCCGCACGTGGTAGGAGACCCCGGTCAGCGGCTCCTTGATCGCCGTCGCCACCGCGCGCGGGCTGATCGTCTCCTTGCCGTCCATCTCGCAGAGGATCTTGCGGCGCAGTGGGTGGCGCAGCGCCACCAGCAGGTCGTTGTCTTCGGAGCGGTTGAGATTCGTCATCGTGGCCGGCCCAATATAGAGCAAACGAAACCTTTTGTCTGCGGGCTTTCGTCTGCTGGCTCAGGCGTCCTCGCGGACGCCTCCCATCTCGCTGAAGACGGCGGTGACGCCGCCGTCTTCGCGACGCTCGTCGGCGATCACGTGGGAGACCGCGTTGATCAGCGCCAGGTGGGTGAACGCCTGGGGGAAGTTGCCGAGGTGGCGGCCGGAGTCGGCCTCCAGCTCCTCGGCGAAGAGGTCGAGCCAGCCCGCCGCCTCGAGCAGGCGCTCGCAGAGCTCGCGCGCCCGCTCGCACTCGCCGATCTCCGAGAGCGCCGAGACCAGCCAGAAGGAGCAGATCAGGAACGTCCCCTCCTTGCCGTGGAGGCCGTCGTCGGTCTCGTGCACCTTGTAGCGGAGGACGAGGCCGTGCTCGGTCAGGTCGGTGGCGATCGCGTCGACGGTGGCGCCGACGCGATCGTCGTCGGGGGGCAGGAAGCGCAGCAACGGGATCAGCAGCAGCGAGGCGTCGAGCGCGTCGGTGTCGTAGTGCTGGCGGAAGACGCCGTCGCGGACGCCGCGCTCGAGGATCTCGGCCTTGATCTCCTCCGCCTTCGCCTCCCACTCCGCGGCCAGCTCATCGAAGCCGTTGCCGCGGGCGAGGCGGGCGCCGCGGTCGACCGCGACCCAGATCATCAGCTTCGAGGAGACGTAGTGCTGGGGCTCGCCGCGCGACTCCCAGATCCCCTGGTCGGGCTCGGGCCAGGCGGCGATCGCCGCTTCGACCTGGTAGCGGATCAGCTGGCGATCGGTCGGGTCGCCGGCTCCCCGCAGCGCTTTTTCGTGCAGGTAGACCGAGTCCAGCAGCGCTCCCCAGACGTCGTTCTGGCGCTGGTCGAAGGCGCCGTTGCCGACCCGCACCGGCTGGGCGCCGCCGTAGCCGGAGAGGTGGTCGAGCGTGCGCTCGGTCAGCTCCCGCTCGTGGCCGATCCCGTACATGATCTGCAGGTCCGGCTTGTCCTGGCAGACGTCGACGATGAAGCGCATGAAGTCGCGCGCCTCCTGGTCGAAGCCGAGCGTGTGCAGGGCCCAGAGGCTGAAGGTCGAGTCGCGGATCCAGCTGAAGCGGTAGTCCCAGTTGCGTTCGCCGCCGGGGGTCTCCGGCAGCGAGGTGGTCGGCGCCGCGACGATCGCCCCGGTCGGGGTGTAGGTCAGGCCCTTCAGGACCAGCGCCGAGCGCTGCAGGTGGATCCGCCAGGGATGGTCGGGGAAGTCGCCGTGGCGCAGCCAGTCGCGCCAGAACTCTTCGGTCGAGTCGAGCCGCTCCAGCGCCTCGGGAGCGCTGCGCGGCCCGCCGAGATCGCTCTCGCCCCAGGTGATGGCGCAGAAGCCGCTCTCGTCTTCGCGCAGCTTCAGGCTGCCGCGGACGGCGCCCTCCTCGATCGTCAGGTCCATGTCGCTGGTCAGCCGCAGCTCGGTCCCGTCCTCGCCGCGGGCCAGCGCTTCGCCGAGCTCGCCGCCGCTCCAGCTGGCGCCTTCGAGGCCATAGCCGAAGCGCGGCAGGCACTCCATCTCCATCTCGACCTCGCCGTCGATGCAGGTCATCGTCCGCAGCAGCGAGCGGTCGGACTCGTGCGCGGTCTGGGGGCGGCTGCCCTTGCCGTCGTCGGTCGCCCACTCGGCGATCGTCAGCGCATCGTGGACGACGACCCAGCCGCTGTCGGTGACCCAGGTCGTCTCGATCACCAGCGTGCCCGGCTCGTAGCGGCGGCCGATCGGGACGATCACGCCGCGCGGCTTCAGCTTGAAGTGGCCGGCGCCGCGGTCGAGCAGCGCCGCGAAGGCGCTGGGGGAGTCGAAGCGGGGCAGGCAGAGCCACTCGACGGCGCCGTCGTAGGAGACCAGGGCGGCGGTGTGGCAGTCGGAGAGGAAGCCGTAGCTGCCGATCGGCGGGAAGCGGTCTCGGTGGTCGGCCACGGCGCTGCCAAGCTAGCAGCGCCGGCGGGCGGGCCGCCGCCGCCGGGGCGTCGCTACGCTGGATCGCCGTGACCCTGCCGTTCGCCCACCTGACCGGCATTTACGGCCCGATCGAGCTGGCGCCGATGCTGATCGCCGCCGCCCTCTACGCCAAGCGGGCCGCGACCCTCGCCGCCAAGGGGCGAGCGGTGCCGCTCTGGCGCCAGGTCTGCTTCGCCTCCGGCCTGCTGGTGATCGTGATCGCCCTGATCTCGCCGATCGGCGACCTCTCCGACGAACTGGTGATCGCCCACATGGTCGAGCACCTCTTGATCGGCGACGTCGCCAGCCTGCTGCTGGTGCTGGGGCTGACCGGGCCGCTGCTGCAGCCGGTCCTGGCGATCCGCTTCTTCGATCGCCTGCGGGTGCTGACCAACCCGGCGATCGCCTTCCCCCTGTGGATGCTCAACTTCTACCTCTGGCACGTGCCGGCGCTCTACGACGCCGCCTACGGCGGCGCCCCGATCCACGCCCTGGAGCACGCGACCTTCATCTTCTTCGGCTGCCTGATGTGGATGCCGGTCTTCGGACCGCTGCCGACGCCGACCTGGTTCACCGCCGGCTGGAAGGTCGTCTACGTGATCGCCGTCCGCTTCGCCGGGGCGATCCTCGGCAACGTGCTGATGTGGTCGGACACGGTTCTCTACTCGGTCTACGCCCGCGGCGAGCGCCACTGGCACATCTCCCCGATCACCGACCAGAGCATCGCCGGTGTGGTGATGATGGTCGAGGGCACCTTCCTCGGCCTCGGCCTGCTCGCCTGGTTCTTCTTCAAGGCGGCGCGCGAGGGGATCGAGAAGCAGCGGCTGCTCGACCTCGCCCAGGACCGCGGCTACGCGCTCGACCCCGAGCGCGCCGAGCGCGCGGTCGCGGCCGGCCACGGCACCCGGCTCGAGCGCCAGATCCTCGCCGCCGAAACCGGCCCCGGCGGGATCGGCGGTCCCGGTGTCGCCGCTCGATAGGACCCGCGCCTGGCTGGTCACCGGACCGCTGGGACGGGGGCTCTCCTTCGCGATCGACTTCGCCGTGGCGCTGCGCACCGCCCTGGCCCGCCGCCGCGCTTAGGCTGCCGCCTCGATTCCTCTAGGGTCACCGGCTCGATGAAGACGACGCTCTCAGAGTTGCCGGACTCGCGGGTGCGGGTCGAGGTCGAGGTCCCGGCCGAGGACGTGGAGCGCGCGACCGGGCGGGCGGCGCGGGCGATGGCGCGGGAGACGCGGATGCCCGGCTTTCGCAAGGGCAAAGCGCCGCCCTCGCTGGTGATCCAGCGACTCGGTTTCGCGCCGGTGCTGGAGGAGGCGATCCGCGAGGCGCTGCCGGAGTGGTACGAAGCGGCGCTGTTCGACGCCGGCATCAGCCCGATCGGCGATCCCAGCATCGAGATGGTCTCGACCCCCGCGGCCGAGGGAGAGCCGCTCGCGTTCAAATTCGAGGTCGGGGTGCGGCCGCAGGCCAAGCTCGGCGACTACAAGGGGCTCGAGGTCGGCCGCGCCGACAAAGAGGTGCCGGGCGAGATCGTCGACACCGAGGTCGAGCGCATCCGCGAGGGCTTCGCCCGGCTGGAGCCGGTCGAGCGCGCCGCGGTCGAGGGCGACTCGCTGCTGATCGACTTCGAGGGCCTGCTCGACGGCGCCGCCTTCGAGGGCGGCAAGGCCGACGACTACCTGCTGACGCTCGGCTCGGACCAGCTGATCGAGGGCTTCGAGGAGCAGCTCACCGGCGCCAAGGCGGGCGAGGAGCGCGAGGTCGAGGTGAAGTTCCCCGACGACTACCAGGCCGAGCAGCTGGCCGGCGAAGACGCGGTCTTCAAGGTCAAGGTCAAAGAGGTGCGGGAGAAAATCCTGCCCGAGCTCGACGACGATTTCGCCGCCGACGCCTCCGAGTTCGACACCCTGGAGGAGCTGCGCGCCGACATCCGCGAGAAAGTCGGCGAGGCCCTCGACAGCAGGGCGGAGGAAGACTTCCGGATCGCCGCCGTCGACGCCGCGGTCGAGGCGGCGACGATCGAGGTCCCGCCCGACCTGGTGACGGCGCGGGCGACCGAACGCTGGGAGCGGATGGAACGCCAGCTCGCCCAGCGCGGGATGGACCCCAACGCCTTCCTGCAGATGCAGGGCAAAACCCGCGAGGAGCTGATCGAGGAGTCGAAGCCCGACGCCGAGCGCGAGCTCGAGCGCGAGGCGGTGGTGACGGCGATCGCCGAGGCGGAGGCGATCGAGGTCTCCGACGAGGAGCTGGTCGAGGCGCTCGAGCACAGCGCCGAGCACGAGCGCACGACGCCGCAGAAGCTGCTCGAGCGGCTGCGCCAGAACGGCCGCGACCAGATGGTCGCCGAAGACATCAGGGCCCGCAAGGCGATCGAGCTGGTCGCCGACGCCGCCAAGCCGATCCCGCTCGCGCAGGCCGAGGCCCGCGAGCAGATCTGGACGCCGGAGAAGGAGCGCGAGGCGGCCGGCGGGCTCTGGACCCCGGACTCCGAGTAGGGGCGTTGCGAAGAGGGGTCCGGTCGCCCTCTGGGGGAATTCGTCGCGCGCGCTCCGCGCGCGGCTCCCGAAGGGTGCGCGACGAATTCCCGCGGAGGGGCACCGACAGGCCTCCTTCGCAACGCTCGGTCCTGACCTCCAGGCTGCCGCAGGCACGCCTGACCGCTTCTATAGAGTGCCCGCACGATGAGCCCTCTGGTGCCGATGGTGGTCGAGCAGACGTCGCGCGGCGAGCGTGCGTTCGACATCTACTCGCGCCTGCTCGGCGAGCGGATCGTCTTCCTCGGCACGCCGGTCACCGAGGACATCGCCAACCTGATCGTCGCCCAGCTGCTGCACCTCGAGTCCGAGGACCCCGACAAGGACGTCAGCCTCTACGTCAACTCGCCCGGCGGCTCGGTCTACGCCGGCCTGGCGATCTACGACACGATGCAGTTCATCAAGCCCGACGTGCAGACGATCTGCGTCGGCGTCGCGATGAGCATGGGGGCGCTGCTGCTCTGCGGCGGCGCCGAGGGTAAGCGGATGTCGCTGCCCAACTCGAAGATCCTGATCCACCAGGTCTCGGCCGGGTTCCAGGGCCAGGCCACCGACATCGAGATCCACGCCAAAGAGATCATCGACGTCCGCCGCCGCCTCGACGAGATCATCGCCAAGCACACCGGGCAGCCTTTCGACAAGGTGACGAAAGACACCGAGCGCGACTACTTCATGAGCGCGGAGGAGGCGAAGGCGTACAACATCGTCGACCGCGTGATCGAACACCACTGAAGCGCCAGGCCCTCCTCGCCCTGGTCCTCCTGGCCGTTGCCGCGGCACCGTCTGGCGCCGCCGCCGAAGTCTCCAGCCGCGACGGCGGTCTCCCTTACTACGAGCACGTCTTCCCGGTCGAGGGGCCGCACGGCGAACGCGGGCCGGTCGGCGAATTCGGGGCCCCGCGCGACGGCGGGCGGGTCCACGAAGGGTTCGACATCCTCGCCGCCTGCGGGACCGAACTGGTCTCGGTGGTGACCGGCCGGGTCCTTGAAACCGGCTACGACCCGATCCTCTACGGCAACTACCTGCTGATCCACGGTCAGGGCGAGGACCGCAGCTACTTCTTTGCGCACATGCTGCATCCGCCGCTGGTGCATCGCGGCGAGCGGGTCTGGGCCGGCGAGCGGGTCGGCGAGGTCGGCAAGACCGGCAACGCTCGCACCGTCGGCTGCCAGCTCCACATCGAGATCCGCGTCCACGGCGTGCCGATCAACCCCAAACCCGAAGTGACCCGCTGGGACCGCTACAGCTGAGCGTCGCCGCCAGCTCGATCTCGGTCGAGGAGTGCATTTTGGTTCTCTGGGGGCAGATATGCACTCCTCGTCAGCTCACAGCTCCAGCTCGTAGGAGATCCAGGTCGAGCGCACGGCGTCGGTGCTGTCGTAGAGGCGCTGGGCGGTGTGGTTGTCGGGTGCCGTCGCCCACTCGAGCCCGGCGGCGCCGCGTTCGCGGGCGACGGCGGCGCTGGCCTCGATCAGGCCGCGGCCGACGCCGCGGCCGCGGGCGGCCTCGGTGACGAAGAGGTCGTTCATCAGCACCGTCTCCCGCGCCGCCAGCGAGCTGAAGTGCCAGTAGAGGCAGGCGTAGCCGAGCAGCTCGCCGTGGCCCCTGGCACCGAGCAGCATCCCGTCCTCGCTGGGGGCGAGGAAGCGGTGGAAGAAGGCGCGGTTGCGCTCGGCGTCGATCTCCTCGACCTCGTAGAAGCGCTGGTAGGCCGCGATCAGCGGCAGCAGGGCCTCTAACTCGCCGGCGGCGACGGGGGCGATCTCGACGTCGGCAGGCATGGCCCGCACGGTAGCGCGATGGCGCAAGGCTGGAGTCACGGGAAGGGACCGCCGGCCGGGCGCAGTAAACGACCTCTCGTACCGGCGTCTCGTCCCGTCTAAGCTTGCGGGGCTGCCGGAGGTCATAGATCATCCCGTTAGGAGGGGATTCCGCTGGCACGTCCCACAGACTCGAACGAGCAGCTCCTCTGCAGCTTCTGCGGCAAGTCGCAGCGCCAGGTCAAGAAGTTGATCGCCGGCCCCGGCGTCTACATCTGCGACGAGTGCATCGACCTCTGCAACGAGATCATCGACGAGGAGCTGACCGCGCCTCCCGCCTTCGAGCTCGAGAACCTGCCGAAACCGCGGGAGATCCACGACGTCCTGCAGGAGTACGTGGTCGGCCAGGAGGCCGCCAAGCGCTCCCTCTCGGTCGCCGTCTACAACCACTACAAGCGGGTCCAGATCGCCCAGTCCGAAGAGTCCGACGTCGAGCTGCAGAAGTCGAACATCATGATGCTGGGGCCGACCGGCTGCGGCAAGACGCTGCTCGCCCAGACCCTCGCCCGCATCCTCAACGTCCCCTTCGCGATCGCCGACGCGACGGCGCTGACCGAGGCCGGCTACGTCGGCGAGGACGTCGAGAACATCCTCCTGAAGCTGATCCAGGCCGCCGACTACGACGTCAAGAAGGCGGAAACGGGGATCATCTACATCGACGAGATCGACAAGATCGCGCGCAAAGCCGACAACCCGTCGATCACCCGTGACGTCTCCGGCGAAGGCGTGCAGCAGGCGCTGCTGAAGATCCTCGAGGGGACGACCGCCTCGGTGCCCCCGCAGGGCGGCCGCAAGCACCCCCACCAGGAGTTCCTGACGATCGACACCACCAACATCCTCTTCGTCTGCGGCGGCTCCTTCGCCGAACTCGACAAGGTGATCGAGCGCCGCGTCGGCGACCGCGGCATCGGCTTCGGCGCCGAGATCTCCTCGCGCGAGAAGAAGGACGCCGGCGAATGGTTCGAGCAGGTATTGCCCGAGGACCTGATCGAATACGGGCTGATCCCGGAGTTCATCGGCCGGCTGCCGGTGATCACCGCGATCCACCAGCTCAGCCGCGACGACCTGACCACGATCCTGACCGAGCCGCGCCACGCGCTCACCCGCCAGTTCCAGCGCTTCTTCGAGTTCGACGACATCGAGCTGGTCTTCGCCGAGGACAGCCTCGAGGCGATCGCCGACAAGGCGCTCGAACGCGAGACCGGCGCCCGCGGCCTGCGCTCGATCCTCGAGGAGACCCTGCTCGACGTCCAGTTCGAGCTGCCCTCGCGCCGCGACGTCACCAAGTGCGTCGTCACCAGGGAGACGATCGCCCAGGGCCGCCGCCCGACCCTGGTCACCGAGGCCGCGCCACAGGACATCGGCGCGGCCGACGAGGGACTCAGCGAGGAAACCGCCTAACTAGACTCGCCGCGTGGACGCGGCGCAGCGCAAGAAGTTGGAGGAGACGACCCGTTACGACCCCTCGGAGGTCGAGGGGCGGGTCTTTGCCGAGTGGGTCGAGGGGGGGTACTTCCACCCGCAGGCGGAGGGGGCGCCGGAGGAGAATTTCTCGGTCGCGATTCCGCCGCCGAACGTGACCGGCGTCCTCCACATGGGCCACGCCCTCAACGGTTCGATGCAGGACGCGCTGGTGCGGCTGAACCGGATGCGCGGCCGCAACACGCTCTGGATCCTCGGCACCGACCACGCCGGCATCGCCACCCAGGCGGTGGTCGAGAAAGGGCTCAAAGCCGAAGGGCTGAGCCGCCACGAGCTCGGCCGCGAGGCCTTCGTCGAGCGGGTCTGGGCCTGGAAGCAGGAGTACGGCTCGCGGATCGTCGAGCAGTACAAGCGGCTCGGCGCCTCCTGCGACTACGAGCGCGAGCGCTTCACCCTCGACCAGGGCTACGTCCGCGCCGTCTACCGCGTCTTCAAGCGGCTCTTCGACAAGGGCTACATCTACCGCGACAACTACATGGTCAACTGGGACCCCGGCTCGGGCTCGGCGATCTCCGACCTCGAGGTCGAGAACCGCGAGGTGGAGGACACGCTCTACTCGATCGACTACCCGGTCGAGGGCTCCGAGCGGGTGTTGACCGTGGCCACGGTACGGCCGGAGACGATGCTCGCCGACACCGCCGTCGCGGTCAATCCGAACGACGAGCGCTACGCCGAGCTGGTCGGCCAGCACTGCCTGCTGCCGCTGGTCGGGCGGCGGCTGCCGATCATCGCCGACGAGCACGTCGACCCCGAGTTCGGCACCGGGGCGCTGAAGATCACCCCCGGCCACGACCCCAACGACTTCGAGATCGGCCGCAGGCACGGGCTCGAGGAGATCGGCGCGATCGGCCCCGACGGGCGCATGACCGAGGAGGCGGGCGAGTTCGCCGGCCTCACCGCCGCCGAGGCCCAGGTCGCCGTGGTGGCGGCGCTGCGCGCCGAGGGCCGGCTGCGCGACGAGCAGCCCTACATGCACTCGGTGCCCTTCTCGCACCGCTCCGGCGAGCGGATCGAGCCGCTGATCTCGCTGCAGTGGTTCTGCCGCATGGACGAGCTGGCGAAGCCGGCGATCGCCGCCGTCGAGGCCGACGCGGTGCGGATCGCTCCGGCCCAGTGGAAGCGCGTCTACCTCGACTGGATGCGGGAGATCCGGCCCTGGTGCGTCTCGCGCCAGCTCTGGTGGGGGCACCGGATCCCGGTCTGGTACTGCGATGCCTGCGAGGAGACCTACGTCGCCGAGCAGGCGCCCGAGCGCTGCGGCGCCTGCGACGGCGAGCTGCGCCAGGAGGAGGACGTGCTCGACACCTGGTTCAGCTCGGCGCTGTGGCCGTTCGCGACCCTCGGCTGGCCCGACGACACCCCCGAGCTGCGCGCCTTCTACCCGACCAGCTTCCTCACCACCGCCCGCGAGATCCTCTTCCTCTGGGTGGCGCGGATGGTGATGATGGGAATCGAGTTCCCCGGCGACGTCCCCTTCCGCGACGTCTACGTGCACTCGGTGATCCAGGCCCGCGACGGGCGGCGGATGTCGAAGAGCCTCGGCACCGGGATCGACCCGCTGGAGGAGATCGACGTCCACGGCGCCGACGCCCTGCGCTTCGGCCTGCTGGCGATGTCCTCGACCCAGGACGTGCGCTTCTCCGACGCCAAGGTCGAGCAGGGCCGCGACCTCGCCAACAAGCTCTGGAACGCCAGCCGGCTGATCCTGCTGAACGCGGCTGAGGTCGAGCCGGCCCCCAGGCCGCTCCACGTCGAGGACCGCTGGCTGCTCTCGCGGCTGGAGCGGACGATCGCCTCGGTCACCGCCAAGCTCGAGGCCTACGACTTCGCCCACGCCGTGCAGGAGGCCTACTCGTTCTTCTGGCGCGACCTCTGCGACTGGTACCTGGAGATCGCCAAGCCGCGCCTCTACGACGGCGAGGAGGAGGTCTCGGCGACGCTGCTGTGGGCGCTGGAGCGGGTGCTGGCGCTGCTGCACCCGGTGATGCCGTTCGTCAGCGAGGAGATCTGGTCCTTCCACCCGGCCCGCCGCGGGCACCTGGTCGTCCATCCCTTCCCGGTCGCCGACGAGGCGCTCTTCGACGACCCCGCCGAGGCCGACGTCGAGGCCGGCATCCGCCTGACCCAGCGGCTGCGCGCCTGGCGCGACCTCGCCGGGGTGCCGGTGGCGGCGATGCTGGCGGCGGTCCTCGACGGGGTCGAGCCACCGGAGTTCGTCGGCCGCCTCTCGCGCTTCCAGTTCGACGGCGTCGGCACCGAGCCGGTCGCCGCGGTCGGCCCGGTCCGCGTCCTCGCCTCCGAGCAGCTCGACGCCGGGGCGGTCGCGGCGCGGCTCGAGAAGCGCCGCCAGGAGCTGCGCGCCGAGGTCGAGCGGGGCGAGCGCAAGCTCGGCAACGAGGGCTTCGTCGCCAAGGCCCCGGCCGAGGTGGTGGAGGAGGAGCGCGGCAAGCTCGAGCGCTACCGGGCCGAGCTCGAGGAGCTCGGATAGACCCGGAGGCCTATCTCGACTCGCTGGAGCCGATCGGCTGGCGGCTCGGCCTCGAGCGGATGCACCGGCTGACGACGGCGCTGGGGATGCCCCAGCACCGCTTCGCCTCGGTCCACGTCGTCGGCACCAACGGCAAGTCCTCGGTGACGCGGATGACCGCGGCGCTGCTGGAGGCGCACGGGGTCGGCGCCGGCGCCTGCCTCTCGCCCCACACCGCGCGCTGGGCCGAGCGCACCCTGATTCACGGCGAGGAGATCGGCGCGGTCGAGTTCGCGTCCGCGGTCGAGCGCGTCGCCCGCGCGGCGGAGGGCGTCAACCGCACGCTCGAGCTCGGCGACGCCGTCACCCAGTTCGAGGCGGCGACCGCGGCGACCTTCGTCGCCCTCGCCGACGCCAGGGTCGAGGTGGGAGTGATCGAGGCCGGGCTGGGGGGGAGGCTCGACGCGACCAACACGATCCCCTCGCGGGTCACGGTGCTGACCTCGATCGGCCTCGACCACACCGAGTGGCTGGGGGAGACCGAGCTCGAGATCGCGACCGAGAAGCTGGCGGTGCTGCGCGACCAGACGACGCTGGTGCTGGGACGGGTCTCGCCCACGGTCGAGGCGCTGGCCGAGCGCACCGCGGCCGCGCACGGCGCCCGCCTGCTGCGGGCGCCGGCGGACCCCGGGCCGGGGCTGCGGCTGCGCGCTCCCGGCGGCTTCCAGCGCCGCAACTTCGCCCTGGCGCGGACGGCGGCCGCGGCCTTCCTCGGCGAGCTCGACCCGGCGCGGGTGGAGGCGGTTGCCGGCTCGCTGCGGATCCCCGGCCGCCTCGAGCTGATCGCCGAGTGGCCACCGACCTACGTCGACGCCGCTCACAACCCGGACGGCGCCGCCGCCCTGGCGGAGGCGCTGCCGGCGCTGAGCGGCGGCCGGCGGGTCGTCGCCTGCCTGGCGATCCTCGCCGACAAGGACGCGGCGGCGATGGTGCGGGCGCTGGCGCCGGCGCTGGAGCGGGCGGTCTGCACCGAGCTGCCGCGGGCGGCGCTGGAGGCGCACGGCCGGCCCGGCGCCGCCTCGCTGCCGGCGGCCGAGCTGGCGCGGATCTGCCAGCGAGCCGGGCTCATTGCCGAGGCCGAGCCGGGGTTCGAGGCGGCGCTGCGGCGCGGCACCGAGCTCGCCGCCGCGCCGCCGCCGGGGGCATTGCTCGTCGCCGGCTCGAACTACGGCATCGCGCCTGCCCGCGCCTATGCGAGGATTCGCGCATGAGCAAACGCAGCGCTGGGTCCGAACTGCTCTCGATGATGGGTCTGGTGGCCGCCGTGGTGGCGATCGTGATCCTGGTCTTCTTCGGGGTCGGCTACCTGTTCGGAAGGCTGTTCCTCTGAGCCCGCAAATTGCTCGCGGGTCGCGGACAGGGTTCGCGGCGCGGGCGGCGAAGTAGACTGCCCGTCCCTCCCAGCGGGCGCCCTTATGTCACTAGCGATCTTCGGCATCAACAACAGCGGCCTCAACCTGGCCGCAACCCTCTTCCTGCTGATGCTGATCGTGCTCTGGCTGGCCCTGATCGTCTACACCTACCTCGACGCCCGCCGCCGCATCTCCGACCCCTTCCTGGTCGCCTGCGCGACCGTCGCCTCCTTCTTCCCCTACATCGGCACGATCGTCTACACGATCGTGCGGCCGCCGGAGTTCCTCGAGGACGCCCACGAGCGCGAGCTCGAGATCAAAGCCGCGGAGCTGCGGGTGCGCCAGCTCAAAGAGCTGACCTGCCCCAACTGCGAGTTCCCGGTCGAGAAGAACTACCTGCGCTGCCCCAACTGCCAGCGCCGCCTCAAGGACCCCTGCCCGACCTGCAGCAAACCGGTCGACCCGCGCTGGGGCGTCTGCCCCTATTGCGAGACGAAGCTGGCCGGCGGCGAACGCCGCCGCGCCCGCCAGCAGCAGGAGAGCCCTCGCCGCAAGGCGCCGCCGTCGCGCGACGAGAAAGCGGTGGCGGACAAGGCGCCGCCGAAACGCCGCCGCAAAAAACCCTCTTCCTCCGGCAGCGGCGAGAGCGGCGGCAAGAAACCTGACGCGAGTGCCAGCAAGAAGGAACCGGCCCGCGGCGCCTCCGCCGAGGAGGCGTCGAGCCCCCAACCAGAGCAAAGGAGCCCCAGCCGTGAGCCGGACCCTGATCCTCGTCAAGCCTGACGCCTTCGAGCGCGCCCTGACCGGCGAGGTGATCGCCCGCTTCGAGCGCAAGGGCCTTCGCGTCGCCGCCCTGAAGTCGATGCGGGCCGACGAGTCGATCGCCAACCGGCACTACGCCGAGCACAGCGAGAAGCCCTTCTTCGGCGAGCTCGTCTCCTTCATCACCGGCGGCACCCTGGTGGCGATCGTGCTGGAGGGAGTCGAAGCGGTGCCGGCGGCTCGCCAGCTGATCGGGGCGACCAATCCGGTCGAGGCGGCGCCGGGCTCGATCCGGGGGGACTTCGCGCTGGAGGTGACCTTCAACATGGTGCACGGGTCGGACTCCGACGAGTCCGCGGAGCGGGAGATTGGGATCTGGTTCCCGGAGCTGGCGCAGGCGTAGGGCGCCGGGGAACCAGCTCGCCACTGAGGCCGCCGGTGGTCCTTGCTTCCAGTTCGCCCCAGCGGCGGGAGATTCTGCAGAAGCTTGGGGTCGAGTTCGAGGTCGTCGTCCCTGGGGTTGATGAGCTGACCGGAGGAGACCCTCAGCTCGAGGTGGTCGAGAATGCGCGGCGGAAGGCACATGCGGTGGCCGAGCGGGTTGGCTCGGCGGGGCTGATCGTCGCTTGCGACACCGATGTCGTCCTCGACGGGAAGGCGCTGGGGAAGCCCGCGGATGCCGCTGAGGCGCGTTCTTATCTGGAGCGGATGTCGGGGCGGGGGCATGAGGTGCTGAGCGGGTTGGTGGTGCTGGAGGGCGGCGAGGAGCGCTCTGGGCTTGAGCGGACCCGGGTGGTCTTCAAGGAGCTCTCGACGGCGGAGAAGGAGCGCTACGTGCGCTTTGGCGAGTGGCGGGGGCGGTCCGGGGGCTACGCGATCCAGACCCTGGGCTCGACGCTGGTGGAACGAGTCGAGGGCAGCGTCTCCAACGTCGTCGGCCTGCCGGTCGGCCTGCTGGCCGAGCTGGCGCCCCGCCTCTTCGACCGCCGGTAGCGCCCGGCCGGGGCGTTTAGGCCCGTTTGCGATGATTTCCCCTGGAAATCGCAGAATGGGCATATTCAGCTACCTGACCCGGCTTGGCGGCCGCGACATGGCGGTCGACCTCGGCACGGCCAACACCCTGGTCTACGTGCGCGGACGCGGCATCGTCCTCTCGGAGCCCTCGGTGGTCGCGATCGACTCGCGTGACGGGCGGGTGCGGGCGGTCGGCGCCGAGGCGAAGCGGATGCTCGGCCGCACGCCGGGCACGATCAGGGCGATCCGGCCGCTCAAGGACGGCGTCATCGCCGACTTCGACGTCACCGAGCAGATGCTGCGGCACTTCATCCAATCGGTCCACTCCAACCGCTTCGCCCACCCGCGCGTCGTCGTCTGCGTGCCCTCGGGGGTGACGCCGGTCGAGAAGCGGGCGGTCGAAGAGGCCTGCCTGGTCGCCGGCGCCCGCCAGGCGCAGCTGATCGAGGAGCCGATGGCGGCGGCGATCGGCGCCGGCCTCCCGGTCGCCGAGCCGACCGGGTCGATGATCGTCGACATCGGCGGCGGCACCACCGAGGTGGCGGTGATCTCGCTCGGCGGCATCGTCGTCTCGCAGTCGATCCGGCTCGGCGGCGACGAGCTCGACGACGCGATCGTCGCTCACTGCAAACGCACCTACAAACTGGCGATCGGCGCCCAGACGGCGGAGAGGGTGAAGCTGGAGGTGGGGTCCGCCTCGAGGCTGGAGGAAGAGAGGGAGGCCGAGATTCGCGGCCGCGACCTCGTCTCCGGCCTGCCGAAGACGATTGCGCTCGGCTCCGTCGAGGTGCGCGAAGCGCTCGACGAGCCGGTTGGCCACATCGTCGCCGCGGTCAAGGAGACGCTCGATCGCACCCCGCCGGAGCTGGCGGGTGACATCATGGACAGCGGCATCGTCCTCGCCGGCGGCGGCGCGCTCCTGCAAGGACTGGCGCAGCGCCTGCGCGACGAGTGCCAGATGCCCTGTCAACTGGCAGAGTCGCCATTGACGTGTGTGGCGGTCGGCTCGGGCCTCTCGCTCGAGGAGTTCGAGGCGATCCGCGGAGCCAACAAGAACCCGGGAGCGCGGCAGCGTGTTTAGGCGGCGCTCATCTCAAGCAACGAACTTAGGTCTTCCACGTGTATCGAAAGCAAGTACGCCGCCGTAGGGCGGTACTGGCCCTCCTTATCGTCGGCTCCTTCGCGCTGCTGACGATCACCTATGGGCAAGGATCGAACGGGCTCCAGCGCGGCGTCAGCGCGATCTTCAGCCCGGTGCAGTCGGTCGCCAGCGGCGCCCTGAAGCCGGCCCGCGACCTCGTCAACTGGTTCGACAAGACCTTCGACGCCCGCGGCCGCAACGGCCGCCTGCAGACCGAACTGGAACAGGCGCGCAAGCAGGCGGTCGGCGCCAGCGCCGCTCTGGCCGAAAACGCCCAGCTGCGTAAGCTGCTGGCGCTCGATCGCGGCGGCGCGATCCCCTCCGGCTACGAACCGGTTACGGCAAGGGTGATCTCCCGCTCCCCGACCGTCTGGTTCGCCGACGTCATGATCGACGCCGGCAGCAACGAAGGCGTCCGGCCCAACGACCCGGTGATCAACGGCGACGGCCTCGTCGGCACCGTCTCCTCCGTCACCGGCGGCTCCGCCCAGGTGGCGCTGATCGCCGACGGCTCCAGCGCCGTTTCCGCCAAGGTGGTGCCGGTGGGGGCGCAGGGAGTGGTCGAACCCGAGGTCGGCAACCCCGGCGAACTCGTGCTCGGCTTCCTCGACTCGACCAAGCACGTCCACAAGGGCCAGGCCGTCGTCACCGCCGGCTGGCGCGGCGAGGGCCTGGCCGCGCGCTTCCCGCCCAACATCCCGATCGGCGAAGTGACCAAGGCCTCGCTGGTCGAACAGGAAGCCAAGCAGCAGGTCCACATCCGCCCCTACGCCGATCTGCCCAACGTCGACATCGTCCAGGTCCTGACCGGGGGCTCGCGCGAATGATCATGACCCCGAAGATCCTCGTTCGCCTGGTCGCGGTCGTGCTGCTCGGTGTGATTCTGCAGCTCTCCTTCTTCTCCCAGGTCGAGCTCTTCCACACCAGCCCCGACGTGCTGCCGGCGCTGGTTGCCTCGCTGGGGCTGCTGGGGGGGACGATGACCGGCGCCGTCAGCGGCTTCTCGATCGGCTTCCTGCTCGACTGCCTGCTGGTCGCGCCGCTCGGCGGCGGCTCGCTGGTTCTGCTCAGCGCCGGCTACCTGGCCGGCCTCTTCCGCGAGCGCTTCGAGTTCCGCAGCCCGCTGCTGCCGCCGCTGCTCTGCGCCGGGATGACCCTCTTCGCCGAGCTCGGCTTCGGCGCGGTCGAGCTGATGCTGGGCGGCAGCGACACCGCCGTCAGCAGCCTGGTGATCCGCGACATGCTGATCAAGAGCGTCTTCGCCTTCTTCCTCGGCTGGCCGATCTACCTCGGCCTGCGGCGGCTGCTGCGCCCGGCCCTGGTCGAGGAGCCGGCGTTGCGGCGCGGCAGCCGGCCGACGGTGCTGGGAGCCTAGGTCGGCATGTACCTGCGACCCGAGGACCGCCCCCCGCCCGGCAGCCGGCTGGCGCTGAGGATCGCCGTGCTCGGCGGCGTCGCCGTCGCCCTCTTCGCGGTGCTCTTCTTCCGCCTCTGGGACCTGCAGATCCTCTCCGGCTCGCAGTACCTGGCCGAGGCCAAGAACAACCGCACCCACGAGTTCCGGGTCGCCGCCCCCCGCGGCCGCATCCTCGACCGCGACGGCAACGTCCTCGTCGACAACCGGACCAGCCTGGCGCTGCAGCTGAACACGCAGAAGCTGCCCGCGGACGCCGGCGCGGAAAGGGCCGAGCTGAGCCAGCTCGGCCAGCTCACCCACATCTCGCTGCACCAGGTGCGGCGGACGATCCGCGAACAGGAAAAGGTGGCCGCCGGGGCGCCGGTGACGCTGCGCCGCGAAGTCGGCTACGACCTCATCTATTACCTGCGCGAACACCAGAGCCGCTTCCCCGGGGTCCAGGTGCAGCGCGTCTTCGTCCGCGCCTACCCGGACGGGAGCAGGGCCGCGCACGTGCTCGGCAGCGTCGGCGAGGTCAGCGAAGAAGAGCTGAAGGAACCCCGGTACGGAAGCCTCGAACCCGGCGACACGGTCGGCCAGAGCGGGGTCGAGGAGGAATACGATCGATATCTGCGCGGCGAACCGGGGCTGACCAAGATCCAGGTCAACGCGATGGGGGAGCCGACCCCAGGCGGGCAGCTGGTCTCGCGGCCGCCGGTGCCCGGCGACAACCTGCGGCTCTCGCTCAACCCCGAAGTGCAGGCGGCCGGGGAAAGCGCGCTCGCCGCCCGCGGCCTGCCCGGGGCCTTCGTGACGATGGACGTCGACAACGGCGAAATCCTCGGGCTCGGCTCCTTCCCGACCTACGAACCGGCGGTCTTCACCCATCCCCTGACCCAGCACAAGGTCGACGAACTCTTCCGCGACCCGGTCCTGGCGCCGCTCACCGACCGCGCCACCGAAGGCCTCTATCCCACCGGCTCGACCTTCAAGCTGATCACCGCCATGGCCGCCCTCGAAGGGGGGAAAATCACGCCCTCGGAAACGATCGACGACACCGGCTCGATCACGATCGGCGGCGAGAAATTCGAAAACGCCGGCGGCTCCGCCTACGGCCCGGTCGACCTCGTCAACGCCCTGCGGGTCTCCTCCGACGTCTACTTCTACGAGCTCGGGCTGAAGATGTGGGACACCGGCGAACTGCAGGAATGGGCGCACAAGCTGGGGATCGGCCGACCCACCGGCCTCGACATCCCCGGCCACGAAGAAGGCCTGGTGCCGAGCAAGCAGTGGCGCGACAAGCTCTACCGCGAAGGCGAAACCGAACGGCCCTGGTCGGCCGGCGACAACATCCAGCTCGCGACCGGTCAGGGGGACCTGCAGACCAACCCGCTGCAGATGGCGGTCGCCTACGCCGCCGTCGCCAACGGCGGCACCGTGGTCACCCCGCACGTCGCCACCCAGATCGACGACTCGGCCGGGCGGGTGCTTAAGGAATTCGACCCGAAGCCGCGGCGCCACGTGCGGATGAAGAGCGTCTACCGCGACGCGATCCTGACCGGGCTGCACGAGGCCGCGCAGTCTCCCGGCGGCACCTCCTACGGCGTCTTCGGCAACTTCCCGATCGCGGTCGCCGGCAAGACCGGCACCGCGGAACGGGCGGGACACGCCGACCAGTCCTGGTACCTGGTCCTCGCTCCCTACCCCAACCCCCGTATCGTCACTGCGGTGACGATCGAGGAAGGCGGCTTCGGGGCCGAATCGGCGGCGCCGGCGGCGCTGCAGATCCTCGAAGCGTATTTCCACAAGCACGCCAGCGGCCCCGCCGGCGCCAACGGGGGCAGCCCCGGATGAGCTACGCCAGCACCAGCCGCCGCTCGCGCGAACCCTTTGCGGTCCACGTCGGCATCGGCGAGCGCCTCGGCCTCGCCCACCTCGACTGGCCGCTGGCGATCGCCGCCGTCGGCCTGGTCGCCTTCAGCGTCTTCACGCTCGGCCAGGCGACCACGCACGACGTCCCCGGCAGCCCCGGTTACTACGTCGATCGGCAGGCGATCTACGCCGTCCTCGGCATCGTCGGGATGCTGCTGCTGACCCGGATCGACTACTCGCGCTTCCGCGAGCTGCGGGTCGGCATCTACACCTTCCTCGGCGCCAGCGTCGCCCTCGTCTTCGTCTTCGGCTTCGCCGCCCGTGGCTCGCGGCGCGCCTTCGAACTCCCCTTCTTCAGCTTCCAGCCGTCGGAGCTGGGCAAGCTCCTGCTCGTCTTGGCGCTTGCCGGGTTCGTGATCGACGGCGCCAGGCGGGGCTCGCCATGGCGGCGCACGCTGCGTTATCTGTGCCTCGGACTGGCTCCGGCGGCGCTCGTTTTCCTGCAGCCGGACCTCGGCACCTCGATGGTGTTCGTGGTCGCGACCCTCGCCGTGATGTACTTCGGTGGTGTTCGTTGGACCCACTTCGCCGTCATCGGCGCCGTTCTCGTCGCTCTCGTCGCCCTCGTCATGGTGGTCGCCCCCGCAGTTGGGGTGCCTCTCTTGAAGGGCTATCAGGAGCAGAGACTGACTTCCTTCCTGCACCCGGGCGACGACTCGCGCGGGGCGGGATACCAGCAGCACCAAGGGGTGGTCGCAATCGGCTCCGGTCAGAAGACCGGGCGCGGCGACCAAGCCACCCAGACGCGGCTCGACTTCGTGCCCGAGCGCAGCACCGACTTCATCTTCGCGGTGATCGGTGAGCGCTACGGGTTCATGGGCGCCGCGTTCGTCCTGTCCCTTTACGCCCTGCTCCTCTGGCGGGCGCTGCGGATCGTGACGCTCTCGAAGAACTCGTACGGGGTCCTGGTCGGAGGCGGCATCGCCGTCTCGCTGCTGTTCCAGGTCTTCGTCAACGTTGGGATGAACCTCGGCATCATGCCGATCACGGGCATCCCCTTACCGCTGATGAGCTACGGGGGATCCTCCGTGCTCGCGACGTTCCTGGCGGTCGGAGTGCTTCAGAGCATCAACATCCAAGCGCGACTCAGCCAGCGGGGAAGGTTCGCCTGGTCAAGCCCCCCAACCGGGGCACCGGCGCTGCGTACCTAACCGAAACTGAGCTGAAGCAATGAAAAAAACGATCCTGGTGTCCGCCGAGCGCGGCGAGACCCGCGTTGCCGTCCTGGAGTCGAAGACCAAAGGCGGCAAGCGCGACGTCGCCGAGCTCTACATCGAGCGCCGTGGCCGGCGTTCGATCGTCGGCAACATCTACAAGGGGAAGGTCGACAACGTCCTTCCCGGCATGGAGGCCGCCTTCGTCGACATCGGCCTCGAGCGCAACGGCTTCCTCCACGTCGACGAGATCGTCCTGCCGGGCGGCGAGCAGGCGCCCAAGCGCGGCCGCGGTTCTGGACGCCGGATCAACGAGCTGATCAAACCGGGCCAGGAGATCCTCGTCCAGGTGGTCAAGGACCCGCTGAAGACGAAGGGCGCGCGGCTTTCGATGAACGTCTCGATCGCCGGTCGTTACCTGGTCTTCGCGCCGCAAGGCTCCGGCGTCGGCGTCAGCCGCCGCCTCTCCGACTCCGAGCGCGACCGCCTGCGCAAGATGGTCGACCGCACCTACAAGGGCCCGGGCGGGCTGATCGTCCGCACCGCCGCCCACGGGGCGAAGAAATCCGACTTCGTGCGGGAGATCGGGTACCTGCAGCGGCTGAACGAGGTGCTGCAGCGCCGCAGCGAGGAGGCCAAGGCGCCGGCGCTCGTCTTCCAGGAGGCCGACCTCTCGGTGCGGGTGCTGCGCGACGTCTTCCTCAGCGAGTTCGAGAAGGCGATCATCGACTCGCCGAAGCAGTTCGAGCGCGTCACCAACTTCTTCCAGCGCACGGCGCCGGAGCTGGTCGGCGGGGTCGAGCTCTACCAGGGCTCGAAGCCGCTGCTCGAGAAATGGAAGATCGACGAGGAGATCGAGTCGACGCTGAACCGCCGCGTCGACCTCCCCTCCGGCGGCTACCTGGTGATCGACTACGCCGAGGCGCTGACCGTGATCGACGTCAACAGCGGCAGCTTCACCGGCCGCGGCAAAGGCGGCCTCGAGGAGACGATCACCAAAGTCAACACCGAGGCGGCCGAGGAGGCGGTGCGGCAGCTGCGCCTGCGCGACATCGGCGGCATCATCGTCATCGACTTCATCGACATGGCCCGGGCCAGCAACCGCGACAAAGTCCTGAAGACGATGCGCAAAGCGCTCGACGCCGACAAGTCGAAGAGCTACGTGGTCGAGGTCTCGCCGCTGGGCCTGGTCGAGATGACGCGCCAGAACGTCACCGACGGCGTCCGCGAGATCCTCACCGCGCCCTGTCCGACCTGCCACGGCGAGGGCGTCGTGCTCTCGGCCGAGACGGTGGCGCTGGAGGGGCTGCGGCAGATGCGCGACATCGCCGCCGGGCACGCCGACACCGAGGCCTTCCTGATCCGCGTCAACCCGAAGGTGGCGGCGGAGCTGACCGGCCCCGACAGCGGCCTGCTGGAGCTGGAGGAGGAGACCGGCAAGCGCTTCCACTTCGAGGGCGGCGACGCGCTGGCGATCGAGACCTTCGAGCTGGTCGAGTCGGGGACACGGGAGGAGATCGAGGAGCGGGCGCTGCCGTTCAAGGTCGGCGAGGAGGTGCTGGTCAAGATCGACGAGCCGCACATGTACAACGCCGACGACGCCGTCGCCCGGATCGACTCCTACATCGTCAGCGTCACCGGCGGCGGCCGCTTCGTCGGCGAGCGCCGGCTGGTGCGGATCGAGGAGGTCGAGCGCTCCTCGGCGACGGCCTCCCTGCTCGGCACGGATTCGTCCAACGGGGCCGGCGCCGCCGACGGCGACGACGGCGAGCTAAACTCCGCCGCCGCTTCGCGCAAACGCAGTCGTGGCCGCAGGGGCGGCCGGGGGCGTGCGCGCGCCAAACAAGGCAGCAAGGACGAGTGAGCCAGAGCATGTATGCAGTAGTCGAAACCGGTGGTAAGCAGTACAAGGTCGAGCAGGGAACCTCCCTGCTGGTCGATCGCCTCGACGCCAAGGAGGGCGACAAGGTCGCGCTGCGCGCGGTGATGTTCCGCGACAGCACCGTCATTGCGGCGCCGGTGGAGCTGGAGAAGGTCAAGGTCGAGGCGACCGTCGCCGCGCACCTGCGCGGGCCGAAGATCAAAGTCTTCAAATACAAGGCGAAGAAGGGTTACCGGCGCCGCGCCGGCCACCGCTCCGAGCTGACCAAGCTCGAAGTGACCAGCCTCAAACTGGGCAAAGCCGCGGCGACGAAAAAAGCCGCCGCGAGCGAGAAACCCGCCGCCGAGAAAAAAGCGGCCAAAAAAGCGCCGGCGAAAAAAGCCGTGAAGGAGGAGGGCACCGATGGCTCATAAGAAAGGGCTCGGTTCCAGCCGCAACGGGCGCGAATCCAACCCGAACATGCTCGGCGTCAAGGTCTTCGCCGGGCAGCAGGTCAGCGGCGGCGAGATCATCGTCCGCCAGCGCGGCACCAAGTTCTGGCCCGGCGAGGGCACCGGACTGGGGCGCGATCACACGATCTTCGCGACCCGGGCTGGCAAGGTCGACTTCTTCACCGCCCGCAAGGGCCGCACGATTCGCGTTCTCGCCGAGGGCTGAGCGACTGCGCCGTCTGGGTCGGCGCGGCGCCGCGGGTCGCGTCGTCCTCGTGCACTAGCGTCTCGGCGTCTTGATCTCCGCCGCGGACCAGAAACGAGTTGTCGCCAGCGCTCAGCGCTGGTGGGAGCGCGGGGTTCGCTCCGCTCGCTTCCGGGAAATTTGCAGCGGCAAGGAGCGCGGGCACCGGGTTGCCGACTACGTCGAGGAACAGACGCTGAAATGCCTGACGGCGGAGAAATACGCCGTCGCCTTCGAGCGGGACCGCCGCGGCAAGCAGCTGGTCCGCAGCATGGGCGACGTCTGGCTGCGCTCCGGCCGGCCGCGGATCTGCAATCCGATCAACGTCAAGGCCAGCGTCGCGGGTAAGAAGGGCCAGCCGAACATGGTCTCCCTCACGAAGCTGACCCGGGGCCTGGTCTCGCACCTGATCGATTCCTACTGGCTGCTCCTGATCCGCTTCGAGGAGAACGGCAGCGGCTACACCCCTCACGTGCTGCTGGTCAACATCCTCGACTACCTCGACTTCATGCACTTCGACGCGGGACCCGGCCAGATCATGCTCAAGAGCGCCTCCTTCTACCAGCACGTCGCCGGCGGCCCGCGCCCGCGGCGACTGTCAGCGGAGGAGGCGATGGGGCGGCTGGTCGAGATGCGCCGCGACGGCAACAGGCGCCTCACTGCGAAACGGGCGCGCGACCTGCGTGCGCTCGAGACCCGTGCCAAGGCCTTCGACCCCACGCTTGCGGTCGACCAGGGGAAGCTGCGGATCTCGGCGGCGGATTGATGATCCGCAGCGCCAAGCGGGGTCGACCGGTCAAGCGGCAGCGCGGGCAGTTCATGACCCCGACCGCCCTGGCCGAGCGCCTGGTCGGCGAGCTCGTGCTGGAGCCGGGGATGAGGGTGCTCGAGCCCTCCTTCGGCAAGGGGAGCTTCCTGCTGCCGCTGATCGAGCGCCTGGTCGCCGTGCGGCGAGGGTCGGCACGGGCTCGGTTCGAGCGGGTGATGACCGAGTGCCTCTACGGCTTCGAGCTGGACCGCGATTTCTACGCGGAGGCGGTGGCGGCGATCGAGGCGCGCTGGGGGCCGTTGCCCGAGGGGCACAACCTGCGCCGGGGCGACTATTTCCGCTCCTTTCCCGACGAATCGTTTCCTGGCTACGACCTGGTGATCGGCAACCCGCCCTTCGGTGGCACCTTCGACGCTGAGATCGAGGACTCGCTCGACCGCCGCTACGGCAACTATCGAGACCACAAGCTGAAGAAGGAGACCTACTCGTTCTTCGTCGCCAAGGCGATCGAGGAGCTCGCTCCCGGTGGTCGCCTGCGCCTAATCTGCAGCGACACCTTCCTGACGATCAAGACGATGAGGGGTCTGCGTGAGCTGCTCGTCGATTCGGGGTTGGTCAGCGTCGAGGAAGTTGGGGCGGCGTTCGACGACACCAAGCAGCCGATGGTGGTTCTCGACCTGATCTGCGGTCCGGCGGGGGACGCGGCCTGGGTGCGTGGCGAGCGGGTGTCGCGGGCGGCGATGGAGCGCACCGGCAACTTCTCCTGGGGCATCCGGGCGGAGCACCTCGGTTACTTCGAGGGCCCGACGCTGGGCGAGTTCGTGGTCGCCTCGGGGGGGATGACGATCGGGCGGAACGAGTGGTTCGTGCGAGAGCTCGAGCCGGACGGGACGTTCCTGGAGCCCTACGACTTCAAGCGCTTCGAGCGGCCGGTCACGCTGGCGGGCGAGCTCGAACGGGCGCGCCTGGGCCGGCTTTCGCCGCGGCTGCGGGAAAAGGCTGTCGACGCCGAGCGCCGGGGTGAGACGCGCCGGGCGGTCCGCGTGGCCGAGCGGCCCTCACCGCGGCGGCTGCGATTTCCGCACCCCGACTACCGGCTCTACAACAAGGCCAGCTCCGGTCGCCTCTACGCCAATCCCACCCACGTCGTCTACTGGAAGGACGAGGGGGAGGCGGTCCTGACCTTCAAGCGGGACGGGCCGTGGTATCTGCACGGTGTCGGGGGCAAGCCCTTCTTCGAACGCGAGGGCATCACCTGGCAGCTCGTCGCGCCTCGGATCAACGCCCGCTATCTGCCGCCGGGGTTCATTCTCGACAGCGG
The DNA here is from genome assembly GCA_964540905.1 of uncultured Conexibacteraceae bacterium. Classification (GTDB taxonomy): domain Bacteria; phylum Actinomycetota; class Thermoleophilia; order Solirubrobacterales; family 70-9; genus VAYN01. The sequence continues at coordinate 77,721 of CAZIOS010000002.1, read as the reverse complement.
CGCGCCCTGCGCCTTCCTGCGCGAGGGGGTTCCGCGTCGCGAGCTGTTCCTGATTCTCGGCTGGCTGCAGACCGACCTGGCGACCGATCTCCTGAAGACGGTGATCAACCACACGCGGAACATCCAGGGGAAGGACATCGAGCGCCTTCCCTATCCACACTGGGCGTCAGAGTCCCAGCGCGCGGAGGCAGCGGTGTTGGTCGAGCGCCTGCTGACCGAAGCGATGAACGGACGGGGGATCGAGGAAGAGGTCGGGCGCCGGCTCAACGAGCTCTTCCTGCCGGCCACGGCGGCGCGGGCCGCTTAGCGAATCTCCGTCACCATCTGTCGCGTCGATGTACGACCGCGCGAAAATCTGGGTTGAGGGCGGGGCCGGGGGAAACGGGTGCGTCTCGTTTCGCCGCGAGGCGCACGTGCCGCGGGGCGGTCCCGACGGTGGGGACGGAGGGCATGGGGGGGACGTGGTGCTGGTCTGCGATCCGTCGAAGCGCGATCTGGCTGCGCTGAAAGGGAGCAAGCACTTCCGCGGGCAGCGGGGCAGGCACGGGGAAGGGTCGAACCGGCACGGGGGGCGGGGGGAGGAGCTGGCGATCCCGGTGCCGGCGGGGACGCAGGCGACGACGGTGGACGGCAGTGCGGTGGATCTGGTCGAGCCGGGGCAGCGGGCGGTGGTCGCCCATGGCGGTCGCGGCGGCCACGGCAACAGGCGCTTCACGACCTCGACCCGGCAGGCGCCGCGCTTCGCCGAGCAGGGTACCGGCGGCGAGGCCGACTGGATCGAGCTGCGGCTGAAGCTGCTGGCCGACGTCGGCTTGGTCGGGCTGCCGAACGCCGGCAAGTCCTCGCTGCTGGGGAGGCTGACGCGGGCCGCCCCGAAGATCGCCGACTACCCGTTCACGACGATCTCGCCGGTTTTGGGGACGCTCGAGGACGAGGACCGCCAGGCGGTCGTCGCCGACATCCCGGGGCTGATCGAGGGCGCCGCCGAGGGTGCCGGCCTCGGCCACGAGTTCCTCGCCCACGTCGAGCGCTGCGCGATGCTGGTCCACCTGGTCGACCTGGCGCCCCTGGAGGGGGACCCCTGGGCCAACTACGAGACCGTGCGCGCCGAGCTCTCGGCGCACGGGGCCGGGCTGGAGTTGCTGCCGGAGCTGGTGGCGCTGAGCAAGCGCGACCTGCTCGAGCCCGCCGTGGTCGAGGCGGCGCGGCTGGAGTGGGAGCGGCGGCTCGGCGACCGCGCCCTCGGCGTCGTCGCGATCTCCTCGGCCACCGGCGAGGGGCTCGGCGAGCTGCGCCGGCGGGTGCTGGCGGCGCTGCCGGAGACCGCACCGCCCGCCGCCGCCACGGCGGCGGGCCCGGCGAGCGAGTTCGAGGCCGAGCACCGCGTCTACCGTCCCGCCGGCGAGGGCGGCTACTGGGTCGAGCGCGAGGACGACGGTGGCTTCCGCGTCCAGGGCCGCGGCGTCGAGCTGCTCTTCGAGCGCCACGACACCAAGAACGAGGAGGCGCTCGCCTATCTCGAGCAGCGCTTGGTCGAGATCGGTGTCATCGCCGCCCTGACCAAGGCCGGCTTCGAGCCCGGCGACGACGTCCGCATCGGCGAGCACGAGTTCGAGCTGCACATCTAGATCATCTGGTCGCTCCCGGCATCGCTGTGCTCGCCGAGCTAACATCCGAAACGATGAAACTCTTTGTCAGCAGACCTGGCCATGCTCTCGAGTGGGGGCAGGCGGACGACGGAGCTTCGGCGGAGCCGCGGCGCGCGGCAGGGGGGAGACCCGGGCGCCTGCCGGATCTATACGGGTGGATGCTGCCCTTAGCCGGACTGGTGTTCCTCGCCGATTTCCTTTCCCTGATTCATCTCTGGCCGCCGCTGCAGTACCTCCTGGCTGGGATCGTGCTTGGCGGGACGATCGGCAAGTCAGTGGTTGTCTGGCGCGAGCGAGGCGGTCTCGAACTGCCTCCCAGTCAGGTCAGGCATGTCGAGCTCTTCTGGGTTGCGGTGGGGGGCTCGATGATGGCGCTCGCCGTCTTGGTCCAGCTGGCGATCGCCTGATCGTTCCCCCTGGCCGCTGGCGTCTCGGCTACTTTGCTCGCCGTGACCCTAATCGTCAAGCTCGGCTCCTCGATCGTCGCCGCCGACGACGGTGAGTTGCGCGCGGACGTGCTCGATTCGGTCTGCGAGCAGGTCGGCGCCCTGGAGCAGGGCGGGGAGCGGGTGGTGATGGTGACCTCGGGGGCGATCGCACGGGGGATGCGGCTGCTGGGGCTGTCGGCGCGGCCGCGGGCGATGGACGAGCTGCAGGCCTGCTCGGCGGTGGGCCAGGGCGATCTCTTTCGCGCTTACGAGAGCCGGCTCGGGTGCCACGGCACGCGGGCGGCGCAGGTGCTGCTGACCGCCGCCGACATCGGCGCCCGCCGCCACTACCTCAACGCCCGCCAGACGCTGCGGCGGCTGGTCGAGTGGGGGGTGGTGCCGGTGGTCAACGAGAACGACACCACCGCCACCGACGAGATCAGCTTCGGCGACAACGATTTCCTCGCCGCCCAGGTGGCGCTGCTGCTGGAGGCGCGGCTGCTGGTGCTGCTGACCAACGTCGACGGCCTCTACGCCGCCGATCCGCAGCTGCAGCCGGACGCCGCCCCGATCGCCGAGGTCGGCGACTTCTCCGAGCTGGCGGGTCTGCAGATCGGCGACCGCACCTCCGCCTTCGGCTCCGGCGGCATGCGCAGCAAGGTCGCCGCGGCCGAGATGGCGAGCGAGGCCGGCATCCCGGCGACGATCTGCAATGGCACCGAGCCCGGCACGCTGACCCGCGCCGCCGCCGGCGAGCCCGGCGGCACCCGCTTCGCCGCCCAGGCGGGTAGGGCCTCCAGCTTCAAGCTCTGGCTCAAGTACGCGAAGCCGGCCCAGGGCCGGATCGCGGTCGACGAGGGCGCCGCCAGGGTCCTGCGCGAGCGCGGCTCCAGCCTGCTGCCGGTCGGGATCGTCGCCGTCGAGGGCGACTTCGACGCCGGCGACGCGGTCGAGGTCGCGCTCGGCGGCGAGGCGATCGGCAAAGGCATCGCCGAGCTCTCCGCCCGCGAGATGGCGCAGGTCCTGGGGATGAAGACCGAGCAGGCGCGCGCGGTGCTGCCCGGGGCGGCGGACGAGGTCGTCCATCGCGACCGCTTCGTGCTGCTCTGAGGGACGAAGCTAGGGCACCCCCGACTCCTAGCTACCCTTGTCGGCATGGCCATCACCGCTACGTCCGTCGCTGAGAGTTGCGCCGCCGCGAAGCGGGCGGCACGAGAGTTGGCGAGCGCATCCACCGAGCAGAAGGATGCGGCGCTGGAGGCGACCGCGCGGCTGCTCGAGGAGCGCGCCGCCGAGATCCTGGAGGCGAACGCCGCCGACCTCGCCGACGAGCGCGCCGCCGACCTCGGCGACGCCCTCCGCGACCGCCTCGCGCTCAGCCCCGAGCGCGTCGCCGCGATGGCGGCGGGAGTCCGCGTCGTCGCCGCGCTCGATGACCCGATCGGCGAGGAGCTCGAACGCAAAACCCTGGCCAGCGGCCTCGACCTGCGCAAGGTCCGGGTGCCGCTGGGGCTCGTCGCCGTCGTCTACGAGGCGCGCCCCAACGTGACGATCGACTGCGCGGCGCTGACGATCAAGAGCGGCAACGCGATCGTCCTCCGCGGCTCCAGCTACGCCGAGCGCTCCAACGGGGCCCTGGCGGCGATCGTCCGCGAGGCGCTGGCCACGGCCGGCCTGCCCGAGGACGCGGTGCTGCTGCTGGCCGGTGGCGGCCGCGAGGAGCTGGCCGAGCTGGCCCGCCAAGAGGACAGCGTCGACCTGCTGATCCCGCGCGGCGGTGAGGGCCTGAAGGCGGCGCTGAAGGACGTCGCGACGGTGCCGGTGATGTACGCGGCGGCCGGCAACTGCCACGTCTACGTCCACGCCGAAGCCGACCTCGAGATGGCGCGCCGGATCGCCGTCAACGCCAAGGCCCAGCGGCCCGGGGTCTGCAACGCCGCCGAGACGCTGCTGGTCGACGCCGAGATCGCCCCCCGCTTCCTGCCGGCGGTCCTCGCCGACCTGCGCGCGGCCGGGGTCGAGCTGCTCGGCGACGCCCGCGCCCGCGCCCACGCCGGCGGGGTCGAGATCGGCGTCGCCAGCGCCGAGGACTGGGACCGCGAGTACCTGGAGCTGAAGCTCGCGGTCGCCGCCGTCGACTCGGTCGGGGACGCGGTCGAGCACGTCAACCGCCACGGCACCGGCCATTCGGAGGCGATCGTCACCGGCTCCGAGCAGGCGGCCGAGGAGTTCGCCGCCGGGGTCGACGCGGCGGCCGTCTACATCAACGCCTCGACCCGCTTCACCGACGGCTTCGAGTACGGGATGGGGGCCGAGATCGGCAACTCGACCCAGAAGCTGCACGCCCGCGGCCCGATCGGGATGCGCGAGCTGACGACCTTCAAGTACGTGGCGCACGGCAGCGGCCAGATACGTGAGTAGCTCCGAGGGCGCCGGCATCGGGGTGCTGGGGTCGGCCTTCAACCCGCCCCACCTCGGCCACCTGGCGCTGGCCCAGGAGGCGCTCTGGCAGCTCGGGCTCAGCGAGGTGATCCTGGTCCCGACCGGCGACGCCCCGCACAAGCGGATCGCCGACGACCCCGGCCGCGAGCTGCGGATGACGATGACCCGCCTCGCCGCCGCCGACGACGCCCGCTTCTCGGTCTCCAGCCTCGAGGTCGACCGCGAGGGGCCGTCCTACACGTATGAGACCTTGGAACTGCTTGCCAAGGAACGAGGAGACACGGAGCTGGTGTTCGTGATGGGTGCGGACGCCGCCGTGGGCCTCGAGAGCTGGCGCAACCCCGAGCGCGTGGCCGAGCTGGCGCGGCTGGCGGTGGCCCGCCGGGCCGGCGTCTCCGACACCGAGGTGGCGGCGGTGATGCGCAGCCTCGGCTGCGACGGGCGAGCGACGATGCTGGAGATGCCGCAGTTCGGCGTCTCCTCCTCGGCGGTGCGGGAGCGGGCGGCGGCGGGACGGCCGCTGCGCTACCTGGTGCCGGAGCCGGTCGCCCGCTTCATCGAGGAGAAGGGGATCTACGCGTGAGCGCGCCGCACTCGCAGCCGCTGGCCCAGCGCCTGGCCGAGCTCGCCGACGCGAAAAAGGCGGCGGAGATCGTCGCCCTCGACATGCGCGAGCTCGTCTCCTACACCGACTTCCTGGTGATCTGCACCGCCCGCAACGAGCGCCAGGCGCGGGCGATCGTCGACGAGGTCAGGGTGCGGGTGAAGCGCGAGATGGCGCTGCTGCCCGGCGGCGTCGACGGCGGTGGCGAAGACGGCTGGGTCGTCCTCGACTACCTCGACTGCGTCCTCCACATCTTCACCGCCGAGGCGCGCGACCGCTACCAGCTCGAGGACCTCTGGCGTGAGGCGCCGCGGCTCGAGCTCGACCTCGGGGCGCCCGAAGAGCCCTCCGCCGCCAGCGCCTGAATTGCCGTCCGAGGGCACCCGTACGGTGCCGCGCATGGGTAGCTTCAAGCGGTCGCTGTTCGGCTACCGTCGCCCCGATGTGGACGCGGCGATCTTCACGCGGGACGGGCGGATCAAGGCCCTGGAGCGGCGCGTCTCCGCCCTCGGCAAGGAGGTCGAGGCGGGCGCCGAGCTGGAGCGGGAGACCGCCTCGCTCTCGGGGATGGTGATCGAGCGCGAGCGCGAGATCCGCAGTCTCAGCGAGCGCCTGCGCGAAGCCGACGAGCGCCAGGAGCGCAGCATTGCCTCGCTCGACGCGATCTCGGGCCGGCTCGAGGAGATCCAGGCCCAGGCCCGCGGCCAGGCGACCAGGATCCGGATGAAGGCGCTGCGCGAGGCGGTCGAGGTCAGCCGCCGGGTGCAGGCGCTGACCGAGGCCCACCCCGGAGCCGCCCCCGCCGCCGCGGCAAGCCCGAACGGCGAGGGCGCCGCGGCGCCCGCCTACGGGCTCTTCGAGGGCGAGGTCAAGCTCGAGATCGGCCCGCTCGGGGACTTCTCTCAGCTGGTCGGGTTCGAGGACGCGGTCGGCCAGCTCGGCGCCTCCGAGATCTCGGTCGAACGCTTCTCCGAGGGCCGCGCGACCCTCTCGATGCGCCTCGACGAGCCGACCGAGCTGCTGCGCGAGCTCGAGCAGCTCTCGACGCTCGACTTCAAGGTTCGCCACACCGCCCCCGACAACCTGATCCTCGACGTCGACGAGGACCCGGGCGGCTCCGAGCAGCAGGCCGCTTAGTCCCTTTGTTTGCGGCGTCATTGGCGGGCCCTGCGGGTGCTTGCCCTCTACTCCTAGGTGTATTGTCTGCGAACATATGTTCGATCACGACCCCAACCGGAAGGGCAACGTTGCTGAGCTGGCGGTCGCGATGGAGGCGGCCAAGCTGGGTCTCTCCGTCCTCAAGCCGCTGACGGAGCATGAGCGCTATGACCTCGTGCTGGGAATCGGTGGTCAGCTCCTGCGAGTGCAGTGCAAGTGGGGCAAGAGGTCAGGCGATGTCGTCGCGGTGAGCTTGACTTCGAGCCGCCGGGGTCCGGATGGTTACATTCGGCGTCAGTATTCCGCTGATGAGGTTGACGCCATCGGCATCTATTGCGAAGACCTAGATCAGTGCTTTCTCGTGCCAATCGATATCGTCGCCGGTCAGAGTGCCGTGCAGTTACGTCTTGCGCCGGCTAGAAACGGACAACGAGCAGCACTAAACTTGGCGGACAAGTATCGCCTCGGGGCTGTAGCTCAGCTGGCAGAGCGCCGCCGTGGCACGGCGGAGGCCAGGGGTTCGAATCCCCTCAGCTCCACTGCCGACAGTGCGGCGCCCACCTCGGAAGAGGTGGGCGCCCACGAGTTCCGCAACCATTTCGGCTACTACATGGAGCGCGCCGCTGGGGGTAGGGAAATCCTGGTCCGGCGCCGCGGGCGTCCTTACGCGCGACTTTGCCCAGCGCTCAAATCGACCGCTGCGGCTGCCGATGCCTAGTTGATGAGCGCGGTCAATCAGCACGTGTTCTCGCACGGGATGCAGGACACGCGGGAGACGTTCGAGGCTTGGAACGATCGGCCCTGGGCCGTCCTGCGGGGCTGGCTGGCGCTGAGCGCGGCGATCGCGCTGGCGCTGTTGGCGGCGACCTGGTTCGTCGCCGGGCTGCTGACCCCCGACATCTCGCCGCTGCACCTGCCCGGGGTGACGGAACCCTCCGACCCGGGCGACCTGGTGCCGATCCTGATCCGCAACTCGACCGTGCTGGCGCTGCACGCGACCGCCTGTGTTGCCGGCTTCATCGCTGGCGCCTCGATGCCGATCGCCGCCGCCGAGCGCCGCGGCTTCTCGCGTTGGGTCCACGTCAAGGCGGGCGAGCTGGCGATCCTCTTCGTCTGCGCCGTCACCCTCTTCTCGCTCGGCACCCAGGCCTTCTACCTCGGCTTCCAGGGCTCGACCCTGGCCTACCACCTCCACATCTCCCGCCTCGACCTGATCCTCAGCGTCCTTCCCCACGCACTCCTCGAGCTGACGGCGCTGTTCCTCCCGCTCGCCGCCTGGCTGATCGCCTCCCGCCGCGGCGAGTGGAACCAGCTCCTGGCAGCCACCTTCATCACCGTCGCCCTCGCGATCCCGACCTTGGTTGTGGCGGCCACCATCGAGGTCTACGTCTGGCCCCACATCCTCCAGGCGATTTCGCCGGTGGCGTAGGGAGTCGGGGCGCCCCTCCCATTTCGCTGGGATTTTCGCCGTTAACTCTGCTTCTCTCGCCGAGAGCTCCGCTGCGAAAATCAGGGACGCCGCTCATGGGAGGGGCACCCCGACTCCCTCCACGACGTGCGTAAGATCGCCGCTCGTATGAGTGGGTACGACCCCAAGGCAATCGAGCGCAAGTGGCAGCGGGTCTGGGCCGAGGAGAAGACCTGGGAGGTGCCGAACCCTGGGCAGCCTGGCTTCGACGATTCGAAGCCGAAGGCCTACGTGCTGGAGATGCTGCCCTATCCGTCGGGTGAGCCTCACGTCGGGCACCTCAAGTGCTACGCGGTCGGCGACGCGATCGCCCACTTCCGCCGCCGCCACGGCTTCGAGGTGATCCACCCGATGGGCTACGACTCCTTCGGGCTGCCGGCGGAGAACAACGCGATCAAGACGGGGGAGCCGCCGCGGCAGGCGACCGAGCGTTCGATCGCCTCCTTTCAGCGCCAGTTCCGCGAGTGGGGGATCTCGATCGACTGGTCGCGCGAGCTCGCCACCCATACTCCCGAGTACTACCGCTGGACCCAGTGGATCTTCCTGCGGCTGTTCGAGCGCGGCCTCGCCTACCGCACCGAGGCACCGGTTCAGTGGTGCCCCAAGGACGCGACGGTGCTGGCCAACGAGCAGGTCGTCGACGGCCGCTGCGAGCGCTGCGGCACCGAGGTCGTCCAGCGCAACCTCGAGCAGTGGTTCTTCCGCATCACCGATTACGCCGACCGCCTGCTCGCCGACTTCGAGGCGCTCGAGTCCTGGCCCGAGCACGTGATCACGATGCAGCGCAACTGGATCGGCCGCTCCGAGGGGGCCGAGGTCGTCTTCCGCTGCGAGGAGGTCGACCTCGACTTCCCGGTCTTCACCACCCGCCCGGACACGCTCTTCGGCGCCACCTTCTTCGTGCTCGCCCCGGAGCACCCCGAGCTGGGACGCCTGGTGGCCGGCACTGCGGCTGAGGAGGCGGTCCGCGAGTACGTCAACCGGGTCGGCCGCGAGTCGGCCGAGGAGCGCGGCGCCGAGGATCGGGAGAAGACCGGGGTGGCGCTTGGCCGCAGCGTCGTCAACCCGGTCAACGGCGAGCAGATCCCGATGTTCGTCGCCGACTATGTGCTGATGGAGTACGGCACCGGCGCGGTGATGGCGGTGCCCGCCCACGACAGCCGCGACTACGAGTTCGCCCGCAAGTTCGATTTGCCGCTGCGGCGCGTGATCGAGGGCAGCGATCCCGAGGCCGCCCGCGATGACGAGGGCCTGCCCTTCCCGGGCGACGGGGCGATGGTCAACTCCGGGCGCTTCGACGGCAGCGGCAACCGCGAGGCCTACGGGGAGATCGTCGAGTGGCTCGCCGCCGAGGGACGGGGCAGCGCCGCGATCAACTACCGCCTGCGCGACTGGCTGGTCTCGCGCCAGCGCTACTGGGGGGCGCCGATCCCGATCGTCTACTGCGAGCGGTGCGGCGAGGAGGGCGCGCCGGCGATCGTCCCCGTCCCCGACGAGCAGCTGCCGGTCGAGCTGCCGGAGATCGAGGACTACGCCCCGCAGGGCAAGAGCCCGCTGGCGGCGGCGGAGGAGTGGGTCGCGACCGCGTGCCCGCGCTGCGGCGGCCCGGCCCGGCGCGAGACCGACACGATGGACACCTTCGTCGACTCCTCCTGGTACTTCATCCGCTACCTCGACCCCCGCAACCAGGAGGCGGCCTGGGACCGCGCCGCGGCCGACCACTGGCTCCCCGTCGACCAGTACATCGGCGGCGTCGAGCACGCGATCCTGCACCTGATGTACGCGCGCTTCATCACCAAGGCGCTCGCCGACCTCGGGCACCTGGACGTGCAGGAGCCGTTCGCCAACCTCTTCGCCCAGGGGATGATCACCCGCGACGGAGCGAAGATGTCGAAGTCGAAGGGCAACACGGTCAGCCCCGGCGAGTACGTCGAGCGCTACGGCGCCGACACCGCCCGCACCTACATCTGCTTCATGGGTCCCCCCGAGCGCGGCGGCGACTGGTCCGACGAGGGCGTCGAGGGCGTCAACCGCTTTCTCTCTCGCCTCTGGCGCCTCTGCGAGGAGGTCGAGGAGCGCACCGGGCCGGCCGAGCCGGGGGCGGAGGCGAGCGGCCAGGCGCGCGAGCTGCTGGCCAAGGCGCACTGGGCGATCGAGAAGGCGACGCGGGACTTCCAGCGCGGCTTCCAGTTCAACACCGCGATCTCGGCGGTGATGGAGCTGCTCAACGACGCCTACCGGCTCAAGGACGGCCTCTACGGCGACCCCGGGGGCGAGGCCGCGCTGCGCTTCGCCACCGCCACCGCAGCCTCGCTGATCTTCCCCTTCGCCCCGCACCTCGGCAGCGAGGTGTTCGAGCGGCTGCGCGGCGAGCGGGTCTGGGAGCGGCCCTGGCCCGAGGCCGACCCGGCGCTGCTGGCCAGCGACACCGTCACCCTCGTCGTCCAGGTCAACGGCAAGCTGCGCGACCGGATCGAGGCCGGTGCGGACGCCTCCAGGGAGGAACTGCTGGCGCTGGCGCGGGCGAGCGAGAAGGTCGCCCGCCACCTCGACGGCATGGAGGTCGTGAAGGAGGTCGTCGTGCCCGGCAAGCTGGTCAACCTGGTGATCCGTTGAGGGCGGCTTGCCCCAACGCCTGCCGCTTCTGCTAGAAAGCCCGCCGATGCTCGTCAGGCGCCTCGAAGACGCACCGGTTGAGGAGTGGCACCGGCTCCGGACCCATGTCCTCATGGACGCGGGTGAACTCGGCGCCCGTCATCTCTCGGTCACCTGGCTCTCGCTGCCGGCCGGGGCGCGGCAGACGCTGCGTTCGCACGAAGAGGCCGAGCAGGCCTACGTGGTCGTCCGCGGCGCCGGCACGATGTCGGTCGCCGGCGACACCCAGCAGGTGGAGGAGGGCGACCTGATCCTGGTCCCGCCCGCGACCGACCACTCGGTCAGCAACGACGGCGAGGACGAGCTCGCCTGCGTCTCGATCCAGTCGCCGCCGGTCGCCGCCGCCGAGCTGTACAGCGACCAGCTCGCCGAGGTCGCCGGTTACGACGACGATGACGATATCTAGGCTCTTTCGCTTGATTTAGCGCGCCACACGCGCGCCCCGATGCTGAACGCTGCGGGCCATGCCCGAGTTGAGCCGAGCCCAGATCGTCGTCTACGCCGCGATCGCCGTCGCCCTGCTGCTGGTCGGAGTGCGGGCGATCCGCTCCGAGGGCGCAACCGAGCAGTCCTTCGCCGCCGATTCGGGCGGCGAGTCCTCGTTCTCTGACTCCGGTTCCTCCTCGAGCGGCGGCTTCGCGCTCAGCGGCCAGGCCGGCGATCTCGTCGTCGACGTCACCGGCGCCGTCGCCCGGCCCGGCGTCTACCGGCTGCCGGCGGGCTCGCGCGTCAACGACGCCGTCCAGCGCGCCGGCGGCGCCAGCGTCGGGGCCGAGCTGGAAGCGGTCAACCTTGCCGCCCGGCTCGCCGACGGTCAGCAGGTGGTGGTGCCGCAGCGTGGGCCCGGGGGCACGCCCGCGGCCGCGGGCGGCGAAGAAGAGGGGCCGATCAGCCTCGGCACGGCGACGGTCGAGCAGCTCGACACGATCGACGGCATCGGCCCGGTCACCGCCCAGGACATCGTCGAATTCCGCGACCAGCATGGCGGCCTCGCCTCGGTCGACCAGCTCGACCAGGTGAGCGGCATCGGCCCGGCGACGATGGAAGCGCTGCGGGCGCGGCTGCAGCCCTGAGAGCCGGCGTGCGCTCGCCCCGGCTCTCGCTGCCGGTCCTGGTCGGGATCGCGGCGCTGGTTGCGGTGGCGCTGTTTCGCAGCGGCGAGATCCGCGAACGCGCCGAGGCGGGCCTGGCCCGGGGGATGCCGGCGCGCGAGGCGGCGCTCGCCCGCGGCTTCGTGCTCGGCAAGGACGAGGGCGTCGACGCGAAGACGACCGAAGACTTCCGCCGCGCCGGGCTCAGTCACCTGTTGGCGGTCAGCGGCGAGAACGTGACCCTGCTGGCGCTGTTGGCGATGCCGCTGCTGGCGGCGCTGGGGATCCCGCTGCGCGAGCGCCTGGTCTGGGTGCTGGCCCTGATCGCGGTCTACGTGCCGCTGGCCGGCGCCGGGCCGTCGATCCAGCGGGCCGGGGTGATGGGAGCGGCCGGGGTGCTGGCGACGCTGGCGGGAAGGCGGGCGTCGCGGCTCTACGCTCTGCTCCTGGCGCTGGGGGTGACGCTGGCGATCGACCCCGGTGTCGCCGCCGACGTCGGCTGGCAGCTCAGCTTCGCCGCCGTGCTCGGCATCCTCGCCCTGGCCGCGCCGCTGCGCGGGGCGATCGCCGCCCGGATCGGCTCCGGCAGCGCCCGCCGCGTCCTCGCCGAGGGGGCGGCGGTGACGATCGCGGCGACGCTGGCGACGGCGCCGCTGATCGCCTTCCACTTCGAAACGCTCTCGACCACGACCCTGGCCGCCAACCTGCTGGCGCTGCCGGCGGTGGCGCCGGCGATGTGGTTGGGGATGCTCGGCGCCGCCGCCGCGCAGGTACCGGGGCTGCCGCTGGAGACCCTGAACGGGCTCGACGCCCTGCTCCTCGCCTACATCGCCCAGGTCGCCTCCTGGTGCGCGGCGCCGGGCTGGGCGGAGGTTCACGTCCGCCTCGGCCTCGCCGGCATGGCCGCCGCTTACGCCGGGCTGGCGTTGGGGGTGCTGGTGGCCCTTCGACTCGGTCGGGCGCGGCGGCTGGCGGCGGCGCGGGCCGGCGCGGCGGCGGCGCTCGCTCGCCGCGGCCGGATCCACGTCGGGCTGGCCGGACTCCTCGTCGTCGTCCTTGTCGCGATCCTGACGGCAGGCGGCGATGGCGCCGCTGCCGGCGCCCCGGCGGCCGGCCTGCGGATCGAGGTCCTCGACGTCGGCCAGGGCGACGCGATCCTGCTGCAGCCCGCGCACGCCGCCGCGGTCCTGGTCGACGGCGGCCCGCCCGGCGACGGGCTGGCGGCGATGCTCGCAGCGGCCGGTGTCGAGCGCCTCGGCGCCGCCGTCGTCAGCCACGACCAGTCCGACCACGCCGGCGGGATCGAGGAGCTGCTCGGGCGCTTCCCGGTCGCCAGACTCGTCTACGCCCGGCTCGACCGCGACCTGCTCGGCGAGGCCCGCGCCGTCGGCGCCGCGCCGCTGCGCCTCGCCGAGGGCTCTGACCTGCGCTCGGGCGGGCTCGACCTCGAGGTGCTCTGGCCGCCACCCGAGCTGCTCGCCGCAGCGGCACCGGGCACCGATCCCAATCAGCTGGCGCTGGTCCTGCTCGCCCGCTGGCGCGGCTTCTCGATGCTGCTCACCGCCGACGCCGAGGCGGAGGCGGTGCCGCTCGACCCCGGCCCGGTCGACGTGCTCAAGGTCGCCCACCACGGCAGCGACGACGCCGGCCTCGGCGCCCTGCTCGACCGCACCCGGCCGCGGCTGGCGGTGATCTCGGTCGGCGCCGGCAATCCCTACGGCCACCCGACGCCGGCGACGCTGGCGACCCTCGCCGCCCACGGCGTCAAAACCCTGCGCACCGATCGCGACGGCACCGTGACGATCGCGGTAGGAGCCGGCGGCGCCGTCGTCTCCAGCGGCGGCTGAGCGGCCGCCCGGCGCCTCACTACACTCGCCCGGTGGCCGCGGAGATGCGAGCGCTGTACCTGATCGCCGGTACCGACGGGGCGAAGATCGACGCCACCCGCGGCCGCCTGCGAGCGCGCGCCGAGCGCGAGGGCGGCGCCGCGGCGCTCGAGGTCTTCGAGCCCGGCGAGGGCCGGGGCATGCCCGATCACGAGGCGCTGCTGGCGGCGATCCCGGCGCTGTCGCTCACGCAGTCGCGCCGCTACCTGCTCGCCGACGGGGTCGAGCGCTGGCGCGAGCGCCAGCTCGACGCCGTCGTCGCGGCGCTCGCCGAGCTTCCCCCCGACCTGACCCTGGTCCTGATCGCCCGCGCCAAGGCGCCGGCGAAGCTGCTGCGCGCGGTCAAAGCCGCCAAGGGCGAGGTCCACGAGTTCGAGGCGCCGAAAGCCCGCGAGATGCCGCGCCTGCTGGTGGCCGAAGCGCAGCGGCTCGGCTTCCGGCTCGACCCCGCCGCCGCCAGCCTGTTGGTCGAGCGCATGGGGGCCAACCCGGTGCGCCTGCACCACGAGCTGGAACGGCTGGCGCTGTGGGCTGGGGAGGGGGGTGAGGTCAGCGCCGCCGACCTCGGGGCGATGATCGCCGACACCTCCGAGGCCGCGGTCTGGTCGCTCTCCGACGCCCTGCTCGAACGCGACCCCGCCGCGGCGCTGCGAATCGGCGAGCGGCTGATCGCCCAGGGCGAGAACGTCACCGGCCTGATCTACGGCCTCGCCTCGCGCCTGCGCGGCGCCTGCGCCGCCGCCGGCCAGCTCGCCGAAGGGGTGCCACCGAAGCAGGTCGAGTCGTCGCTGAAGATGCACCCCTACGCCGCCAAGCAGCTGGTGGCGCGCCTGCGCGATGCCAATGTCGACGACCTGCGGATGGCGACCGAGGCCCTCGCCGAGCTCGAGCTCTGGTGTCGCGGCGCCGCCGACTACGGCGACGAGCTTGCTTTGACGCTCGCCTTGAGGCGAGCGGCGGGAGTCGCGGCTGCGGCCTGACTACTTGGCCGCGGCAGCCGCGATGCGGGCTGCTTTTGACTTCTTTCGCGAGCCGGTGTTGAGGTGCATGGCGCCCTTCTGCACGGCCTTGTCGATCTTCGAGACGAGGTCGTGCTGCTCGCTGGCGATGGTGTCGGCGTCTCCCGACTCGACCGCGCTCTCGAGGCGGCGGAAATGGGTCTTGACCGTGCTGGTGAGCAGCCGGTTCTCAGCGCGCTCGCGCTCGCTGCGTAGGATCCGCTTCTTCTGTGAGGCTATGTTGGCCATGTCGAGTACCCGAGCGGGCGCCGTGCCGGCTCCGGGCGGCCGCCGACTATAGCGACTGAGACCAGCTTGGAGACGCCCAAGGCACCCGACACCCCCGAGCGCGAACGCGAGCAACTCGAATCCGACGCCGCCGTCCGCGCCGCCGAGGCCTTCGACCCCGGTGAGGAACCGGCCGGCGAGCCGGCGCCGGGGAATCAGGCTGGGCGGATCGCCCGCTCCACCGCCTTCTTCTCGATCGCGACCGGGGCCTCGCGCGTCGCCGGTCTCGGGCGCGAAGTCGTCGCCGCCAGCTTCTACGGCGTGAAAGGGCCGATGTCGGCCTTCACGATCGCCTTCCAGGTCCCGAACCTGGTCCGCGCCCTGTTCGCCGACGCCGCTCTGCAGCCGGCCTTCGTGCCTGTCTTCACCGACCTGCTCGGCAAGAAGGACTACAAGGAGGCCTTCCGTCTCGCCTCGACCCTGATGCTGCTGGCGACGATGGTGCTGGGCGCGATCACCGCCCTCTTCGTCCTCCTGGCGCCGGTGATCATGCCCCTCTTCATCCCCGACTTCAGCCAGCAGAGCGTCATCGACCTCACCGTCACGCTCTCGCAGATCCTCTTCCCGATCCTGATCCTGCTCGGGGTCAGCGGCGTCGTCGTCGGCATCCTCAACAGCTACGACCGCTTCGGTGCCTTCGCGATCTCACCGCTGTTCTGGAACCTGACGATCATCCTCGTCCTCGTCGTCCTCGAGCCCCTGTTCCACGGCCAGGACCGGATCTACGCCTACGCGATCGGGATCCTCGTCGGCACCTTGGTCCAGCTGCTGATTCCGGCCTGGGACCTGCGTAACACGCCGTTCCACTTCAGTTTCAGCCTCGATTGGCGCCACCCCGGGGTGAGGCGGGTGCTGCTGCTGATGCTGCCGGTCACGATCAGCCTCGGCCTGATCAATTTCAACGCGCTGATCAACAGTTTCTTCGGCGCCCTGATCAGCGAAGAAGCCCCGGCGGCGATCGACAAGGCGTTCCGCCTCTACCAGTTGCCGCAAGGGATCTTCTCGGTCGCTGTCGCGACCGTCCTCTTCCCGGCCCTGGCGCGCTTCGCCAACGCCGGCGAGTTCGACAACCTGCGGGCGACGCTGGCGAACGGGATGCGCCAGATCCTCTTCGTCCTGGTGCCGGCGGCGGCGGCGATCCTCGTCCTCTCCGAACCGATGATCCGGCTCGTCTACCAGCGCGGCGAATTCGGTTCGGCGGAAACGACCCTCGTCGCCACCGCCCTCTTCTGGTTCGCCTTCTCGCTGCCGACCAACGGCCTTTACCTGCTGCAGACGCGGACCTTCTTCAGCATCCAGCGGCCCTGGCGGGCGACGACGCTGGCGACGATCGACCTCGTCGTCTCCGCCCTCGCCGCCCTCGCCCTCTACAAGCCCTTCGGGGTCGGCGGCATCGTCGCCGGCACCGGCATCGGCACCAGCGCCGCGGTCGTCGCCCAGGCGGTGATCCTGCGCCGCGAGTTCGGCGGTCTCGAGCTCGGCCGGCTGTTCTCGACCACGGCCCGGATCACGATCGCCTCGGCCGGCCTGGCCGCGGTCAGCTGGGGCGTCTGGCGCGTCCTCGAACAGGCCCTCGGCCGCAGCCTCGGCGCCCAGATCGTCGCGCTCGGCGGCGGCCTCGCACTCGGCGCCCTCGTCTACCTGGCGCTGGCGAAGCTGCTGCGGATCGCCGAGCTGGAGCAGATCCTGCGCCTGCTGCGCCGAGGGCGCTAGTTGCTGGCTCCCGGTCGCTACCTGCTCGGGGTCGCCGAGCTGGCGCTGCTGGTCGGCTGCGCCTGGCTGGGGGCGTCCCGGCTGCGCTCCCGCCTCCTACCTCGCTTCCGCGGCGCCCCGGCGCACCTCGCGACCTCGGTCCTTGCGGCGACTCTCCTGATCTGGACCGCCGAGGCCCTCGGCACCCTCTCGCTGTTCAAGCCAGCCCCGTACCTGATCGCGGTGGTCGTCATAGGACTGGCTCTGCGCTTCCGAGTCGCGAGTGCTCCAGCCATTCCACCCGCGGCCGGAACGTCTGGTCCCTCGTGGGCCACCGCCCTCGCCCTGGCAATCGCCGCCATCGCCGTCGTCCACTTCGCCGCCGGCGCCAAGCTGCGCCTCTCGACCGGCATGACCGGCTTCGACAGCACCTGGTACCACGGCCCCTTCGCCGCCGGCTTCTTCCAGAGCGGCAACACGATCGACCTGCACTTCATCGCGCCGCAGTTCCTCGCCTGGTTCTACCCGGCCAACGGCGAAATCTTCGACGCGGTCGGGATGCTGGCGTTCGGCCGCGACCTGCTCTCGCCGCTGCTGAACCTGGGCTGGTTCGTCGGCTGCCTGGTCGCGTGCTGGTGCATCGGCCGGCCCTACCGGGTCGCGCCCTGGTCGCTGGCGCTGGGGGCGATCGCTCTGAGCGTGCCGGCTCTCGCCGACCAGGCCGGGGAGGCGCGGAACGACATCGTCGCGATCTTCTTCCTGCTCGCTGCCGTCGCCGTCGCCCTGAACGCCTGGGCCGGCCGAGCGGAGGGCGAGCGCGGGCTCTCGACCGGGGCGCTGCTCGTCACCGGCCTGGCGGCCGGCCTCGCCGCCGGCACCAAGCTCAATTTCCTCTTGCCCGCTGCCGTGCTCGTGCTGGGCCTCGCCGCGATCGCGCCGCCCGGCCGGCGCTGGCGGGCGCTCGCCGCCGCCGGCCTGGCGGCGCTGGCGGGTGGCGGCTACTGGTACCTGCGAAACCTCGTCCACAGCGGCAACCCGCTGCCCTGGGTCCACCACCTCGGGCCGATCTCGCTGCCGGCGCCCGAACAGGCGCTGGGCGGGCGCGAAGCGCACAGCGTCCTCGGCTACCTGACCGACGGCTCGATCTGGTCGGCCTGGTTCCTGCCGGGCCTCCACCACGGCCTCTGGATCGTCTGGCCGCTGCTGCTAGCCGGCGCCCTGGCGGGCCTGCTGCTGAGCCTCGCCAGCGCCGTCATCCCGCGCTCCGCCCGAACCGTCGACCCGCTGTTGCCGCTGGTCGGCCTGGTCGGCCTCGGCACCATGCTCGCCTGGCTCGTCGCCCCGACCTCCGCCTCCGGCGCCGCCGGCGTCCCCCGCGGCTTCGAATCCGGCCTGCGCTACCTCGCGCCCGCTCTCGTCCTCGGCCTCGCGCTGCTGCCGGCAGTGTCGTTCCTGCGCGAGCGCCTGGCCCGGATTGCGGCGTTGCGTTCGTCCTTTGTCCGAGTCAGTCGGACAAAGGACGAACGCAACCGCCAGGCTCTCGGCGCTCCGGGGGCCCTCGCGATTGGGGTGTGCGTCCTCGCCCTGATCGCGCTCGCCGGCTACCCGCTCCAGCGCCACTACCTCCGCGACCGCTACGCCGACCCTACCTTCAGCGCTCCCGGCCTCGACGCGGCCTTCCGCTGGGCCCGCGACCTCAGCGGCGCCCGCATCGCCACCACCAGCACCCGCCAGTACCCGCTCTTCGGCACCGACCTCTCCAACCGGGTCCAGTTCGTCGGCGAAGAGCGCCCCCACGGCGGCTTCGAGGCCCCAACTAGCTGCCCCGCCTGGCGCCGCGCCCTCGACGCCGGCCACTACGACTACGTCGTCACCAGCCGCGACCGCCTCGAACCTGGCAAACCCCCCTATCCGCCCCAGGCCCGCTGGACCGAAGCCCCCCAGGCCGAAATCGTCCTCAAGAAGCCCCCGACGGTCGTCTTCAGGCTGACAGGGTCACTGGATCCCTCTGCCTGCTCGGGCTGATGAAAACAGTTGCATCGAGCGTCGTCTAACGGGTGCGTTCTCCGGGGGGTGGCGTGGGAGCAGGTGGACTCCGCCGCCCGGAGGCTTCTGAGCTGAAGACTTGAGCCCTCGCACTGCTTTCGGCCCGGTCAGCGAAGAAGCGCGCAGGGCAAGGAGGGTGCCTGCTCCCACGACAGGACCCGCCGGCCGGATGCGCTCGCCATACTGCGCCTCGCCGATGGAGCAAATTCGCAACTTTTCGATTATCGCCCACATCGACCACGGCAAGTCGACCCTGGCCGACCGCATCCTCGAGCTCACCGGCGCCGTCGACCCGAAGAAAATGCAGGCGCAGATGCTCGACTCGATGGACCTCGAGCGCGAGCGCGGGATCACGATCAAGGCGCAGGCGGTGCGAGTCGAGTACGCCGCCGCCGACGGCGAGACCTACCACCTGCACCTGATCGACACCCCCGGCCACGTCGACTTCTCCTACGAGGTCTCGCGCAGCCTCGCCGCCTGCGAGGGCGCCCTGCTGGTCGTCGACGCCGCCCAGGGAGTCGAGGCGCAGACCGTCGCCAACACCTACCTGGCGATCGAGGCCGGGCTGGAGCTGATCCCGGTGATCAACAAGGTCGACCTGCCCGGCGCCGAACCGGACCGGGTCGCGGCCGAAATCGCCGACCTCACCGGCGGCGACCCCGAGGAAGCGCTCTGGATCTCGGCCAAGACCGGGGTGGGGGTGCCCGAGGTGCTGGAGGCGATCGTCGCCCGCATCCCGGCGCCGAAAGGTGAGCCCGAGGCACCGGCGCGGGCGCTGATCTTCGACTCCGAGTTCGACCAGTACCGCGGTGTGATCGCCTACGTGCGGATGGTCGACGGCGCCTTCCGCAAGCACGAGCGGATCTTGGCGATGCAGAACGGGACCGAGGCCGAGATCGACGACATCGGCTTCTTCCGGCCGGCGATGACCGCGGTGTCGGGGATGGAGGCCGGCGACGTCGGTTACCTGATCACCGGGATCAAGGACGTCACCAGGTTGCGGGTCGGCGACACCCTGACGGCGCAGGCCGGGCCGGCGGCCGAGCCGCTGGAGGGCTATCGCGAGGTCCGGCCGATGGTCTTCTGCGGCCTCTTCCCGATCGACACCGACCGCTACGAAGACCTCCGCGACGCGCTCGAGAAGCTGGCCCTCAACGACGCGGCGCTGTCCTGGGAGCCGGAGACCTCGGAGGCGCTCGGGTTCGGCTTCCGCTGCGGCTTCCTCGGCCTGCTGCACATGGAGATCGTGCGCGAGCGGCTGGAGCGCGAGTACGCACTCGACCTGCTATCGACGACGCCGAACGTGCGCTACGAGGTCCGGCTGACCAACGGCCACTCGAAGGAGGTGCGCAGCCCCACCGACCTGCCTGACCCGGGCACGGTCGAGGCGATCGAAGAGCCCTACATCCGGGCCACGATCATCGCCCCCTCCGAGCAGGTCGGAGCCGTGATGGAGCTCTGCCAGGCCCGCCGCGGCACCCACGTCGACATGCACTACCTGAGCCCGCAGCGGGTGCAGATCCGCTACGACATGCCGCTCGGCGAGATCGTCCTCGACTTCTTCGACCTGCTCAAGTCCTCCACCCGCGGCTACGCCTCGCTCGACTACGAGCCGATCGGCAACCGGCCCTCCGACCTGGTCAAGGTCGACATCCTGCTGGCCGGCGACAAGGTCGACGCGCTCTCGATCATCGTCCACCGCGACTTCGCCTACGAGCAGGGCAAACGACTGGTCGAGCGGCTACGCAAGACGATCCCGCGCCAGCTCTTCGACGTCCCGGTGCAGGCCGCGATCGGCTCCAACATCCTCGCCCGCGAGACCGTCAAGGCGCTGCGCAAGGACGTCACCGCGAAGCTCTACGGCGGCGACGTCACCCGCAAGAACAAGCTGCTGAAGAAGCAGAAAGCGGGCAAGAAGCGGATGAAGCAGGTGGGCCGGGTCGAGGTGCCGCAGGAGGCCTTCCTCGCCGTCCTGCAGATCGACGATTAGCGCCAGCGATCGGTGAATAGATAGGGTCCCGCCCATGGCGATCAAGACCGATGCGATTGGCAAGGAATGGCCCCCCGTCACCTATCAGGTGGGGCGCGAGAAGATCAAGGAGTACGCGAACGCTTTGGGGATCGAGAACCCGGTCCACTTCGACGTCGGGGCCGCCCGCGCGGCCGGCTTCCGCGACGTCGTGGCGCCGCCGATGTTCGCCGTCGTCTACAGCGGCCCGGCGCTGGGCCCGGTCCTGTTCGACCCCGAGGTGGGGATGAACTTCGCCGCCATGGTCCACGGCGGCCAGGAGTTCGAGTGGGCCGAGCCGGCCTGCTCGGGCGACGAGATCACGACCACGCCCAGGTGCCTCGAGATCTACGAGAAGGACGGCAAGGGCTTCTACGTCTTCGAGACCACGTCCGTCAACCAGAACGGCGAGCAGGTGGTTCGCGCGGTCTGGACCAACATCGTCAGGGGGGTATGAGATGGCTGAGCCGCCGAAGCCCGGAGACCAGGTCCCGGAGCTGCGGGTGACGCCCGACAAGTACCTGCCGCACCGCTACGCCGGCGCCTCCGGCGACTTCAACCCGATCCACATCGACCCCGAGTTCGCCAAGGCCGTCGGCCTGCCCAGCAACATCCTCCACGGCCTCTACTCGATGGGTCTGGTCGCCAAGGCCAACGCCGGCGCCCTCGCCGGCGGCGACCCGCGGGCGCTGAAGCGGCTCTCGGTCCAGTTCCGCGGCATGGGGATGCCCGAGCGGGAGATCGTCGTCTCGGGCACGGTCAAAGCAGTCGACGGGAATCGCGTCGTCGTCGACACGGTCGCGGCCCAGGGCGAGAACCAGATCATCAAGAACGCCGAGGCGGAAGTCGAGCTGTAGGAGCGCCGGGTGACCCCTCTCAAAACGCTCGGCGGGAGCCTCGCTTGAGTGTTTTGAGAGGGGTCACCCGGCGCTCCTCCTAGACTTCGGAGTGTGCTCTCCGAGCGACAGGAACTGATCCTGCGGCTGGTGGTCGATGCCTACCTGGCCTCGGCGCGGCCGGTCGCCTCGCGGGAGCTGGCCGGGCTGCCCGAGGTCGAGTGGGGCTCCTCGACGGTGCGGGCGGAGCTGGCGCTGCTCGAGGCCGAGGGCTACCTGACCCATCCGCATACCTCGGCCGGCCGGGTCCCGACCGACTCCGGCTACCGCTGCTATGTCGACCTGCTGATCGCCTCGGGGGCGCCGACCGAGGCGCGGGTCGAGCTCGAGCTCTCGCGGCTGCGGCGCGAGGTCGACGAGGCGATGCGGGAGACGACCGCGGCCCTGGCCCAGTTCACCGATCTGGTTGCGATGGCGACGGCGCCGGCGCCGAGCCTGGCGGCGACGATCCACCGGGTCGAGGTCCTGCAGCTGACGCCGACCAAGGTGGTGACGATCGCGATCGCCTCGACCGGCGACGTCGCCCGCCGCGTCTTCGAGTTCGGCCGCCCCGTCGACAGCGGCCTCGTCGCCTGGGCCTCGAGCTACCTGAACGAGTCGCTCTCCGGCCTCGGCGTCGGCTCGCGGCTGATCGCCGGTCGCCTCGCTGACCCCGAGCTGAGCCCGGTCGAGGCCGAGTTCGTCGCCGCCCTGGGCCCCGCTTTCACCGAGCTCGAGCCCGAGCCCGCCGCCGATCTCTACCTGGACGGCGCCTCGCGCCTGCTCTCCGAAGCCCACCTCGCCGACCTGCCCCGCGCCGACGAGCTGATGACGGCGCTGGAGCGACGGGCCGGCGTCCTGCAGATGCTGCGCTCCTCGCTCGAGGAGCGCTCGGTCTTCCTCTGGATCGGGGCCGAGAACCCGCAGCCGGAGCTGCGCTCGGTCAGCGTCGTCGGCGCCAACTACGGGCTCGGGCATCGCAACCTCGGCTCGGTCGGCGTCGTCGGCCCGCTGCGGATGGACTACGCGACCGCGATCGCCTCGGTCCGCGGCGCCGCCCGCGAGCTCTCGCGCTACTTCGAGACCGTCTACGACGACTGACGCCCAGCCGATGCCGCGCGACTACTACGACGTGCTCGGCGTCAGCCGCGACGCCAGCGAGACCGAGATCAAGAAGGCCTTCCGCGGCCTCGCCCGCGAACTGCACCCCGACGTCAACGACCACGACCCCGAGGCGGAGGAGAAGTTCAAGGCGGCGGCCGAGGCCTACGAGGTCCTCTCCGACGCCGAGCGCCGTCGCACCTACGACGCCTACGGGCACGAGGGCCTGCGCTCCGGCGGCTTCGACCCTCGCAGCGCCTCCTTCGGCTCGATCGACGACATCTTCCAGGCCTTCTTCGGCGGCGAGGGATTCGGCTTCGGCGCCGGCGCCGCCGGCCCGGCTGGCGGCGGCGACATCCTCGCCACGGTCGAGATCGAGCTCGCCGAGGTCGCCACCGGCGCCAGCCGCGAGGTCGAGTTCGACGCGGTCGGGAGGTGCGAGCACTGCAACGGCAACGGGGCCGAGCCGGGCACGCCGATCTCCACTTGCGAGCGCTGCGGCGGCGCCGGCCAGCTGCGCCAGGTGAGCCGGACGCCGTTCGGCCAGATGGTGCGCGGGGTCGCCTGCGACAGCTGCGGCGGCGCCGGCAAGGTCCCGGAGTCGCCCTGCGCCGAGTGCAAGGGCAGCGGGCGCACCCCCGGCCACCGTACGCAGCAGGTCGAGGTCCCGGCCGGGATCGAGGACGGCCAGCGGCTGCGGGTGAGCGGCGCCGGCCACGCCGGCGAGGCGGGAGCGCCGCCCGGCGACCTCTACGTCGACGTCCGCGTCGCCGCCGACGAGCGCTTCCAGCGCGACGGCACCGACCTGCTCAGCCTCGTCTCGCTCGCCGCCACCGAGGCGATGCTCGGCACCACCGTCACCGTCCCGACCCTCGACGGCGAGCGCGAGGTCGAGGTCGCGCCGGGCACCCAGCCCGGCGCCGAGGAGGTGCTGCGAGGCGCCGGCCTGCCGCGCCTCGGCGGCCGCCGCCGCGGCAACCAGCGGGTGATCTTCAACGTCGTCGTCCCCACCAACCTCAGCGAGGGGCAGCGCGAGCTGGCCGAGCGTCTCGACGACTCGCTCGAGCCCGGCAACCTCGGCCCCCGGCACGGCGAGGGCCTCTTCAGCCGCGTCCGCAAAGCCTTCGGGTGATCCGGCTCGCGGTGCGCTGTGCGCCCGCGCAGGCGGACCTGGTCCTCGCCGAGCTGACGGTGCTGGCGCCGAACGGGGTCGAGGAGGAGCGCGGGCCGGGCTACGTCGAGTACGCGATCTACGGCGGCGCCGGCGAGCTGCCGGAGCTGGGCGAGATCGACGCCGTCGTCGGTGCCGGCCGGATCGAGGTCAGCGCGACCGAGGTCCCAGACGACTGGGCCGACCGCTGGCGCGACTTCCACAAGCCGCTGCTGGTCGGCGGCCGGCTCTGGCTGCGCCCCTCCTGGGAGCCGCCGCGCGAGGGCGCGATCGACCTCGTCGTCGACCCCGGCCAGGCCTTCGGCACCGGGGCCCATCCCACCACTCGCCTCTGCCTCGAGCTGCTGCTGGAGCTGGCGGCCGCCGGCGAGGCCCACGGCCCCCTCACCGACCTCGGCACCGGCTCCGGCGTCCTCGCGATCGCAGCAGCAAAACTGGGCTGGAACCCCGTGAGCGGCTACGACCACGAGCCCGCCGCGCTGGAGGCGGCCGCCGCGAACGCGAGCGCCAATGGCGTCGAGCTAACCCTGCAGCGCCTGAACCTGCGCGAACACCTACCCCCGCTCGCTCCGACCGTCGTTGCCAACATGACCGCCCCGATCCTGCTGGCCGTCGCCTCCCAGCTGGCGGCCGATTCGGAGAGCAGGGGGAGGGCTCTCCGGAGCCTCCCCGCTGTTGCTCCGGAGAGCCCTCCCCCTGCTCTCCAAACGCTCGTCCTCTCGGGTCTGCTGCCGACCGAGCTCGATGACGTCGCTGACGCCTTCGCTGGGACCGGCCTGGTCGAGATCGAGCGCCGTCGCGAGGGCGACTGGGCCGCGCTGCTGCTTCGTCGTCCCTGAGAGATAGGGTTTTCACCGATGCCCTTCGCCTCGATCGTCGACCCCGGCTACAAGATCGCCCTGTTCCTGCACATCCTCGCGGTCGTGCTCGCCTTCGGCCCGACCTTCGGCTACGCCTTCTTCTTCTCGGTCGCGCCGCAATATCCGCGGGCGACCCCGGCGATCCTCGCCGGCGTCCAGAAGGTCGACCGCTACCTGGTCAATCCGGGCATGGTCGTGCTGCTGCTGGCCGGGATCGGGCTGCTATCGGCCAGTGGCGGCGCCTGGGACGGCAGCGACGCCTTCGTCGTCGTCGGCTTCATCGCGATCATCGTCCTCTTCGGCCTCCAGCACGGCTTCTTCCAGCCCCAGACGAGGAAGGCGAAGGAGATCGCCGAGCGCGACCTGGAGGCCGGCGACACGCTCAGCCCGGAGTTCGAAGCGATCAGCCAGCGGATCGGGCAGGTCGGCACGCTCGCCGGGGTCATCGTCGTCGTGACGATCTTCTTCATGGCGTACAAGCCCTTCATGTGATCCGCCGTCGCTGACGGCTCTCGCCCCGTGTCCGACCTCGACGCCTCGCTGCCCGTCGCCATGTTCGACTCCGGCGTCGGCGGCCTCACCGTCCTGCACGAGTGCCTGGTCTCGCTGCCGCAGGAGGACTACGTCTACCTCGGCGACACGGCGATGTTCCCCTACGGGACGCGCGCCCCGGCCGAGCTGCGGCGGCGGATCGCGCGGATCGCCGGGCTGCTGCTCGACCGCGGCGCCAAGCTGCTGGTGATCGCCTGCAATACCGCCACCTCGATCGGCGCCGACGTCGCGATCGAGCTGGCCGCTGAGCGCGGGGTGGAGGTGGTGCCGGTGGTCGAGCCGCAGGCGGAGATCGCCGCCGCGATCAGCGCCAGCGGCAGGGTCGGGGTGCTGGCGACGCCGAACACGGTCGAGAGCGGCGCCTACCGCCGCGCCCTCGAGGCCCAGGGCCGGGGCTTGGTCGTGACCGAGGTCGAGGCGCCGGACCTGGCGCCGTTCATCCAGGAGGGGTCGCTGTTCGACGAGCGCACGATGACGATGGCGCGCGCCTACTGCGCGCCGCTGAAGCGGGCCGAGGTCGACACCCTGATCCTCGGTTGCACCCACTACCCGCTGGTGGCGCCGATGCTGCAGCGGATCCTTGGCCGCGACGTGCGCCTGGTCAGCGGCGGCCACGCGGTTGCCGCCGCGGTCCAGCGCACGCTCGAGCGCGAAGGCCTCGCCCGCGACGACGACGGCGAGGGCGCCTACCGCTTCCTCTGCACCGGCGAGGCCGCCGCCTTCCGCGAGGTCGGCACCCGCTTCCTGCAGATGCCCCTGGGCGAGGTCGAGCGGGTCGAGATCGCCGCCGGCTGAGCTTCGGCGCATCCTTTTCACACAATTGGCACGTTCGCCGCGCCACTCGTGCGCATCGATCTGGCACGGTTCCGGCCATGACCACGTTGACCGCTGGCAATACCGTATATACTCACTCCGTGGCAAAGGTGATGATCTCAGTCGCGGACGACCTGCTCGAGCGCATCGACGCTCAGGCTCGCGCCAACCGCGAGACCCGCAGCGGCTTCCTGCAGCGCCTGGCCGAGCGCGAGCTGGCAGAGCGCAGCGACGACCGCCGTCGTGAGCTCGAAGAGCTGCTCGGCCCACCTGTGCCAATGGGCGGAGACGCCGCGAGGCTGATCCGCGAAGACCGTGAATCGCACTGAGACGCTTCTGCTCGACGCCAGCGTGTGGGTCGCGTCCAAGGACGCGGAGGACTTCTATTGCGCGACCGCTCGCTCTCTGGTTCTCGACATGCGGCGGCCCGTGTCCGCCCTTGACTTGACTCTCCACGAGGTCGCCAACGTCGTCGGCGGACGCTGGCAGCGTGCCGATCTGGCCCTGGATCTCTGTCGCACGCTGATCGCCCGCTGTGGCGATCGCATCGTCGCGGTCGACGCCGATCTGATCGAGTCGGCTCTCGGGGCCGTCGCCGAGCACGGTCTCAGCGCCTATGACGCCGCCTATGTCGCCGCCGCTCGCCGGCACGGCTGGGCCCTGGTCAGCACCGACGTTCGCGATCTCGTCTCCAAGGGCCTCGCGGTGGCCCCGGACGCCGCCGACTACCCTTAGGCCGGTGAGCGTTCTAGAGCAGGTCCAGAGCGACGTGCGGGTGGCGATGAAAGCCCGCGATCGCGAGCGCGCGAGCGCGCTGCGGCTGGTCGTCGACGTGCTCCAGCAGGACGCCAAGCTGGGCAAGGGCGACGAGGTCGCGGTGCTGCAGCGCGAGCGCAAGAAGCGGGTCGAGGCGGCCGAGGCCTACGAGGGCGCCGGCCGGACCGAGCAGGCCGCCGCCGAGCGCTTCGAGGCCGAGCTGATCGAGGGCTACCTGCCGCAGCAGCTCTCCGACGAGGAGCTGACCGAGCTGGTCGACGCCGCCGTCGCCGAGACCGGCGCCAGCGAGCAGCGGCAGATGGGCCAGGTGATGTCGGCGCTGATGCCGAAGCTGGGCGGCCGTGCCGACGGCAAGCGGGTCAGCGCCGCGGTGCGGGCCCGGCTGGGTGCCTGACCTTGGCCCGTAGGCAGCTGACGCTCGACAACCCGGTCGCCGCCGAGCTGGCCGGCTCGGAGGACACCGTGCTGCGGGCGCTGCGCGAGCGCCTCGACTGCGATCTGCACCTGCGCGGCAACGTGCTCACGCTCGACGGCGACTCCGACGACGTCCAGACCGCCGCCACCGTGGTCGACGAGCTGGTCGAGCTGATCGAGCAGGGACACGAGGTGGCACCGGGGACGATCGAGGCGGTGGCGGGTGCGCTCGACGCCGACGAGAGCCCGGCCGAGATCCTCGACGACGTCGTCTGGCGCCACCGCAACACCAAGGTGGCGCCGAAGACGCTGACCCAGAAACGCTACGTCGACTCGATCCGCCGCCACACGATCACCTTCGGGATCGGCCCCGCCGGCACCGGCAAGACCTTCCTTGCGGTGGCGATGGCGGCGGCGGCGCTGACCGAACGCAAGGTGCAGCGGATCATCCTCACCCGGCCCGCGGTCGAGGCGGGCGAGCGGCTCGGCTTCCTGCCCGGCGACATCCAGGCCAAGGTCGATCCCTACCTGCGGCCGCTGTTCGACGCGCTCTACGACATGATCGACCCCGACCGGGTCAACGGCTACTTCGAGCGCGACGTGATCGAGGTCGCGCCGCTCGCATTCATGCGCGGCCGCACGCTTAATGATTCTTTTGTGATCCTCGACGAGGCGCAGAACACCAGCCCCGAGCAGATGAAGATGTTCCTGACCCGGCTCGGCTTCAACTCGCGGATGGTCGTGACCGGCGACGTCACCCAGATCGACCTGCCGAGCGAGCAGCGCTCCGGCCTGATCGCCGTCCGCGACATCCTCGACGAGGTCAAGGACGTCTCCTTCGTCGAGTTCGGCGGCGAGGACGTCGTCCGCCACAAGCTGGTGCAGCGGATCGTCGCCGCCTACGACGAGCACGACCGCGAGCGGGCGGCCCGGGCCGAACACGGGCCGACCCCGAGCCCTTGAGCCTGGATCTGAGCGACGTGCCGACCGAGCTGCGGGCGCCGGTCGCCGC
Source organism: uncultured Conexibacteraceae bacterium (assembly GCA_964540905.1). GTDB lineage: Bacteria > Actinomycetota > Thermoleophilia > Solirubrobacterales > 70-9 > VAYN01. Next base: position 49,733 of record CAZIOS010000002.1, on the reverse strand, counting down.
GGCGCTCGAGGCCGCCGGCGTCGCCGACGGCCACCTCGCGGTCGAGCTGGTCGACGAGCGGCGCATCCGCGAGCTCAACCGCGAGCACCGCGGCAGGGATGCGCCGACCGACGTGCTCGCCTTCCCCCTCGACGGCCCCGGCCAGGTCGCCGGCCCGCGCGAGCTCGGCGACGTCGCGATCTGCCCCGAGCACTGCGGCGACGTGACCGAGGCCGCCGTCCACGGCGTCCTCCACCTCTGCGACTACGACCACGAGACCGACGACGGCCAGATGCTCGCCCTGCAGGGCCGCGTCCTCGCCTCCTTGCGATGACCAGCTCCGGCTTCGTGGGATTGGCGGGACGGCCCAACGTCGGCAAGTCGACCCTGGTCAACGCCCTGGTCGGCTCCCACGTGGCGATCGTCTCGGTGCGCCCGCAGACGACCCGGCGGGCGATCCGCGGCGTCGCCACCGACCTCGAGGCCGGGCGCCAGCTGGTCCTCGTCGACCTGCCGGGGGTGCAGCGGCCCCGCGACGTGCTGACCGAGCGGATGCAGCAGCGGGTCGAGCGCGAGCTGGCCGACTCCGACGTCGCCCTGGTCGTGATCAACGGCGAGGAGGGCGTCGGCCCCGGCGACCGCTTCATCGTCCGCGCCCTGCTCGACGCCGGCGCCCGGCTGCCGGTGATCTGCGCGGTCAACAAGGCCGACCGGCTCGGCCCCAACGAGCTGGTCCCGGTCCTGGTCGCCGCCGCCGAGCTGGAGGGGGTCGACGAGGTCTTCCCGATCAGCGCCCGCACGGGGGAGGGGCTGGCGCCGCTGCTGGCGCGGCTCGGCGAGCTGGTCCCCGAGGGGCCCTACATGTACCCGCCGGAGGACCACAGCGACCAGTCGAGCGAGCTGCTGCTGGCCGAGCTGATCCGCGAGCAGGTGCTGAACCGCACCCGCCAGGAGATCCCGCACTCGGTCGAGGTCGCGGTCAAGGAGGTCGCCCCGCGCGAGGACGGGCTGGTCCTCGTCGCGGCCGAGATCTGGGCCGAGACCGAGTCCCAGAAGGGGATCCTGATCGGTAGGGGCGGCGCCAAGATCGGCGAGATCGGCGCCGGCGCGCGGCGTTCGCTCGAAGCCGAGCTGGACGCCCAGGTCCACCTCGATCTCACCGTCCGCGTCCGCCGCCACTGGCGCCGCGACGAGGATCTGCTGGACCGGCTCGGGATCGAGTAACCCGCCACGCGGGCTACGATGGGCCGATGTTCGGAGAAATCGAATTCGACCAGCGCGGGCTGGCGCCCTGCGTGGTTCAGGACTTCGCCACCGGCGAGGTGCTGATGCTCGCCTACGTCAGCTCGGAATCGCTGGAAATGACGCTTGAGACCGGCGATCTGCACTTCCACAGCCGCTCCCGCGACGAGCTCTGGAAAAAAGGCGAAAGCTCGGGCAGCTTCATGTACCTGCGCCAGCTCCGCTACGACTGCGACGGCGATGCCCTGGTGGCGATGGTCGACCCCGCCGGGCCCGCCTGTCACACCGGCCAGCGCAGCTGCTTCTACCGCGAGGTGCTGGGCTCGGCCTCGATCCGCAAGGACGCGCCGCCGGCGCCGGGCGAGCCGTTCCCGGTCAACTACGAAGCGCTGCCGGCGCTGGAGCGGACCCTGCGCAGCCGCGCCGTCGAGCGCCCCGACGGCAGCTACACGGTGAAGCTGCTCGACGACCCCGCCCTGATCGGGGAGAAGGTCGAGGAGGAGGCGGAGGAGGTGATCCGCGCCGGGCGCGAGGAGTCGAACGAGCGCGTCGCCGAAGAGGCTGCCGACCTCCTGTACCACCTCAGCGTGCTGCTGGTCTCGCGCGGGGTCTCGCAGGCCGCCGTGATGGAAGTGCTGAATGCCCGTAGCCAGTGACTCCGAGCTGAAGCTCGAGCCGAGCCTCGAGCAGGCTCGCGAGCTAGCCCGCGAGGGCAACGTGGTGCCGGTGCGGGCGCGGCTCCTCGACGACTGCGAGACGCCGGTCTCGGCCTTCCTCAAGCTGCGCGCCGGCGAGCCGGCGGGGGCGCCCTGCTTCCTGCTCGAGTCCGCCGAGCAGGGCCAGGTCGGCCGCTACTCCTTCGTCGGCCTGCGCCCGCGGGCGCTGCTGCGCTGGAGCGAGGGCACGCTCTCGGAGTGGAGCGGGGAGGAGGCCGCCGCCGGGGCGCCGCCCGGTCGCCGCGAAGCCGCCGCCGATCCCTACGCCGCCGTCGCCGCCCGCCTGGCCGAGTTCCGGCCGGCGCCAGTCGAGGGCCTGCCGCCCTTCGCCGGCGGCGCCGTCGGCTTCTTCGGCTACGACCTGGTGCGCACGGTGGAGCCGCTCGGCGACCCCAACCCGGACCCGCTCGGGCTGCCCGACCTGGCGCTGATGATCACCGACGCGATGCTGGTCTTCGACCACCTGCGCCACGAGCTGACGATCCTCGCCTGTGCCTTCGTAGCGGACGACGGCGACGTCGACGCCGCCTACGAGCGCGCCGCCGCGACAATCGCCGAGATGCGCGAGCGCCTTCGCGGCGCCGTCCCCGTGCCTGCCACCCCCAGCGTCAGCGAGGCGCCGCGCTTCGTCTCCAACATGGAGCGCGAGGAGTTCGAAGCGGCGGTGGCGCGGATCGTCGAGTACGTCCACGCCGGCGACGCCTTCCAGGTCGTGCCCTCGCAGCGCTTCTCGGCGCCGGCCCCGGTCGAGGCCTTCTCGGTCTACCGCGGCCTGCGCGCGGTCAACCCCTCGCCCTACATGTACTTCCTCGAGTTCGGCGACTTCCAGCTCGCCGGCGCCTCGCCGGAGCCGCTGGTCAAGGTCGCCGGCCGGCGGGTGGAGACGCGGCCGATCGCCGGCACCTACCCGCGCGGCAAGAGCGAGGACGAGGACCGGCGCCTCGCCGAGCGGCTGGTCAACGACGCCAAGGAGCGGGCCGAGCACGTGATGCTGGTCGACCTCGGCCGCAACGACCTCGGCCGCGTCTGCGAGTACGGCAGCGTCAGCGTCGACGAGCTGATGGTGGTCGAGACCTACTCCCACGTCCTCCACATCGTCAGCCAGGTGACGGGGACGCTGCGCGAGGGGGTGAGCGCGATGGACGTGTTGCGCTCGGCGCTCCCCGCCGGCACTCTCTCCGGAGCGCCGAAGGTGCGGGCGATGCAGATCATCGACGAGCTGGAGAAGGTCAAGCGCTGCTCCTACGGCGGCGCGATCGGCTACCTCGCCTGGGACGGCGACCTCGACACCGCGATCCACATCCGCACCGTCGTCGTCAAGGACGGCCAGCTGCACGTGCAGGCCGGCGGCGGCACCGTCGCCGACGCCGTGCCGGCCTACGAGTACAACGAGTCGGTGAACAAGGCGCGGGCGGTCTTCCGCGCCGTCGAGGTCGCCTGCGAACAGCCGGACTGGAGCTAGCCGTGCGCGTGCTCGTGGTCGACAACTACGACTCCTTCACCTACAACCTGGTCCAATACCTGGGCGAGCTCGGGGCCGAGATCGAGGTCGTCCGCAACGACCGCGCCGAGGTCGGCGAGCTGCTCGAGCGCGACCCCGACCGCCTCGTCGTCTCGCCCGGCCCCTGCACGCCGGCCGAGGCCGGGATCTCCGTTGCCGCGATCCGCGCCTTCGCCGAGGCGGGGACGCCGGTGCTCGGCGTCTGCCTCGGCCACCAGGCGCTGGTCGAGGCCTTCGGCGGCAGGGTGGTCCAGGGCGAGCCGGTCCACGGCAAGGACGCCGAGATCAGCCACGACGGCAGGGCGATCTACGCCGGCCTGCCGAGCCCGTTCGTCGCCGGCCGCTACCACTCGCTCGTCGCCGATCCCGACCTCCCCGACGAGCTCGAGCTGAGCGCCTCGCTCGGCGACGTGGTGATGGGGGCCCGCCACCGCGAGCTGCCGGCCGAGGGGGTCCAGTTCCACCCGGAGTCGGTCCTCACTCCGCATGGCAAGCACCTGCTGAAGAACTTCCTCGGGGAGGGCTGATGCCGAACGACGTCGTCAGCCGCGCGATCGACGCCGTCTGCGCGGGCGACCACCTCACCGCCGACCACGCCTCGGCCGTGCTCAGCGAGGTCATGGAGGGGCGCTGCGACCCGGTCCAGACCGGGGCCTTCCTGATCGCGCTGCGGGCGAAGGGGGAGACGGTCCCGGAGCTGGTCGGGCTGGCGCGGACGATGCGCTCGCTGGCGGCGCCGGTGACGACGACGCGCACCGATCTGGTCGACACCGCCGGCACCGGCGGCGGCCCCTCGACCTTCAACGTCTCGACCACGGCGGCGCTGGTCGCGGCCGGCGCCGGCTGCGCCGTCGCCAAGCACGGCAACCGCTCCAGCACCAGCAGGTGCGGCTCGGCCGACCTGCTGGAGGCGCTCGGCGTCGACATCGAGCTCGATCCCGAGCAGGTCGGGCGCTGTATCGAGGAGGTCGGTTTCGGCTTTATGTTCGCCCCCCGTCACCACGCCGCGATGGCGCACGTGATCCCGGCCCGCAAGGCGCTCGGGGTGCGGACGATCTTCAACTTCCTCGGGCCGCTGACCAACCCCGCCGGCGCCAGCCGGCAGCTGCTCGGGGTCGGCGATCGCCACTACCAGGAGACGATCGCCGAGGCGCTGGTCGGCCTCGGCAGCGAGCGGGCGCTGGTCGTCAGCGCCGAGGACGGTGTCGACGAGCTCTCGATCTCCTCGCGCACGCGGGTGATCGAGGTCGCCGACGGGCGCACCTCGGAGTGGTTCGTCGAGCCCGGCCAGTTCGGCCTGGCACCGGCCGAGCTGGAGGCGGTGGCGGGGGGGACGCCGGCCGAGAACGCCGCCGCCACGCGCCGGGTGCTGGCCGGCGAGGCGGGGCCGCGGCGCGACCTCGTGCTCGTCAACGCCGCCGCCGCGATCTACCTCGGCGGCCTCGCCGCCGACCTCGAGCAGGGCGTCGCCAGGGCGGCCGAGGCGATCGACTCCGGCGCCGCGGCCGAGGTGCTGGCGCGGCTGGTCGCGGCGACGGTCTCCGCCGCCGACTAGGCTCTGTCGGTCAAGTGGGAATGATCGAGCAGCTGATCGACGGTGCCCGGCGGGGGGTGGAGGCGCGGCGGCGCGAGCTGCCGCAGGCCGACCTCGAGTTGCGCCTCGGCGCCCGCGACGAGGACCGTCCCTTCAACGAGGCGCTGGTGCGTCCCGGCCTCTCGCTGATTGCCGAGTTCAAGCGGCGCTCGCCCAGCGCCGGCGAGATCGCCGCGACGGCGACGGTGCCGGAGCAGGTCGGCGCCTACGAGCGCGGTGGCGCCGCGGCGCTCTCGGTGCTGACCGACGAGCCCCACTTCGGCGGCTCGCTCGAGGACCTGCGGGCGGCGCGGGCGGCCTGCGGGCTGCCGATCATCCGCAAGGACTTCATCGTCGACCCCTACCAGCTCTACGAGGCGGCGGTGAACGGCGCCGACGCGGTGCTGTTGATCGTCCGCGCCCTCGACGACGAGGCCCTGCGCGGGCTCTACGCGGAGGCGCGGGCACTCGACCTCGACTGCCTGGTCGAGGTCCACGACGGCGAGGAGCTGGAGCGGGCGCTGGCGGCTGACGCCGAGGTGATCGGGATCAACAACCGCAACCTCGACGCCGGCAGCGTCGACCTGCAGACGACCTTCGAGCTGATGCCGGATGTCCCGGCCGGCAAGACCGTCGTCGCCGAGAGCGGCATCTCCGGCCGCGCCGAGCTGGCGGAGCTGGAGCGGGTCGGCGTCGACGCGGTTCTGATCGGCGGCGCCCTGATGGCGGCGGCCGACCCGGAGGCGAAGACGCGGGAGCTGACCGGCGCCGACGAAGGCACCCGCGAGCACCTCTTCTAGGCGTCGGGCGCGCTCTCCACGCTTCTTTAGAAAACTTTTCGAGAGCATTTAGAAACGAATCAGCGCCCGGCCGGATCATCGTCGCCATGCTCACCAAGATGAAAAGACTTCTCCGCACCCCGTTCGGCTCCGCCCTGCTCGGCGGCGTCGTGGTCGCCGCCTTCGGCTGGATCGCGATCGCCGCCGGCTGGATCCACTCCGATGGCGGCTCGACCACGACCGTCGCCGCGCCGCTGGCGGCGCCGGTCGTCAGCAAGTCGGGCGGCGGCGAAAGCGCCAACGTCGTCAACCAGATCTACAAGCGCGACGGCGACGGCGTCGCCTTCATCGAATCGCAGATCCCGCCGAAGGAAACCTCGACCTTCTCGCCCTTCGGCGAACCCGAACAGGAAGGCGGCGGCACCGCGACCGGCTCCGGCATCGTGATCGACGGCGAAGGCCACATCCTCACCAACAACCACGTGATCGAAGGTGCGAACAAGATCGAGGTCAAACTCGGCGCCTCCAACAACGAGTACACCGCCGAAGTGGTCGGCACCGACCCCGCCTCGGACCTGGCCCTGCTCAAGGTCGAAGCGCCGGCGAAAGAACTGCACCCGCTCGTCCTCGGCGACTCCTCGAAGGCCGAAGTCGGCGACCCCGTGGTCGCGATCGGCAACCCGTTCGGGCTCGACCGCACCGTCACCAGCGGCATCGTCTCGGCCCTGCAGCGCCAGATCCAGGCGCCCAACGGCTTCTCGATCTCGAACGTGATCCAGACCGACGCGGCGATCAATCCCGGCAACTCGGGCGGGCCGCTGATCAACGCCGAGGGTGAAGTGATCGGGATCAACTCCCAGATCGAGACCGGCGGCAGCGGCTCCGAGGGCAACGTCGGCATCGGCTTCGCGATCCCGATCGACACCGCCCGCGCCGAGATCCACCAGCTCGAGACCAAGGGCGAAGTCGAACACGCCTGGCTCGGGATCGAGGGAGGCAGCATCACCCCCTCGCTGGCGAAGGCGCTGAACCTGCCGGCCGAACAGGGCGTGATCGTCCAGTCGGTCGAAAAGGGCGGCCCCGCCGACGAGGCCGGGATCGAAGGCGGCAACACCTCGGCGACGATCGACGGCGCCGAAGTCGAGCTCGGCGGCGACATCATCACCGCGATCGGCGGCAAGAAGATCGCCGGGATGGAAGAACTGATCGAAGTCGTCGACGGCGACAAGCCGGGCGATTCGCTGGAACTGACGATCCTCCGCGGCGGCCAGGAAAAGAAGGCCACGGTGACGCTCGGCAAGCGACCCGCGTCAGTCGAAGACAAAAGCTCCAAATAGCGTGCGAAGGGGCGGGAGCGGTCCGGCTCCCGCCCCGGCGTACGGCTCCCGTAATCTGGGGACATGCGGGTCAAGTTCTGCGGGATCACCAATCTGGACGACGCTGCCGAGGCGGTGCGACTGGGCGCCTGGGCGATCGGGCTGATCCACTTCGACGGCAGCCCGCGCCACGTGGAGCCCGATGTTGCGGCTGAGATCGGCGCCGCCTACCGGCGCAAGTGCGAGGTCGTCGGCGTCTTCGTCAATCCCGAGCTGGAGGAAGTCGACAAGGCGGTCGAGAACGCCGGCCTGACGATGGTGCAGCTGAACGGGGCCGAGGGGCCGTCGCTGTGCGCCGAGGTGGCGCGGCGGACCGGGCTCAAGGTGATCAAGGCGATCCACGTCGCCAGCGCCGCCGACGTCCACGCCGCCGAGGCCTTCCGCACCGACTTCCACCTCTTCGACCGCCGCGGCAAGGGCCTCTGGGGCGGCAGCGGCCAGAGCTTCGACTGGGAGCTGCTGCGCGGCCACCGCTCCCAGGTGCCGGACATCCTCGCCGGGGGGCTGCGGCCCGACAACGTCGCCGCCGCGATCGCGATCGCCCAGCCCTTCGCGGTCGACGTCGCCAGCGGCGTCGAGCTCGAGCCCGGCCGCAAGGACCACGCGGCGATGACCGCCTTCTTCGAGGCGGCCCAGCCGAGCGGCGTCGCGGCACCATGAGCGCGGTCGAGCAGCGCTTCGGCCCCTACGGGGGGCGCTACGTGCCGGAGACCCTGATCGCGGCGCTCGACGAGCTGACCGCCGCCTGGGCGGAGGCCCGCGAGGACGCCGGGTTCGTCTCCCGCCTGGAGCTGCTGCGGCGCGACTTCATCGGCCGCCCGACCCCGCTCTACCGCGCCGAGCGGCTCTCCGAGCGGGTCGGATCGACCGTATACCTCAAGCGCGAGGATCTCGCCCACACCGGCGCCCACAAGATCAACAACGCGCTCGGGCAGACGCTGCTGGCGCAGCGGATGGGCAAGCCGCGGGTGATCGCCGAGACCGGCGCCGGCCAGCACGGCGTCGCCACCGCCACCGCCTGCGCCCTGCTCGGGCTCGAGTGCGTCGTCTACATGGGGACCGAGGACATCCGCCGCCAGGCGCCGAACGTCGAGCGGATGCGGCTGCTGGGGGCGGAGGTGGCGCCGGTCGAAGCCGGCGCCCGGACCCTGAAGGAGGCGGTCAGCGCCGCGATCCGCGACTGGGTCGCCAACGTCGCCGGCACCCACTACGTGATCGGCTCCGCGGTCGGGCCGGCGCCCTACCCGGCGCTGGTCCGCGACCTGCAGCGGGTGATCGGCGAGGAGGCGCGCGAGCAGGCGCTGGCGGCCGAGGGTGCGCTGCCGGGGCGGGTGATCGCCTGCGTCGGCGGCGGCTCCAACGCGATCGGCATCTTCGCCCCCTTCATCGGCGACGCCGAGGTGGCGCTGATCGGGGTCGAGGCGGCGGGGGAGGGGCTCGGCAGCGGCCGCCACGGCGCCTCGCTGGGCGCCGGCAGCACCGGCGTGCTGCACGGCTCGCTCTCGGCCGTGATCGCCGACGAGGAGGGCCAGATCCTCGAGGCCCACTCGGTCTCGGCCGGGCTCGACTACCCCGGCGTCGGCCCCGAGCACGCCCACCTGCGCGACACGGGCCGCGCCAGCTACGTCAGCGTCGGCGACGGCGAAGCGCTGGCGGCCTTCGCCGAGCTCTCGCGGCTGGAGGGGATCATCCCGGCGCTCGAGTCCTCGCACGCGATCGCCTGGCTGCTGCGAAATCCGGCGCCGGCTGGCTTCGACGTGCTCTGCCTGTCGGGGCGGGGGGACAAGGACCTGGCCGAGGTCGTGGAGCAGACCGGTGGGTGAGGAGCGGATCGCCGCGGCCTTCGCGGCCGCGCGCGAGCAGGGCCGGGCGGCGTTGATGCCCTACATGATGGCCGGCTTCCCCGACCGGGAGACGTCGTTGGCGGTGGCGGTGGCCTACGCGGATTCCGGGGCCGATCTGATCGAGCTCGGGGTTCCCTTCTCCGACCCGCTGGCCGACGGGCCGACGATCCATGCCGCCGCCACCGCGGCGCTGGCGGCGGGCGCCACCTTCGCCACCGCGCTCGAGGTCTGCCGCGTCGTCTCCGACCGGGTCCCGGTGGTGCTGATGGTCTACGCCAACATGGTCCTCGCCCACGGCGGCGCCTCCGAGTTCGCCCGTTTTGCCGCCGCGGCGGGCGCCAGCGGGGCGATCGTTCCAGACCTGCCGCTGGGCGAGGCCGAGGAGGTGCGCGAGGCCTTCGCCGGCGCCGGCTTGGCCCTGGTGCCATTGGTCGCGCCGACGACGCCGGCCGAGCGGCGAGCGCGGATCTGCGCCGCCGCCCGCGGCTTCGTCTACGTCGTCTCCACCGTCGGCACCACCGGCGAGCGGGCCGAGGTGCCGGCGGCGCTGGCCGATCTCGTCGCCGCGACTAAGGCCGACGCCCACACCCCGGTCGCTGTCGGCTTCGGGATCGGCAGCGCCGAGCAGGCGGCCGAGGTGGGCCGGATCGCCGACGGCGTCATCATCGGCAGCCGCCTCGTCCGCGCCGCCGCCGACGCCGGCTCGCCGGGCGGGGCCGCCGACGCCGTCGCCGCCTTCCTCAGCGAGACGCGCGTCGCCCTCGCCAAGTAGGATCAGCGCCGCAATGGGAATGGTCGTGACCCTCTTTCTGGCGCTCGCCGCGATGGTGACCGTCTACGGCTGGCTCGGCCAGGGCGGCGGCGTCGCCGGGCTCGTCTTCTTCGGCATCCTCTTGGTCGGCGCGGTGATCCGCGTCTTCGGCCCGCAGTCGGGCCAGTCGAGCTCCTAGCGGGCCTTTCGGCGAGCCGCCGCGGCTCGCCTCAGGCGCGGGTCGCGATCACCTGCAGGTACTCGGGCTCGAGCACCAGCGCTCGCTCTCCCGCCGTGTTCGCCTCGGCGAGGAAGACGCGCAGGTCGGCGGCCAGCGCCGCCTCGCCCGCGGGGCCGACCCGCTCGAAGGCGGTCTTGACCGGGCCGAAGTAGGCGCGGAAGAACTCGAGGTAGTGGTCGACCGAGCGGAAGGTCTGGCGCGAGCGGCGCGGCTCGACCCGCAGCTCGGAGACGCCGTCGCCGAAGAGCCCGCGCAGATGCTCCTCGACCCCCCAGAGCACCGGCGGCGCGACGCCGGCCGGCGGCCCGCCGAGGTGCTTGGCGATCGTCAGGAAGAGGCCGCCGATGCCGCCGTCGGGGGTCCAGTTCGCCATCCCGATCCGGCCGCCCGGCCTGACCACGCGCAGCAGCTCCGCCGCGGTGCGCTCCTGGTCGGGGGCGAACATGGCGCCGAAGATCGAGATCGCGACGTCGAAGGAGGCGTCCTCGAAGGGCAGCTCCTGGGCGTCGGCCTCGACGAACTCGATCGCCAGCCGCTCCGCCGCCGCGCGCTCGCGGCCGCGCTCGAGCAGGGCGGGGACGAAGTCGACGCCGACCGTGTTGCCCCAGGCGCGGCGGGCGGCGGCGATCGCGCCGTTGCCGCTGCCGCAGGCGACGTCGAGGACGCGCTCGTCGGGGACTATCTCCAGCGCCTCGGCGAGATCTTCGGCGACCTTGTTGACCAGGCTCGCGACCATCGAGAAGTCGCCCTCCGACCAGGTCTGCCGTTGGACCCGGGTCACGGCCTCGAGGTCGGGTGAATCGGCCATCGTTTGGTCACTCTAAGCTGAATCGATGCGGATCGGAGTGCTCACCGGCGGCGGCGACTGCCCCGGCCTCAACGCGGTGATCAGGGCGATCGTCCGCAAGGGCGCCGGCAACTACGGCCACGAGTTCGTCGGCTACCGCGACGGCTGGCGCGGCCCGCTGGAGGGGGACGGCGGCCCGCTCGGGGTGCCCGAGGTGCGCGGCATCCTGCCCCGCGGCGGCACCATCCTCGGATCCTCGCGCACCAACCCCTTCGCCGCCGACGACGGCCCGGCCCGGATCGCGGCCAACCTGGCGGCGGCCGGGGTCGACGGCCTGATCGCGATCGGCGGCGAGGACACGCTCGGCGCCGCCTCGCGCCTGCACGAGGAGCACGGGGTGGCGGTGATCGGGGTGCCGAAGACGATCGACAACGACCTTGGCGCCACCGACTACACCTTCGGCTTCGACACCGCGGTCAACATCGCGATGGAGGCGATCGACCGCCTCCACACCACCGCCGACAGCCACCACCGGGTGCTGATCGTCGAGGTGATGGGCCGCAACGCCGGCTGGATCGCCTTCCACGCCGGCCTCGCCGGCGGCGCCAACGTGATCCTGATCCCCGAGCGCGAGTTCGACGTCGAGCGGGTCTGCGAGCTGGTCGGCAGCCGCTTCGCCAGCCACTTCGCGCCGATCATCGTCGTCGCCGAGGGGGCGCGGCCGCTCGGCGGCGTGCCCGACGCCGGGGAGGAGCGGCACGACGCCTTCGGCCACGTGCGGCTGGGCGGGGTCGGGCACTGGCTGGAGGGCGAGATCGAGCGCCGCACCGGCAAAGAGACGCGGGCGACCGTGCTCGGCCACGTCCAGCGCGGCGGCACCCCGACCGCCTTCGACCGGGTGCTGGCGACCCGCTTCGGGCTGCACGCCATCGACGCCGCCAACGCCGGCCGCTGGGGCACGATGACCGCCCTGCGCGGGACCGAAATCGAGCTGGTGCGGCTGATCGAGGCGACCGCCGAGCTGAAGACCGTCCCCGAGTCCCTCTACGCCGAGGCCGAGGTCTTCTTTGGCTAGACGGTGGGGGATGCTGCTGGCGCTGGCGGCGCTGGCTGCCGCGGCGAGCGGCTGCGGTGACGACGGGGTGTCGAGCGGCGCCACCGTCCGGGTCTACGTGGGCGCGCCGCTGTGCGCCGGGACGCGGCACGAGCTGGCGCGGCGGCAGGGACGCGCCGGGGACCTCCGCGTCAGCGCCCTCTGCCTCGCCGTGGCCCGGCGGGGCGGGCGACTTAGCCTCGCCACGATCGGCGCCAACGCCCGCCGCGCGACCGAGGACTCCGCCGCGGTCGCCTACCTCGAAGCACCGGGCCCGGCAAACCGCTTCGCCCGGCCGATCGTCGAAGAAGCCGGCATCGCCTACGTCAAAGCAAGCTCCGGCACCATCGCGATGCAACGAGTGCTCCACGCGATCGCCGAAGCGGGCTCCAGCTCGATCCGCGACGAGGTCCGCGAAGCCCTGGAATCGCCCTCCGGCTAGAGCAGGCTTTGCAGCGCCTCGTCCAGGTCCGGGTGCTCGAACTCGTACCCCAGCTCCAGCGTCCGCTTCGGCGCCACCCGCTGCCCGCCCCTCAGCACCTTCCCGAACTCGCCGCCGAATTTGAGGTCGAGGACGAAGCCGGGGACCGGGACCAGCGCCGGGCGTCCCAGCGCCCGGCCCAGCGCCTTCGAGAGCTCGCGGTTGGTCACCGGGTTGGGCGCGGTCGCGTTGACGACGCCGCTGACCCGCTCCTCGCCGAGCGCCCAGAGCAGGATCCCGACCTCGTCGGCGGCGTGGATCCAGGAGACGTACTGGCCGCCGCCGGCCAGCGGCCCGCCGAGGCCGAGCTTGAACGGCGGCAGCAGCTCGGCGAGCATGCCGCCGCCGGCGTCGAGGACCTGGCCGGTGCGGACGATCGCCAGCCGCACGCCTGCCGGCTCGATCTCGCGCGCGGCCCGCTCCCACTCCTGCGTCACCTCCGAGTCGAAGCTCTCGCCGCCCGGCGGGCTCGACTCGTCGAGGACGGCATCGCCGCGGTCGCCGTAGTAGCCGACCGCCGACTGGCTGACCAGCACCGCCGGCCGCCGCTCCAGCCCGGAGATCGCTCCCACCAGGTTGTGGGTGGCGGTGCGGCGGGTCTCGACGATCTTCTCCTTGGCGGCGTCGGTCCAGCGCTGGGCGATCGTCTCGCCGACCAGGTTGACGACCCCGTCGACCCCCTCGAAGGCCGCGGCCGGCGGCCGCTCCAGGGTCGGCTGCCAGGCGTGCCAGGCGATCCCGGGGCGGCCGTTGCGGGCGCGCTCGGGGTCGCGGCTCAGCCCCACCACCTCGTCGCCGCGGGCCAGCAGCGCGTCGCACAGGGCCGAGCCGATCAGGCCGCTGGCGCCGGTGACGAGGACCTTCACGGCGCTAGCCCGGGTCGACGGTGGCGAAGGTCCCGGTCTCCTCGTTGAGCCGGGCGATGCCGTCGCGCTTGGCCTCCTCGACCACCGCTTCGGCGACCTTCGGGGCGACGTCGCGGTTGAAGACGCTGGGGATGATGTAGTCCTCGGCGAGGTCGGCCTCCGACACCGCCATCGCGATTCCCTTGGCGGCGGCGAGCTTCATCTCCTCGGTGATGCTGGGGGCGCCGGCGTCGAGGGCGCCGCGGAAGATGCCGGGGAAGGCGAGCACGTTGTTGATCTGGTTCGGGTAGTCGGAGCGGCCGGTGGCCATGATCCGCACGTAGGGGGCGGCGTCCTCGGGCATCACCTCGGGGGTCGGGTTGGCCATCGCGAAGACGATCGCGTCGTCGTTCATCTTCGCCAGCGACTCCGCCTCGATGATCCCCGGCCCGGAGAGGCCGATGAAGAGGTCCATCCCCTCGATCACCTCGTCCGGCTGGCCGCTCAGCCGCTCCGGGTTGGAGTTCTCCGCGTACCAGCGCTTGGTCGAGTTCATCTCGCCGGACTCGTAGTCCTCGCGCGCGGTCGAGAGCGCCCCCTGGCGGTCGCAGCCGACGATGTGGGTGACCCCGGAGGCGAGCATCATCTTCGTCACCGCTACCCCGGCGGCGCCGAGGCCAACCATCAGCACCCGCAGCTCCTCGATCGGCTTGCCGACGATCTTCAGCGCGTTGAACAGGGCCGCCATCGTCACCACCGCGGTGCCGTGCTGGTCGTCGTGGAAGACGGGGATGTCGAGCGACTCCTTCAGCCGGTCCTCGATCTCGAAGCAGCGCGGGGCGGAGATGTCCTCGAGGTTGACGCCGCCGAAGGTCGGCGCCATCAGCTCGACCGCGCGGACGATCTCGTCGGCGTCCTGGGTGTCGAGGCAGATTGGGAAGGCGTCGACGCCGGCGAACTCTTTGAACAGCATGCACTTGCCCTCCATCACCGGCATCGCCGCCTCGGGGCCGATGTTGCCGAGCCCGAGCACGGCGCTGCCGTCGGAGACGACGGCGACGGTGTTTTTCTTGATCGTGTACTCGAAGGCCTTGGCGCGGTCGTGGTGGATGTCCATGCAGACCCTGGCGACGCCGGGCGTGTAGGCCATCGAGAGGTCGTCGCGCGTCTTCACCGGGTACTTGTTGTGCATGTCGATCTTGCCGCCGCGGTGCATCTGCATCGTGCGGTCGACGTAGTCGAGCACGCGGGCGCCGCGGGTCGAGCCGATCGCCCGCAGGATCCGCTCCCAGTGCTCGCGGTCGGCGGCGTCGATCGTGAACTCGCGCACCCGTTTGCCCTCCGGCCCGGCACCCGGCACCAGGTCGACCCCCTGCAGCTGCCCGCCCGCCTCGGCGATCGCCGCGGTCAATTTGCCCAGCGGCTCCTGCCGCGCGTCGAGCTCGACCCGGATCGTGACGCTGTATTGCGCGCTGACGGCCATCGCGGCTATCGAATCAGATTCCGTGCCTCGGCCCGTTCCCGCAAATAGGCGCAACGGCCTCTCCACCCTGGGGAGGTTTGCTGGCTGAGGCGACTTTCTGTCGGTATGCACCAGAAAGTCGCCTCAACCGACGCGAGGGTCGCCGAAGTTGCGGCGGGTCAACATGGGGTCGTCTCGGCGCGGCAGCTTCGCGCCTCCGGCGTCGACGAAAGTGGCGTCGCCAGGCGGGTCAGGGCGGGCCGGCTCCACCGTATTCATCGCGGGGTCTATGCGGTCGGACACCCAGCGCTCTCTCAGGAGGGGCGCTGGATGGCAGCGGTGCTCGCCAGCGGTGCCGGTGCGGTCCTGAGTCACCGCAGTGCCGCTGTTCTCTGGGGACTGCTGCGGCCCCACGGCGGGGTCGTTCACGTTTCCGTGCTTGGGCAGAGCGGCCGGGCGCTGCGGGTCGGCATCCGCCTCCATCGCCCGCGATCGCTGCGATCCGAGATGACGACCCGGCGCCGCGGCATCCCGGTCACCACGGTTGCCCGCACGATCGCGGACCTGCGGGCCGTCTCCCCTGCCTGGGAGGTGCGGCGGGCGATTCGGCAGGCGGAGATCATGAAGCTCCCGCTTGGGCCCGGCGTCGAGAGGGACGGCAGTCGCAGCGACCTCGAGCGGGACTTCCTGACGCTCTGCCGGTGCCACCACATCCCGGTGCCGGAGGTCAATGTGAAGATCGGCCGCTGGACGGTCGACTTCCTCTGGCGTGCCGCCCGGCTCGTGGTCGAGGCCGATAGCTGGGACTACCACCGCGGCCGCATCGCCTTTCAGGACGATCACGCCCGCGACCTCGACCTGCGCCGGCGCGGTTTCGAGGTGCGCCGTTTCAGCGAAGCGCAGATCAACGGGGAGCCGGACCTGGTTGCGGTCGACGTCGCCGCGGCGCTCGCGGCTCGGCCCGGATCAGCGGCGTCTCGCCAGCTCGCCCCCTAGAGTTGGCGCCGATGGCCGCCGACGCCCCCGAGCTCTTCCTGATCGACGGCAACTCGCTCGCCTACCGGGCCTTCTTCGCACTGCCGGAGTCGATCGGAACCAGCGACGGGCGGCCGACCAACGCGATCTACGGGCTCGCCTCGATGCTTGTCAAAATCATCACCGAGCACCATCCGGCCGGGGTGATCGTCGCCTGGGACGCGGGGATGTCCGGGCGCGAGGTCACCTACGACCTCTACAAGGCCCAGCGCAAACCGCGCCCCGATCTGCTGCGTGAGCAGTGGCCGCACCTGATGCCGCTGGTCGAGGCCTTCGGCTACACCAACGTCAGGGTCGAGGGCTACGAGGCCGACGACGTGATCGCCTCGCTGGTACGCCAGGCGCGCGAGCAGGGGATCCCGGTGATGGTCGTGACCGGCGACCGCGACGCCTACCAGCTGGTCGGCGAGGGGGTGCGGGTGATGAGCACCTCGCGCGGGATCACCGAGACCAAGGTCTACGACGCCGACGCCGTGCGCGAGCGCTACGGGGTGCCACCGGAGTTGGTCACCGACCTGATGGGCCTGCGCGGCGACACCTCCGACAACATCCCCGGCGTCCCCGGGATCGGCGAGAAAACCGCCTCGCAGCTGCTGCAGCGGTTCGGCTCGCTGGAGCAGGTGCTGGCCAACGTCGAGGAGATCTCCGGCGCCAAACGCAAGCAGAACCTGACCGACCACGCCGACGACGCCCGCATGTCGAAGCAGCTGGCGACGCTGCAGTACGAGATCGAGACCGGGGTCGACCTGGCGGCGGCGATGGCGAGCGAGCCCGACCGCGGCACCCTGCGCGAGTTCATGCGCGAGTTCGAGCTGCGGGCGGTGATGGAACGGCTCGAGGAGGCGCTGCCGGAGGGGGACGCGGTGCCGGGCCGGGCGGTCGAGACCGAGCTGCGGATCGAGGCCGTCGAGGGCGGCCTCGAGGACATCCCCGCGGGGCCGGTGGCGCTCGCCCTCGGCGACGGTCGCTGGGCGGCGGCGGACGCCGAGCGCACCGTCGTCGGCTCCTCCTCCCACGACGAGCTCGCGGTCGCCCTGGCGGGCAAGCCGATCGCCGGCCACGACCTCAAGTCGCTCGGCGGCGGCCGCCACGGCCTGCTCGCCGCCGCCGCCCGCGAGGGGGTCGAGCTGACGCTCGACCACGACACGATGATCGCCGCCTACCTGCTGGAGCCGCAGCGGCGCACCTACGACTTGGTCGAGCTGGCGGCGGACGCCGGCATCGGCCTCGCCGAGGGCGCCGCCGCCGCGAAGGCCGGCGAGGAGGACGGCCAGCTGGCGCTGGGCGAGGAGGTCGAGGCCGGGCTCGACCCGCCCGAGGAAGCCCGCCTCGTCGCCGCCCTCGCCGCAGCCCAGCGGCCGCGGCTCGAGGAGCTGGGGCTGGAGAGCCTGCTGGGAGAGGTCGAGCTGCCGCTGGTCGCGGTGCTGGCGGCGATGGAGCGCGAGGGGCTGAAGCTCGACGCCGAGCGCCTGGCCGCGGTCGGCGCCGGCTTCGGCGAGCGGATCGAGACCCTGGAGCGGGAGATCTTCGAGCTGGCCGAGGAGGAATTCACGATCGGCTCGCCGCAGCAGGTCGGCCGCGTCCTCTTCGAGAAGCTCGAGCTGACCCGCAAGCGCCGGGGCAAAACCGGCTTCTCGACCGACGCCCGCGTCCTCGCCCAGATCCGCGACGAGCACCCGATCGTCGAGAAGATCGAGTCCTGGCGCGAGCTGACCAAGCTGAAGAACACCTACCTCGACTCGCTGCCCGACCTGATCGACCCCGGGACCGGCCGCGTCCACACCACCTTCAACCAGGCGGCGACGACCACCGGCCGCCTCTCCAGCACCAACCCGAACCTGCAGAACATCCCGATCCGGACCGAGATCGGCCGCCCAGTCCGCGCCTGCTTCATCGCCGAGCCCGGATCCCGCCTGCTCTCCGCCGACTACAGCCAGGTCGAGCTGCGGGTGCTCGCCCACGTCGCCGACGAGACCGTGCTCAAAGACGTCTTCCGGGCCGAAGAAGACGTCCACGCCGCCACCGCCGCCGAGGTCTTCGAGATCTCCCGCGAGGAGGTCGACGTCGGCCAGCGCTCGAAGGCGAAGATGGTCAACTTCGGCATCGTCTACGGGCTGACCGGGTTCGGCCTCGCCGACCGGCTCAACATCCCGCGCAAGGAGGGCGAGGAATTCGTCGCCCGCTACCTCGAGCGCTTCCCGGCGGTGCGCGCCTTCCGCGAGCGGGTGGTGGAGAAGGCCCAGGAGGAGGGCTTCGTGACCACCCTGATGGGCCGCCGCCGGGCGATCCCGGAGCTGCGCTCGAGTAACCCCAACACCCGCCGGCTGGGCGAGCGGCTGGCCGTCAACACGGTGATCCAGGGGACCGCCGCCGACATCATCAAGGTCGCGATGGTGCGCTGCCAGCGGGCGCTGCGCGAGGCCGGCGGGGAGACCCGCCTGGTCCTGCAGATCCACGACGAGCTGCTGTTCGAGGGGCCGCCGGGGGAGATGGAGGCGGCGACCGAGCTGGTGCGGCGCGAGATGTGCGCCGCCTACCCGCTCGATCCGCCGCTCGAGGTCGACGTCGGCGTCGGCCAGGACTGGCTCGAGGCGAAGTAGCTCGGGGTGGTGGTCGACCGCCTATGCCTGTTCGGCCTCGACCAGGTCCCGCTCGGCCCTCAGCGCGTCGGCGGCGTCGTCCTGCTCTTGGCCGGGACCGCGCTGGTCGTGCGCTGAGGCGGCGAACTCGGGCGGGGCGATGTCGAGGTAGTGGCGGAAGGACCAGTCGACGAAGCGCTTCGTGCCCATCAGGCGGATCGCCGGGCCGAGCAGCCGCGGCGGCACCCTCGGCACCAGCTTCTGCGCTCGCAGCATCCAGCGGAACTTCCACTCGTGCGAGCAGTGGAACTCGGCGTAGCGGACGGCGGCCGCCTCGCGGCTCTGCCAGCCGGCGAGGACGCCGCGCAGCTCGCGGCCGAGGGCGATGCCGAAGTAGAGCGCGGTCCTGATCCCCTCGGCGCTGAGCGGCAGGCAGTGGCCGGCGGAGTCGCCGGCGAAGAAGACGCCGCCCTCGGTCGCTCGCCGCAGCTTGTGGGGGATCCAGTTGCCCTGGTACTCGCTCGGCTTCTGGCCGAGGTCCTCGGTGAGCAGGACCGTGGTGTCCTTGACGTGGAAGCGGGGGTCGAAGGAGCCGACCCCGATCCTCAGCTCGTCGCGAGCGGGGAACGACCAGCCGTAGCCGGCGGGGACGTAGCGGCGGTCGATCCAGACCTCGAGGTCCTCGCCGCTACCCCCCGGGTGCACCTCGAGCCCGCGCGAGAGCGGCGCCTCGGGCGGTTGGTAGCCGTCGCCGGCCGCCAGGATGCGGCGCCAGCCGAGCGCATCGACGACCAGCGGCGCCGAGATCGTGCCGCGGTCGGTCTCGACGGCGATCTCACCGCCGCCGTTGGCCGCCGCCGCGCGGCCGTTCACCTTCGCCGTCTCGAAGCGGGCGTCGCAGTCGCGCCAGAGCAGCTGGCAGAGCTCGCGGTAGTCGAAGGTGGAGAAGGCCCAGGGCAGCCTGTAGCGGGCGTCGCCGTGGGGGGTGTGCACGACCAGGGTGTCGAAGCGCTGGCGCTCGCTGTCCATCAGCCCGAGCTGCCGCAGCCACTCGGTCGGGATCCCGCAGGCCGAGGTCTGGCGCTCGCCGATCTCGTAGCGGTCGACGATCAGCACGTCGGCGCCGCCGCCAGCGAGCTCGCGGGCGATCGCCAGCCCGGCGAAGCTGGCGCCGCAGATCAGCACGTCGTGGCGGCCGTCGAGGGGGGTGCGCTCCTCGCCGCGCTTGGTCGCTCTAACCGGCATCGAGCACGATTCTGCCATTATTCGCCGCCGTGTCCGCGACCGAGACCATGACCCCTGCGCCCAGCGCCACGCCCGTCGAGGGCTCGAACGGCCTGCTGCTGCAGATCGACGGCAAGATCGTCCCCAACTACGCGGCGACGATGGTCTCCTTCGACGAGGGCGACGTCGTCAACGGCAAGGTCGTGCGGATCGACAAGGACGAGGTCCTGGTCGACATTGGCTACAAGGCCGAGGGCGTCATCCCCTCCAACGAGCTCTCGATCCGCAAGTCGGTAGACCCGGCCGAAGAGGTCGAGCTGGGGGAGGAGGTCGACGCGCTCGTCCTCACCAAAGAGGACGCCGAGGGCCGCCTGGTGCTGTCGAAGAAGCGGGCCCGCTTCGAGAAGGCCTGGCGCCGGATCGAGGTCGCCGCCGACTCTGGCGAACCGGTCGAAGGCAGCGTGATCGAGGTCGTCAAGGGCGGCCTCATCCTCGACCTCGGGGTGCGCGGCTTCCTGCCCGCCTCGCTGGTCGACATCCGCCGCGTCCACAACCTCGACGAGTTCATGGGCCAGACGCTCGAGTGCAAAGTGATCGAGCTCAACCGCTCCCGCAACAACGTCGTCCTCTCGCGCCGCGCCGTGCTCGAGGAGGAGCGCAAGGAGGTCCGCGAGCAGATCCTCGGCCGGCTCGAGCCGGGCCAGGTGGTCGAAGGCAAGATCTCCAACATCGTCGACTTCGGCGCCTTCGTCGACCTCGACGGGATCGACGGCCTGATCCACATCTCCGAGCTCTCCTGGAGCCACGTCAACCATCCCACCGAAGTCGTCGCGATCGGCGACACGGTGCGGATCAAAGTGCTCGACATCGACCGTGATCGCCAGCGCATCTCGCTTGGCCTCAAGCAGACCCAGGAGGACCCCTGGCAGCGGGTGATCAGCACCCACCGCCCAGGGGACGTGCTCGAGGGCGCGGTGACCAAGGTCGTCGCCTTCGGCGCCTTCGTCGAAATCCTCCCCGGGGTCGAGGGCCTGGTCCACATCTCCGAGCTCGCCGACCACCATGTCGAGAACCCGAGCGAAGTGGTCGAGCCCGGCACCAAGCTGAACGTGAAGATCCTCGAGATCGACGAAGAGCGGCGGCGGTTGTCGCTGAGCATCAAGCGGGTCGAGGGGCAGAACATGCCGATGCAGGGGCTGGGCGAGCAGCTCGAAGAGGCGGCGGCGGAGGCCGAGGGACTGAGCGATCAGCCCGCGGGTCCTGTCGTGGAGGACGACTCCTCGTCCTCGCAAGCTGCGGGCGAGGAGCCATCCTCCACGCCACCCGCGGATGAATCCGCTGAGGACACGGTTCCGGCCGAGGCGGTCTCCGAGGAGCCGCAGGACGAGGAGCCGGTAGCGGAGGAGCCCGTGGTCGAGGAGGCTCCCGAGGCCGTTGCGGAGCCGGTCGCCGACGAGGCGGAGCCGGCGCCGGACCCCGAGGCACTCGCCGACTCCTAGCCGGCCGATGCCGCTGACGATCGGCCTCACCGGCGGTATCGCGGCCGGGAAGTCCGAGGCGCTGGCTGCTTTTGGGCGCCTGGGCGCGGCGACGCTCTCCAGCGACGCCGTCGTCCACGAACTGCTCGATTCGGAACCGCTGCGCGGCCGCTTGGTCGAGCGCTGGGGGCCGGAGATCGCGCCGGGGGGTGAGGTCGACCGCGGGCGCATCGGCGAGGTCGTCTTCGCCGACCCCGAGCAGCTGACCTGGCTCGAGCAGCAGATCCACCCGCTGGTTGGCGAGCGCATCGGCGGTTGGCTCGTCGCGCTGCCGGCGGGCACCGAGGTCGCCGTGATCGAGGTGCCGCTGCTGTTCGAGACCGAGATGGAGAAGGTCTTCGACACCACTGTCTCGATCGCCACCGATGACGCTGTGCGCCGGCAGCGGGCGGCCGCACGCGGCCACGCCCTGGTCGACGAGCGCGAGGCCCGGCAGCTGACCCAGGACGAGAAGGCCGCCCGGGCCGAGCACGTCATCGCCAACGACGGCTCGGTCGCGGAGCTGGAGGAGGCGCTGTCCGCGCTGCTCGCGAAGCTGAGGCGATGAAGCGGAAGATTCGGCGCCGCCGGCGCTGGCTGGCGCTTGGAGTTGCGGCCGCGCTGGTCGGCTTGGTCGCGGGGGTGCTGGTCGCGAGCGGCGCCTTCGACCGCGCCCTGGAGGAGCTGACGCTGCCGCTCCAGCACGAGGACATCATCCGCCAGCAGGCGCGCGAAAAGCACGTCGACGCGGCGCTGATCGCGGCGGTGATCTACTCGGAGTCGCGCTTCCGCGGCGACCAGACCTCCGGCGCCGGGGCCCGCGGGCTGATGCAGATAACGCCGGCGGCGGCGAGGGAAATCGAGCGGCTCAGCGGCGGCACCTCGTTCAGGCTGGAAGACCTCTCCGATCCGGAAATCAACATCCGCTACGGCACCTTCCTCCTGCACGAACTGCTCGAACGCTACGACGGCGACGAGATCGCCGCCCTCGCCGCCTACAACGCCGGCCCGGCCAACGTCGACAAGTGGGGGGGAGCCGGCCTGCAGATCGACGACATCCCCTTCGGCGAGACCCGCGGCTACGTTGCCGAGGTGCTCGAAAAGCAGCGCGCCTACCGCGAAAAGTACGGGTCGGAGCTGGGCTACTGATGCCGGCGCCGCGCCCTCGCGTCTCCGCCCTGGCGCTCGCCGTCGGCCTGGTCCTGGCCGACTCCTCGGTCGTCGTCCTGGCGCTGCCGGAGATCTACCGCGACCTCGACACCAGCGTCGCCGGGGTCACCTGGGTGCTCGTCTCGTTCAACCTGGTGATGGCGCTGGCGGCGGTGCCGGCGGCGCTGCTGGCGCGGCGGGTCGGTCCCGGCCGCGCCGCCGCCGTCGGCCTCGCGATCTTCGCCGGTGCCGGCCTCGCCTGCGGCCTCGCCGACAACCTCACGACCCTGATCCTGGCCCGCTGTGTGCAGGCGCTGGGCGGCGCCGCCGCGGTCACCGCGGCGCTGGAGCTGCTGCCGGCGACGGTCGGCTCCGAGCGCCGCGCCACCGCGGTCTGGGCCAGCGCCGGTGCGACCGGGGCGGCACTGGGGCCGGCGGTCGGCGGCATCCTCACCGAGCTCGTCTCCTGGCAGTCGATCTTCCTGCTCCAGGTGCCGGTCGCGCTCGCCGCCGCGGTGCCGATCCTCGCCGTCGCCAAGCACGAGGCGGCGACCGGGATCGTCGAGCCGGAGCTGCGCCGCACCGGCCGCCCCCACCTGGCCGCCAACCTCGCCCTGGCGATGGTCTCGGCGGCGATCGCGGCGGCGCTGTTCCTACTGGTGCTGCTGCTGATCGAAGGCTGGCGGCTGTCGCCGATCGGGGCCGCGATCGTCGTCACCGCGATGCCGCTGGCGGCCCTGCTCGGCAGCCGCCTCGGGCCGCACGTCCCCAGCGCCCGCGCCCGCGCCGCCGCCGGCGCGATCCTCGTCTCCGGCGGCCTCGGCGGCCTGGCGCTGCTGCCGCGGGCCGAGGTGGCGCTGACCCTGCCGCCGCAGCTGCTGATCGGGGTCGGGCTCTCGCTGGTGCTCTCGGCGCTGACCGAGACCGCGCTCGGCGGCCGCGCCCCGCAGGCGATCCACGGCGGCTGGACGATCTCCGCCCGCCACGCCGGCGTCGTCATCGGGCTGCTGGCGCTGACCCCGATCTTCACCCACGACATCGCCCAGCAGCGCGAAGACGCGATCGAAGCCGGCACCGCGGTGATCCTCGACTCCAGGGTCGAACCGCTGATCAAGATCGACCTGGCGCAGAAAATCGCCGAGCGGCTGGAAGGCGAGAAGGGCAAGGTGCCGACCCTGGGCCCGGCGTTCGAACCGCTGCCCTCGGACCCCCACGCCCGCGCCCAGGTCGAGCAGCTGCGGGGCGAACTCCAGGACCAGCTCGACCGCGGCGCCACCCATGCCTTCAGCCCCTCGTTCGAGCTGGCGGCGCTGCTCGGCCTGCTGGCGCTGATCCCGATCGGGCTCTCGCGCCGGCGCGGGGTGGAGCTGTGAGCGCGGTCGCGCGGGGGCGGGTCGTCGTCGTCGGCGCGATCGTCGCGGCACTGGCTCTGGTCGGCGTCTACCTGGCGGCGGGCGGCTCCTCCTACACGCCGGAGCAGACCCAGAACCCCTGCAAGCACCGGCCCTGGCGCAACCCCCAGGGGCTGCAGGAAATCGCCGAGCAGTTCTCGCTCTCCGCCCTCGACGGCGCCGCCTGCCAGCTCGGCGTCAGCCGCGAGACCCTGGCCCGGGCGCTGGCGACGACCGCCTCGCGCGAAGCCTTCGCCGAGCGCTACGGGATCGGCGAAGCCGAGCTGGCGAAGGCGATCCGGGCCGGCCTCGTCCGCGCCGTCGACGACGCCGAAAGGGCCGGCGCCCTGAGCCCGCTGATCGCCGGCCCGCTGCGGGACACGGTCGAACGGATCCCGCTCGACCAGGCGATCGAACTGGTCAAGGACGCCCGCTCGGCGCTGGGCGACCTGGAAACCTTCCTCGGCCCCGCCGGCAGCCTGCTCGAAGAACTGCTGCCGTAGCGGCCGCTTCCAGCCGCTGGGCCCGCGGTTCCGGATCGGCCAGTCGAGCGCGCCGCTCAGTCGCGGGTCGCGCGCCAGACCCAGAGCATCGCCAGCGGCTGCAGCGGCAGCCGCGCCCAGAGTGCCCAGCGCGGGAACTTTTTCGTGAGGAACCCGCCGACCTGCTCCGGGTTCATCGCCATATGGAGATTGGCGGGGAAGACCGCGAGCAGCAGCGCCAGCAGCCACCAGCGCCCGAAGCGCCGCGTCGCCGGGTGCAGCACCGCGACCCCGCCGACGATCTCGGCGACGCCGCTGACCGCGACCGCCTCCTTGTGGCGGGGGATGTAGGGCGGCATCATCGCCTCGTAGGCGCGCGGCGCCCGGAAGTGCATCGCCCCGGTGAAGGTGAAGAAGGCGGCTAGGACTCGTCGGGACCAGGTCATCTGGGGCCGATCCTCGCAGCTTCCGTCGTGCGGCGGCTGCCCAGTTCCCATTGCGCCGCGACGGCCCGGCGCTTAGAGTCTCACCGATGAGGGGCGGGAAGCGGCTGCTATCGCGAGTCGGCGCCTACGTGCGTCAGCATCACATGGGCTTGATCGCAGTCTTCATCGCCCTGACCGGCACCGCTTACGCCGCCACCAACAAGACGGCGCCGAAGAATTCGGTCGTGACCAAATCGATCAGGGCGGGAGCGGTCACCCATCCCAAGCTCGCCCCCAACTCGGTCGACGGCTCCAACGTCATCGACGGCTCGCTGACCGGCGCCGACGTCAACGCGGGGACGCTGGGGACGGTGCCGAGCGCGACCAGTGCCGCCCACGCGACCGCTGCCGACAGCGCCACCCACGCGACCAGCGCCGACAGCGCTACGCACGCGACCAGTGCCGACGCCGCCGCCCAGGCGACCAACTCCGAACAGCTGGGCGGCTCCGCCGCCTCCACCTATGTGAAGGGCTCCGAAACGGTTCCCGGCGGACAGTTGGCCGGCACCTACGCGGCCCCCAGCCTGCGGGGCTCCGGCTCCGGGTCAGCGGGCGCGCAGACTCTTTTCAACCAGGAATCATGCAGCGTGGCCAGCGCCGTGTCCGGACCCTCGGTGACCGTCACCGTCCCGGCCAGCGGCTTCGTCGAATTCCTCGCCACCGTCCAGTTCCAGACGGTTGGCGGCAACAGTCTCAGCGCCTGCGTGCTCGAGGACAGCGGCAGCGCGGTGACCGTGATGTCGAGCGCGTCCGTGACCCCTGAAACGCGCTACAGCCTGCCGAACAGCACCACTGGCACCGCCACCGCCGCGCTGGCGCAGTGGACGCCGGTCTTCACGACGCCTGGCGTGCACACCTTCAAGCTCGTCTTCGGCCGGACCGGATTGAACTCCGGCGTCAACCAGGTCAGCAGCCGCCAGCTGCTGGTCCGCGCCCTTTCCTAGGAGCGGCCTGCGCGTCGGTGTTCCCGGCCGCGCGGAGCGGGACGGCCAGCCCGGCCGGGCGCGACTTCGGCGACGGCTAACGTAAGGGCATGCCCGAGTTCAGGCTCAACCCCGCCTACACGCCGACCGCCGACCAGCCGAAGGCGATCGCCGGGCTGGCCGAGGGGCTGGGGCAGGGGGAGCGGTTCCAGACCCTGCTGGGGGCGACCGGGACCGGCAAGACGTTCACGATGGCGGCGACGATCGCCGCGGTCCAGCGGCCCTCGCTGGTGATCGCCCACAACAAGACCCTGGCGGCGCAGCTCTGCAACGAGTTCCGCGAGTTCTTCCCCGACAACGCGGTCGAGTACTTCGTCTCCTACTACGACTACTACCAGCCCGAGGCTTACGTCCCCGCCCAGGACCTCTACATCGAGAAGGACTCCTCGATCAACGACGAGATCGACCGCCTCCGCCACGCGGCGACGGCGGCGCTGTTCGCCCGCCGCGACGTGATCATCGTCGCCTCGGTCTCCTGCATCTACGGGATCGGCTCGCCCCAGGTCTACAACGAGAAAATGCAGCTGTTCAAGGTCGGGGCCGAGATCGACCGCGACGAGGTCCTGCGCAAGCTGGTGAAAATCCAGTACCAGCGCAACGACCAGGT
Organism: uncultured Conexibacteraceae bacterium; assembly: GCA_964540905.1. Taxonomy (GTDB): domain Bacteria; phylum Actinomycetota; class Thermoleophilia; order Solirubrobacterales; family 70-9; genus VAYN01. The sequence goes on along the minus strand of CAZIOS010000002.1, from coordinate 23,611 downwards.
GCTGGGGCGCGGCAGCTTCCGGGTCCGCGGCGAGGTGCTGGAGATCATGCCCTCCTATGCCGAGTCGGCCTACCGGATCTCCCTCTTCGGGGACGAGATCGAGGGGATTCAGCACTTCGACCCGCTCACCGGCGAGGTGCTGGACACGATCGACCACGTCTCGGTCTGGCCCGCCTCCCACTACGTGACCAAAGACGAGACGGTCGAGCGCGCGGTCGAGGAAATCCGCGCCGAACTCGAATCGCGCACGGCCGAGCTCGAGGCCGAGGGCAAGCAGCTGGAGGCGCACCGGCTGCGCCAGCGCACCGCCTACGACATCGAGATGATCAAGGAGCTCGGCTTCACCTCGGGGATCGAGAACTACTCGCGGATCCTCGACGGCCGCCCCGCCGGCAGTCCGCCGCACACGCTGATCGACTACTTCCCCGACGACTTCGTCGTCTTCGTCGACGAGTCGCACCAGACGATCCCGCAGATCGGCGGCATGTACGAGGGGGACCGCTCGCGCAAGCAGACCCTGATCGACTACGGCTTCCGCCTGCCCTCGGCGATCGACAACCGACCACTCAAGTTCGACGAGTTCCTCGAGCGGGTGAAGCAGCTGATCATGGTCTCGGCGACGCCGGGGCCGTTCGAGAAAGCGGAGTCGACGCGCACGGTCGAGCAGATCGTCCGCCCGACCGGGATCATCGATCCCTTCATCGAGGTGCGCGAGACGAGGAACCAGATCGACGACCTGATGAACGAAGTTCGGGCCGTCGCCGAGTCCGGCGACCGCACCCTGGTCACGACCCTGACCAAGAAGATGGCCGAGGACCTGACCGCCTACCTGCTCGAGTACGGGCTCAAGGTTCGCTACCTGCACTCCGAGGTCGACACCCTGGAGCGGATCCAGATCGTCCGCGACCTGCGGCTGGGCGAGTACGACGTGCTGGTCGGCGTCAACCTGCTGCGCGAGGGGCTCGACCTGCCCGAGGTCTCGCTGGTGGCGATCCTCGACGCCGACAAGGAGGGCTTCCTGCGCGGCGAGACCAGCCTCGTGCAGACGATCGGGCGGGCGGCGCGCAACGTCAACGGCCGCGTCCTCATGTACGCCGACAGGGAGACCGACGCGATGCGGGCGGCGATGCGCGAGACCGACCGCCGCCGGGCGATCCAGCTCGCCTACAACGAGGAGCACGGGATCACCCCGGCGACGGTCCGCAAGGGGATCTCGGAGATGGCCGAGTTCCTGGCGATGGAGGACCGGGCGCCGCGCAAACGGCGTCGCAAGCGCAGCGAGGACTTCGCCAGCCCCGAGGAGCTGGAGAAGACGATCGTCGCCCTCGAGGAGGAGATGCTCGCCGCCGCCGACGACCTCCGCTTCGAGGAGGCGGGCCGGATCCGCGACGAGCTGAAGGAGCTGCGCCGCGACCTCGACGGGATGACCGCCGGGGCGTAGGGGCTGGGGGGCGAGGTATGGCGATCGACGTGACCGAAGCGACCTTCGACCGCGACGTGGTCGAGCTCTCGAAGCAGACGCCGGTGGTGGTCGACTTCTGGGCCGAGTGGTGCGGGCCCTGCAAGGCGCTGAGCCCGGCCCTGGAGGCGGCCGAGGCGAGCCGCGGCGGCAGGGTGCTGCTGGCCAAGGTCGACGTCGACTCCAACCAAGCGCTGGCCGGCCGCCACGGCGTCCAGGGGATTCCCGCGGTCAAGGCCTTCCGCGACGGCGCGGTCGTCGACGAGTTCGTCGGCGCCGTGCCGAAGGCCGAGGTCGAGCGCTTCTTCGACGCGCTGCTGCCCTCGCGCGCCGACCAGCTGCTGGCGAAGGGCGACGAGCTCTCGCTGCGCGAGGCGGCTGAACTTGAGCCGCGCCGGGCCGACATCGCCGTCGCCCTCGGCCGCGCCCGGCTCGAGCGCGGGGCGGAGGCCGAGGCGCTGGAGGCGGTCGAGGCCCACGCCGAGGACTTCGCCGCCGCCGGTATCGCCGCCCGCGTCCGCCTCTCTCAGGCCGGGGTTGGCGAGGAGGCCTTCGCCGCCCGCGACCGCGGCCAGCGCGCGGCGGCGCTGGACGGTCTGCTGGGAACGCTGGAGGACCTCGACCGCGCCCTGGCGGCGAACGGCGCCGTCGCCCTCGACCGCGACGCGGCCCGCGACCTCCTGCGCCAGGCGATCGTCGGCATCCTCAGCGAAGGCGACCCCGCCGATCCCAGCGCCCGCGAGTACCGCCGCCGCCTCTCTGCGGCTATCGGCTGAGCTCCGCCCGGCGCCGGGCGAGGAGGCGCGTCAGCCGCTCGCCGACCCGCTTGGGTTCGCGTTCGATCCGCCGCGCCGTGACCCGGATCGAGTCGATGCCGGCGAGCTTCAGGTCCTCCTGGCGCAGGGGATCGCTCTCGAAGGCGGCCCGGGTCCGGTGCGTGTCCCAGCCGTCGACTTCCACCGCGAACCGCTCCGCTTCCCAGTAGGCGTCGATCTCATGTCCGGCGACGTAGGTGTTCAGAGCGGGTCGGGGCAGCCCCGCTTCCCTGACCAGGTCGAGGAAGAGCAGCTCCGATTTGGCGCGGCTGAATGCCGGATCGCGGTAGAGGTCGAGCGCCTTTTCCAGAGGTGCGATTCCGTAGCCACCCCGGCGACGAAGCATCGCGTCGATCTCCCCGAGGTCGAGCAGGCCGCGTCGCTCGGCCCGCTCGATCGCGTGGTCGAGCTGCGATGCCGAGCCGGTCGCGGCCAGGTCGAGCAGGAGGCGGTGAACGGCCGTGACCGGAACCCCCTCGTATTTCGCCCTGTCGGCCGCCGCCAGTCCCGGGGCGTGATGCAGGCGAATCCCAGAGCGCCGGTGGCCGCGGCTGGAGACGGTCACGTCCACGAGCGTCGGGCAACTGGAGGCGAGGCCCCACAGCCATGCGGCCGCGGCGTGACTGAGGAGCGCGTTGGGACCGCAGGCCGCCACCGCGGCGAGGCAACGCCCGTGCTGGGACAGCTCGCTGTGACCGACCGCGTAGACACCGCGGTGGATCCGGTGCAGGCGACCCGCCCTCGTGGCTCGACCGATTGCGCTTCTGGAATAGCCCAAAACGTTCAGCTGCCGAGCCGAGACGATGCCGTGCTGACGGTCTGCCAGGCGTGCCAGCCTCTGATGCGAACGCATTTCTTCCCGCATACCGGGACAAAGTGCGTTCGGGTGCGAGGCTCTCCCCCCGCGCATCGCAGTTGCATCGGAAGGGAACATCTGTTCGCCTGCGTAGAATCGGTTGCAGTGCCTGCCTCTGACCGAATCGTCATCTCCGGCGCCCGTGAGCACAACCTCAAGGACGTCGACCTCGAGCTGCCGCGCGACGCGCTGATCGTGATCACCGGGCTCTCCGGCTCCGGCAAGTCGAGCCTCGCCTTCGACACGATCTACGCCGAGGGGCAGCGCCGCTACGTCGAGTCGCTCTCGGCCTACGCGCGCCAGTTCCTTGGCCTCATGGAGAAGCCCGACGTCGACTCGATCGAGGGGCTCTCGCCGGCGATCTCGATCGACCAGAAGACGACCTCGCGCAACCCGCGCTCGACGGTCGGCACGGTGACCGAGATCTACGACTACCTGCGGCTGCTCTGGGCCCGGATCGGGGTCCCACACTGCCCCGAGTGCGGCGAGGAGATCACCGGCCAAACCCAGGAGCAGATCGTCGATCGCCTGATGACTCTCGAGGAGGGGGCCAAATTCATGGTGATGGCGCCGGTCGTGCGCGGCCGCAAAGGCGAGTACGGCAAGTTGATGGAGCAGATGCGGCTCGAGGGCTACTCGCGGGTCAAGGTCAACGGCGAGCTGCGCCGGCTCGACGAGGAGATCGTCCTCGACAAGAAGTACAAACATGACATCTCGGTGGTGGTCGACCGGCTGGTGATGAAACCGGACCTGCGGCGGCGGCTCTCGGAGTCGGTCGAGGCCGCCGCCGGCCTCGCCGCCGGCCTGATCGAAGTCGAGATGGTCGACGATCAGAAGGCCGCGCCGCTGCTCTTCTCCGAGCAGTTCGCCTGCCTCAACTGCGGTACCTCGATCCCCGAGCTGGAGCCGCGGATCTTCTCCTTCAACTCGCCCCACGGCGCCTGCGAGCGCTGCCACGGGCTCGGCTTCCAGCGGGTGATCGACCCCGAGCTGGTCGTCCCCGATCCGACCCTCTCGCTGGCCGAGGGCGCCCTGCAGCCCTGGAACCGCGGCGTCACCGCCTACTGGCGACGGCTGATCGCCGCGGTCGCCGACGACTACGGGGTCGATGCCGACAGGCCCTGGGCGAAGCTGAAGAAAACCGACAAAGAGATCTTCCTCTACGGCACCGGCGAGGAGCGCCACCAGGTCACCTACACCAACCGCTTCGGCCGCCGCCGCTCCTACAGGGTCCGCTTCGAGGGGATCGTCAACCAGCTGCAGCGGCGCTACGAAGAGACCGACTCGGAGACCAACCGCGAGCGGATCGAGGGCTACATGGCCGAGCAGCCCTGCCCCCAGTGCGAGGGCGCCCGGTTGCGGCCGGAGACCCTCGCGGTCAAGGTCGGCGGCCTCAGCATCGCCGAGTACAGCGCCCTCTCGGCGCGAGCGGCGCGGGAGTGGATCGAGTCCCTGGAGATGACCGAGACCGAGCGGGCGATCGCGCGGCTGATCGTGCGCGAGATCACCGAGCGCCTCTCCTTCCTCGACAACGTCGGCATCGGCTACCTCTCGCTGGCCCGCTCGGCCCGCTCGCTCTCCGGCGGCGAGGCGCAGCGGATCCGCCTCGCGACCCAGATCGGCTCGCACCTGGTCGGCGTCATGTACGTGCTCGACGAGCCCTCGATCGGCCTCCACCAGCGCGACAACGAGAAGCTGATCGGGACCCTCGACCGCCTCCGCGACCTCGGCAACACGGTGATCGTCGTCGAGCACGACGAGGGGACGATGATGGCCGCCGACCACCTCGTCGACCTCGGCCCCGGCGCCGGCGAACACGGCGGCCACGTGATCGCCGCCGGCACCCCCGCCCAGGTCGCCAGGAACGCCGCCTCGCTGACCGGCCAGTACCTCTCCGGCAAGCGCCGGATCGAGGTGCCGGAGGAGCGGCGAGCGCCACGCGGGGCGCTGCGGGTGCGCGGTGCCCGCGAACACAACCTCAAGGACGTCAGCGTGGCGATCCCACTCGGCGTCCTCTGCTGCGTCACCGGCGTCTCCGGCTCGGGCAAGTCGACCCTGGTCAACGAGACCCTGCACCACGCGGTCGCCAACCGGTTGCACCAGGCGAAGCTGCGGCCCGGCGCCCACGACGGCATCGACGGGCTCAGTCAGATCGACAAGATCATCAACATCGACCAGTCGCCGATCGGCCGCACGCCGCGCTCCAACCCGGCCACCTACACCGGCGTCTTCGACCACATCCGCCAGCTCTTCACCCAGACCCAGGAGGCGCGGGCGCGCGGCTACAAGCCGGGCCGCTTCAGCTTCAACGTCAAGGGCGGCCGCTGCGAGGTCTGCAAAGGCGACGGCCAGATCAAGATCGAGATGCACTTCCTGCCCGACGTCTACGTCCCCTGCGAACAGTGCCACGGCAAGCGCTACAACCGCGAGACGCTCGAGGTCCGCTTCAAGGGCAAGAGCATCGCCGACGTGCTGGAGATGTCGGTCGAGGAGGGGGTCGAGTTCTTCGAGAACGTGCCGAAGATCGCCCGCCGCCTGCGCACCCTGCACGACGTCGGCCTCGACTACATCCGCCTCGGCCAGCCGGCGACGACGCTCTCCGGTGGCGAGGCGCAGCGGATCAAGCTCGCCACCGAGCTCTCCAAAGTCGCCACCGGCGACACCCTCTACATCCTCGACGAGCCGACCACCGGCCTCCACTTCGCCGACGTCCAGCGCCTGCTCGAGGTGCTCGGCCGCCTGGTCGACGCCGGCAACAGCGTGGTCGTGATCGAGCACAACCTCGACGTGATCAAGACCGCCGACTGGCTGGTCGACCTCGGTCCCGAGGGCGGCGAAGAGGGGGGCGAGATCGTCGCCACCGGCACCCCCGAGGAGGTCGCCGCCGTCGCCAGCTCCTACACCGGCCGCTTTCTCGCCGATTTGGTCGTCGTGGCCAAGCCGAAGCGCGGCGGCCGTCGCCGCGAGGCGTTGGCGGCCTGAGAAGGCCGGGCAGGGGTTCCGCTTAACCCCTGCCCGGCCTTCTCTCCCGAATGGCCGCCTCGCGGCTGCTCGCCGTCAACCAGAACTCCGGCGGCAACGAACTGCTGCTGCTGGCGATCGCCGGCCCGGTGATCGCCGGGACCAGCCTCTTCGGCGGCCGCGGCTCGGTCTGGACGGCGCTGATGGGCGCCCTGGTGATCGGCTCGATCTCCAACGGGATGGACCTGCTGGCGCTCTCCTCCGCGGTCAAGTTCATGGTCACCGGCGGCGTCCTGCCGCTGGCGGTGATCGTCGACGCCGTCGCCCGCCAGCAGCGCTCGGCTTCGGGACGGGTCTAGCTCAGGCTCCACGGGTCGTTGGGGAGGGTCGGGTGCCCGTCTACCTTCGCTGGGATTTTCGCCGTTAACCACGCGTCTCTCGCCAAGATCTCCGCTGCGAAAATCAGGACGCCGCTCGTACGACGGGCACCCGACCCTCCAATCGGTCCGCATCCCTGCTTCGCGAGCTTCCGTCCCTTGGAAGCTTTCCCCTCCACGGAAGCTGCCTACCTTTGGGAGCTGGGTCAGCTTTCGTTGGGAGGAGTTGGGTGTCCCTGCAGCGCGCGGCGTCCTGATTTTCGCGGTGCTCGTCAGCGAGAGCTACGTCGTTAACGGCGAAAATCCCAGCAAGCGAAAGGGACACCCAACTCCTCCCCACCCAAACCTTCCGGGCAACCGGCAGGCCGCTCTATCGAGCGAAGAGAAGCGAGGCGCCGATCGCTCCGCCGAGATCGCCCAGCGAGGCGACCCGGACCGCCGGCGGGCGCTCGTCGACGAAGAGGTGTTTGCCCATCTCTTTTGTCAGCGGCTCCATGTAGCGCTCGCCGAAGCGGATGCCGAGGCCGCCGCCGATGATCACCGCCTCGGGGTCGAGCAGGTTGACCGCCGAGGCGATCCCGGTCCCCAACGCCTCGATCGCGCGGTGGATCAGGTCCTCGGCGAGGTGGTCGTTGGCGTCGATCGCCCGCTCCCAGATGCCGCTGGTCAGGCGCGGTTTCTCGTGCTTCTCCATCAGCTTGAAGAGGTCGGTCTTGACCCCCTCCTCATGTTGGCGCCGTGCCTCGGCTTCCATCGCCGAGCGGCCGGCGTAGGCCTCCATGCAGCCCTTGCGCCCGCAGGGGCACTTGGCGCCGCCGCGCTTGACGACCATGTGGCCGATCTCGCCGGCGGCGCCGCGGCCGAGCCAGGGCTTGCCGTCGAGGACCAGGCCGCCGCCGACGCCGGTGCCCCAGAAGACGCCGATCAGGCTCTGGAACTCGCGGCCGGCGCCGAGGTGGAACTCGGCCTCGGTCGCGACCTGGACGTCGTTGCCGACCCGGACCTCGGTCCCCAGCGCCTGCTTCAGGTTTTCGGCCAGCGGGAAGCTGCCCTCCCAGCCGGGCAGGTTGCGGGCGCCGGAGACGACGCCGGTCTTCTCGTCGGCGTCGCCGGGCGAGCCGACCCCGATGCCCTCCAGGGCCCTGGCCTCGACCTTCGCCCCCTCGGCAGCCTCCTGCAGCGCCTCGGCCATCGCCGCGGCGACGTCCGCGGGGCCGCCGCTGGTCGGCGTCGGCCGCCGCGCCTGGCCGAGGACCTCGCCGCCGGCGTCGACGACCACGGTCTGGATCTTGGTGCCGCCGAGGTCGATGCCGCCGCGCAGGTTGCCGTCAGGGGTCATCCGGCCGCCGACCCTACTGCCGCGGGCTCTGGAAAGCTAGGGAGGTGGCCGAGCTGACGGGTTGGAGGCTGTGGTGGGCGAAGCGGCGCTGGTACGAGCGCAACCACCGCTGGCTGCGGCGGCGCCGGATCGACCGCCACGCTGCCCGCGGCGGTTTCTTCGTCCGCTACCCGGTCGAGGGCGAGCTGCTGGAGGCGCTGGAGGAAGGGCGGCTGACGATCGGCGAGGGCACGCTGCTCGAGCCGGGTTGCTGGCTGACCCTGGGGCCGGCGGCGCGGATCGAGATCGGCGCCGGCTGCTTCCTCAACCGCAACGTGATGATCGCCGCCTACGAGCGGGTCACGATCGGCGACCACACGATGTTCGCCAACGGCTGCTTCGTCGGCGACGCCGATCACCGCTTCGACGACCCGGACACCCCGATCACCTGGCAGGGCTTCAGCTCCAAGGGCCCGGTCGAGATCGGCGCCAACTGCTGGTTCGGCGCCAACTGCGTCGTCACCAGCGGCGTCACGATCGGCGCCCGCTGCGTCGTCGGCGCCAACTCGGTCGTCACCCGCGACCTGCCGCCGGCGACGATCGCCGCCGGGGCGCCGGCGAAGCCGCTGCGCCGGATCGAGTTCAGCCAATCTCGTCCGCCGCGGTGAGCGGCGCCTGCATGGGCTCGCCGAAGGCCCGGGCGAGGACGATGCTGAGCTCGTAGAGGGCGATCAGCGGCGCCGTCTCCAACAGCATCGAGACCGGGTCGACGCCGGGCAGCGCCGCGGCGACGATCGCGCAGCCGAGGTAGGCGTAGCGCCGGTTCTCGGTCAGCTGGCGCACCTTGACGATGCCCAGCCTGACCACCGCGAGGATGCCGACGGGGACCTGGAAGACGACCCCGCAGGCGAGCAGCGTCTGGGCGAAGAAACCGTAATATTCCTTCGCCCTCACCTGCACGTTGAACTGCGAGTCGTTGAAGTTGAGCAGGAACTTGGTCGCGGCCGGCAACACGACGAAGTAGCCGAAGAGGATGCCGGCGACGAAGAGGACCGGGATCAGCAGGAGCAGGGGAAGGATCGACTTCTGCTGCTGCTTGCTGAAGGCCGGCAGCAGGTAGGCGTAGAACTGGTAAAGGATGATCGGCAGCGAGAGCACGATCGCCCCGTAGGCCGAGACCGTGACCGTGGTCGTGAACGGCTCGCTGATCCCGAAGGTGATCAGCTTGTGGTGGGCGGCGGGCAGCGGCGCGCTCGCCAGTTCCAGCAGCAGATGGTTCTGCCAGAAGCAGAGGGCGAGCGCGACGCCAAAGACCGCGAGGGAGATGACGATGCGCGCGCGCAGCTCGTCGAGATGGTCGACGAGGCTCAGCTGGTCTTCATGGGAGATCGGCTTGACGCGGCGCATCGTCCCCACCTCAGGCCCGCTTCTCGGCGACGACGGGCTCGGCCACGGGTGCTGCGGGGGCTACGGCGACCGGGACGGCGGCCGGTGGGGCCACCGCGGTCGGGGCGTCCTCATGGCTGCTCTCGCCGCTGATCGTGCCTTTGAACTCGTGGATGCCCTTGCCGAGCGACTTGCCCAGCTCGGGCAGGCGTTTGGGCCCGAAGACGACGAGGGCGATGATCAGGACTACGAGTATCTCCATTGGTCCGATGTTGGGCATGCTGTCTCCTTGGGTCGAGGTGGTCGGCCTACTTGAGGAAGCCGGTTGCTGCCACTGCCTTGAGGACTTCGGCCGCGGTGAACGGCGTGTCGAAGGCGCCGTCGGGGGTGATCCCGCTCGGCTTGCCGGTGAGGATCAGGCCGGCCACGGAGGCGTGCCGGGCCTCGATCGTGAGGATCGAGATCGCCGCGGCGACGTAGGCCGGGTTGACGATGTTCAGCGCCTGGCCGGAGTAGGCGTGGACGCCGGTGTTCTCCAGGGCGACGGCCGTCTTCACGAAGGAGGACTCGCTCGAGGTGGTGCCGCCGAAGGCGACCTTGGGGGCCGAGGTCGCCTTGCCGCCGAGCGCCTTCTTGAGGAAGGCGACATGGGCGTTCTCGTCGCTGGTGGTGGTCTCGAGGAAGACCTGGGTCTGCTTGTCCTTGATGAACTTCGACTTCTTCTGGTTGGCGCTCGCCTCGTTGTAGAAGGCCGCCTCGAGGTACTCGAGGGTGAGGGCGAAGTTGAGGATGCCGACGTCGCCCTTGCCGAAGCTCGCGGGTGGGCGACCCTTGCCGCCCTTGGCCAGTGCGCCGGCGGGGCTGAGGGCGCCGAGCAGGGCACTGCTGCCGACCACGGCGCCGCCGGCGAGGCCGGCCTTCTTCAGAAAGCCGAGGCGGGTGTCGCCGTCGGCGAGGGTTTCGGCCGCGTCGTCTGCCGCCTGGCGGACGACGTCGTCGAGGTTGGTCTGATCGAGAATCTTGCTCATCGGGTCTGCTCCCTGACTCGTGGGTGGTCTTGCCGGGTCCTTGCGCAGCCGGTGGCGATTCAGATCACTTTCGGTACCGAGCTCTTAGGCGCTTCGAGGAAGGCTCGCGGAGGTGCCTATACTCGGGAGAGATAGATGGCCGTGACCCGAAGGGCATGGACCTGATGAATCTGAACCTCTCCCCGGGCAACTCCCCCACCAGGACCGCAGGCGCGAGCGTGCTCCGCGCCAAGTCCGAGCTGCGCGCGGCCCTCGCCGGGCCGCGGCGCCAGGGTCTGTCGATCGGCCTGGTGCCGACGATGGGCTACTTGCACGAGGGCCATCTCTCGCTGCTGCGCGCCGCCCGCGCCGAGTGCGACCTGGTGGTGATGAGCCTGTTCGTCAACCCGACTCAGTTCGGCCCCGGCGAGGACCTCGACCGCTACCCGCGCGACGAGGAGCGCGACCTGCGCCTGGCCGCCGAGGCGGGTGTCGACATCGTCTACGCGCCCTCGGTCGCGGAGGTCTACCCGGAAGGCTTCTCGACCCGGGTCGAGGTCGGCGGCGAGCTGACCGCAGTCCTCGACGGCGACCCCGGCCGCCGCGGCCCCGGCCACTTCCGCGGCGTCACCACCGTCGTCGCCAAGCTCTTCAACGCGGTCGGCCCCGACGTCGCCTACTTCGGCCAGAAGGACGCCCAGCAGGCGGCGGTGATCCGCCGCATGGCCCGCGACCTCGACTTCCCGCTGCGGATCGAGGTGCTGCCGACCGTGCGCGAGGCCGACGGCCTGGCGCTGAGCTCGCGCAACGCCTACCTCGAGGGAGCCGAGCGCGAGCGGGCCGCGGCGCTCTCGCGGGCGCTGGGCGTCGCCGAGCGCACCGCCCGCACTCAGTCGCTGGCGGCCGGGCTCGCCGCCGCCCGCGCCGAGCTGGGCCGCGCCGGCATCGAGCCCGAGTACCTGGAGGCCCGCGACGCCGAGCTGCTGACCCCGGTCGGCGAGCTCGACGGCCGCGCCGTCCTGGTCGCGGTCGCGGCCCGGGTCGGCGGCGCCCGCCTGATCGACAACGTCTTGATCCAGCCTTGACCACCGAGAACACGCGAGGGGAGAGCCCATGCAGAGACAGATGCTGAAGTCGAAGATCCACCGGGCGACGGTCAGCGACTGCGACGTCGACTACATCGGCAGCATCACGATCGACACCGAGCTGATGGCCCAGGCCGACCTGATCACCAACGAGCAGGTCCACGTCTGGGACATCGACAACGGCTCGCGCTTCGTCACCTACGTGATCGACGGCGAGCCCGGCTCGCGGACGATGCAGGTCAACGGCGCCGCCGCCCACCTGACCGCGCCCGGCCACAAGATCATCGTCGCCTCCTTCGGCGCCTACGACGAGAGCGACCTCGAGCGCTACTCGCCGGTCGTCGTCCACGTCGACGAGGAGAACCGCGCCGTCGCCGTCGACAGCCACCCCGAGGTGCTGCTCTCATGAGCGCCGGCGGCCGCTCCCACACCGCGCCCCCGTCCTCCGACCGCGCCCCGGTCAACCTGCCGCGCCTGGCCGAGATGAAGGCCAACGGCGAACCGATCGTGATGGTCACCGCCTACGACTACCCCTCGGCGACGGTCGTCGAGGAAGCGGGCGTGGACATCGTGCTCGTCGGCGACACCGCGGCGATGGTGGTTCTCGGGTATCCCGGGACCGAGCCGGTCTCGATGGACGAGATGATCGTCCTCGGCAAAGCCGTCCGTCGCGGCCTGAGGACGCCGCTGATGATCGGCGACCTGCCGATGGGCAGCTACGAGGCCAGCAACGAGCTCGCCGTCACCAGCGCTCAGCGCCTGGTCAAGGAGACCGGCTGTCAGGCGGTGAAGCTGGAGGCCGGGGGGATCTCGGTCGAGCGGGCGCGGGCGATCGTCCGCTCGGGGATCCCGGTGATGGGGCACGTGGGCCTGACCCCGCAGACGGCCAACGCGCTCGGCGGCTACAAGACCCAGGGCAAGACCGCCAAGGACGCGATCGTGCTCTGCGAGGACGCGCTGGCGCTGCAGTCGGTTGGCTGCTTCGCGATCGTCTTCGAGGCGGTCCCGGCGGCGATCACCGAAGCGATCGTCGCCAAGCTGGACATCCCCTCGATCGGGATCGGCGCCGGCCCCGCGACCTCGGGCCAGGTGCTCGTCTTCCACGACCTGCTCGGGATCACCACCGGCCACATGGCGAAGTTCGTCAAGCGCTACGCCGACGTCCACGGGACGATGGTCGCCGCGGTCCAGCGCTACGGCGAGGAGGTCCGCAGCCGCCACTTCCCCGAGCCCGACCACGTCTACAGCGTCGAGCCGGCCGAGCTCGACTACTTCCGCCGCTACCTCGACCAGGAGAGCCTGACTTCACAGAAGGCCTGGGACTGGGAGCCGCTGCCCTAAGGAATCGACGAGGAGTGCATTTCCGGGTGCTACGGCCGGAAATGCACTCCTCGTCGTCGTACGATTGCGCCGATGCCGATCTACGAGTTCGAGTGCGAGGGGTGCGGGGCGCGGTTCGAGGAGCTGGTGGCGGCCGGGGCGAGCGCGCCGGCCTGTCCCGAGTGCGGGCAGGCGCGGGCGCGGCGGTTGATGTCGGGCGTCTCGCCGCCGGGGCGCCAGCCGCGGGGGGCGGCGGTGCGCTCCGACGAATCGCGGCGGCGCGAGCGCGAAGCGGCGCGGGTGGACCGGATCGCCGAGTCGCGCAAGAAGCGGGCGGCGGGGGAGAGCGTCAGGCCGGCTCCCAAGAAGGGGACGGGATGACGGCGAGCGCGGAGGCGCGGCGCGAGCGGCTGGTCGAGCTCTATAAGGAGGTCTCGGCCTGCACCAAATGCCCCCTGCACGAGACCCGGACCAAGACCGTCTTCGGCGCCGGCAACGCCGATGCCGAGCTGATGTTCGTCGGCGAGGCGCCGGGAGCCGAAGAGGACCGCCAGGGACTGCCCTTCGTCGGCCGCGCCGGCCAGCTGCTGAACCAGCTGCTGGAAGAGATCGAGCTCTCGCGCGAGCAGGTCTTCATCGCCAACGTGCTGAAGTCGCGCCCGCCCGGCAACCGCGACCCCCAGCCAACCGAGATCGAGGCCTGCCAGCCCTACCTGTTCGAGCAGGTGCGGCTGATCGAGCCGAAGGTCGTCTGCACGCTCGGCAACTTCGCCACCAAGCTGCTCAGCGGCAGCCCGGTCGGGATCACCAAGGTCCGCGGCACGCCGCAGGTGCACGAGCTCGGCGGCCGCACCGTCTTCCTGCTGCCGCTGCTGCACCCGGCGGCGGCGCTGCGGACGCCGGCGATGAAGGAGACGCTGCGGGCCGACTTCGGGATCATCCGCGGCCTGCTCGAGGGGCCGGCGGCGGCGCCGCCGCCGAGCGCCGAGGAGCTCGCCGCCGCCGAAGCCGGGGTCGAGCCGCCGCCGCCCGCCGCCGACCAGCTCGACTTCTTCGGCTGACGTGGAGCGGATCGAGAGCGGGTCCGCCGCCGAGACCGAAGCGCTCGGAGCCCGCATCGCGGCGCGCCTCGGGCCCGGCGACGTCGTCGTCCTCAGCGGCGAGGTCGGCGCCGGCAAGACGACGCTGATCCGCGGCGCCTGCCGGGCGCTCGGCGTCGCCGGCCCGATCACCTCGCCGACCTTCACGATCGGCCAGCGCTACGACGGCGGCCGGCTGCCGATCTCCCACCTCGACCTCTACCGGCTGCAGAGCCTCGAGGGCGAGGACCCAGCGCTGCTCGACGACTACCTCGGGCCCGACGGGGTCGCCTTCGTCGAGTGGCCGGCGGCCGGGGCGGGGCGGCTGGGGCGGCCGGCGCTGGAGGTCCGCCTCAGCCACGCCGGCGCGGAGCGGCGCCGGGTCGAGATCGAGTGGTGAAGCCGCTGTTTGGCCGCAGCCCCGGCGCCGCTGGCGTGTTAGGGGACAGCGAGCGCAACTTGTAGCATCGGCGCTCGAACCCGATCCACGAAGGAAGGACCAGATGAAGGGACTCAGAGCGCTTGCGGCCGTTTTAGTGGCGACGGGGCTGCTGGCGAGCGCGGCCCCCGCGACGGCCGGGGCGGCGGCGTACAAGCACTACGTCGGCTGCGGGATCTCCCGCAACGCCAAGCCCGCCCACGTCTGTCCCGCGGGCAGCAAGAAGGGTGCCTTCTTCAAGAGCCTCAATGCCGACGTCACCTACAGCGTCTGCGTCCGCTTCCCGGAAGGCAAGAACCTCTGCGCCCACAAGCAGCCGGCGACCCAGGGGACGCTCTACGTGAACAAGATCACCTCGACCAAAGTCGGCGAGCACCGGGTGACCTGGTGGGTCGAAGGCAAGAAGATCGGCTCCGTGGTCTTCAGGGTCAAGGGCTAGAAGCGGCGTTCCGCTGGCGCTCGTCGGCTTCGACACCGCGACCGCCGACACCGCCGCCTGCGCCTGGCGCGACGGCGAGGCGCTGCACGAGTCGCTGCTGGGCCCCGCCCCCGGCGGCCGCCCCCGTCACTCGACCGCGCTGCTGGGCGAGGTCGAGGCGGCCGCAACCGCCGCCGGCGGCTGGCGGCGGGTCGAGCGGATCGCGGTCGGCCTCGGCCCGGGGTCCTTCGTCGGGCTGCGGATCGGGATCGCCACCGCCCGCGGCCTGTCCACCAGCCTCGGGTTGCCGGTCAGCGGCGTCTGCACGCTCGACGCGATCGGGCTGGCGCTGGCCGAGGCTGGCGCCGCGGGCGCGCGCCTGGCGCTGCTCGACGCCCGCCGCGGCGAGGTCTTCGCGGCGCTCTACGGGCCGGACGGCGCTCGCCTCTGGGAGCCGCTGGTCTGCCCGCCCGACGATCTCGCCGAGCGGGTCGCGGCGCTGCCGGCGCCGCCGGCGGCCGCCGGTTCGGGGGCGGTACGATTTCGACACGAATTGGACCGGCATGGCGTCCAGATCGCGGACGATGCCGACCCCGTGCACCGGGTCGCCGCGCGGCACATCTGTGCCCTCGCGGCCGCCGGGGCTGGAGAGGGCCGGCTCGACCCGATTTACCTCAGACCTCCAGACGCGGAGCGGTGGCGTGAGCGAGATTCTTTCCAGAAAGCCGAGTGAGGTGAGCACGGAGGTCCGGGTGCGCAGGCTCGCCTACAGCGACCTGCCGGCGGTGATCGCGGTCGAGCGCCGCTCCTTCCCGACGCCGTGGTCGCTGGCGATGTTCGTGCTCGAGCTCTCGAAGCCGTCCGGCATCTGCCTCGCCGCCAGCGTCGGCGACGAGCTGCACGGCTACGTGATCTGCTCCCGCTACGACCAGGTCTGGCACCTGATGAACATCGCCGTCGCCCCCGAGCGTCGCCGCGCCGGCGTCGCCGGGCGGATGCTGGGGCGGCTCTTCGAGGAGGCCGGCGGCGTGCTGCCGTTCACGCTCGAGGTGCGGGTCTCGAACCACGGCGCGATCGCCATGTACGAACGCTTCGGCTTCCGCCCGGCCGGCGTCCGTCCCCGCTACTACCACGACAACGGCGAGGACGCGCTGATCATGTGGCTGGACTGATCCTCGCGATCGAGACCTCCTGCGACGACACCTGCGCCGCCGTCCTCGACGGCCCCCGCATCCTCGCCAACGTGATCTCCTCGCAGGCCGACGCCCACGCCGTCTTCGGCGGCGTCGTCCCCGAGGTCGCCTCGCGCCACCACCTCGAGCTGACCGCGCCGGTGGTCGAGGCCGCCCTGGTCGAAGCGGGTGCCGGCCTCGACGACGTCGAGGCGGTGGCGGCGACCGCCGGCCCCGGCCTGATCGGCGCCCTCCTGGTCGGGATCAGCACCGCCAAGGCGATCGCCGCCGCACGGCGGCTGCCGCTGATTCCCTGCGACCACCTGCAGGGGCACGTCGCCGCCAACTTCCTCGAGCCGGAGCCGCTCGAGCCCCCCTTCCTCTGCCTGGTCGCCAGCGGCGGCCACACGCTGCTCGCGGGTGTGCCCGACCACACTGGCTACGAGCTGTTGGGGCAGACCCTCGACGACGCCGCCGGCGAGGCCTTCGACAAGTCGGCGCGCCTGCTCGGGCTCGGCTACCCGGGCGGCCCGGCGCTGGAGCGGCTGGCCGCCGAGGGCGACCCGGAGGCGTTCGAGATGCCGGTCGCGATGGCCCGCGACCCCGGCCTCGACTTCAGCTTCAGCGGCCTCAAGACGGCGCTCGTCTACCGCTGCCGCGAACTGGGGGAGGAGGGAGTGGCCGCCCGCCGCGCCGACCTCGCCGCCTGCTTCCAGGCAGCGGTCGTCGCCCAGCTGACGGCGAAACTCGGCCGCGCCCTGCAGCGAGGCGGCTGGGAGGCGGTTGCGCTCGGCGGCGGCGTCGCCGCCAACGGGCCGCTGCGCGAGGCGGTCTCCCGGCTCTGCGAGGAGCGCGGCGTGCGGCTGAAGCTGGTCGAGCGCAAGCTCTGCACCGACAACGCCGCGATGATCGGCTCCGCCGCCCGCTTCGCTCCCCGCATCCCCTATCCCGACTACCTCGGCTACGACGCCTTCGCCAGCGGCGAGACCCCCGCGGCCGCGTGACCGAGGTCGTCGTCTACTCGCGGCCGGGGTGCCACCTCTGCGAGGAGGCGATCGCGGCGATCGTCGCCCTGCACGGGCAGGGCTATCGCTTCGAGCTGCATGAGATCGACATCGAGAGCGACGAGCTGCTGCTGCGCCGCCACCTCGAGAAGATCCCCGTGGTCGAGGTCGACGGCGTCGTCGCCTCGGAGCTGGTGCTCGACGAAGCCGGGCTCAGGGCCAGGCTCGATACTGTGGGAGCATGGTCGATGTGATCGAGGACTTCGAGCCCGCGGGCGGGTTCCCGGTCGAAGGTGAGCGCCTCTCGCTGGGCGTCGCCGCGCGGCTCTCGCGCTACCTGCAGGTGCTGACCCAGGCGCGCAAGATGGGCCGGGAGACGATCTCCTCGCAGGAGCTCTCCGAGTACACCCACATCAACCCGACCCAGATCCGCCGCGACCTCTCCGGCTTCGGCAAGTTCGGCAAGCGCGGCGTCGGCTACAACGTCGACTCGCTGGTCTCGGAGATCCGCAAGATCCTTCGCACCTCGGGCCAGCACAACATCGCCCTCTTCGGCGCCGGCAACCTCGGCCAGGCGATCGCCAGCTCGGCGATCTTCGCCGACCACGGCTTCCAGGTCGTCGCCGTCTTCGACGTCGACCCGACGGTGGTCGGCCGCGAGATCGGCGAGCTGCGGGTGCGCGACATCGCCGAGCTGCCGGCGGTGGTCGCCGAGGAGGAGATCGTCGTCGGCGTCCTCGCCGTCCCCGCCGCCGCCGCCCAGGAGGTCGCCGACCGCCTCGTCAAGGCCGGCGTCAAGATCATCTTCAACTACTCCGAGCAGCTGCTGCAGGTGCCGCCGGAGGTGACGGTCCACACCTCCAGCCCCGCCGTCGACCTGCTCTACGCGCTCTACTTCTACCTGGCGTAGCGCTCCCGGAGCTCTGAACTTGTCCCTCGATCTCGACCTCGTGCGCGAGCGCTTCGAGTCCTCGACCGACTTCACCGTCGGCCTCGAGGAGGAGTTCGCGATCCTCGACCCAGCCACGCTGGAGCTCGAGCACCGCTTCGAGGACGTCTACGCGGCTTGCCAAGAGGATGAGATTTTGGCCGACTCGGCGGCCGGCGAGCTGATCGCGGCCGAGGTCGAGATCCGCTCCGGGCGTTCGCAGAGCTTCGCCGAGGCGATCGAGCGCCAGCGGCTGCGGCGGGCGCGGCTGTTCGAGCTGGTCGGTGGGATGGGGCTGGCGCTGGGCGCGACCGGCACCCACCCCTGGGCCAACTACCTCGACCAGCGGATCATCGACACCCCGCACTACAACCGGCTGCGGCACGAACTCGGCTGGGTCGCCCAGCGCAACAACACCTGGAGCCTGCACCTGCACATGGGTGTGCGCGGCGCCGACCGGGCGATCGCCGTCTGCGACTGGATGCGCGAGCTGCTGCCGCTGCTGCTCGCGGTCTCCGCCAACTCGCCCTTCCTCGACCGCCGCGACAGCGGCCTGCACACGGTGCGGACCGAGATCTTCACCCGCACCTTCCCGCGCTGTGGCGTGCCCTCGCAGTTCTACGACTGGGACCGTTACGCCGAGTTCATCTCGACCCTGGAGCGGGTGGGCTCGATCGTCGAGTCGACCCAGCTCTGGTGGAGCGTGCGCCCCCATCACCACTTCGGCACCGTCGAGGTGCGGATCTGCGACGCCCAGACCAGGGGAGACGAGTCCTTCGCCCTGGCCGGCCTGATCGCCGCCTGCATCGCCCAGACCGCGCTCGACTACGACGAGCGCGGCTACGAAGGGGCCGGGGCGCCGCTGGCCGACCGCGAGATCGAGGAGAACCTCTGGCGGGCGATCCGCCACGGCGCCGGCGGCCGCATGGTCGACTTCCGCCGCGGCGCCGAGGTGGAGACGCGGCAGCTGCTGGAGTCGGTCCTGACCTGGGCCGAGCCGGCGCGGGCGCTGCTCGGCATCGAGCTGGCGCCACCGCGGCGAAACGGCGCCGAGCGGGCGCGCGAGGCGCTCGACGCCGGGCTCTCGATCGAGGACATCTACCGCGACGCGGTGGCCGAGACGAGGCGCACCTACGCCGGCGCCGAGGCACCCGCAGGGCCGGCCTAGGGCGGTCTGAAGGCGTTTGCGCCGCCGGCGTCTATAGACTCCCGCGCCGCTAAATCCACCGGAGGAACGAAACTTGACCAGCTTCTTGACCGAATACGGGGTAGTCGTCGCGCTCGTCTGCGCCGCCGCCGCCGTCGTCTACGGACTCATCATCACCCAGCGCCTGCTCGCGAAGCCGGCGGGCAACGACCGCATGCGCGAAATCTCGGGCGCGGTTCAGGAAGGCGCGCAGGCCTATCTCAGCCGCCAGTACACGATCATCGCCGCGGTCGCCGTGCCGCTGGCGATCGTGCTGCTGGTCCTGCAGGACTACAAGACCGCGATCGGCTTCGTGATCGGCGCCACCCTCTCCGGAGCGACCGGCTTCATCGGCATGAACGTCTCCGTGCGGGCCAACTCCCGCGTCGCCGAGGCCGCCCGCGGCGGCGTGCCGCCGGCGCTCGACGTCGCCTTCAAAGGCGGCTCGGTCACCGGCCTGCTGGTGGTCGGCCTGGCGCTGCTCGGCGTCGCCGGCTACTACGGCGTCCTGATCATCACCGGCAGCACCGACAAGGAGGCCGTCGACGCGCTGATCGGCCTCGGCTTCGGCGGCTCGCTGATCTCCGTCTTCGCCCGCCTCGGCGGCGGCATCTTCACCAAGGCCGCCGACGTCGGCGCCGACCTGGTCGGCAAGGTCGAGGCGGGGATCCCCGAGGACGATCCCCGCAACCCGGCCGTGATCGCCGACAACGTCGGCGACAACGTCGGCGACTGCGCCGGCATGGCCGCCGACCTGTTCGAGACCTACGCGGTCACCTCGGTCGCGGTGATGCTGCTCGGCGTCCTCACCTTCACCTCCGACTACGCCCGTGAGGTCGCGATCTACCCGCTGGTGCTCGGCGGCATCGCGATCATCGCCTCGATCATCGGCGCGCTCTGCGTGCGGACCAAGACCGACAAGGTCGAGGGCGCGCTCTATACCGGCCTGCTGATCTCCGGGATCATCTCGATCGCGGCCTTCTACCCGATCACCGAGTGGCTGATGAGCGATCCGCTGCGGCTCGGCTTCGCCAGCACCGCGGCCAAGGCCGTCAGCGTCACCGACCTCTGGCTCTGCGCGGTGATCGGCGTCGCCGTCACCGCGCTGCTGTTCGGGATTACCGAATATTATACGTCGACCCGCTTCCGGCCGGTGAAGACGATCGCCCAGGCCTCCGAGACCGGGCACGCGACGAACATCATCCAGGGGCTTGCCCAGGGCTTCCAGTCGACCGCCGCGCCGGCGCTGGTGCTCGCCCTGGCGATCCTCGGCGCCAACGAGCTCGCCGGCATCTACGGCATCGGCATCGCCGTCGTCGCCCAGCTCTCGCTCTGCGGCCTGATCGTCGCCCTCGATGCCTTCGGGCCGATCACCGACAACGCCGGCGGCATCGCCGAGATGGCGGACCTGCCGGAGGACGTGCGCAACGTCACCGACCCGCTCGACGCGGTCGGCAACACGACCAAGGCGGTGACCAAGGGCTACGCGATCGGCTCCGCGGCGCTGGCGGCGCTGGTGCTGTTCGCCGCCTTCCGCAGCGAATTAGCCGACGAAGCGCCCGCCGGGTACGACCTCAACGGGCTCTTCCACCTGACCAGCCCGGACGTCCTGATCGGGCTGATCATCGGCGGCATGATGGTCTACCTCTTCGCCGCCCTGGCGATCGAGGCGGTCGGTCGCGCCGGCGGCCAGGTGGTCGAACAGGTCCGCGAGCAGTTCCGCGAGCACCCGGGAATCATGGAGGGGACGGAAAAGCCCGAGTACGGGAAAACCGTCGCGATCGTCACCGCGGCGGCGCAGAAGGAGATGATCCTGCCGGCGCTGATCCCGATCGTGGTGCCGGTGATCGTCGGCCTGCTCAGCGTCGACGCGCTCGGCGGCCTGCTGATCGGCGTCATCGTCGTCGGCCTCTTCGCCGCGATCAGCATGACCGCCGGCGGCGGCGCCTGGGACAACGCGAAGAAGCTGATCGAGGACGGCGCCCACGGTGGCAAAGGCTCGCCGGCGCACGAAGCCTCGGTGACCGGCGACACCGTCGGCGATCCCTACAAGGACACGGCGGGGCC
This sequence comes from uncultured Conexibacteraceae bacterium, assembly GCA_964540905.1. Classification (GTDB taxonomy): domain Bacteria; phylum Actinomycetota; class Thermoleophilia; order Solirubrobacterales; family 70-9; genus VAYN01. The sequence goes on along the minus strand of CAZIOS010000002.1, from coordinate 2,734 downwards.
GGCGATCAACCCGATGATCAAGGTGGCGAACATCGTCGCGATCCTGATCATCCCGATTGTCAAGTTCTAAGAGCTGACCAGCGTGGGCGGGAGGGGCCTGGTGCCCCTTTCGCTTGCTGGGATTTTCGCCGCTAACGGCGCGTCTCTCGATGAGAGCGCTGCGGCGAAAATCAGGACGCCGCGCGCTGCAGGGGCACCCGGCCCCTCCCGATCGACGGCGAGCTCGAGAAGTGAGCGCGGGGGACGATCCGGAAGGCGCTCGTTCGCCTGGTCATGGCTGCCCGGCACCCCACGCTGCGGTGTGCCTTTTCCTCACATAGCGGGGAAAAGGCACACCGCAAGCTGCGTGCGGCGGGGATTGATTTAGGGTCGCGCGCGTGCCGAACGGCTGGATCAATGTCGCCGACGCCGAGCGCAGCGCGGCCGGGAAGCTGGAAGCCGGCCCGCTCGGGTACTTCGCCGGCGGCGCCGGTGACGAGCTGACGCTGCGTGAGAACGAGGAGGCCTGGCGGCGCTGGCGGTTGCGGCCGCGGGTGCTGGCCGGCCTCGGGGAGGTGACGACGGCGACCGAGCTGCTGGGCGGGCCGCTCTCGATGCCGGTGCTGGTCGCGCCGGTCGCCTATCAGCGTCTGGCCCACCCAGAGGGCGAGCTGGCGATGGCGCGGGCGGCGGCCGCCGCCGGCACCGCGATGTGCCTCTCGACCCTGGCGACGGCGCGGCCGGGAGAGGTCGCTGCCGCGGCGCCGTCGGGGCGGCGCTGGTTCCAGCTCTACTGCTTCCGCGACGGGGCGATCACCCGCGCCCTGATGGAGGAGGCGGTCGAGTCCGGCTTCGAGGCGATCGTCGTCACCGTCGACGCTCCCCGCGGCGGCAACCGCGAGCGCGACCTGCGCACCGGTTTCAAGATCCCCGCGGAGTTGGGGGTGCCCAGCATCGCCGCCGCGCTCGGGGTCGAGCGGGCGCTGACGATCGAGGAGACCTTCGCGCTGATGACGCCCTCGCTGGGCTGGGAGGATCTCGGCGACCTCGCCGCCGAGTGCGAGCTGCCGGTCCTGGTCAAGGGGGTGCTGACGGCCGAGGACGCCGAGCTCGCGCTCGAGCACGGCGCCGCCGCGGTCGTCGTCTCCAACCACGGTGGCCGCCAGCTCGATCGCGCCCTGGCCAGCGCCGAGGCGCTGCCGGAGGTCGCCGACGCGCTCGCCGGCCGCGCCGCCCTGCTCGTCGACGGCGGCATCCGCCGCGGCGTCGACGTCGCGATCGCCCTCGCCCTCGGCGCCGACGCGGTCCTGGTCGGCCGGCCCCCGCTCTGGGGGCTGGCGGCGGCCGGCGAGGCCGGCGCCCGGCGGGTGCTGGAGCTGCTCCAGGACGAGCTCGAGCTCACCCTCGCCCTCTGCGGCTGCGCCTCGCCGCGCCAGTTGGGCCGCGCCCACCTGCGGCGGGCACCGGCGACGTCCGTATATTCGGTCTGAGCGACCGGCTCCCGGCACTGAACGATGGCCCAGCGCATCCCCAGAGACGAATCGCTGAGCCGTGTCCACGGCGTCGGCGCCCTGTTCTCCGCTGCCTACGGCAACGTCGGCTCCTCGATCTATTACGCGCTCGGCGTTACCGCCGCCTTCGCCCTCGGGCTGACCCCGGTCGCCTTCGTCATCTCCGGCCTGATCTTCGCCGCCACCGCCGCCACCTACGCCGAGGCGACGGTGATGTACCCGGAGGCCGGCGGCTCCTCCAGCTTCGCCCGCCACGCCTTCAACGAGTTTGTCAGCTTCATCGCCGCCTGGGGGCAGATGCTCAACTACACGATCACGGTCGCGATCTCGGCCTTCTTCGTGCCCCACTACCTGGCCGTCTTCTGGCCCTGGCTCGGCAACAGCCCCGGCGACGTCGTCGGCGGCGCCGTCCTCATCGTCGCCCTCGCCCTGCTCAACATCCGCGGCACCGAGGAGTCGGCGAAACTGAACCTGGTCCTCGCCATCGCCGACCTCGCGACCCAGGTGGTGCTGGTCGGGATCGGCCTCGTGCTCGTCTTCAGCCCCCAGGTCCTGGTCGACAACGTCCACCTCGGCGTCGCCCCGAGCTGGAGCGACTTCGCGCTCGGGATCGCGGTCGGGATGATCGCCTACACCGGGATCGAGACGATCTCCAACATGGCCGAGGAGGCCAAGGACGCGGCGCGGACGATCCCCCGCAGCGTCGGCCTCGTCGTCGCCGCGGTGCTCGGCCTCTACCTGCTGATCCCGATCGTCGCCCTCTCGGCGATGCCGGTGGTCAAGGACGCCGCCGGGCACTACGCGACCGCGCTCGGCTCGAAGTTCGCCGACGACCCGATCCTCGGCATCGTCGAGAACCTCGGCCTCTCCTCCGGACCGACCGAAATCCTCCGCTACTACGTCGGTGTGCTGGCGGCGGTGATCCTGCTGATCGCGACCAACGCCGGCCTGATCGGCGTCTCCCGCCTCACCTACTCGATGGGCCAGCACCGGCAGCTGCCGGAGGGGCTGCGCCAGGTCCACCCGAAGTACCGCACCCCCTACATCGCGATCCTGATCTTCGCCGCGATCGCGATCATCACCCTGCTGCCGGGCAAGACCGACTTCCTGGCGACGCTGTACTCGTTCGGGGCGATGCTCTCGTTCACGATCGCCCACGTCGCGGTGATCCAGCTGCGGCGAAAGCAGGCCGACGTCGAGCGCACCTGGAAGCCGCCGCTGAACGTCCGCGCCTTCGGCTTCGA
>CAZIOS010000001.1:39658-220916 GCA_964540905.1 uncultured Conexibacteraceae bacterium | reverse complement strand
TGAACCAGCTCTTCGCTCAGGGCAAAGCGGTGTTCGCGGCGGGGGAAGCGGTCGGGGCGGTATCGGTCACGGCGCAGGGGCAGTAGGTACTGTCGGTAACGTCGGGGAAATGGAGAGGAACGACGCTCGGCAGTTGCCGCCTGGCGCGCACGGGATCCCCCCGGCCGAGGTCGCCCACAACCAGCGTGAACGGCTGGTCGCCGCGGCGGCCGAGGCGTGTGCCGAGCGGGGCTACGCGGAGACCTCCGTCGCCGAGCTGGCGCACCTCGCTGGCGTCTCCACCGCCACCTTCTACAAGCTTTTCGCCGGCAAGTGCGAGTGCGTGCTGGAGGCGCACCGGGAGCTGGCGGGGCGGCTGCTGGAGGAGGTTGACGCCGCCTGCGCGGGGGAGGGGGAGGCGAAGGTGCGGGCGGCGATCCACACCGTCCTCGCCCTGCTCGCCGCCGACCCGCCGACGGCGCGGCTGCTGACGGTGGAGATCCTGGCGCTGGGGCCGGCCGGCGCCGAGCGCAGCGACGCCGCTATCGGCGCCTTCGCCGCGCGTTTGCGCGCCGCCCGCGATCCGGACGCCGCGCCCTCGGGCCCTGCTCACGCCGACTGGATCCTGGTCGCCGGTATCGCCGCCCTGATCGGCAGGCGCGTGATGGCCGGCGAAGCCGCCCGCCTCCCCGAACTGGAGGACGAGCTGGTGGCGCTGGCGCGTGCGACTTGACCTGAGACAATAAGTTCCATGCTTGGCCGCCGCGACAGCCTGCTGGAACTGATCAGGGCTCAGCGCGAGGAAACCCGCGAGGAGCACGCCGAGACCATGGCCTATCTCCGTCAGCGGGATAGGGAGGCGGAGGCGGAGTTCAAGCACCGAGATGGAAACACCGCCCAGACGCGGGCAAATACCCAAACTGTGCTCAGCGTGCTCGACCGTCTCGAAGATGCGGCTTGACTTCGTCCGATCGATGCACGAACATACGTTCGTATGGAGATCGCTTGCGTCGTCGGCAGTCGCATGGCGTCTCCCGCGCGCCCGGGCCATTCCGGGGGGGCTGGGCCCGGGCGCGCCGACTTACCCGATTCGGAGGACGATCTTGCCGCCGCCGTGGTGCGCTTCGGCGCAGCGGTGCGCGGCGGCGACGTCCTCGAGCTCGAAGACCCGCTCGACGTGGACCTCGAGCTGGCCCGCCTCGACCAGGTGGGAGAGGCCGGCGAGGCCGACCGGGTCGGGCTCGACGAGGAAGCCGGAGGCGCGCCGGTTGGCGCGCTTCGCCGCCGCCGTCAGCTCGTCTGGGACGCCGCTGGGGACGGAGACGAGGATGCCGCCGGGGCGCAGCACCGGCAGCGTGCGCTCGCCGACGGCGCCGGCGAAGTCGATCGCCGCGTCGAGGTCGGAGACGAGCTCCTCGAAGCGCTCCTCGCGGTAGTCGATCGTCCGCTGCACCCCGAGCCCGGCGAGGAACCCGGCCTGCTCGGCGCGGGCGGTGGCGACGACGTTGGCGCCGCGGGCGCGGGCGATCTGCACGGCGAGGTGGCCGACCCCGCCGGCGCCGCCGTGGACCAGCAGGTCGTCGCCCTCCTGCAGCTGGATCGTGTCGACGACGATCTGCCAGGCGGTCAGCCCGGCCAGCGGCAGCGCCGCCGCCTCGGTGTGGGAGAGCGCGTGCGGCTTGGCGGCGAAGTGGCGCGAGGGGGCGGTCACGTACTCGGCGTAGGCGCCGGCCTGGCGCGGGAACCAGGGCATCCCGAAGACCTCGTCGCCGACCCGGAAGCGGGTGACGCCGCGGCCGAGCGCGGTGACGACGCCGGAGACGTCCCAGCCGATCCGCAGCGGCGGCTCGCCCAACACCGCCGCCATGCCCTGGCCGGCGCGGGTCTTGAAGTCAACCGGGTTGACCCCGGCGGCGTGGACCCGGACCTGGACCTCGGTCGGGATCGGCGCCGGCGCCGCCACCTCCTCCAGCGCCAGCACCTCGGGGCCGCCGAAGGAGTGCTGGACGACGGCCCGCATCAGCTTCCTCCCTGCGCCTGGATGCGGATCGCGACCATCGCGCCGATCATAGGCCCGCTGCGATCCGCCACGTTGAACACTTGCTGTGGCTATGACCCCAGCAAGTGTTCAGGGAGCGATCGATGGCCGAGATGCCCGACCCAGTACCCTCGCCCGTCCGCCACTTCGAGCACATGATCGCCTCCGAGCAACACGACGACCGCACCCGCTGGCTGGCCCTCTACGTCCTCTGCGCGGGGATGCTGATGATCGTCCTCGACGCGACGATCGTCAACGTCGCCCTGCCGACGATCCAGGACGACCTCGGCTTCTCCCAGAGCAACCTGGCCTGGGTCGTCAACGCCTACATGATCCCCTTCGGCGGCCTGCTGCTGCTGGCGGGGCGGATCGGCGACCTGCTCGGCCAGCGGCGGATCTTCCTGCTTGGCCTGGCGATCTTCACCACCGCCTCGCTGCTCTGCGCCGCCTCGCAGAGCCAGGGGATGCTGGTCGGCGCCCGCTTCGTCCAGGGCATCGGCGGCGCCATGGCCTCGGCGGTGATCCTGGGGATGATCGTGACGATGTTCCCGGAGCCGGCCCACCAGGCGAAAGCGATCGGCGTCTACGGCTTCGTCGCCTCCGCCGGCGGCTCGATCGGGCTGCTGCTCGGCGGCGTCCTCACCCAGGCGGTCAGCTGGCACTGGATCTTCCTGATCAACCTGCCGATCGGGATCCTCACCGCCTTCCTGGCGCTGCGGCTGGTCGAGGACCGCGAGGGGCTGGGCCTGCACCACGGCGCCGACTTCCCCGGCGCCGCCCTGATCACGGGCTCGCTGATGCTCGGCGTCTTCACGATCCTGCGGATCGTCGACTGGGGCTGGGTCGACCCCCGCACGCTCGGGCTCAGCGCCGTCTCGGCGATCCTGCTCGTCGCCTTCATCGTCCGCCAGACCCGGATCGCCAACCCGCTGATGCCGCTGCGGCTGTTCCGCTCCCGCAACGTCGCCGGCGCCAACGTGCTGCAGGCGCTGCTGGTCGCCGGCATGTTCGGGATGTTCTTCCTCGGCGCCCTCTACCTGCAGCGGGTGCTCCACTACGACGCGCTCGAGGTCGGCCTCGCCTTCCTGCCGACGACGCTGGTGATGGGGACGCTCTCGCTCGGCTTCTCGGAAAAGCTGATCATGCGCTTCGGCCCGAGGCGGACGCTGATCCCCGGCGTCTGCATGACCGTCCTGGCGCTGCTGCTCTTCGCCCGCACCCCGGTCAACGGCAGCTACCTGACCGACCTGCTGCCGCCCTTCCTGCTGATCGCCGTCGGCATGGGCTCCTCCTTCCCGGCGATCATGACGCTGGCGATGTCGGGCGCCACCCCGAGCGACTCCGGCCTCGCCTCGGGCCTGGTCAACACCAGCATGCAGGTCGGGGGCGCGATCGGGCTGGCGCTGCTGGCGACGCTCTCCAGCGAGCGCACCCAGCACCTGCTCGACGGCGGCGCCGGCCGGCTCTCGGCCCTGACCTCGGGCTACCACCTCGCCTACCTGATCGGGGCCGGGCTCGCCGCCGTCGCGGTGGCGATCGCGGTGCTGGTCCTGCGCGACCCGGCGCCGGCGGGCGCGCCCCAGGCCGCGCCCGAGCCGGCTCCCCCCGAGCGCGAGCCAGCCTACTCCGAGGCCGGCTGAACGCCCACTACTGAGTAGCAGAGCCGCCCAGGAGTGGTCCTCGTTTGGCCAGCGAGGTTTCAAGCGCTTAACAACTTCGCCGCGGGCGCCGATCTAACGATCAGCGTGTCCACCCATATGCCCAACAGCTCGCGGTCGATCGGCGTCTTCGCCGATGGCTCTGGCGAGCAGGCGCGGATGGGCCGGATCTCCGGCTGGATGTGGATCGTCGCCGCCCTGGCCACCGCCGGCGCCACCTTTCTCCCCGGCGCCTCCCACGTCGGCATCGGCTGGTGCCTCGCCCTCGGCGTCCTCGTGCTTGCCTATGGAGTCGCCAGCGTCACCGGCCTGATCCCCTGGCAGGACGCCTCGATGAACGCGCTGGCGATCGGCATGGTGGTGACGATCCCGGTGGTGGCGCTGGCGATGTACTTGACCGGCGGCTCGCTCAGCTACGTCGAGCCGTTCCTGGTCTGCTCGCTGCTCTACGCCGCCTTCTTCTTCCCGCCGCGCTGGGCCTGGCCGCTCGCGGTCGAGCTGATCCTCGCCGCCGGGGCGCCGCTGCTCTACGACCCGCACGCGACCGCCAACGCCTACCCCTCGCGCTACCTTGCCCTCGCCGCCGCCTTCCTCGCCGCGACCTGGGTGATGGTGGGGCTGAAACAGCGCCTGGTCGAGGCCGAGGCGCGCCAGCGCGAGATCGCCAACCGCGACGCCCTGACCGGGGTCGCCAACCGCCGCGCCTTCGACGCGATCCTGCACCGTGAGCTCGACGCCCGGGCAGGGCCGCGCGGCGGGCGCCGCGACGCCGACCGCAGCCCGCTGGCGCTGATGATCCTCGACCTCGACGACTTCAAGGGCGTCAACGACCACCACGGCCACCAGATCGGCGACGCCGTCCTCTGCCAGGCCGCCACCCGGGTCGGCTCGATCCTGCGCTCGACCGACACCCTGGCCCGGATCGGCGGCGACGAGTTCGCGGTGATCGCCCCCGGCGCCCACGGCGAGGGCGTGCGGCGGATGGCCGAAGCGATCCGCACCGCGGTCGGCGTCCACGATCCGGGCTCGCGTGCCCCCACTCCCAGCGCCTCGATCGGCTGGGCCGTCTTCCCCGAGGACGGCGAGGACTTCGAGACCCTGATGCACTCCGCCGACGAGAGCATGCTGCAGCTCAAGCGCGAGGCCGCTCGGCTGGAGCGGCCGCTGGCCTGGCAGCGCAGCTGACTCGCGCGCCGTCGCGGCTGTGAGAATGGCGCCCCGATGGCTCCGGCCGCGCCCTCCTCCACGCCGGCCTCCCGGCCCTCCCGTCGCCAGCTCGGCCTGGCGGCGCTCGCCCTCGGCGCCCTCGGCGTCGTCTTCGGCGACATCGGCACCAGCCCCCTCTACGCGCTGCAGACCGTCTTCTCCGCCGACCACCAGGCGGTGAAGCCGACCGAAAGCGACGTCTACGGGGTGATCTCGCTCGTCTTCTGGTCGATCACCCTGATCGTCTCGATCGAGTTCGTGCTGCTGATCATGCGCGCCGACAACGACGGCGAGGGCGGCATCCTGGCGCTGATCGCCAAGGTCGAGGACGCGCCGCTGCGGCGGCCGCGGGTGCGGGCGCTGCTGATCGGGCTCGGCCTCTTCGGCGTCGCCCTCTTCTACGGCGACGGGATCATCACCCCGGCGATCTCGGTGCTCTCGGCGGTCGAAGGCGTGAAGGTGGTGACGCCGAGCCTGGAATCGCTGGTGATCCCGATCACGATCGTCATCCTCGCCGGCCTCTTCGCGATCCAGCGCTTCGGCACCCACGCGGTCGGCCGCGTCTTCGGCCCGGTGATGCTCGCCTGGTTCGCGATCCTCGCCGCCGCCGGGCTGCGCCGCGTCGTCGCCCACCCGGCGATCCTGAAGGCGCTCTCGCCCAGCTACGGGGTCCAGTTCTTCGGCAACCACTTCGGCGTCGCCTTCATCTCGCTGGGGGCGATCGTCCTCACCCTGACCGGCGCCGAGGCGCTCTACGCCGACATGGGCCACTTCGGGCGACGGCCGATCAGCCGCGCCTGGTTCCTCGTCGTCTTCCCGGCCCTGACCCTCAACTACATGGGCCAGGGCTCGCTGGTCCTCGCCAGCCCGAGCGCGATCGACAACCCCTTTCTGCTGCTGATCCCGCACTGGGGCCGGGTGCCGATGGTGGTGCTGGCGACCGTCGCCACCGTGATCGCCTCGCAGGCGGTGATCTCCGGCGCCTTCTCGGTCAGTCGCCAGGCGGTCCAGCTCGGCTTCCTGCCGCGGCTGACGATCCGCCACACCTCGGCCAGCGAGATCGGCCAGGTCTACGTGCCGGCGGTCAACTGGGTGCTGCTCATCGCCGTGGTGGCGCTGGTGCTCGGCTTCGAGTCCTCGACCCGGCTCGCCTCCGCCTACGGCATCGCCGTCACCGGCACGATCACCGTCGACACGCTGCTGTTCCTGGTCGTGGTGCGGACGCTCTGGCGCAAACCGGGCTGGCTGGTCGCGCTCGGTGCCGCCGTCTTCTTCACCGTCGACTTCGCCTTCCTCGGCGCCAACCTGACCAAGGCCGCGCACGGCGGCTGGTTCCCGCTCTCGGTTGGGGTCGCGATGTTCGCCGTGCTCAGCACCTGGCGGCGCGGGGCGGATCGGGTCAACAGCGCTCGGGTCGAGGAGGAGGGCTCTCTGCGCAGCTTCGTCGAGGAGCTGCGGGCGATGGAGCCGCCGGTGGTGCGGACGCCGGGCACGGCCGTCTACCTCAACGCCCGTCGCGAAACGACGCCGCTGGCGTTGCGCACGGGGGCCGAGCACACCGGCGTCGTCCACGAGGCGGTGGTGATCATCTCGATCGAGACGACCAAAGCGCCCTACGTGGCGGAGGCCGAGCGGCTCGTCGTCGACGACCTCGGCTACGAGGACGACGGCATCAGCCACCTGACCGCGCGCTACGGCTTCCAGGACTCGCCCGACGTGCCGCGGCTGCTGGCGCTGGCGGCGGAGAAGGGGCTGGAGTGCGAGGTCGACGTCGAGGGCGCCGTCTACTTCCTCTCCCAGGTGACGATCAAACCGGGCGCCGCCCCCGGCATGCGCGGCTGGCGCAAGCACCTCTTCGTGGCGATGGCCCGCAACGCCGCCAGCCCGGTCGACTACTTCCAGCTGCCGGCCGAGCGCACGGTGACGATCGGCTCGGCGATCGAGCTCTAGATCGTGAGGCGACTTTCTGTCGCTATGCGTCAGAAAGTCGCCTCAGCCGCCGACCACCGGTGCCACCGGGGTGCAGGCCGGGTGGACCGGGTGGGAGGGGTCGAGCGCGGTGAGGACGTCGGCGTCGGCGATGTGGTCGTAGGGCATCGAGAGGTGCTCGCCGAGGTCGAGTGGGCACTGGCTCTGGAGCAGGACGTTGGTCACGTCGGGGCCGGAGAGGAAGGCCGAGGTGTAGGGGGTGACGACCTCGTCGTAGCGCGACTCGATCACGGTGTAGTCGACGCCGGGCACGGTCTCGCCGCCAGCGTTGAGCTCGGTCAGGAAGGCGGAGCCGGCTTCCTGCTCGTCGCAGGCCGGGCAGTTGCCGAAGAGCGAGTTGGCGCCGGGGAAGTGGGAGCCGAGGGTGAAGAGGCCGTTCAGCGTGGTGCCGTGGTTGGACGGCGCCAGCCCGACCAGGGTTCGTACCTTGGCCGCGCCGCCGAGGTCCTTCAGGTAGTAGCGCGGCATCATCCCGCCCTGCGAGTGGCCGACCAGGTCGACCTTGGCGGCGCCGGTGGCGGCGAGGACGCGGTCGACGAAGCCAGACAGCTGCGCCGCCGATTCGGCGATCTCGCCGACGGCGTAGACGCCGAGCGCTTCGCTGCCACCGTGGGCGCCGTAGTTGAGGGCGAAGACGCAGTAACCATGGTTGTGCAGCAGCGGCGAGAGCGCCTGCCAGCTATCGGACATGTCGGCGAAGGTGCCGTGGACGAGGACCACCGGCCGCGGGTGGGCGGCGCTCGGTTTGCACGACCAGTCGTTGGCCCCGGGCGGGCTGGCGCTGGGGCTGGCGTGGGCGTAGCCGAGGGCGCCGTTGTAGATCACCGGCAGCTGCTGCGCGGCCGCGGCGCCGGCATCGGTCGTACAGGCAGCGATGCTGACGGCGATCAGGAATAGGACGGTGCGGCGCATGAGGCTGCCATTGACTGTACCCAATATTTAGTAGGTAAATCAAGTTCGCCGACGGTGGCGTAATTTGGGCCGATGCGGATCGCGAGCCTCGTGCCATCGGCCACCGAGATGCTGTTCGCGCTCGGCTTGGGGGAGAGCGTCGTCGGCGTCACCCACGAGTGCGACTTCCCGCCGGCCGCCACCGAGCTTCCCCGCCTCACCGCGACGGTCCTGCCCGCGGGCCTCGACGCCGGCGCGATCGACGCCGCGGTGAAGGAGATCGTCGGCTCGGGGCGGGCGCTCTACAGCCTCGACGAGGAGCTGCTGGCCGAGCTGGCACCGGACCTGATCGTCACTCAGGCGGTCTGCGAGGTCTGCGCCGTCTCCTACGAGGACGTGGTCGCGGTCGCGGCGCGGCTGCCGTCGCGGCCGCGGGTGGTCCAGCAGGACCCGAGCACGCTCGGCGAGGTGCTGGCGGACGTGACTGGGCTCGGCGTGGCGACCGGTGAGGAGGCCGCGGCGCGGTCGCTGCGCGGCAAGCTGGAGGCGCGCCTGGCCACGGTCGGCGCCGCGGTCGCCGGCGCCGACCGGCCGCGGACGATCGCCCTCGAGTGGCTCGACCCTCCGTTCCTCGGCGGCCACTGGATCCCGGAGATGATCGAGCTCGCCGGCGGCGAGGACGTCGCCGGCCGCGCCGGCGCCAAGTCGCCCGAGGTCTCCTGGGAGGCGCTGGCCGGCCTCGACCCCGACCTGGTCGTGGCGATGCCCTGCGGCTGGTACCTCGAGGACTCGCTGGCGCAGGCTACGGCGCACCGCGAGCGGCTCGAGGCGCTCGGCGCCGCCCACGTCTTCGCCGTCGACGCCGCCTCGACCTACTCGCGCCCGGGCCCGCGCCTGATCGACGGCACCGAGCTGCTTGCCCACCTGCTGCACCCCGACCGGGTCGAGCCCCCCGCCGGGATCGATTTCGCCGCGCTGCCAGGGTAGGCTTGGACCCGTGATTCGGCGGCGATTGCGCTTCCGGCCTACCTACAGTGGCGTCATCGCCACGCTCTGCCTGTTCCTGTTGCTCGGCGGTGGCGCCTACGCGGCGCTGAAGCTGCCGAAGAACAGCGTCGGCACGAAGCAGATCAAGAACAAGGCCGTCACCCCCGCCAAGCTCAGCGCCGCCGCCCGCGCGACGCTGCGCGGGCCCGTTGGGGCAACCGGGCCCACTGGACCAGCGGGGCCATCGGGTCCGGCGATCCCAGCCGGTCCGGCCTTCGAGGTCGATCGCACCAACCAGCCGCACGAAATCGACGTCACCACGGCGGTGACGCCGGTGATGGAAGAGGCGCTGTCCGCCGGCGCCTACGTGCTCAGCGCCGAGGTCGTCTTCAACAACCACACCGACACCAACCCGGCGGTCGTCGAATGCACGCTCTCCGCCGGCACCGACTCCGCCAAGGCCGGCATCTACATTGTCGGCACGGCGGCTGTGATGAACATGACCCTGCCCCTGCAGCTGACCCATACCTTCGCCACTCCCGGCACCGCCTCGGTCAGCTGCAAGAAGGCGACGGCCAACGGCAGTGCCTTCGTCGAATACGGCAGCCTGATCGCCACCCAGGTCAGCTCGCAGACGAGGACGACGCTGCCGTGAGGGCGGACCGTCTCACCCGGCGCGCGGTCGTCCACCTCGGCTGAGCCGGACCGCCGCCGCCGCGCGGCGGCTAGGTGAACCGCTTGACGAAGTCGAGCGCGGTCTGGGCGACCTCGCGCCAGCCGCTGTCGATCGTCAACGCGTGGCCGCGGTCCGGGATCTCGACGATCTCGGTCACGCTCTCCTCGTTGCGCTTCTGTTTCTTGAACGAGGCGTTGGCGATCGTCCAGGGCACGGTGTGGTCCTGCTCGCCGGAGACGATCAGCAGCGGCCCGCGCTCGGGGTTCTTGCTGTTGACCTTGGCCTCGGTCCAGGGGTTGAGGTTGGCCGTCGCCGCCTGGAACAGCGGCGCCCCGGGGGCCGGCACGGCGAACTCGTTGTAGAGCTGCTTGGCCTCGTCCTCGCTGACCGCGTTGGCGAAGCCGTAGCGGAACTGCTCGTAGGTCAGCGGCACCGCGCGGTTGCGGTTGGCGGGATTGCCGAGCACCGGACTGGACGACTTCAGGGCCGAGATCGGCAGCGGCAGGACGCCGCGGAACGGCGCCGGGTCGATCGCCACCGAGACCGCCGAGAGGCCGCGGCCGGCGATGATCTGGGCCAGCAGGCCACCGAATGAGTGGCCGATCACGGCCGGCTTGCGCTCGAGCCCTTCGATCGCCTCCTGGAAGTGGTCGGCGACCTCGCCCACGGTCTTCTTCGCCATCACCTCGGGGTTGGCGTTGGCCTCCTCGACCGTCTGCGGATCGTCCGGCCAGCCGGGACTGAGCGCGACGTAGCCCGCCTCTTCGAAGAACCGCGACCAGCGGTCCCAACTGCTCGGCAGCAGCCAGAGGCCGTGGATGAAGACGACCGGCGTCCTGCCGGCGGTGTTGGCAGCCGCGATCTGCTGGGCCTCGTACTCGGAAATCGACATCTCACCCTCCTCGTTGGACTGCCCACACACCGTGACCTCCTAGACTGACACGCGATGTCCCGCTACTCGGTCAAAAACCTGATGGAGATCGATGACCTCGCGGCGGACGATGCCCAGCGCGAGATCCGCTTCTCGCGCAAATACCTCGACTCCAGCGAGCTCGGCATCACCCACGAGCGCTTCGCCCCCGGCTTCACCTCGGTCGACGGCCACCACCACGAGGTGCAGGAGGAGGCCTACGTCGTCGTCGCCGGCTCGGGCCGGATCAAGCTCGACGACGACGTGGTCGAGCTGCGCCAGTGGGACGTGGTCCGGGTCGCCCCCGAGGTCGTCCGCGGTTTCGAGGCCGGCCCCGAGGGCCTCGAGCTGATCGCGGTCGGTGGCAGCAAGCCCGAGGGCGGCGACGGCGCCCGCGACCCCGGTCGCTGGCCGGCCGCCTGAGTCTCAGCGGCGCCAGCGAAGGTCCGGTCGGGCCGCGCCGACTATGGTTTGGCCGGTGAGCCAGCTCGGCCCCTCCGCCTCCGCGCTCGACCTCGCCGCCGCCCTGCGCGCCCGCGAACTCTCCGCCGTCGAGCTGCTCGACGCCTGCCTCGCCGCCGTCGACGCCCGCAACCCGGAGCTGAACGCGGTGATCTGGCGCGACGACGAGGGCGCCCGCGCCGCCGCCGCGACGGCCGACGCGCGGATCGCCGCCGGCGAGCAGGCGCCCTTCCTCGGCGTGCCGATCCCGATCAAGGACCTGACCGCGGTCGCCGGCTGGCCGGTCACCTACGGCTCCCACGGCGCCCCCGAGGGACCGAGCGAGGAGGGCGAGCTGGTCGTCGAGTCGCTGCTCGCCGCCGGCTTCGTCCCCTGCGGCCGCACCAACACGCCCGAGTTCGGGCCGCTGACCGTGGCCGAGAACAGCCGCTACGGCGCCAGCCGCAACCCCTGGGATCCCGAGCGCTCGCCGGGCGGCTCCTCCGGCGGTGCCGCCGCCGCGGTTGCCGGCGGCATGTTCCCGATCGCCCACGCCAACGACGGCGGCGGCTCGATCCGCATCCCCGCCGCCTACTGCGGCCTGGTCGGGCTGAAGTCGAGCCGCGCCCGGGTGCCGCGCCGCTTCCAGAGCTGGATGGGCGGGGTGGTGGAGGGGGTCGTCGCCCGCACCGTCGCCGATACGGCCGCGGTCCTCGACGTCACCGCCGGCCCCGACTTCCTCGCCTGGAACAACGCGCTGCCGCCGGTGCGCCCGTTCGCGCGGGAGATCGGCGCCGAGGTCGGGAAGCTGCGGGTCGGCCTGATGGCCGAGGCGCCGCTCGGCATCCCCACCGACCCGGCCTGCGTCCACGCCGCCCGCGAGGCGGCGGCGCTGCTCGAGCAGCTTGGCCACGAGGTCGTCGAGGTCGAGGTGCCGACCGTCTCCGAGGAGCTGATCCCGCCCTTCATCGTGATGACCCAGGCCGGTCTCGCCGACTACGAGGGCATCGATTGGGCGAAGACCGAGCCGCACATCCAGCACGGCCACGAGGTGGCGACCAAGCAGCTCAGCGCCTACGACTACGTCGCCGCCGTGCAGGGTTTGGAGCGGCTCTCGCGGCGCGAGCTCGGGCGCTGGGGCCATGACTTCGACGTCCTGCTGACGCCGACCTCGGCGATCCTGCCGCCCGTCGCCGGCGAGATCCTCGCCGCCCAGCACGCGGCGCCCGAGCAGCCGGTCCTCGACGTCGTCGCCTCGGTCTCCTTCACCGCCTTCAGCAACGTCACCGGCCAGCCGGCGATCTCGCTGCCGCTGCAGTGGACGGCCGAGGGCCTGCCGGTGGGAGTGATGCTGACCGGCGGCCCCTTCGACGAGGCGGGCCTGCTGCGGCTCGGCGCCCAGCTCGAAGCGGCGAGTCCCTGGGCCGACCGGGTGCCGGCGGCCGCGAACGTCTAGGCGCGGTGAAGCGGGAGAAGCAAGAGGTCAACTGGCGCGCCTGGCTGGTCGGCGCCCTGATCGCCCTGGTCGTCGTCGTCGCCCTGCAGAACTCGCAGCAGGTGCGGGTCGAAGTCCTCTTCGTCAACCTCAGCGCGCCGCTGATCGTCGTCATCCTGATCGCCGCTCTGCTCGGCGCCTTGATCGGCTACGCGGGGCCGCTGGTCCTGCGCCACCGCCGCGCCGAGCGGGCGCAGCTCGAGCAGAAGAAGTAGGGCGAGGCGGTCAGGGGGCGAGGGCGCCGGCGCCGCGGAACAGCTCCGCCGAGGGGATTCCGATCAGCTCGCCGCGGAAGCGCTTGCCGGTCCCGTAGACGACCCAGGTGGTGTCGATTTCGCCGATGTCGAGGTCGAGCCGGAGCTCGTCGGCGTGCTCCTCGACGTGCTCCATGTGGGTCAGACCGGAGTCGTAGTCGCCGCGCAGCAGGCCCGCGGCGACGATCGGCTTCGAGGCGACGTCGATCACCTCCTCCCAGGCGGAGAGGTCGACGTAGCCCTTGGTCGCCGGCACGATCCCGATCGAGCGCGGCCGCTCGACCTCGCGCCGGCTCAGCAGGACCAGGTGCTTGGTCGGGTAGATGAAGGTGTCGACGACGAAGACCTCGGTCCAGTATTTCTCGGTGATCTCGTGGACCAGCGGGTGGGCGCTGCACTGGACGAGGAAGGCGTCCTCGCGGCCGCGGATCAGCTCCAGGCCGTCGAAGAAGTCGGTGATGAACTCGATCCCGTAGTCCTCGACCCCCTGGAAGGCAGCGTATTCCTCGACCGCCCGCTCATGGCAGGTCCCGGCTGGGCCGAGGGTGACGAAGGCGACTCTCTCTTGAAGCATCCCACTTGACCTCATCTTTATGATCAAGAGTAATAAATCATATATCGATGTCAACTAGCACCCGCGGAAGCGGGAGACCAGTCAGGGAAACAAACGCCATTTAACTCGATGAGACTCAACTGCTCATGAGCCGCCCGACGTCGAAAACTTCGCTGAAGCGACAGGCGGCTCCGCAATGCTCCGAGAGCCGGCCGCCACTATTCAGGAAGCTAAAGCCGGGACCGGGGCGACCCACAGCCCAGGTTCTCGCCAACCAGCGGGCCCGGCTGCACGGCGCAATGGTCGAGCTTGTCGCCGACCGTGGCGTCGACCGGGTCACCGTCCGTGGCCTCTCACGCCTGGCGGGCGTCTCGACTCGCACCTTCTATGGCCACTTCGCCAACGCGCAGGAGTGCCTCGCCTCGAGCGTCGATTCCGTTGCGCGGCGCTTTCTGCGTAGAGCGGCGAACCGGCGTGGGCCATGGAACGACTGGGAGGAGGGCGTCAGGATGACGCTGCGCTCGCTGATGGCGGACCTCGCCGCCGAGCCGAAGGCGACCGGGCTCCTGCTCGTCGAGGTCTTCGCCGGCGGGGCTGGCGCTCGAAGCCGGGCGGAGCTCTTCACAGAGGACCTTGAGCGGCTCCTCGCCGAGCGGCTCGCCGCGGCCCCCAGTGGCGGCGAGCTATCGAATCGCCTCGTCGTCGGCACCGCCGCTGGAATCACGCGGGTCGCTACGACGACACTGCTCACAGAGCGGGCTGATGAGCTGCCCGCGCTGGCCGAGCCGCTGGGCGACTGGGCGCTCTCCCTGCACGCCGGGCGAATGGTCGGTCCCCCAGACCCGCTCCGCTCGGGCCCTGCCCTCGGGTTGGGTCATGAGGCGACGCGGCTTCCCCGGAGGAAGGGCGCGCGGCCCTCTCGCAGCGTGCGCCAGGGTGAGCTCGAGCGCATGCTCGCTGCCGTCGCGAAGCTCGCTGGGGCGGAGGGATTCGCGAGCCTGACGGTGCCGACGATCAGGCAGGAGGCAGGAGTGTCCCGTCGCAGCTTCGATGCCTGCTTTGACAATGCCACCGAGTGCTTCCTGGCGGCGATCGAGGCGCTTGCGCACTCGGCGGCAGCGAAGGCGGCGGGTTGGGCCGCTGGCGCAGGGGGCTGGGAGCAGCGCGTCCAACGGACCATGCTGGCGCTCTGCGCACAGGCGGCCCGCAACCAGAGACTCGCCCATCTCGCCTTCATCGAAGTCCTCGCCCCGGGCCGGGAGGGGCTGTTGCGCCGCGAGCGGATGATCACTCAGGGCGCGGCCCAGCTCCGCCGCTTGACCGTTTGCGACCTGCTCCCGGGCGACCTCGCCGCGGAAGCGTCTGCCGCCGCGGCCTGGCGCATCGCCCAGGCCGACATCGCCGCAGGCGCCGCGCGCCAGCTCCCCCTGATCGCCCCACTGCTCGCCTACGTCGTCCTCTCTCCCGTCATCGGCGCATCGGCGGCGATCGAAACCCTCCGGATCGAGCGGCTGGAGGGAGGGCTCAAGAGGGGAAAGACTGGGGCGCGGAGATAGAAGACAAAGCGGGCACAACAGCGTACACATGCGAGAACGCAGAAAAGGGCGGGACATATGGCCACGTAGCCTTCGCGTCCGAAACAACAACAGACCTCCAGGTCGTGCAGACGACCAACCAGGTGCTGAAAGGGACCCTGGCCGGGGTTGAAGTCGAACTCGAAGCGACCGGTGTGACGGCCAAGGAAGGTTCCTACGTCGAGAACACAGACCACGGCACCGAACCGATGGACGTCAGCGGCGAAGTCACGCTCGAATACACCGGCGTCACGGTAAAGAAGCCGCTACTGAGCCCGGCATGCGCGGTCGAAGGCGGAAAGGTGACCACGAATCCGCTCAAATTCACATCAGTCACGGGCACGACCCCGAAAACCACAGGGATCAAGTTCGAACCCAAAGAAGGCACGACCTTCGGAAATACCGAGCGACATCTATAGGCCCTTGGCGCTGACAACAACCGAACCCTAGGCTTTTCCGCGGCGAGAGAAACGGTCTCAAGGGCGAGGTAGCGACTCCTCAGAGATAGAAAACATCGGACGCAAAAACTTGACCGTTTGCGACGCTGGATGGAGTCTGCCCTCGCCGGGCTCACTCGGGCTAGGCGAAGACAAGTCGAATGACGGAGCGGAGAACGAGTTCTAGTCGCCGCCGTCATCCTTCAACCAAGGGAGATCAACGAAATGACCGGACGTAGAGCCGTAATAGGCCTGACGGTGCTGTGTGCGCTGGCGTTCAGCGCGTTCTCGGCCGCGAGCGCTTCCGCCGCGGGCACAACAGCGTACACATGCGTGGACGGAGGGACGGGCGGTCTGGGAACGCGATTCAGCGATCCCGACTGCGAGAACGCAGAAACGGGCGGGACATATGGCCACGTAGCCTTCGCGTCCGAAACAACAACAGACCTCCAGGTCGTGCAGACGACCAACCAGGTGCTGAAAGGGACCCTGGCCGGGGTTGAAGTCGAACTCGAAGCGACCGGTGTGACGGCCAAGGAAGGTTCCTACGTCGAGAACACAGACCACGGCACCGAACCGATGGACGTCAGCGGCGAAGTCACGCTCGAATACACCGGCGTCACGGTAAAGAAGCCGCTACTGAGCCCGGCATGCGCGGTCGAAGGCGGAAAGGTGACCACGAATCCGCTCAAATTCACATCAGTCACGGGCACGACCCCGAAAACCACAGGGATCAAGTTCGAACCCAAAGAAGGCACGACCTTCGCGGTCATCCACATCATCACCTGCAGCATCGCCGCCAACTACAACGTCAAAGGCGCGGTAACCGCCAACCCCAAAGGAGCGACACTGTCGGTCTCACCCGAAAGCGAGTCGCTGACCTTGGGCGGCAACCCGGCGACCCTCGCCGGGACGGTGACAATCTCGGGCAAGGACACAAGCATCCCAGGCGACACCTACAAGCCGTTGTCGTTGACAACAACCACTCCCTAGCCTGATCCTTCACGGCCCGGACAGCAGCCCAGTCTCGGCTGAAAGGAATGAGAGAGCACCGAGCCGGTCCTCGCGCCGGCTCGGTGCTCGCTGCTCCGCGATATATCCAGTTCTTGCACACACTCCTTGGCCGCTGTTGACTTCAGCTGCCTGGCGTGCTCTACTAAGTCTGATTTCGGTACGGGCTAATGCATATAAGGGAAAGGCATGAGGTCCGTGAAAGGGAAAGTGTGTAGGGACCTGACAGAGCGGAATCCGGGTCCGAGCAACGGGAATTCCGTCGGGAGGAGGTGAGTTCGAAGTGCAGTCGGTCGTCAGAGATCATAAGACGGCGCCGCAAGTAGTGCTGGTCCTCAACGCGGCTTCGAGCGCCTCACCCTTCGCCAACCAAGCCGTTCGGGTCACACCGAGTGGTCGATGACAAGGAGAAGAGACTGATGCTGCACAGATTCCACGACCGCTTCGGCACCGTCGGCGTGGTCATCGCCGTGATCGCCCTGATCGCTGCCTTAGGTGGCACCGCGTACGCCGCGACCAAGCTCAACGCCACGCAGAAAAAGGAAGTCGAAAAGCTCGCCAAGAAGTACGCTGGCAAGCCTGGCGCCACCGGTCCGCAGGGCTCGGCCGGCGCCAAAGGCGAACAGGGAATACAGGGCAATGCCGGCAAGAACATTGAAGTGGGCACTGCGACCAGCACTCCCAACACCGGCGAATGCCCGGAAGTAGGCGGCGCCACCGTTCAGGTCGCAGGGGAAGCTGCCACCAAGAAGCACGTCTGCAACGGTTCTCCCTGGCCTGCTGGTGGCACTCTCCCTACCGGCAAGACCGAGACGGGAACTTGGTCCGTCTTCGACACCCTGACGGCCGAAACGTCCCCCACGCAGGTCGGCTCCATCTCCTTCCCGATCCCGCTGGCGGCAAAAGGCCCTGTCGGAACGGCCTTCGCCTTCAACAAACTGAAAACCGAAAACGAGGAATTCGGCACTAGTGGCTGCACCGGGACTGTCGGAACGCCGACGGCCCCGGCGGGCAAGCTCTGTGTCTACACCGCCGAAGAAGAACGGGTACTGGTGCAAGGGTTTATTAACAACGTCCACGAAGCTGGGCTCGCTACCCTCGAAACCTTCGGCAAGTCCGGAGCGGTGCTCGACGGCGTTCAGTTCGAAGGCGAACCGTCGGCACCCGCGCGCATCCTGGCCAGCGGCAGCTGGGCGGTGACCGCGCCGTAGGCCTGATCTCCCCTGCGCCCCCTCGCCACCGCTCCTGGGCGAGGGGGCGCAGGGGTCGCCCTCCCCAATGAAACACCCACAGCAGACAAGATCGAGGCGGCGAAGAAGCAGGACATGGGGACGCTTTGTCGTCGCAGTTGCGGCTCTCACTGTGCTCTTCGCCGCGCCGGCCCTTGCCAATTACAAACAGGTAGAAGATAATTTCGGCCAAAGCGGCGAACTCGAAAGAGCCACCGGCATGGCCGCCAACGTCAACGGCACCGGGGGCGTCCCCCCGGGCAGTATCTATGCGGTGGGCCGAAACAACCGCGTACTGCGTTACACCTCAACCGGCGAATTCAAGGAATCCTGGGGCGGGCTGCAAAATCCAGCGGGCATCGCGGTGGACCAGGCGACCGGGAACGTCTACGTCTTCAACACTTTCAACGGAGAAGCCGGCGCTCGGTCCGAAAACCTGATCGAAGTCTTCAGCGCCACCGGTTCCCCGATCGGGGAAGGCTTCGGCACTGCCGTCGCCATCCCACCTTTTCCCGGACTGGCCGAATCGATTGAAGAAAGCCCAGAAAATATGCACGAAATGGGTGCGGCGACCAGTTCCATCGCGGTTGACGAAGCCGGCAAGGTCTACGTCACTGACGAAGACCACGGCAACATCGTCAACCCCCCGGGGGAAGCGAGGGTGATGTGCTTTCGGCCGCAGAACCCTGGCGACTACGAACACTACGTTAACTGCACCGCCCAGGACATCCGACTTGGGCCGCGCGTGAACAGGTTCATCAGGATTTCCCTTGATAATGCCGGCCACCTCTACGGCGGGGGAGAAGAATCGATCAAGGAGTACTCGCTGGCTTCACCGACCAGCCCGATCTGCACCTACACCGTTCCCGGGGGGGGCCTGCAGGCATTGACGGTAAATCCCGCAACGGGAGAAGTCTTCTACTTCGCGAAGAAGAAAGTCCACCGCCTCGGTCCATGTGACACCGAAACGGGTCACTTCAAGATGGTCCAAGAAGAACCCATCACGGTCACGCCTACTACGAACGAAATGCTGGCGCTGACCGTCAACCCGGCTCTGACTTGGAGTTCACTGCATCCGCCTGCCGCCCGCCCGCCCGGTGTCCTCTACGGTGCCGATGGCGAAAACCATTTCGGACTCACGCCGCCCCTGAAAGGATCCGGCGACATCTTCGCTCCAGCCGAACAGCTCTCCCCGAGCGTCGAATCGGAGTCGGTCGCCAACACCGGCACCACCTCGAGCACCCTGCGCGCCGAAATCGACCCTCGAGGTTTCAGCACTCGCTTTACCTTTCAGTACCTGAGCGAGGCGGCATTTGAAGCAAACGAACCAGCGAGCCGATTCGCTGGTGCCAAAGAAGCCCCGATTGGTGGCGGCGAAATCGCTGGCGGCTCGAAAGGGGTCGCCGCGGCGGAGATCTCCGATCTTCCTCCTGGCACCGAATTCCGTTTTCGTGTTGTTGCCAGCAGTGAATGCGAAGGTGAAGGAGTGGGCAGTGAACCATGCGTGACCATCGGTGAAGCCGCGGCCTTTCGCACTTTCTCAGCCGCGGCGTCGGGACCCCCGGACCACCGTGCCTATGAGTTGGTCTCTCCGCCTCAGAAGAATGGCGGCGAGGTCTTTCCCGCCGAACCGGGCCTAGGTAGCTGCGGCTCGGAATGCAAGCCCCCCGGCGGCGCCTTCAGCTTCGGTGGCCGCTTCCCGATGCAGAGTGCACCCGACGGAAATGGGGTGGTCTACGAGGGCTTTCCTTTCTCGGCGAGCGAAGGCTCCGCCGTCTTCAACGAGTACCTCTCCAAGCGCACTGAGTCAGGGTGGCAGACCATCGTGCTCAGCCCCGCCTTGCAGGGCAAAGAGTCGCCTCAGGGACACCTCGCCTTCGTTGCGGGTCTGAGCGAGGGCCTGCTTTATCAAGGTCAGGGCAGCCCCACGCTCAATCCCGAAGCCCCGTCAGGCTACCCGAACCTCTATACCCAAGCGAGCGGCGATCCAGCGGCACTCACCCCGCTGTTGAAATCCAAACCGCCTAACAGCAGCGTGGAAACCTTCAAGCTCAGCTACGCTGGCCACTCGGCTGATTTCTCGCGCCAGTTCTTCGCCGCCAACGATGCGCTGACCAAAGCGACGCCGTTTGCCCCCGAACCTCCCGACCCCGCCCCCGAAAAAGATCTCTATGAATGGGAGGGCGGTCAGCTCAAGCTGGTCAACGTGCTGCCAGGCAACGGCGCGGTCGCCACCGGCGCCGCCTTCAGCTCGGCTAGTCCCGACTCCCACGCGATCTCCACGAATGGCTCGCGGGTCTTTTGGAGTTCTGGGGGACAGCTATACGTACGTGAGAACGGCGAAGCCACTGTGGCGATCAACCACGGTGCCGAATTCCTCGCCGCCTCGGCCGATGGCTCCAGGATCCTGTTCTCAGACGGCTGCCTCTACACCCTCGCCACCGAAGCCTGCGAAGACCTCACCCAGGGCCAGGGCGGCTTTCAGGGCATCGCTGGCCAGAGCGAAGATCTCTCCCACATCTACTTCGTCGACACCGCCAAGCTCACCGGGGAAGAAGAAAACGATCAGGGCGCCAAAGCGCAGGTCGGCAAAGACAATCTCTACGTCTCAGAAGAAGGCGCGCTGCACTTCATCGCCACCTTGCTGCCGCAGGACAACGTCAATGGCGGGAAGGAAGAAAAGCCCGTCGACTGGGCTTCTGACCCTGCTGAGCGCACCGCCGAGGCCAGTCCGAACGGCAACTGGCTCACTTTCCTCTCCAGAGCGCCGCTGACCGGCTACAACAACGTCGGCCCCGCCTGTGAACTCAACTCGCTGGAAGAATTCAGAAGCGCTCCCTGCGGCGAGGTCTTCCTCTATGACTCCGCCACCAACCAGCTGCGCTGCGCCTCCTGCAACCCCACCGGCGAAGCGCCGATCGGCCGCTCGGCGTTGCGGCGGATCGCCGAAGCCGAAGAATGGCTGCCCCAGCCGCGCTATCTGACCGACTCCGGCCGCCTCTACTTCGACAGCTCAGACACCCTCTCCCCGCTCGACACCAACCACGGGGTCGAAGACGTCTATGAGTTCGAGCCGGAAGGGGTTGGCAGCTGCGAACGTGCCTCCGGCTGTGTCTCGCTGATCTCGACCGGTGTCGGCACCAACGACGCCAACTTCCTCGCGATGGACGAAACGGGCGCAAACGTCTTCTTCACCACCCGTGAACGGCTGGCGCCAAAGGATCGCGACGGGTTGATCGACCTCTACGACGCCCGCGAATTCGGCGGCATCGCGGCCGAAGAAGAAATCGCGGCTGGCGAATGCCGCGGCGAAGCCTGTCAGCCGGCGGTGACGGCACCGGCTGAATCGACGCCGGGGTCGAGTCACATCGAAGGGCCGGGCAACCTCACGCCGACTCGCGGGTGCAAGCAGGGCAAGGTCAAAAAGAACGGCAAGTGCGTCAAGAAGACTCACCACCAGCGCCAGAAGAAGCACAGGCGCCACAAGCGACGCCACGCCCGAGTTGATGGCAACCGCGGAGGTGCAAGGTGAGGACCCCCCGCTCGCTCGCCGCCATCGCCGCCATCGCGGCGCTCCTCGCCCTGCCCGCGGCTGCCCGGGCGGAATTCGGCATCGTGCCCGGCAGCTTCACCACCAAGGCGCAAAATGAAGACGGCACCCTCGACGCCCAGGCTTCCTCCCACCCGTACTCCTACACCGTCAGCTTCAAACTCAACGAAGCAGCAGGCCACACCGAAGGTGGCGAACTGCGAGATGTGCTCGTCAACCTGCCGCCAGGCTTGGTCGGCAATCCGATCGCGGTGCCGCAGTGCAGCCGCCAGGACTTCGAGGGGACGACCCCGCACTGCTCGCCCTCCACCCAGATCGGCATCGTCCAGGTCAACATCCCCGGCCTCGGCCTGGCTCTCGGCGCCCTCTACAACCTCGTGCCTCCGCCGGGCGCAGCCGCTCAGCTCGGTTTCAGCGCCGGCGGTCTGAACGCCCTGCAGAACGCCTCGGTGAGTGCCGCTGGCGGCTACGGCGTCCTCGTCTCCACCAACAGCATCCCCGAAGAAGTGACCTCGGTCTCGGAGACGGTCTGGGGCATTCCCGCCGATCCCAGCCACGACGCCCAACGCGGTCTTCTCGCCGCCGAGGGCAGCGGCCCGCCGGTATCGACCGACGCTCCCCGCTTGCCTTTCCTCACGCTGCCGGCGACCTGCGTCGAACCGCTCAAGACCACCGCCGAAGTCGACTCCAAACTGGCACCGGGGATCTTCACCAGGGAAACGGCATACTCGCTTGACGCCGGCGCTCACCCTACGCCACTCTCGGGCTGCGAATCGGTCCCTTTTTCCCCCTCTGTCTTCGCCACTCCCACCACCACCGCGGCGGGTAGTTCCAGCGGCCTTGACTTTGAACTGAAGCTTCCCAACGAAGGCCTCCTGAACCCAGGCCTCCTGAACCCGGAAGGAATCGTCGTTGAAACCGAGCCGGTGAAAACTGAAGTCGCGCTGCCGGCGGGGATCACCGCCAATCCCGCCGCAGCGGCCGGCCTTGGCGCCTGCACCCCCGCTCAGTTCCAATCGGCCAGCGCCGAATCGGCGGGCTGCCCGGAGTCCTCGAAGCTCGGCACCCTGATCGCCAGTACGCCGCTCCTGGAAGAAGCGATCGAAGGCTCCGTCTACCTTGCCGCCCCCCACGAAAACCCCTTCGGCTCCCTCCTCGCCCTCTACATCATCGCCCGCGCGCCGGAGCATGGGGTCCTGATCAAGCAGGCGGGGAAGGTCAGTGTCGACCCCTCGAGCGGCCAGCTCACCACCACCTTCGACGGCCTGCCGCCGCTGCCCTACTCCTCCTTCGAACTCGATCTGCGCGAAGGCCCGCGGGCACCGCTGATCACCCCGGCGACCTGCGGCAAGTACGTCACCCGGGCAAAGCTCTATCCCTTCTCCGCGCCGGGCACGCCCGTGGAACGGACCGCTCCCTTCAAGGTCAGCTCAGGAGCCGGCGGCGATGCCTGCGCCTCCAGCGAAGCCCAGCTGCCAAATCACCCCAGCCTCGAAGCCGGCACCCTCACTCCGCTCGCCGGCACCTACTCGCCCTTCGTCTTCAAGCTCAGCCGCGAAGACGGTTCCCAGCAGTTCGGCTCGGTCTCCACGACCTTGCCCGAGGGCCTGGTCGGCAAGCTCGCCGGCATCCCCTCCTGCTCCGACGCCCAGATCGCCGCGGCGGCCGCGCGCAGCCGCGAAGGCGAAGGCGCTTTGGAGCTGTCCTCCCCCTCCTGCCCGCCTGCCTCCCAGGTCGGCGTGGTCAACGTCGGCGCGGGGGCCGGCACGCAACCAATCTACGTGCAGGGCAAGGCCTATCTTGCTGGCCCTTACAAGGGCGCACCATTGAGTCTGGCGATCGTCACCCCGGCTATTGCCGGGCCCTTCGACCTCGGCGTCGTCGTCGTGCGCACCGCCCTTTACGTCAATCCCGAAACCGCCCAGATCCATGCGATCAGCGACCCGATCCCCCCGATGCTCGCCGGAATCCCACTCGATGTCCGCTCGGTTTCTCTGAACATGGACCGGCCGCAGTTCACTCTGAATCCGACTGATTGCGGCGCGATGGCGGTTCTCGGCTCGGCGACCTCGACCCTGGGGCAGGTCTCGTCCTTCTCTCAGCGCTTCCAAGTCGGCGCCTGCGCCGCTCTCGGTTTCAAGCCCAGGCTGGCGCTGAGCCTCGAGGGGGGAACCAAGCGCTCCGATCACCCGGCGCTGAAGTCAGTCCTCACCCCCCAGGCCGGCAATGCCAACGCCGGCCGCGTGGCGGTGACCTTGCCGTCCTCGGAGTTCATTGACCAAAACCACATCAACAACCCCTGCACGAGGGTGCAGTTCAACGCCAATCAGTGTCCACGCAACTCCGTGCTGGGAACCGCGCGAGCGGTTTCGCCGCTGCTTGACAGGCCGCTGGAAGGGCCCGTCTACTTCCGTTCCAACGGAGGCGAAAGGCAACTTCCAGACATCGTCGTCGACCTCAAGGGACAGTTCGAAATCATTCTGGTCGGCCACGTCGATGCGGTCGTCCACGGCGAAAACTCTCGCATACGCACCACCTTCGAAACGATTCCCGACGCCCCCGTGACCAAGTTCACCCTCAGTCTCTACGGCGGCAAGAGGGGACTGCTCGTCAACAGCACCAACCTCTGTGCCCGACCCCGCCGCGCCACGATCCGCCTGACCGCCCAGAACGGCCGTACCCACAACACCGAACCCGCCATCGCCAACGATTGCGGCAAGGCAAAGCGCTCAAGGTAGACAGCAGATCGCCATCCCTGCTTACCGACTTTCGCGCTTTCGGAGTTCCACCATTCAAGTTTTGCCACCCACCCAGTATCCCCCACAGATAATTACCAACCAAATGAAAGGTTAACCATGAAGAAGTTCATAACGGGAGGCATAACGGCGGCATTGGTGTCGCTGGTGTTCGCATCCATGGCTCTAGCGTCAGTACACCATCCCACGGGCGAATTCGAACATTTCGGTGAATGTCCCCTCAACAGGGCGACGATCACCGATTGCGTTCTCTCCGTCTCCAACGGCGGCGCGTTCACGGTCGGTAAAAAAACCGTTCCACTCGTGAACCCGGTCACCCTGCAGGGCGGCTATGAAGGCACCGGTTCGGCAATCAAATTCTACGGTGCCGAGAACGGCGAAACGCTCTCAAAAACCCCACAGCCGGTACCCGGCGGGCTGCTTGGCATTACGGCGCCGACCTGGTGGCCGAAATTCCTCCAGAATTGGTTCAACGAAAAGATCAACAAAGGCCTCACCGGCGTCACCGCGACGGTCGAATTGACCGGCCCGACCAAAGGCCTGACCAACATCAGCCTGAGCACCGAAAACCTGCTGCTCGAAAAAGGCACCGCGCTCGGGCTGCCGGCGAAAATCCATCTCGAAAACTCGATTCTCGGTAGTAGCTGCTATATCGGTTCCGAATCGAGCCCGGTCCAGATCAATTTTACGAGCGGAACGAGCGGGAGCCTCAAAGGCAGCGCCGGGACCTTCTCCCACAACGAAGAATTCACCCTGCTCACTTTCAGTGGCGGAAAGCTGGTGAATAACACGTTCTCGGCACCTGGGGCCAGCGGTTGCGGAGGGATCTTCTCCGTCCTCGTCGATCCCCTCGTCAACTCGATCCTCGGTGTTCCCGCTGGATCCGGTGCAAATTCGGCGACCCTGGAAGGCAAAATCCAGGACGCTAACGCAGGAGCGGTAAAGGAAAGCGAATAGTTCTTCGCACCTGAGCAGCAGCTGTACGGACGCTCGCCGTGGAGACGCGGCGAGCGTCTTTTACGTTGGTGCGTTGACCGCCCATCGACCGAAGGAGCAGCGCGGTGACTGAACCGATCGAGAGAGTCTTTGGAAGACAGTTGGCGGTCGCCTCCGCCCTGGCTGTGATTGCGTGCGTTCTGACCTTGTCCGCTTGCGGCGGCGGGTCGGAAGGCGCCACCTCGACGGCCGTGGAAAGGGGCGAACCCAGCGCCGAATTCGCCGGGTCGGGTCCTAACGGCAAGCTCGCCAAGGCCGGCAAGGAAGCGAGCGCCGAAGAACGCGAAGCCGCCTCCGAGGTCCTCGAAGAAAACCTGCAAGCCAGGGCGGCCGGCGACTGGGAGAGCCAGTGCGGGTCGCTCGCTGCTGGCCTGATCAAGGGGCTCGAAAAGACGGCGGCGAAGGGAGGATCGGAAAAGAGCTGTGCGGCGATCCTCGAAGCCGCGGCCAAGAAAGCCCCTGAGGCGACCCTCGAAGATACGATGACCGAACCCATCGCTGCCCTGCGGGTAAACGGCAGCCGCGCTTTCGCCTTCTACCATGGTGCTGGCGGCAAGGACTATGTGGTTCCACTGCAAAAGGAAGGCGGTGGATGGAAGGTCGCTGCCATCGCGACGCAGGAAGCACCGTGAGTCCTTCATGTGCTCACTTTTAGGTTCCGACTGCGAGTCAGAGCCCAGCCGGGTGCCGCGCCGCGAAGTGCCGCCCGCTCACCCGGCTGGTGTGCCAGCGGGGGCCGGTGACGCCGGGGAGGTCGTCGCGGGTGTCGAAGCGGAGGCCGGCGACGACCATGTAGACGTGGCGGTAGTTGGCGTAGACGGTGATCCAGCGGCCGGGGCCGGGGTCGCCCCAGCGTTCGAGCTCGCCAGAGACCATCGTCGTGTCCAGCAGGCCGGCGGCGTGGAGGGCGTAGCTGACGGCGCCGGAACAGTCGTAGCCCTTGCTGAAGAAGCTGGCGTGGCCGCCGCCCCATACATAGGGACGGCCGTCGATGTGGTTGGCGGCGGCGATCACCGCCTTGACGAGCGGCGGCGCGCCGGGTGGCGCGATCGCGCGGCCGTCGAGGAGAGTGGCGCCGCAGGTGGCGCTGGTCCGGGTTTCGCCGGGCGAGCCGGGGATGCATTCGGTCCCGGGCCAGGGCACCGCCGGGCGAGCGGCGGCTGACGCGGCTCCCGCCTGAGTCGCCAGGGCGATGGCGACCAGCGTCGTTATGCCCAGCCTCTTGCCGATGTCGAAAGGCTAGCCGAAGGATGTCCCGCAGCCATGCGGGAATGCTGCTGATCGTCCCGCTCGCCTAGGTCCGCCGCAGGTAGCGCAGCGCCGACTGGGCGGCGTTGAAGCCGCCCATGCCGTGGACGCCGCCGCCGGGCGGGGTCGCGGCCGAGCAGATGAAGAGGCCGGGGGCGCCGGTGCGGTAGGGATCGAGCGCGAGCCGGGGGCGGATCAGGGTCCGCAGCGGCGTGTTGGCGCCGCAGACGATGTCGCCGCCAACGTAGTTGGCGTTGCCGGCCTCGAGTTCGGCTGGGGAGCGGCTCGCGCTGGCGACGATCCGCTCGCGCAGGCCGGGGGCGAAGCGTTCGATCTGGTCGAGGATCGCCGGCTCGGCGTCGCCGCCCCAGCTGCCGGGGACGTGCGCGTAGGCCCAGACCGGGTGCACGTCGCCGGCCGAGCGGCCCGGGTCGGCGAGGTACTGCTGGCCGACGAGGACGAAGGGCCGCGCCGGCATTCGCCCGCGGTTGACCTCGCGCTCGGCCGCGACCAGCTCCTCGAAGCCGCCGATCGCGTGAACGGTGCCGGCGCGGCGGCAGGCCGCCGCCGTCCAGGGCACCCCTCCCTGCACCGCGAGGTCGACCTTGAAGGCGGCGGGCCCGTGGCGGTAGCGGCGGTAGGCGCGGGCGACCCGCGCCGGCAGCCGCTCGCCGGCGATCTCGGCGATCGCCCCCGGCGCCAGGTCGAAGGCGACGGCGTCGGCGCCGTCGAGCTCGGCCAGCGAGCGCACCCGCACCCCCGTCTCGATCCGCCCCCCGTGCGCCCGCAGGTCGGCGGCGAGGGCGTCGGCGATCGCCTGCGAGCCGCCGGCCGCGACCGGCCATCCGCCGCTGTGGCAGGCGCTGATCAGCGCCATCCCGACCGAGGCGCTCAGTGGCTTGGTCAGCGGGCTGAAGGAGTGGGCGGCGACACCGCCGAACAGCGCCCGGGCGCCCGCCGTGCGCCAGCCGCGGACGACCAGCGAGGCCGGCGCCAGCGCCGGGATCCCGAAGCGGGCGAGGCGGAGCGGATGGCGCGGCAGGTGCAGGACCGGGCGCAGCAGGTCCTCGTTCAAGGCGTCGAAATGCGCGGCCGGCGCGGCGAAGAGCCGCCGCCAGGCGGCGCCGTCCGGCCCGAGCCCGGCGGCCGTCTGCTCCAGCGAGCGGACCATCGTCGCGGCGCCGCCGCCGTCGAGCGGGTGGGCGAGGTCGACCTCCGGCCAGCGCCACTGCAGCCCGTGCGCCTCGAGGCCGAGCGAGCGCAGGTAGGGGGAGGCGGCGCCCATCGGGTGAAAGGCGGAGCAGACGTCGTGGAGGAGGCCGGGCACGGTCAGCTCGGCGCTGCGGACGCCGCCGCCGATCGTCTCGTTCGCCTCCAGCACGGTCACCTCGACCCCGGCGCGGGCGAGCGCCACCGCGCAGGCCAGCCCGTTGGGGCCGGAGCCGACGACGGTCGCGGTGCTCATGCGGGGGCGGCGGCCGCGGGCGCTGCCGCGACCCGGCGTGAGACCTCGACCGGGAACTCGAACGATCCCTCCAGCCAGGGCTGGCGCTCGACCATATCGGCGACCGCGACCGAGCCTTCCTCGACCAGGCCGGCGGCGGCGTCGTAGATCGCGTAGCGCTGGCGGCCGCTCCCCGCCGCCTCGGACTCGAGCGCGATCACCCGCACCTCGCCGGGGGCGAAGCCGCAGCGCTCCTGCACCGCCTCCAGCAGCTGGCGGCCGTGGAAGTGGCCGTCGCCGAAGTTCCAGCCGTTGACGACGTTGGAGATCAGCTCCCCCTCGCGGGCGTCGTAGGCCTCGACGTCGTCGACCGCGTGCGGCAGCAGCGCGTTCAGCGCCCGCCCGTGCGAGTGCATCGCGCGGAAGGCCAGCCCCTTGTTGAGCAGGAACTCGGCCAGCTCGGGATCGTCGTAGACCCGCGCCACCTGCTCGCCGACCAGGCGCGCCGGCTTCTCGATCCGCTCGTCGAGCTTCGCTTCGGCGCCGCTGCCGCGGCGGAACAACCACTGCGTCGTCGCCCAGTTGCCGGCGTAGTAGCGCATCGAGGGCAGGAAGGAGATCTTCTCGGGCCGCAGGTTGCCGAGCAGCGGCAGGCCGACGCAGAGCAGGGCGAGCATCGCGATCAGCAGCGGGTCGCCCAGGGTTGAGAGCGGCACGTCGCCGTAGTGGCCGAAGAGGAAGAGGATGCCGAAGATCATGAACAGGTTCCACTCCAGCGGCACCGCCAGCGGGAACATCGAGGTGATGTTGAGGTGGAAGAGGATCATGCCGACGATCGCGACCGTGCGGACGACGTCGTTGTCGACGCTGATCAGCAGCAGCGGCCAGCCGAACTCCTGCACGGTGCCGAAGTGGGCGATGCCGGCGGCCAGCCGCGAGGGCCGCATGTCCTCGGGGTAGTCGCGCCAGAGGCGGCGCTTGAGCGCCTTCGAGCCGACCAGCGGCGCGTTGCTGATCATCACCGAGACGACGAAGGGGAAGTGCCGGTTCAGCTTCGAGGAGGCGGCGCCCCACCAGATGAAGAGGAAGACGAACTGCCAGGCGACGATCCACTGGCCGACCGGGAAGAGGCCGACGGCGAGGATCGTCGCGTAGATCTCCGGCCGGGCGCCGAGGAAGGAGACCTTGTCGCGCAGGCCGAGCAGGGCGAGGAGGCCGAGCAGGACCGCGATCCCGGCCTTGGGCAGCCCGCCGCCGCTGCGATCGGCGAAGAGTAGGAAGAGCCCGGCGGCGAGCACGCCCGCGTAGAGGGCGACGTCGATTGCGCCGCGCCGCGTCCCCCGCGTCAGCGGCACCCTGTCGGGCCAGGGCGGCAGCCGCACCGTGCCGGGGCGCAGCCAGTAGAGCGGGCCGCCGATCGGCGGCAGGAAGCGGAAGCTGAGCGGCATCGAGCCGGCGCCGAGGCCGAGGATCTCCCACAGCAGCGTCCAGACCGCGAGCTTCTGGAAGACGATCGGCTGCGACCACCAGTCGCCGAGGTTGCCGAGGCCGCCGAGCCCCGGCGTCAGCGAGATGACCAGGAGGGCGCCCAGCGCGTAGACGACGAGCTTGAAGGCGTAGAGGAGGTAGACCGCGGTCGGCGAGCCGAACCCGTTCTCGCCCCAGTCCTGGACCAGCGGCTTCAGCCGCGCCAGGTGCGGCTGCGCCCGCCACCCCTCGAGCTCGAACGGCGGCGGCGAGGGGGAGAGGAAGCTCACCCCCGCATGCTCTCATCGCGCCGGGCGGCCGGGCAAGGGCGACTTTCGCGCACGAACGGGCGCGCAACTGGCATATCCAGGTCTTGTTCCGTCACAGCTTCGCGATCACGATCCCCGTCATGGCCGAGACGAAGAAACGCAAGCCGCGGCCGAAGCGCGGCAGGGCTGTCAACTGGGTGAGCCCGAACTGGGAGCCGCTGCTGCGGCTGGCCCGGGTCTACGTCGAGGAGTTCATGTGGATGTACGAGGCGGAGCTGCGGGGCGGCATCAGCCTCCACGCCTACAAGCACTGGTGGACGCGGCGCTACCTGTTCCTGACCGAGGACGGCCGTGCCTTCTCCTACCGCGGCGACCTCTACCGCGAGGACGCCGAGGAAGAGGAGGCCTACCAGGAGATCCCCGAGGACGAGATCCGGCCGCTGTTCGACCGTGTGATTCGCCGCCCCGACCCGGAACTGGAGCTGATCGAAGCCCGGGAAGCCCGTGAAGAACGAGAACAGCTTGGTATACCCGGGTATACTGAGTGGCATGGCGAAGGTGATGGTTTCGATGCCCAATGAGCTGCTGGCACAGGTCGACGCGGAGGCGCGCCGCACCCGCAGCAGCCGCAGCGCCGTGCTGCGCGGCTTCGCCGAGGACGCGCTTCAGCGGCGCCGGCGGAAGGGCGCAAAGGAGATCGAGAAGATCCTGCGCGCAGCCTCGGGGCACTACGGTGGCGATTCCGCCGAGCAGATCAAGGCGGGACGGCCGGACCCATGAGCGAACTGCTCCTCGATGCCAGCGTCGTGCTCGCCGCATCCGACTACGACGACAGCAACCGTGAGGGGGCGCTCGCCCTGCTGGCGGACGAATCGCTGCTGCTCGCCACGATCGACCTCGCCCGTTACGAGGTGGCGAATACCGCTGTGCGCCGGTGGTCGAAGCCAGAGGAAGTGGCGCCTCTACTGCGAGTTCTCGCTCACATCGAAGACGAAGGCGAGATCATTCACTCGACGCAGACGCTGATCGCCCACGCCGCCGAGTTGGCCGACGAGCACGCGATCAGCGTCTACGACGCCGCCTACGTCGCGGCGGCGCGGGAAAGCGGCCGCAGCCTGGTCAGCTGCGACGTCCGCGACCTCGTCTCCAAGGGCCTGGCCGAGCTGCCCGACGCGGCCGCCTGAGCGGCTCAAGCCAGCGAGATCACCTGGGCGCGGCGGGGGTCGACGCGGCCCTCGAGCACCTCGAGGTAGGCACTGCGCGCCGCCTCCAGGCCGTCGCCGGGGACGACCTCGAGCCGGCCGCCGATCCACTCGCAGAACGGGTGCCAGGCGCCGGCAACCCGCTGCTCGAGCTCGGCCCGGCCCCAGTCGCGCGAGCGCTTGACGACGCGGTCGGGGGCGAAGAAGAGCCGCGGCGGCGGGCCCGGCAGCTCGCCGGCGCCGCCGCCGAGCTCCTCCCAGTGGGTGACCCCGACCGCCATGCTGTGCAGCAGCTCCTCGCCGAAGCGGGAGTGGACGGCGCGGCGGACCTCGCCGTCGCCGGCGAAGTCGACGAAGGTCGCGGGGCCCCGCGCGAGCGTCCCGATCTCCCCGTAGGGGAGGCAGCGGTCGTAGATCCCGAGGCCGGCGACGAACTCGACGTTGCCCGGCGAGGTCAGACCGATCAGCTCGACCCCCGGCCGCTGCGCCAGCAGGTAGGCGGCGGCGATCGCGGTCTTGCTCGAGGCGCTCGACAGCAACAGCGGCCCCTGTGTCGCCAGCCCCTCGTCGTCGAGCTGGTCGTCGATCAGGAAGGAGGTGAAGAAGAGCGGCCGCAGCAGCAGCTGGACGTCCTCGGTGTCGGCGCTGTAGAAGGGGTCGTGGTCGCTGGCCAGGTAGCGGTGGTAGGCGGAGGGCAGCGCCGCCCGCTGCGGCGAGCCGTCGACGAAGCCCTGCTCGTCGGCCTCGGCCGGCGTCACCACCAGGTGCGAGGAGGGCGGCAGGTAGCCGTAGAGCCGCGTCCCCGGCGCGACCGCCGCCGCCTCGCTGCGCTCGACCTCGGCGAAGCCCCAGACCGGCACTCGGCCCCAGCCCTCCTCAGCGGCGGGGAAGAAGTCCCAGTAGGACATCGCCTCGCCCATCACCGCGTAGGTGACGTTGTTGGCGGTCATCCCGAAGCGGTCGACCCGCAGCAGCGCCTGGCCTGGGGCCAGCGCGGGCGTCGCGGACTCGGCGACGCGGCACCGGCGCAGGTCGTCGCGCTTGATCAGGAAGTCGCTCATCCCAGCGCCGATGCTCTCACGGCTTGGTCACCGGTGCCTGGACCCCCCGCGCCGCCTCCAGCCGGCGGACGCGGCGCCAGCGCCAGCCGGCGTAGGCGACGATCAGGACGGCGACCGCGATCACCGCGGCGAGGCCGCCGACCTCGAGGATGCGCTTGGCGACCGGCCCCAACAGGTAGGCGGCGAGGCCAACCGAGGTCGCCCAGGCGATGCCGCCGAGCATGTTCCAGAAGAAGAAGACGCGCCAGCGCATGTGGGTGATCCCGGCCAGCCAGGCGGAGGCGATCCGCAGCCCCGCCACCCAGCGGCCGAGGAAGACCGCCTTCGGGCCGTGGCGGTCGAAGAAGGGTTCGCCGACCTCGATGATCCGCAGCCGGTGGCGTTCGAGCGGGCCCGGCGCCTCCAGCAGCCGGCGGCCGCCGTGGCGGCCGATCAGGTAGCCGGCGTTGTCGCCGACGATCGCCGCTGCCGCGGCGACGGCGATCACCGCGACGATCTCCATCTGGCCATCGTGGGCGAGCAGCCCGGCGGCGATCAGCGCCGTCTCGCCCGGCACCGGCACTCCCATCGCCTCGACTCCGACCAGCAGCGCCAGCGCCAGGTAGCCGAGGTGGGCGGGGACGCTGATCAGGGCGAGGACGGGCACGCCTCAGTTTCGCAGCCGGCTCAGCCACAGCACTGGTTCAACGCGCCGCTATTCAGGTTCCTCAGCGCTCGATCGGCCCCATCACCTCGCGGACCTCGATCGTCTGCCGGATCGGGGCGCCGCCCGGGCCCGGCGCGGCCGAGGCCATGGCGGCGACTGCGATCTCCCGGCGTCCACTCGCTCATCGGCGCTATGCCCGCGGGAACGCCCTACAGCGGCACCGGGCCCGGGACCAGCACGGCGGGATCGTGGCCGGGGCGGACGCTGGCGCCGGCGTCGCGCAGCGCCCGCAGGCGTTCGGCCGAGGCCGCCTGGGCGGCGTGGTCGGCGGCGAAGACCGGGAAGCGGTGGTCGTCGAGGCCGGAGGCGTAGTGGCTGACGTCGCCGCCGAGGACGAGCGTCTCGCCGACCTGGACCGACTGGTGGCCGGGGGTGTGGCCAGGCGTCGCGAGCAGCTCGACCGAGCCGTCGCCGAGCAGGTCGTGGTCGCCGTCGACGAGCACGACCCGGTCCT
Organism: uncultured Conexibacteraceae bacterium; assembly: GCA_964540905.1. Taxonomy (GTDB): domain Bacteria; phylum Actinomycetota; class Thermoleophilia; order Solirubrobacterales; family 70-9; genus VAYN01. The sequence continues at coordinate 188,435 of CAZIOS010000001.1, read as the reverse complement.
CGATGCCGCCGTAGTCGCGCGGCAGGTAGAAGTTCCTGGCGATCGCGGCGGCGTCGTGGCCGGCCTCCCACTCGCGGCGCTGGACGACTACCGGCACCGCGGGCGGCAGCAGCGCCAGGCCGCCGGCGTGGTCGAAGTGCAGATGCGTCATCACCACCCTGGTGATCGTCGCCAGGTCGACCTGCTCGGCGAGGCCCGCCTCCTGCTCGAGCTCGAACATGCCGAGGGCGTCGGCCGCCCCGTAGTGGCGCCCGGGGTCGGCGACCGCGGCCGGGTGCAGGCCGGTGTCGACGAGGATCCTCTCCGTCTCGGTCTCGATCACGTACGCCGGGACCGGGAAGCGGACCTGCCGCTCGAGGTCGTCGTCGCGGCGCCAGATGCCGGCGGCGGCGGTGAACCAGCCACCGCTGATCATCTCGACCTTCACGGGTCGAACGCTAGCCCGGCGGTTGGTATGAGATGCGACGCCTCCGCTACCGTCTGCGACATGCGCGTCGCCCTCACCGTGGTTCCCGGCTGCTTCGACTCCGGCCTGACCACGCTGCTGGACGTCTTCCACACGGCGGAGCGGCTGCGGCCGACGGTCGATCCCGCGATCGATCCGATCGCGGTGCTGACTGTCGGCAGCGCCGCGAAGGTGACGACCGCGGCCGGGCTGACCCTGGCGATGGACCGAGTCGTCGGCGCGGACGACGCGCTGGCCGAGCTGGACCTGCTGGTTGTCCCCGGCCTCGGCGTGGCGACGCCGGCGGCGCTCTCCGAGGCGCTTGCCTCCGCGCCGATCCGGCGCCTGCGCAACCGGCTGGCCCGGGGCGACGGCCCGCCCGCGCTCGCCGCCGCCTGCACCGGCACCTTCGTGCTCGCCGACGCCGGCGCGCTCGACGGCCGCGCCGCGACCACCTGCTGGTGGCTGACCGCCGAGTTCCGGCGGCTCTACCCGCAGGTCGAGCTGGAGATGTCGCGGATGGTCGTCGAGGACGGCCCGGTCACCACCGCCGGCGCCGCCTTCGCCCACATCGACCTCGGCATCAACCTCGTCGCCCGGGTCAGCCCGCGGCTGGCCGACGCCGCCGCCCGCTTCCTGCTGATCGACGAGCGCCCAGCGCTAAGCGTCGGCGCCGCGGCCGGCCACCTCGCCGCCGCCGACACCCTGGTCAGCGAGTTCGAGGACTGGGCCCGCGAGCACCTCGACGCCGAGCTCACGATCGGGGACGCCGCCGCCGCGATCGGCACCACCCGCCGCACCCTCGAGCGCCGCTGCCGCGCCCGCGCCGGCCTCAGCCCCCACGACCTGGTCAAGCGCCTGCGCGCCGAGCGCGCCAACCACCTCCGCCGCACCACCGACCTCAGCTACGACCAGATCGCGCCGCTGGTCGGCTACCGCCACGGCTCGACCCTGCGGGCGCTGCTGCGGCGACAGGCGCGCGCGGGCTAAGCCCGGCCTCGTGGCGCACTCTGCGTGAGCGCTTGACCCGCGCCGGTCCGGGGGGATACTGCTGGCAGACAGGCATCCCCAAGCGAAGGAGTTGAGATGAAGTACCTCGTCAGCGCCACCCCCGGCCCGCTGCCGCCGACGCCCGAGCAGTTCGACGCCGCGATCGCCTGGCTCGAGGGGAAGGTCGAGAACGGCACCTTCGATTGCGTCTTCGGGTTCGTGGAGGGCGGCGGCTTCAGCGTCACCAATGCCGCTTCCCATCGCGAGGTCCTGGACCTGATGGCCGATTACCCCCTGTTCGGGCTGGTCACCTGGGAGGTGCGCCCGCTGCTCGAGCTCAAGGAGGGAGCCGAGACGGTAAGGGCGAAGCTGGCCGAGGCCCAGGCGGCGATGGCCGGCGGCTGAGGCCGGACCTGGATCGGGTGGATACCGAGCCGGCCCCGGGGTCGACTCGGGTCAGACGTCGCGAGCTGCTGACCGTCGGCGCGGTCGGCGCCGCGGCCGTCTACCTCGGCCTCAACAGGAGGATCGCCGCCCGCGGCGGCTCCCACCGGGGGCGGGTGATCGTGGTCGGCGCCGGGCTGGCCGGGCTGAGCGCGGCCTGGGAGCTGGAGCGCCGCGGCTGGCAGGTCGTCGTGCTGGAGGCGCGCAACCGGCTCGGCGGCCGCTGCCACACCCTGCGCGGCTTCGCCGGCGGCCAGGTCGCCGAGGCGGGGGGCGAGTACATCGACACCACCCACCGCGAGATGCGCCGCTTCGCCAAGCGCTTCGGGCTGCGGCTGGACGACGTCCGCCACAGCGAGGAACGCTACGAAGACGCCGCCTACGTCGGCGGCCGGCTGCAGCCGCTGCGGCGCTTCGCGGGCCCCGAGACCCACCCCGAGATCGAACGCTTCTACGACCAGGCCTGGCGCCTCGGCCGCCACCTCGACCCCGCCGACCCGGCCGCCGCGGGGGCGTCCTACGACCGCCTCACCGTCGCCGACTTCAGCGACCGGCTCGGGATCGCCGGCCGCCCACGCGAGATCCTCGATCGCGAAATCCGCGACGACTACGCGATTGAGCCCGAGAAGCTCTCGCTGCTGTTCCTGCTGATCGAGAACAAGGTGACCTGGAACACCCCCGACTCCGGCGTCGAGGCCTTCCGCGTCCACGGCGGCAACGATCAGATCGCGAGCGGGTTCGCCCGCCGGCTGGCGCGGCCGCCGCGCCTGGGGGCGCGGGTGACCCGGGTCAGGTCCACCGCGAGCGGGGTCCGCGTCAGCGCCGGCGGCGGCGAGTTCGAGGGAGACCACGTGATCCTCGCGGCGGCGCTGCCGGGCCTGCGCGGGGTTCGCTTCGAGCCGGCGCTGCCCGATGCGCTCGCCGCCGCGATCCGCGAACTGCAGTACGGGCCGATCACCAAGACCACGCTCCAGTACGGCCGGCGCTTCTGGCACCGGCGCGGCTGGAGCGGCGACACCTTCACCGACCTCCCCGTCTCGACCACCTGGGAGGCGACCGACCGCCAGCCCGGCGGGCGGGGGATCCTGATGGCCTACTCCTCGGGCGACGCCGGCCTCGCCGCCGCCGCCGCGCCCAGCGGCGAACGGATCGAGGCGACGGCGGCCGAGCTGAACCGGATCTACCCCGGCTCCGCCGCCCTGCTGGGCCGCACCGCCTCGATCCCCTGGTCCAACAGCCCCCTCAACGGCGGCGCCTACAGCGCCTTCGCCCCCGGCCAGGTCGCCGACTTCTGGACCGCCCTGCGCCGCTCCTACGGCCGCATCCACCTCGCCGGCGAGCACACCGCGAACTTCTGCGGCTACATGGAGGGAGCGCTCGAAAGCGGCCTGCGGGCGGCGCGGCGGGTGGATGCGGAGGGGTGAGAGGTGGGGGAGCGGGTGACCGGCCGGAGTCTCCCCTCAGTTCACCCCGCCCAAGTAAACGATCCGCGCTTCGATCTGCACCTCGCCAAGACCCGACCCGCGCGATCGAGGACAACGACCTCCCGCGGCTTCACACCCGCGGGAAAGTACTCGTCGAAGAAGCGGAGGTCGCGCAGCCACGGGAGGGTCCTCCAAAGACGATGGGGAGCCGAGCGGGGGTGCACGCTGAGTGTCCCGCCGTCGCTCATCTTCAGCTTCAGGGAGGCGATCTCCCGGCTCGTAACGCCGCTCAGATCGCCCTCGGGGAAGGAGTCGATGTCGGTTCCGGTACCCGCGGTTAGGAACGGCGCGCGGGTGAAGGGAAGCCGAAAGCCCTCCGAGTAGCCGGATTCGCTGTATTCCCCGCAGGCGTGGATCGAGAAACTCAGTTCCGCGGTGGAGGTTCCGAGGGTCGCCGAATGACGCGTCGCCGCGGTAATTCGCCAGGGCACCCCATACAGGCTGCTCCCATGGGCCACGACCTGCCCGCAGAATTCGTGACAGGGACAGGCTGACGCCCCCGCAGGAACCAGTAACGCGGTCGCCACTGGCAAAGCCGCCAGCTAGCTCTTTGCCCCCCGCCTCACGACCGCAATTGAATCAAGAAGTCAGCCATAGACCAGCCGACTCCGAGTCCGAGCCGGGACAGGATGCTCGGCTTGGCGATCACGAAGAGTCCACCGCCAATCGATAACTTTTGTACCGTGAGGGAGGCGCCATTTCCACTCCGGGTATATGCCGTGGTGTCGGTCGGGACGACGTTCGTCCTTGTCTTGAGTGCCTCCAGTCCTCTGGCGCCGACCGTATTCGCGATCGCGTCCACGGTCGCCGTCGCCGTGCTGGTGCTGCGAGGCAGCCGGATCGTCTGGTCGTTCGCTATGGCCAGCGCATTGGCCACTCCTGCCTTCGCGATCTTCGCGACTCTGCATTGGTGGAGCGTCGTCATCGCGATCGTCAACCTGGCCTGTCTGCTCGCACCAGCATCGCGAGCCTTCGTCTGGCGCCCGCGGATGGATCTGGTTCTCGACCGGAGCGTTCAGACGACCTGGGACCCGAGCAAGTACGCCGACTCTGACCGCCCGGCCGGGTGGTACCTCGAGCCGGGCGCTCCCTGGCGAATGCGCTACTGGAACGTGGAGGACGCTGCCTGGACAGGCACCACCAGGACCCCACGCAAGATCAAGAAGTCCCGGTCTTCGGGACCGGCGGTCCCGTCGGAATCCACGGCCGCGCTTTCTCCACGCACCGTCCAAACGACCTGGGATCCAGAGGCCTACTCCGATGCGGATCGCCCGGCTGGTTGGTACGTCGATCGCAGCCAGCCACACCGGATGCGCTACTGGAACGTGGAGGACGCACAGTGGACGGGCACCACCAGAACCCCGCGCAAGATCCAGCGGACGATCACGCCTGAGGAAGAGCTGAACCCTACGAGCGGGTGACGGCGAAGAAGTCGCGGGGATCCATGATCCCTCTGCCGCGGCGCCCATCTGGGCGGTCGCGACGCCACCGGTAGTGAGGAGAGCGAAACAGGTAGGCGGAGTTCTCTGCCTCCCAGTGTCTGAACCAGCGACTCGTCGCCAGCAGCGCACCGCCCTTGCAGGATGAGGATACGAGCGGCTCGCCGCAAGGTTGCCTCGCGGGTCTCACACTCACAGTCGCTGAGCCGAGTCGGTTCGGCGACGGCCCGGCGCGCCATGCGCCGGACGACGAAGAGATACATAAAGATCCCGAGAACACCCCGAAGAAGGTGAACAGAAACAGGGCTCGCAGCGGGGGTTCGACGGCAATCGCGACGAGGCCGAAAGCCATCGAGCCGATGCCGTACCAGCGGTACTCGATGACCGCAGAGGCAAGCGGCTCGCTGTTGCCACCTTCGTTTCTCACGTTAGGCGAGCGTCTTGAGCCCGAGCTTGCGAGCGGCTTCGCTCAGTGCCGAGTCGAAGCTGGCCACGGCTCCGTCGTGCTCTTGGGCGACAAGCAGGACACAGCAGTCGGGCAGCTTGCGAGAAGTGTCGGCGCGAAGGCGAGCGAGACGGCTTGGGGCGTCTTCGCCCAGATCCAACTCCTCGATCCCAAGTCTCTCCAGAGCCGCTTGAGCCTCCTCGAGGCGACCGGCGCGCGCGGGGGCCACCAGCGTCTCGGCAAGCGTCAGCGCACTCGACCCGAGAGGCTCGATGCCGCTCTGCGCGAGCAGGCTCCTCGCCCGCGGATGATGGAAGTCGCCAGCGTCGAGTTGAGCGATCAGGACGCTCGCGTCGAGGACGATCACGCCGGCCAGTCCTCGCGCAACCGCTCCAGCTCACCGCGCTCGTAGACGCCGCTGAGCGCCCCGGCCGTCTCCTCGACGGCATCGCGCCGGTCGGCCGCTTCGTGCTCGATCGCCTCACCCCCTGCGGCGGCGAGGCGCAGCAGCAGCTCCTTGCGATCGCGGACCTCGGGCCAGCGGCGCTGGGCCTCGTCTAAAAGCTCGGTCAGCTCGCCGGTGTCGGTGAGCGTGTAGCGGGGCCGGGTGGTCGGCATTTGGGCGAGTGTAGCACCGATATCTTCAGGTGCGGCACCTGTAATTATCTTGGTTCTTGCGGGTTCGATTTCGGTACGGTCTATTTCTTCACGCACTGTGGCCGATGAAGGGAGAAGTCCATGAAGGTGTCCGTTCGAAAGCTGCTGGCTACCGGAGCGATCATCGCCTTGGGCGCCATTGGTATTGGAGCTCCAACCGCTGGTGTTGCATCCGCTCAAGGCCCGGTCGCAACGGCGAGCTGCGTCAACGCCTCAACTCCCGGTGGCACCAAATGCCTTCAGCCAGGTGAGTACTGCTCCCACAAAGCCGGCTATGCCGCTGCCTACCGCAGGGCTGGCTTCAAGTGCAAGGCGGATGGGCGCTTGACTGAAATTTGACCGCGGCGCGGACACACTTCGCGGGGCGGCGTCCTCGGTCCGCTCCTATTCGATCACGCCCACCGACAGGGTGTCCTGTCCGCCGCGAGAGCAGGTGGGGAAGGGAAGCGGGACCAGCTTCGAGGCGCTCTGGCCGGGAGGGCTGACACGCAGGCCGGCCGCGGTCGTCTCGTGGCAGACGGACGCTGAGAAGTCCCCGGGGTCGACGATTCGAAGGAGCGCGGTCGCCGTCGCCCCCGCCACCAGTTTCACCAGCTTTGGCTGTTGGCCGGCTTCCTGCTGGGCGGCGCCACCGAGCCGCTTGCCGGCGAGGTTGACCGCCGAGACCCGCGGATAGCCCGCGAGCGTGCAGGCGTGCCCGGAGAGGTTGGTGAACCTGAGCTTGTAGTAGACGCTGCCCGCGGTGCCGCCGCCCGCTCCGTTGTTCGACCAGATCACGAGGCCCGAGGTGGAGCAGGGCCGGGTGGCGGCCGCGCCGGCCTCCGGGCTCGCGGCCGAGGCGAGCGGCACCGCTGCGGCGACGATCGCGGCAGCGGCGAGCGCGAGGAGGAAGAGGTGCTTCGAGAAGCTTGCTCGTTTCATCGGGACCGCCTTTTGTGGAGGGGGACTGCCTCGGGTGCCGCCATTTTAATCGCGGCGCAGGCCGCAAAAGCCCCTACCTCACCGCGGTCCGTCGGCCCCTCGACCCGCACGGCACCCGGTCCACCTGCCGCCAGGGCCTGCAGGGCCTCTCTACGATCCATACGACCTCGTATGGATCAAGGGAACGGCATCAAGCTTCCGAACTCGGAGCACGAATCTCGGCCCTGGCGAATCCGCGAAATCGCGCCCGACTTCACCCTCGAGGACGTCTGGGCCCTGCCCGTCCGCGGCGGCGCCGAGGACTTCCAGACCCTGCTCGAGCTGATGGCCACCTCCGACCCGGCCAACGCGGAATCCCTGCCGACCCGGGTCCTCTGGCGCCTCCGTGATCGCCTCGGCAGCTGGTTCGACCTCGGCAGGATCTCGACCGCGAGCGAGGGCGGTCGAGACGGCGCCGCGGGCAAGCTGCCGATTCCGGGCACGGGGGAAACCTCGCTGCGCGAGCGCCTGCCGGACGATCTGCGCGACACCGCGACGGAGCTGCACTTCGCCTCCCTGCCCTTCGAGCCCCTCTTCCGCACCGACGACGAGTTCGCCGCCGAGCTCTCGAACCGGACCGTGCACGGTGCGATGCACCTCGCCTGGGTCGATCAGGGCGAGGGCCGCTACCAGGGACAGATGGCCGTCTACGTCAAGCCACGCGGCCGGCTCGGAAAGGGATACATGGCGCTGATTGCCCCGTTCCGGCACTGGATCGTCTACCCGGCGCTGATGCGGCAGACCGAGCGGATGTGGAGTCGGCGCGCTCACACCACACGGCTCTAGCATCGCCGGATCGAACCGCTCTACCTCCACGACCACACCGCCCACGCTCTGGTCATGGTCAGCGTCTGGGTCTGGATGCTTGGCGAAGTCGCTTTCCGCGTCCGAAACCGCGGCGGGGTGAACCGGTTCGAGTGGAGTCTGGTCGCGGTCGCCGCCTCGCTCGGACTCGGCGTCGGAGTCGCGTTCGTCGCGGTCTCCCAGCACGCCTCCGCCTTTGCCGGCGGCTGGGCCCCCGTCGTCGTCGGGGTGTCCCTCTTCGTCGCCGGCCTGTCCCTGCGCTTCTGGGCCATCCTCACCCTGGGCCGTTTCTTCAAGGTCACGGTCTCGATCCAGGCCGGCCACCGGGTGATCCGCACCGGGCCCTACCGCCTGCTGCGCCACCCGAGCTACAGCGGCCTGCTGGTCGCCCTGCTCGGCCTGGGCCTGATGCTCGAGACCTGGCTCGGCCTGGTCGCGTTGATCGTGCTGCCGCTGATCGGGGTGCTGATCCGCATCCGCGTCGAGGAGCCCGTCCTGATCGACGCGCTCGGCTCCGAATACGCCTCCTACGCCGCCGAAACCCGCCGCCTGATCCCCGGGGTCTGGTAGCGGGTTTCGAGGTAGTAAGTCGATAATCTTGATAAACTTAGACAAGAATGGAGAATGTTGACGTCCATCAGCACCTTCTTCCCGAGCCGCTGATCGCCGAGCTGGCACGACGCCGAAGGCCGCCGACGCTGATCAGCCGGCGCGGCGGCTGGACGTTCCGCGTGACCGGGGAGCCCGACAGCGTCCTCTCGTTCGATGCGACGAACGTCGCGCTGCGAAGCGTGGAGCTGCGACGCGAAAACATCGATCGAGCGCTGGTGGCACTCTCCACCGCGCTCGGAATCGAGACGCTCCCGGCGGAGGAGGCTCAGCCGCTGCTCGAGGCCCATCACCTCGGCATCGAGGCGCTGCCGGCCGGCTTCGGCGGCTGGGGCGCGGTGCAGCTGGAGGCACCCGACCCCGGTGAGGTGGACGCCGCGATCGCGAGGGGCTGCGTGGGCGTCTCGCTGCCGGCGAGCGCCCTCGCCAATCCCGACGCGCTCGAGCGCATCGGACCGCTGCTTGCGCGGCTCGAGCTCCGGGACGCGCCGCTGTTCGTCCACCCTGGTCCGGTCGCAAGCTCCGGCCAGGTGGGGACCGCTGCCTCGCTGCCCCCCTGGTGGCCCGCTCTGACCGACTACGTCGCCCAGATGCAGGCGGCATGGTTCGCGTTCCTGCACGCCGGACGTCGCGCGCATCCACGCCTGCGGGTGTTGTTCGCGATGCTGGCCGGCGGCGCGCCCCTGCAGCTCGAGCGCTTCGTCGCCCGCGGCGGCACGGCGGCCGTCGCCCCCGACCCGCTGGTCTTCTACGACACCTCCTCCTATGGGCCCCGGATGCTCGGGGCGATGCTCGACGCGGTTGGCGCGGGGCAGCTCGTCTTCGGCTCCGACCGTCCCGTCGTCGATGCCCGCGCGCCGCGGTTGGGCGCCGCGCTCGGGCGGGCGCTGCTGAGCACGAATCCCCAGCGCCTTCTGAACCCGAGACCGAAAGGAGACCTCGCATGATCGAGTCGATCGAGGGCCTCGCGCGGCCAACCGGGCGCGACCTGAGCAACGAGCAGCTGCTCGCCGTCGCAACCCAGATCGCGGCGCGACCCGCACTCTGGTCCGAGCATGTCCAGCACGACCCGATGCAGCGGACCTATAAGCAGCTGCTGCGCGACGAGCACCTCGACGTCTGGCTGATCTGCTGGTCTCACGACCACGACACCGGCTTTCATGACCACGACCTCTCCGCCGGCGCGGTCGCCGTCGTCGCCGGCAGCGTTCGCGAGGAGCGACTCGTGCTCGGCCGCCCCGTCGACGCCCCGATCGCCCGCATCGCGAACGCCGGCTCCGCCTTCGACTTCGGAGCAAGCGACATCCACCGCGTGCTCCACGCGGGCATCGAGCCGGCCGTGACCATCCACGCCTACTCGCCCCCACTCGCCCGGATGGGCAGCTACACGATCGAGCCGAGCGGGCAGCTGCGCCGGCATGCCGTCTCCTACGAGCAGGAGCTGCGCCAGCTCGACGTCGTACCGAGCTGAAAGGCCGCCCTGCGGGCGATCGACGGCTGCCGAAGCCTCGACGACCGGCCTAGAGACGCAGGGCGATCGTCGCGACAGCCAGCAACGGCACCGCGACCGAGAGGCCCCGCAGGGCGCCGTCGAGGGGCGCGGCGAGATCCCCCCGGTCGAGCTGGCGGACGGTCCCGTCGGTCAGGTGCTGTTCGCCCTCGACCGCCACGGTGCGGCGTCGCAGCTCCCTGACCGGCGTCGAGAGCCGCCGTTGGACGATGGTGAGGAAGAAGCAGGCGAGCACCGCGGCGCTGGCTGCGATCGCTTCGCGGACCGAGTGCAGGCCGAGGGAGTTCACCCACCAACCGGTGAATGCCGAGAATCCGCCCCAGGACGCCGCGAGCCAGAAATCGGTGTGGAAACGACCGCCGAACCACTCCAGGTTGTAGGCGGGAGCGATGAAGCCGCCGGCCAAAACCAGCGGCGCCAGGGTGGGGGAGACGACGATCGTCCCCACGATGCCAATCGCCAGGGCACCGCCGAGACCTCCGACGGCCAATGCGATGAGGGCGCGTCGGGAAAGCTGCGTGCCCAGCGGCCGTCCGTGAAGCTCGTCCAGGGCGTGCGCTCCGACTCCGACAGCGAGGAAGAAAGCCGCAATCGCCGCCGCCAGACGACCGGCGTAGAGATGCGACGCCGCCGCGGCCCCGATCGCCACGTTGCTGACGTGCCAGAGCGTGTAGGGCGGGTGCAGCACGGTCACCAGGTCGCGCCAGCCGCCTGGACGCAGAGCGTAGAAGGCAGGGCGAGGGCTGGACTCAGTCTCCAACGGTGCCCCAGATGACGACGCCGCCGCCCAGGCTCATCCGTCGTACCTCTATCCGCTCGAGGCCCGCCGCCTCCCAGAGTTCGACCTGCCGGCGCAATGGATAGCCGCGGTAGAAGCCCTCGATGCTGGGGCCGAGGAAGCGGCCGGCCTCGAACCAGCTCCGCGATGCGATTCGACCGAGGACCGGCAGCCCGACCCGGGTGTAGAGGCGCCAGGGCCAGAACCAGACCCCGCGCGGGACACAGAACTCGAGGCTCGACATTCGCCCTCCCGGCTTGACCACGCGCGCCAGCTCACGCAACGTCGCTGCCGGATCGTCGACGTAGCGCAGCAGGTAGGTGAAGGTGAGGTGGTCGAATTCCCGGTTGGCGAAGGGGAGGTTCTCGGCTTCGCCCTCGACGAAGTCGACCCTTGCCGCCAGTCGCGGATCCTCAGCCAGCATTGCCCTGGCACGTCCCAGCATCGACGCGCTCTGATCGAGCCCGACCACTCGGCTGCCCCAGCGCTCGACCAGGGCCCGGCTCACCAGGCCAGTCCCGCAGGCGATATCGAGAACGCGATCGTCGGGCCCGGCTTGGACCGCCTCCACCGCCGCTCGCCGCCAGCGCGGATCCTGAAAGAGGCTCAGCGCCGCCCCGAGCTCGTCGTAGCGAGCCGGCAGCTCCTCGAACAGCTCGAGCGCATGCTGCTTGCGTTGAGAGCGGTTCGACGCCATGCCTAGAGGGTCTCAGACAGGGCTACGTGTTGAGGATGTTCACGGCGCGGGCAGCGACCAGGCCAACGGTCAGAAACGAGGCAATCGACTCGGCCAGCATCAGGGCCTTGATCCTGACGGTCAGCGGCATCGCATCGGTTGGGCTGAAGGCGCTTGCGTTCGTGAAGGCGACGTAGAGATAGTCCAGGAAGGCCGGGCGCCAGCCGCGTTCGATCGACCCCCCGGCGTTCATCTGGGGAAAGAGGAAGTCCGGTGCGCGTGCCTTCGGCGCGGTGCGCATATGGGGACCGCCTCGATCGATCTCCCAGAACCAGAGGCCAAAGACGGCCACGTTGGTGAACCAGATTGCGGCTGCCGACATGACCAGCGTACGTCCACCGCTGCCACCGCCTTCGAGCAGATTGTTGATCAACAATCCCTCCGCCGTGAAGTTTGCCGCGGTGACGATCGCGATCAGGCCGATCGTCAAGCGCCGGTGAAAGGGCGACTGGGTGTGGTGCAGGTACGGCGTCGAGATCACCAGTCCGATCAGCAGCGCTCCCTCCAGGGCGGGAACGAGCCAGCGTGGCCCCACCGTCAGCCTTGCCGGCAGGGCCAGGTAGAGGACGATCGTCACAAGCACCGCGAGCTGAGCCTCCCAGAACGGCTCGACCACGCCCAGCTCCCGCCGATGGCGACGAAACAAGCTGACCCGTTTTGATTTCACCGCCTTGCCATATTGGCCATGCGAGCGGCGGTGGGAGGAGTTCGGTGCACGATCAGGCCACGGCCAAGGCCAGGCATCGTCAAGCAAAATGGAGCTAGGCGGATTCGAACCGCCGACCTCCTGGGTGCGATCCGCTTGGGGAGTGGCTATTCGTTAACGGTTGAGTACGGCGACCGCAGGCATACCCCGCCCTGCGTACTTGGCTAGACCGGCGAGCGCCCCCGACATCGGCATCTGCGCCGACGGGCGACCCAGCTCAAAACCCTGGCCGCCCTGGATGATCGCTCCGGGCTGGGCGTCGAGCGCCTCCATGCTGTGCAGGAACTCGAGCGTCTCCTTATCCTCGATGCCCTCGGCGATCACGAAGGCGCCGGTCTGACGGGCGAAGGTGGCCATCGCCATCAACACCGCGCGGGCGTTGGGCTCGGTCGAAGCAGCTACGACGATGGACTGGTCGAGCTTCACGTACTCGGCGCCGATCTTGCGCAGCATCTCGAGGCCGGCATTGCCCGTGCCGACGTCGTCGAGCGCGAGCTTGAAGCCGTGCTCTCGAAGCTGATCGAGGCTCTTGATGACCGGAACGGTGCGCGCCCCAATCCGCTCGGTCACCTCCACCACGACACGATCAGGTGTGAGGCCGGCCCGCTCAACGCCACGCTGCAGCCACTCGTTTCCGTCGGAGTCAAGCTCGAGCGTCTTCGGCGTCAGGTTGACGAACAGCAGGGCTCCGTCCGGCAGGTCAGCAGCGGCGGCCAGTGCATGGGTCGCACACAGCTCGTCGAGCTCGTGAACGCACCCGATCTGTTCGGCGATGTCGAAGGCTTCGGCCGGACCCGAGAGGCCGTAGGAGGTATCTGGCCGACTCAGCGCCTCGATCCCGAGCAGTCCTCCCGAGCCAAGATTCCAGATTGGCTGAAAGGCGGTGGTCAGGCGTCGCTCCTCGACCAAACCCCGAACCGCTTCCCGCTTGCTCGTCGTGGTAACGGAGACGTGGTCGCAGATCTCAACGAAGCTGACGAATCCGTTGCCGCCGCGGCGCTTGGCCTCGTACAGGGCCGCGTCGGCCTCGGCGCGCAACTCCTCAGCCGAATACCCCGTGCGCATCGTCGCCACCCCGATGCTCGCCGCCGCATCGGCCTCGCCGAGCGTGCGGCTCAGACGTCGCACCAGAATCCGTGCTCCTTGCTCGTCGGTGTTCGGCATCAGCAGCGCGAACTCATCACCGCCGATCCGGTAGACGCGGTCGGCCGCGCGCCCATCGCGCAGAACCGTGGCGACCCGCCGCAACAGCGTGTCTCCCTGGGGGTGGCCATGGCGGTCGTTGATCAGCTTGAAGTGGTCAAGGTCGAGCACGGCGAGAGACAACGGGTTCCGGTTTCGGCCCGCAGCCGCAGTCGCCTGCGCAAGCTCGGCCTCGAAGGCACGGTGGTTGGGGAGGTCGGTCAGCCCGTCGCGGGTGGCTCGCTCCAGGGCAAGGCGGTGGTGTCGCAGAAGCGTGCGCCCACCAAGCAGGTAGAAGAGGACGGCGACTCCGATCACCGCCAGCGCCATCACCAGCATCAGGACGTGGCGCACGCTGGCGAGTTGCGCTTCGAAGCTGTCGGCGTCGTAGCTCGTCTCCAGGGCGTAGCGACCGTTCGGAAGGTTGACTGAGGTGACGAACTCGAAATTCGTCGAGTTGCGCGCGGGGTCGGCCTCGTGGCCAGCGTAGGAGGAACCCGAGCGCAACGCGGCGTTTATCCGCGGATCGGAGTCGGTCTTGCCGAGGAGACGCTCGATATTCGAGCCTCGGACCACGTTGCCGGGGCCGATCAGAAGTGCCTCGACCGCACCGGGGCGACGTCCGAGGGCATCGAGTATGTCGTCTATCTGGCGTATCGCCACCCTTGGTTCGTTGCGAGCTATGTCTTCAAAGCCGTCGGCATCCGCCTGCTGGGTGCTCGCATAGCTGTCTAGCTGTTGCTGATACAGGCGGCTCGAGATCAGCTTGTAACCGGCCGCGCCGACCAGGGCAAGTGCGACGACCAGGGCCAGGAACAGGCGAGGGCCAAAGCCCAGGGCGTCCCTCCGGCGACGCAATGCGTCCGTGCCGCGGGCAAGCCTTTTGAACATGCCTATCCATCGACGGCAGGAGACATAACATGAATGAACAGTTCGCCGGTAGGCCACAGCGCTGCTAGGCCACGCACGCTCCACGAACACAGCGTGGCTGATCACCCTGCCTCAGACTCACGGCGATCGCGGAGGGCGGCGCTCGGCGAAAGAAAGGGCGGCACTGCGCTTGGGCTACCTGACTAGAACTTGACTACGCTCGCTCAACCTGAGCGCCTTCACGGGCGCCAGGCCAGAAAACAGGTCCATATGCAGGCACTTTCAATGGAGCTAGGCGGATTCGAACCGCCGACCTCCTGGGTGCGATGTCACGGCTCTGGGCGGGTCTGTCCGCCCAAAACATGCTGACTAGCAGGGAATTTACACGGGTGAGTAGGAGCACCTCACAACCTGGATAGTGGCCGATGGCCGGCGATTTGAGGTGTTTCGGGCACTTCTGGTCTCGAGTGCCCATAGCTTGTGGGCCCAGACCGGCGCCATCGCCTCACGTGGGTCGCTGCCCCGGCACCGAGACGAAGAAAAGATCCTCGGAGGCTGCAGGTCCTCCGGGTGGTCAAGCAGGTCCTTCTCGCCGGTGACGATTGCCTCGGCACTGGCCTTCCTTGCCAGGGCGAGCAGGTAGTCGCCGGGATCGCGACGCGTCCGCTCCGTCTTTCAGAAGCTACCTTCACGACGAGGCAGAAGGGGGCGCTCGACCTGACCAGCTGCCCCGAAATGCCGGCGGCGCTGAGGGAGCTAGCCGACCCGCTTCTCCCTGAGTCTGCAGAATTCCGCAGACAACCACCACCCGGCGGCGGGATCACTCTTTTAAATTTGTGCTCGACGTAGACCAGCAGGTAGTCGAGGTACTTCAAGATCCGCTCCGCTCGTTCGCCTTCCGGTGGGTTCCCCGAGTAACGGCGCTGCCATGTCTTTAGGCGTTCTATGTCGGATGGGTCGAGGACCTCGCGCAACACAGTTAGGGTCCGGCCCAGCACATCGGCCTGTGGACGTGAGTCCACCAAGTCGAGGAGCCTCTCCCCTTTATGCGCGCGGGCGTCGAGTTTTCCCCAGGCTGTAGGTGGTCTCGCTGGCGTCGACAGCGGACGACTCTAGGAAGAGATATGCGGCCAGGCCTCGGCCTGGCCGCCGCTGCCAAACACACGCTCCAACTCCGCGACGTAGGCTCGGACCCCCGGCAGTACCTGCGCCGGGTCGATTCGCAGCTCGGCGGGCGACAACCCCACGCTCGCCGCGAAGCGCTCGAACAGCCTGGAGTGAACGCGCTCGGGATCGTCTCGGCCTAACTCCTCATGAAGGACATCGATTCACGGTCGAGTGGGTCGACCTTCGTGAACAACCCCACTGAACGTCACGACCTGATGGTAAGAAAAGTAGAAGTAGTGGGGAGAAGGCGCGCAGCGCCTTCTCTACTCGGGTGCGGTCTGCAGCCAGGCAATCCAGCGCGCCTCCGGCGCCGTCGTTCGGTGCTCACCTCTCCCTTTCATGTGATGTGACGAGGCTTGATTATTTATTCGTCTGGATCGAATTATAGGTTCTAGTCTAGTGATGGAGGAAGAACAGCAGAGCGAACGGGCGGGGCAGGGAGACAGCGACGATCCGCGGCTCCCGGCCGCTCTCCTCTCGGTCAAGAATCTGGTCTCGATCGTGATGGGCTTGGCGCTCACCCACGCGATCCTCACCTTGCTCACCGGTGACGGAGACTCCCGTCAGCAGGCGCTTGGCGGCCATGCGGACGGCATACTTGCTCTCGACCAGATCTCACCCCGCGCGATCCTCTGCACGCTCGCCGTCGTCACCGCAATCATCCGCTTTTACCACGGCAACAACCAACTTTTGGAGCAGCTCTTCGGTGAGTCGAGAGAGCGGAACGAGGCCGGCGTCGCAAGTGGCGGGATAGGTGTCAATTTCATCGTGATCATGATCCAGAGCGTGTTCTTCGCCCTGATGAGCTTCTACGTTGACGGCAGCCGTCAGCTGATCGCGATCTTTGGTCTCCTGTTGCTGCTGGACATCTTCTGGTACGTGGCCAACCTGACGAATAACGGCGCCGACCGCGAAGCCCTGCAGCAGCAGCGGGCATGGATGCTGAACAACCTCGGGTTCCTCGTCGTTCTCGCGGCCCTGTACTACACGAAGAACGAGGGCTGGGCGGTGACGGTGGGGGCCCTGGCGATTCTCGCCAACACTGTCGTCGATTTCGCGCTCAGCTGGGAGTTCTACTTCCCGCCGCTCGCCGCTGGAGGCGAGCGGCGGGCACTCAGGCCTGTCCGATGAGGTCGAGTTGGCCGGGGAGCTTGGCCGCCGGTCGAGTGCTGTCACGGATTCCGAGCGCACGGCGCCGGCGGCCGCCGAGCTGTGGGGAGAGTCGCGAGACCTCGAGCATGCAAAGGGCCGCTGGCCTGTCGTCCGCGGCGTTGGTAGCTGGCGCGTAGTGGCGCCGGGCGGCCCAGCGGCTCTCCCCGACCCAAGCGGATACCCCCCGCCTTCCTGAGCGTAGGCGAGCGGCGCTCTCGGCGCCGCTGCCGCTGTCACCCACGTCGGCGTCGAGGGCCCAGGCTTCTAGCCCCTTGTAGCCGAGGGTGGAGAGGCGGCAGTCCTGGGGCACGAAGAGGCGGTCGTCGCTGGCGGAGAGGTCGACCCGCAAGCCATAGACTTCGTCGCCGCGTGGGTGGGTGCGCCAGGTGGCGGCGATGAAGCAAACCGGCCACTCCGCCGGCAGGAACTCGTCGATCGCTCGCAGCGAGAGACGGAGCGAGACCCGGAACCGCGAGGCGAAGTTGACGACGCCGGTCAGGGAGCGGGGAGCGCCGTGCTTGGCGAAGTCGGCACGGATCAGCGCCGGGGGGGTGAGGGCCCGCAGGGCAAAGTGGTTGCAGAAGACCTCTTCTTTCTCGCGGTCGAGGCTCAGCCGAGGACGGTCGGCGCTGTTGAGGACGACGTGAGCCAGCTCGTGGGCGAAGGTAAAGCGTGCCTCGCGACCCCCTGCCGCGCCCACCCCGACGAAGAAGGAGTCGCCACGACGGGCGGTGAAGCCGCCCCAGCCGGGGATGCGGGTGACATCCATCCCCAGCAGCGGCCGGGAGCCACGGACCATCCTCCGTTCGAGCTCGTGGTGGAAGCGTGGGGCCCAGAGATCGATTGCCTGCTCCAGTTCCGCCGGGCTCGCCGCCGCGCCAAACGCTCGGCAAGCAGGCTCAAGCAGTTCCTCGCGACTCACTTTTCCGTGACGGCGTAGAAGTCCGCGACGAAGCTCAGCAGTCCGAGGACATCATCCAGATCGGATCTGGATGGCTGCGGCCAGCTCTCAATCGCCACCGTATGGCCGCCGCCCAGCACTGCGATCGCGTGTTCGGCCTGCTCCCTGTCGACCTTTCCTTCTTCGACCGCGCTCGGGATCCGCTGTGCCAGCTTCTCGATCAGCTCCTGCGCGGTGGCCGCTCCGAACGGCAGCCGTTCGGGCATCGCGTCCCAGTGGTGGCGGATCGCCCAGGGATCGGACCCCATTAGGAAGCGCGGTGGTGCGACGACGGTTTCCTCGATTTCGATCCCCTTGCGCAGGCCTTCCTGCAGCGCGACTTTGGCACGCTCGGTTCGCAGCTTGTCGATCAGCAACCCGTAGATCTGCTGGGTCGGCGCGTAGGTGAGGACGGCGCTGAGAACGCCGCTGCCGGGCTGCTCGGCGCTGAGCAGGTTGTGCAGGCTGCGAATGTGATCCTCGCGGACGTCGAAATCCCCCATCGTCGCGTGGACGTTCATGATCAGATGCAACGCCCAGCCCGCGGTGGTCGGTTGGCCAAGCAGAGCCTCGACGAAGCGCACGACTGCGGCCTTGTGTTCTTCATCCAGGGGATTCTTGCGAGGCTCCCGGTCGAGGTAGCGGGGGGCGGCGTCCGGGGCCCCGTCCATCGTCGAGAGAAAGGCTCTGCGGCTGGCCAGCGCCCGGCAGCGGCTTTGATGCACGAAATGCCAGGCGACGAGCCAGGCGATCTCGCGCGCTTGGGGAAGGTCGATGTCGGTGCCAAGTGGCGGCAGCTCGTATTCGGCTTCGCGCAGTCGTTTCGCTCCCTCGTGGTGATAGACGCAGGCGGCCGCCATCGTCGCTCGCAGCCGCCGGTCGTTGCTGCACCCCGCCAGAAACTTCTTGATCAGCTTCCGTTCTTCCGTCGGTGAGACCGGACAACGTCGCCAGAGGGTGGCGTCGAAGGCAAGTGCGACCTGGCGCCGGGCGTACTTGCTCTTGTGCTTGCTCCGTGCCATGTTCAACAGCCGGTCCACGGTCGCGTGCCAGAGCTCGATCTCGACCGGTCGGCCGACCCGCATGATCGCCTCGAACATCGCGTAGGCGCCCATGGGTTTCACCGCCTTGAGCAGCGAGTCACGTAGGTCCCAGACCTTCGACGACTCGCGCAGGCGATCCCAGTGCAGCGCCAGGTCGAGGGCTACGTCTTTGGCCGTCCAGTGGTCCTTCTTCGCGTTCCAGATCCGCCACAGCACGTTCACGGCCGCCTCCGGGTCGCATTCGTCGAGCGCGCGCTTGACGTACTCGGAGCCGAACATCGTCAGCTCGGCGGTGTCGACCCCGTTCCCGATCTCGGCGACGTCGGCGTCGCGGAAGACACTCCAATGGCGCAGCGCGTCGAGCGCCCAGCGGAGGCGGCGACTGCCATTGCGCAGCGAGGCCTCCAGGTCGTGTCGCCGCTCGCCGAGCCAGTCATCGACGACTTGGGTCAGGCCAGAATTGCTCAGGCGCAGGTATTTCGCGCCATCCACCTCGATCGGAGTGCACAGATTCCACGGGTCCTCTCGGACCTCGCGACAAGCATCGGCTCCGCAGATGTCAGACAGCTCGTCGGCCAGGCGGGGAACAGAGAAGTCCTGCAAGCGGACCAGCGCCAGTGCCAGGGCGCGGGACTCCCCCGTCTCCCCCCTGTCGGCCGAGTAGAGGCGGTCCAGGTGCTGCCGCAGGCGCCCCCGCCAATCCTCCTGCTCCTCGTAGGGGACGTGGGCCTCGTAGGTGCGGATCGCCTGCGAGGGAGTCAAGACCACCCCCATCCGTACCTCGCGGCAGACGGTCTCAGCCTGTTCTCCTCCCCGTGCTCTTGCCCAGGCACGGAGGTCATCGGGGCGCCACAGCGACCGGGCGCGGACCACGGTCGTCTCGAAGACGTCGTGCATCGCTCCTCCCGGCTGACAGGCCGAGCGGAGGGCTGCGTCCGCCGACGCCGTCGCCAGCACGCGCCGGTTGCCTGCCCGCTCCAGCGCTTTAGTGAGGCGATCGCGTAGCGCCGCCGCCTCATCCTCGCCGTCACGCTCGTCGAAGAGATCATCGATCACGATGGCGCCGATCCCTTCGAGGTCGCTGCGCTCGAGGTACTCGAGCGCTTGGCCGGCACCCTGCAGGCCCTTCACTCCACGAGGCTCTGCCAGGGCCCCCAGTTCGACCAGGCACTGCCACCAGGCGATCAGGAAGGCGAGAGTCGAGCATCCGACGTAGGGGGCGCCGACGATCAGCGAGTATCGCTGGTCGAGCAGGTGCCGCACCTCCCCCGGGTTTGGGGGGACGATCTTCTCCAGAATCGGCAACTGGGTCTCGGGTGGTTCGCCCTGCGGCCACGGCAGCCCGATTTCGGTTGCTCGCAGCTCCGTCATCATCATGTCGAAGTCGACGTCCGTGTCGCAGACGAAGTTCCGCAGCGAGTTCCGCGCGAGCAGGGCGTGGGAGAGGTGGACGGCGATCCGCGTGTCGAAACCGGGAGAGAGCGAGTGCGGACCGCGTTCGAAGATCCAGAGCGGCTCGGGGAGCCTCGCCGCGGCCTCCGCCTCGCCGACGGCCTCAGCCGCCTCCTCGCCCCCGACATCCGCCTCGCCGACGGCCTCAGCCGCCTCCTCGCCCCCGACATCCGCATCGTCCCCCGCCGCCTCCTCGCCCCCGTCGCCTTTGGGCAGCAGCGCTCCGACGAGTTGGTGGGAGTCGTTGGAGCCGACCAGCGAGGTGCCGGCGACGATAGTCGGATGTGCGAGCAGCTCTTCTAACAGGGCAACTTCGGGGGGCTCGAAGCTGTCGGTGTCGGGACGGGAGAAACGGATGCCGTGTATGGAAGCCCTTTCTCCCTTCGCGACCAGGTAGCCGTGCACGTGGGCGCAGACGATGCCCCGGCCACTTTTGCGCGCCTGCTCGATCAGTGTGCTCCC
The DNA here is from genome assembly GCA_964540905.1 of uncultured Conexibacteraceae bacterium. Taxonomy (GTDB): domain Bacteria; phylum Actinomycetota; class Thermoleophilia; order Solirubrobacterales; family 70-9; genus VAYN01. Next base: position 168,160 of record CAZIOS010000001.1, on the reverse strand, counting down.
GCGGGCGACGTCTTTGAGGTCGAAGCGCTGGAACGGTACGCTGACCTTCTCAGCCGCCTGTTTGACGCAGTCATCCCAGTTGAGGTTGACGACGATGATCGGCCGCGCGTCCGCCATCGCCGCGAGGCAGCGGTAGCCGACGTACGGAGTGGTGTCGCTGAACAGGGGGCGGATGATTCGATTCCGCTCGCGGTTCGCGAGACGGCTCGAGAACCATTCGTAGACCTCCTCGTCGCTGCCGAAGGCGTTTCCCCGAGCCTCGCGGCAGCTCTTGAGGATGTCGGCGGTCCGCGGACCGCCCGACGAGTACGAGGACCCCGCGCCGAGCAGAAAGGTGAGTGGATCGGGATCGGGCTCGGCGGAGTCGACTGCGATCCCGAGCATCACGCCCCGGACGTCAGCCAGCCAGTCGGTAAAAGCGTCGTTCAAAGGCCGGCCAACATATCGCCGCTGCGGGCCCGTATGGGGCTCCGGAACAATAAACACAAGAGTACTTCCCTTAAAGCGACATTTCCCCGTAGCAGCCGTCGTTCTCGACGCCGCTGCGATGTCGCCAAGGTCCTTGAAGATGGAGCTAGGCGGATTGAACCGAACCGGCGACCTCTTGGTGCGATGTCGCGGCTCTGGGCGCAATCTCGCGTACAGAAACGCAAGATTTCCAGGTAACTTACGCTGACGCCAACGACCACGTAGCGTGGATTAGTGGCGATTTTTGGTGTTTCGGGCACTCTTGCCGATGAGTGCCAAACGCCGGTCGACTTGCTCGTAGTCAACCCAACCTCGGCCGAGAGACTCCGAGGCCGCCGTCGTTCTCAGCGCCGCTCGCTCGCCTACGCTCCTGTCGGCGCAATGGCAACCGAGACCGCATCAATCCCATTTCGAGAAACGGCCGAGCACGGCGAGGTCTTTACCCGCCGTTGGGTTGTGGAGCTCATCCTGGATCTTGTCGGCTATACGGCCGATAAGGATCTGGTCTCGCTGAGGGCCGTTGAGCCGGCCTGCGGCTCCGGCGCGTTCCTTGTGCCGATGATCGAGCGTCTTGTTGTCTCGGCCCGCAACTACGATTGCGACCTGGCTGGTGCCCACGCCGCCCTGTCGGCAATCGACCTAATTCCGGAGAACGCCAGTCAGAGTCGTCAGGCTGCTCGGGCGACGCTGGGTGCAGCGGGCTTTCGGCCAGAGGTCACGGAAGATCTGGCTCGACACTGGATTCGAAGCGGAGACTTTCTTCTCGAACCCCCGCAGAAGCAGTCTGCCGACTTCGTGGTCGGCAATCCGCCGTATGTTCGCCTGGAGGCCGTCCCTCGGGAGAGATCGGACGCATACCGTCTCGCCTGCGCCACCATGGGTGGACGAGCGGACGTTTACGTCGGTTTCTACGAGCACGGACTAAAAGCTCTGAAGAGTGGTGCTGCTTTGGGGTTTATTTGCGCGGATCGATGGATGCGCAACGCCTATGGCGCCCGGCTGCGGGCGATGGTCGGCGACCAGTGGGCGGTCGAGACGCTGATTTCGATGACCGGCGTCGATGCATTCGAGGACGAGGTCGACGCCTATCCGGCCGTGACTGTGATCCGCCGAGAGGAGCAGACCCGAGGCCCGCTTGTCGTCGAGGGATCGGCTGAGTTGAGCGAGGCTGAATCTGGCGAGCTTGTTCGGCTCGCCGCCGATGATCGGATTAAGCGACTGGACGGTCGGGGGTTTCGCGGCGCCCGCCTTCGAGGCTGGTTCAGCGGCCAAGCCGGCTGGCCACATGGTTCTCCGGATCGCCTCGCTGTTATCGCCGACCTTGAGGCGAGATATCCGTCGCTGGAGGACACCGCGACCGGCACCAAAGTCGGCATAGGGGTCGCGACGGGCGCCGATAAGGTCTTCATTACTGAGGACGCTGAGCTTGTTGAGCCCGAGCGACTGCTTCCCTTGGCGCTCCCGCGCGATATCGCTTCCGGGGAGGTCCGGTGGTCCGGCAAGTACCTGGTCAATCCGTGGAACGCGGACGGTCTCATCGAAATGGAGGATTGGCCACGGTTCGCCGACTACCTCAGACTCCACCAGGAGCTTCTGGCGAAGCGCCACACCGCCAAGGGGGGACGCTGGCACAAGACGATCGATCGTGTAATCGAGGGACTGGTCGATCGCGAAAAGCTCTATCTGCCCGACTTCAAGGAGTCCATATTTCCGGTTCTAGACACCGGCGAGACGTACCCGCATCACAACCTCTACTGGGTAACGTCCGATCAGTGGGATCTGAAGGTTCTTGGTGGCCTCATCCTCAGTGACGTTGCCAACCTCTTCATCGAGGCGTACTCGGTCCGCATGCGCGGCGGCTTCCTCCGGTTCCAAGCGCAATATCTGCGACGGATTCGTGTTCCGTCCATGGACTCGATCGATTCGGGAACGGCGGAGGCCATGGCAGATGCCTTTCTCAGGCGTGATCGAGAGGCGGCGACGCGCCTTGCCCTTCCCCTTTACGGTCTCGATGGAATTCCCAGCTAATGCTTCCCACGCGTGAAGAGCTTGAGATTGCAGTCGCTGCTTACTGGCAGACCAAGGACCAGCAGCTGGCGGTCGCACGGACGATTCGATCCACCGCTGAGGGTTCCTCGAAGGCGGTTCGCGGAGGCGGACATTTCAACCCCCTCGTGAATCTGCTCTCCCGCTTTTTCACCGATGCCGGATATCCGCTGGAGTCCGTTGGTGCTAAAGGGAGCAGCGTGGTGCTGCCGAGCTATTTCCGGCCGACCAAGCAGTGGGACCTAGTGGTCGTTCACCGGGGAGTCCTAGTCGCGGCGCTTGAGATGAAGGCGCTTGGCGGGCCATCGTTCGGCAACAACTACAACAACAGGGTTGAGGAGGCGCTTGGTAGTTCTGCAGATCTATCCCGCGCCAACATCACCGGCTTGACGGGCCCGGAGAAACCGTGGCTTGGCTATCTGTTCCTAATGGACGACGCTGATGGCTCGCGCCGACCTACGAACCCCCAGAGAGGCCCGTTCCCGGCAGAGAAGGTCTGGCATGGCCGGTCTTATCAGGACCGATTCGAAGTCACCGGCCAGCGTCTTCTCGACGAGGGCTACTACGACGCGGTCTGCTATTTGGTCTCTTCAGCAGAAGATCCCGGGCCTCGGGAACCTTCACCGCAGCTCGACTGGCAACACTTCGCCGCCGCGATCAGCGCTCGAATCGAGTTCCTGTCGAACCTGGGGTATCCGTAGGCGGCGAACCAGGGCATTTCAGAGGGTATGCGTCAGGATGCGTATATGGCGCACGCAGATTTCTCAGAGCGACACTATGAGCTTGCAATCAATCTAGAGCTGATACGCGAAGCCAACGAGTACTTCGTCCCGAGTCAGAACGAAGAGGCCAAACTCGGATACGACATTGCGCTCGTTCCAGCACTGCCGCGGATCTGGTCATCTCTTACGGCAGGCCTCCCAGGGATAGGAGCAACCACAGGAGAAGTTGTTCCCAAGGCAACAAGCTTGTTTCTTCAGTACAAGCGCCCGGAATTCATCAGCAACCGAAACGGCAAGGAGAGTGGCGATCGCGAGACGGCGTTCGAAGCGCCGGTGCCCTATTACCGCTTCAAGCTCGAGCAGGCGCAACTGGACGTGCTTCTCGATCTGCGGGCGTCTTCCGCCGGAAAGGCATCCGTCTGTTACGCGGCGGGGATCTTCCACAAGCGAACGGACTTCTACAGTTATAAGCTCGCATCTCGGGTGGCCGAGAACTCCATTTTTCTGTCTCTTGACGATTTGAAGATTCAGCTGAATGCGGCAGAAGAAGCGGGCAGCGCGAGCAAAGATCATCGGTGGACCTACGACGTCCACGGCGGGCGCGGCCTCTTGTGCTCGGATCCGCGGCCTCTCGAAGGTTCATCAATCCGCGGGCTGCGAGACATCCTCCGGGAGGGCGCTCTGGAGGCAGAATCGGTCGAGGACCATGTCCAGAGACTGACCTCCCAAATTCAAGACTGGCGAGTGAGGTCTATCGAGCCGGCTCGCGATCGGCTGATCGCTTTGCCCGACGCGGAGTTAGGCCTGTGGCAAAACAAGTTCATTGACATTGAGGAAGCAAGCGCCGCGGTCAAGGCGCAACAGACGCTCGACGAATTGGAAATCGGTTGGTTTCTCGCAATGCCAGCAAGGCGGCGCCAGCTTTCCTGAGCTGGTGTCACCGCCTTTCGGCTGAGTCCCGGCCTTGGCGGGCGCAACTCACCGAGGCGGCCCCTACCTAGAGGATTGCCTGCGGGTGTAGGTTGAGCTACCTGCTGGGATCCCGGCGACAACCTCCTGCTGGGTGTCCAGGAGGTCTGCGAGCGAAGGTGGCGGTTTGCAGGAGGTTTGTGTAATCGACCTCCTGGGCGAGTCTCAGGAGGTGATCTAAAAGTGCCGATTTGCAGGGCAGATTCCGCGTTTCCTCCTTGGTGCGATGTCGCCGCTCTGGGCGCGGGATTCTGCATAAAACTTGCCGATTAGCAGGAAGTTTGCAAATAGAGCCGAGGGGCAACCTCCCCGGGGATAGCAGGCGATTCATGGCGATTCATGGCGTTTCGGGCACTCTTGGCGCCGAGTGCCCGATCCTCTGCCGTGGTAACCACCCGTCTGCACCGTAGAAAAGCGTCGATCGGTTGCGGCCTTACCGGTCGGTCACCCCTCGTCCGCAGAAAGCGCATCCGTAGTCGCCGGTTCCCTTCTTAATGCGGCTGATTTCGTGTACCGCTGCCCCTGAGTCCAGGCGTGCGGGCCATCGTGGTGGATCGGATGCTGAAGAGAGAAGCCAGCCTCCAGATCCAGCAGGATGATTTGCTGCCGTTCCCCCAGTGATCTCCCGGCGGATCCCTCGAGGCCTCCGGAAATAACCTTTGCGACCCGTTTGTCCAGGTCGCTTCCGTCTTGCAACGCCGCGATGTTCTCCTCCGTGATGGGCACGTCTGGGCGCCGCTCGACTATCGCCGGGAACTCCGGGAAAATCGTCCGTTCCGTGTAGAAGCCTAGGTAGCGGAGGCCATCGCGAAAGCTTCGTTTGGGCTGACAGATGTAGGCGCTCAGCCGCTTGAACTCAGGGTGGGCGAGGGTAGCGGCCACGACGACCGTGTCCGCATCGCGCACGGTCGGAGACGCCGAGCGCCGCGGCAGCTTGCGCTCGGCCGTCTCATCTCCGAAGAGGCTCGGAACGAGCATCTCAATGTCGTTATGGCGGACCCTGCGCATCTCGGCGACTAGCAGCGAGAAGGCCGCCCGATCATTGAGATACAGCACGGTTTGCTTAAGTACATCGGTCAGCTGATCAACTGCTATCACTAGGCGGAAGTGCCCGCCATTCAGCGTTTGCGCCACCTTTTCCTCCCAGATGGCAGCGTCGAAGTCTCCCGTCGCCCGTTCGCGCATCGCGTCAATCAGATCCGTTTTGAGTCGGTCCGACATGAGCCGCCGAAAGTCGCTGAACTGCATCCCATTCAGTGATCCTGCGTACTCAAGAACCTGGCCAAGGACCTCCCGTCGTGATCCGGCGTTTCGGTCGAGCTTGCACTCGCACAGCGTGATTAACCCATCCTGATCGACGGCGGCCACATCGATGCGGCCGCCCTCGGGAGTTGACATCTCGCGCGCGACCACGACTGCCCGCTCCGTTTGGGCAGTCAGAGTGCGTTCGAAGGTCCCCTGCACGATGGATTGAAACTCCGCCTCGGTCGCGTAACCCATTGGGTCGGCAGGATCCCAGCCATCGTCTCCTCGGATCAGTAAATCCACCCGGCAGAGCCTAGGCAATCTGCGCAGCTACGTCGAGATGGATGAGGTCTCGAACAGGTCGGCCCCCCCATCCGCAGTTCGAGCCGGGGCAGTTGGCGCCTTAAAGATCAGGAAGGACGTCGGGTCCAGACCTGGCGGATGACTCGGCATAGCAGCAGCTCTCGCTGCCGTCGCCTTCAAGGAGGTGACGGATTCCCGAGCGAGCCTGCGAGCAGACTAGAGTTGACTGATCGGTCAATATAGAGTACTAATGCGACTCCAGCCGGGCAGGGAATCACCATAGAGACGCGGAGCAAAGAATCAAGAGGGGATACGCAGCGCTGGCCGAGTGCGCTTATTTGGCACAGTGAGCTACACCGTCATTGGGGCCATTGCACGCTGGAGTTCTGGCTGCTGCGATTTCGAGAGTGGTACGAGCGGGACGAAGCTTTTCAAAGCTTGGTCGACCTTATGGATGACGTCGGTATTGGCGCCTACACCACCTACGAGCTAAGTGGAGAGTTTGATGTCCTGCTACGCGCATGGATACCCGCGCGCGAAGTTAATGGCTTTGCCAAGCGCCTGAAGGAAACCTTCCCCCTAAAGGACACTCGCAAGTTCACGGTTGAAGACGTAATTCGCCATTGGCCGTGGATTGGCGAGGGCTCTTACGCTCCCAGAAATTGCGACCCCGACGCGCTCATTGGGTCGACCTCTCCGGCAGAGGTTGACTCTGCAAACCGGATATCCGACCACGGCCACATTGGCACTCTGATCGATCCATCGGAAGCCGACGTTAGCGCGTTGGAGCGGCTAATGAATGCGAACGCACTAACGGATGTCGGAAGCACTACTGGCATCAGGCTGCTTCTGCGGCTCAAGGGAAATGACGGTTTAGATGATGATGATTGGCGGAAACTCGGTCGGAGCGTGGCCAACCACCTCGATGGCATGACTCGACCACCCGGGAGCCGTCACTCGGAACCCCAGGATAAATTCATCCTTGACGATGTCTCGCTCTATGCCTGCAGCGATCGCTCACTATTGATTCTTTGTCGCATTCCACATCGACTGTGGCATGACATACGGGAGTATTTGCTTGAGCCGCTAGCTGCGATGACCGGAGTGATGCAGACGACGACGTTGCCGGCGCTTTCGCGCAACTTTGTTTGTTCCCGGGATTACCTAATGCTCGATGAGCGGGCAGAGGCCGCCCTGCGCGGTGGTCAGGGCTCATCAGACTCAGGAGACGGCTCGGGAGAGGACACGCCGCCGCTTCCGCCGCCGCCGCGGATTCCACCGAGTGCACGTGATTATCTAGACCGCCCAGAGGGGCGCAATTTCGAGGCCAAGGGATCCGCTTTTGCGCCGCTTGAGGGATGGCTCGGTCGTGGGAAAGGTGCTCCCGACGACCACGGACTAAGCGAATCAAAAGGATTCTTTCGGGACACGATCGCTAAGACCGTAGTCGCGATGCTGAACAGCGAGGGCGGGACTTTGGTGGTCGGTGTGCTCGAGTTGGACAAGTTCACCCGCCAGAGCAGTGAGGTCCTCGAGCGCCTCGCGGAGCTACCTGTCGCAGGACGCTACTGCGTTTTGGGGTTGCAGGATCCCATCTTTCTTCAAAAGGACTGGGACGGGTTCGAGCTTAAATTCAACCGACTTCTCAAGGAGTCGATCTATGGTGAGGTTGCTGACCTCGTCCATGTTAGCCGCGACTGGCATTCGCGGCGCCCGCTTGCAGTGATTCAGATCGAGCACGCTGAGATGACTCAGGGGTTCTACCTCCGCGATGGCGACGATCGTCGTTTCTTCATTCGGCGGGGCGGCTCAAGTGACGAGCTACACGGTCCCGACATCGTGCACTACATCGAGCGTGCTCGACGCCGAGCAAGACGGAACTTTTAGATGAGGGGAGTGGGCGGTCATGACCTTAATCAGTCCCGCAGAATATTGGCCAAGCCTGACCGCCCAGTAGGCGTGCGCTATGTGGCGACGCGCCGCTCTTGCGGCGGTTCTCGTACTGCTCCAGCTGCCAGTTCTAGCGGTGCTAGTCGTTGGCTGGATTGTGTTTGGCGCTCTCTATCAGGTGAGCGTACTCTCCTCACGGCTGATCTCCCGTGTTAGTGCCCGGCGGACAGCTCGCTCACTTCCGAAGCCTGGGAGTTCTGTGAAGGCCGTAGCTCTCGTGATTGCGTTGCTCGCCGTCGCGGGCTTGTGGTTGTTCTCGCACCTTCACCCAGGGCAGTTTGGGACCTGTCATATCGTGCCGCTCCAGTTTGGTCGCCACCCGGCTGCGCGAGAATGCGATGCGTTCGGCACGACGGACTTCATAATTCCGGTGGTATTGATAGTCGTCGTTGCATTCCTTGGGAGCGACGGCGATATCAGGTTGACCGTTCCGGGTTTTGGGACGTTCGAGAGGACGCGAGCCGGCAAGAGGGCTGCCAAGGAACTAAAGGAAGAGGCCCCCGAGCTCGACAGGCGGCTACAGGAGTTCTCGCAGGCATTGAATCCCCCGGGCTCTTCAGGAAGCGAGCGAAAAGGCTAGAAAGTGAGGATCAGGGGAGCTATCCTTCCTCGGGCATGGCTGATCTAAACGACACTGAGGCGGCGCGGGTAGCGTTGGAGCAGATCTGGTATCGGCTAGCGCCGATTGCTGACGAAGCAAGGCATGCTCAGGAAGAAACTACGAAGAACCCATCCCTTCTGCGTGATCCCTGGGTCGAAGCACAAACCAGGTGGCTTTCTGTTTTCGATCGAGAGCTAGCTGCCGTTCAGACTGTCTACGAGGCTGCTCAAGGGGGAGCGAAGCTCTCCACTGATGAGCTCTACGCCGCTCGAGAGGCAGGCGAGAAGCTGCTTGGAATCATCTCTGAGACGCGGGAACGCGCTCCGCAGCCAGTCTAGGTTCGAAGTTGGCACGGCTGTGCCGGCTGCCTCGACCGTTGCTTAATTGAGCGGTTTTTGACAATGGGGTGTTTCCAGCTGAGCGCCCCGCTCCGCTTGCGAGGGGTCGCACGGCTGACTTCCGGAAGTCAGCGGACCGCCGCCTGGAAGTCCGCATTTTGGGCGTCTGGGAGCGAGATTATGCGTCCGGCCAGGGTGAGAGCGTTGGAAGTTCTCGTGCCATGCCATACGCAGCTACCCAAGAAACAGCAGAGTCTTTAAACCCTATAAATCAGCGGGGACGGACTCACGACGCTGGCGAACACACGCCGGGACGGGGCCTTTAGCCGATGGTCTCACCGATCTTCCTCAGCTATCGGTGGGTTGACGGAGTCGCGCCCACACGAGTGGAGATCCTCGACCGCGAAATGAGGCTACGCGGGATTCCGGTGTGGCGAGACGTCCGAGAGCTCGGGGCCGGAGGCCTGAACGAGGTGGTCGCCGCCGATGCGTTGCGCGACCTCTCCTGCGGCTGCGTCCTCTACTTCACGGAGGCCGTGATCGACTCGTGGTTCATCAAGAGCGTCGAGCTGGCAGCGGTCCGTCATCGCATCGAACGCGACGGTGACTTCTTCGTCACGGCAGTCTTCGACGGGGTCAGCTCGGAGGAGTCCGAGGTCCTGAGACGGGAGATCGGCGTCGACCCAGGCAACTATCAGGGCATCTTCATCGACCAAGCTGTCGATTTCGAGGTGCAGATCCGGCCCTTCGCAAGCCAGGTCCTAGGCTCCTACCTGGCGACCGTGGCTGGCGAGCCGACGGTGATCGCCGTCGATACCTGGAACGAGCTCCCGCTCGCCGTCGACGGGGCGCTTCACCTGAACTGGGCCGGCGGGGACTCCGGCGCCGGAGTCCTGCCGATCGAACCGGAGCTGCTGAAGGACGCGGCTCGGGACGTAGAGGCCGCGCTCCGCGCGCGAACCGATTGCCGAGACCTTCGAGTCAGTGGCAACGTTCACCTCTCGGCGGCGTTTCTCGTCGGCTACAGCTTCCGCGAGCCGGCCGGCTGGAGGATCGTCGCCGACCACCCACGTGCCGCGGTCGAGATCACGAGCGTTGTCGCCGACCGTCAGGGCTGGCGTCTCAATTTGCGCCCGAACCAGAACGACTCGACCGAGCTGGTGGTGCAGGTCTGCGCCAGCGCCGAGTGTGGCCATGCCGTCCGGCGCCATCGCGGAGGCGGGGAGGCCCGCGCGGAGCTCGGCGTCTTCCCGGCCGGCGGTGGACCCGGGCGCTCGAGCCTCGAAGGGATAGAGATCAACCTGCTCGCGGCGGCAGTCGTCGGCGCGATCCGCGAGGCGCGAGAGCGCTACGACGTCACGAGCACTCAGCTCTACCTCGCATGCCCGTGGACCCTGGCGATGGCGCTCGGCTGGAACTTCGCCAGCAGCGGCTCGGTCGTCGTCCACGAGGCGACGGCGGCCAAGGACAGCTACCACCCGAACCCACTGCGACTTCCCTGAAGGGGGACGAGATGTCACTCACCGAAGCGTTCGATGTGATGCAGGAGAACGTTAACGCCGACCCTCTGCAGGTCGAAGAGGCGCGCCAGCGCCGTGAAATGTTCCAGTTCGCATTCGGTGAGGAGCCTGACGCCGAAACATCGGTACCGACCGGGTCCCTAGCCCGCGGCAGCCAGATCGAACCGATCAACGATGTAGACCTGCTTTGGGTCTATGACCCCTCCGCCCACCCCGACTGGGGTGGGCCGGGGGGGTCAGCGAAGGCGGCGCTGGAGTACACCCGCGATCAGGTCAAACGGCTGCTGGGCACCGAAGAGGCCTTGATCGGCCTCTTCGGTGACGCGGGTCGCTACATGAAGTGGGTCCGCCACACGCGCCTTCAGCATCACGCGGTCAAATGCTTCCTCGACGACCCCGGCGAGGACGGAGCCTTCACGGTGGACGTCGTGCCCGCGTTCCAGCGAGAGCCGAACGGCTTCTTGATCCCCGAGACCAGCAGCGAGGATTGGATCGCGACCGACCCCGCCTATCTGATCGAAAGGGTCCTCGAGCGCCACCACGGCTACGGCGACGGGCAGTTCGTCGGCTTGCTGCGGGTCCTCAAGTGCTGGTCGAAGGACAACGGCCGGGTGATCAAGGGACTAACCGCCGAGGTATTGGCGCTCTCCCATCTGCCCGACGCCGAGCGCCCGGTCGCCCTGGCCCGGTTCTTCCAGGCGGCGCTGGAGCACATCCATGACCCGATCCTCGATCCCGCCGGCCTCTGCGGCGAGGTCCAACCCGGACTCGACTGCGACAAGGCCGAGGCGTTACTGCAGGAGGCCGCGGAGCTCTCGGCGAGGGCCGTGACCGCTGCCCAGCGCGGCAAGGAGGCAGAGGCTCAGTGCCTGTGGCAGAAGCTCTTCGGCGAGGTAATGCCGGAACCCGCCGGCGGCTGCGAGGGAGGCTCCTCGGGCAAAACCGCCGCTGCCGCGGTTCCGCTCGGCGGCCGGCGCCGGGTTCGGACCGTCGAAGAGGGATGAGTGAGTCGATCTCCTGGCTGGAAGCCGAGCCGGGTCGGGTGGCCTGGGAGCGGCAGGAGATGGCGCGGCTTGCGCCGGAGATGGAGTGGCGCAAGGTCGACGGCGAGCACTTCCCGAACGGCGGTTTCGAGGGACTGGCGCCCGAGTGGCCGTTCGAGCGAAGGCGCCCGGCCGGACTCGAGAAGCTGACCGGCGGAGCGGCGCTGCGGCTTCGAGTGGTGTTTGGGCAGGGCTTCCCCGCCCTGCCCCCGCTTCTCTTCCCCCTCGATCCTGTCCCGGAGCCAGAGATGCGGATGTCGGAGAAGGTGCACGTCAACGGTGACGGCTCGATCTGCCTGATCCTCCACTCGAGTGACTGGCGCTGCGGCGAGAGCGCCGCCGCCCTGGTCGAGAAGGCCTCCGGCTGGTTCATCGAGTTCCTGGCCATAGAGCGCGGGCTGATCGAGGCGATGAGCCCTGCCGGGCTGTTCGCCAGCGACACCCTCGACGAGGCCCTGGAGAAGCTGTGAAGGGGATCATGGTGCTGTTGAGCGCCCAGGCCGCCGACCTGATCGCCGCGAGCGGGAAAAAGTGGGGCCATCTCGGCGTCACCCGAAACGACGCCGACTCCGTCTACAACGTGGTTAGCTGGAGCACCGGGCCTAACGGGATCAAGCGGCCGCTGCAGGAGGGTTGGAGAGGTCACGACTCGGCGACCTGGATGAAGGGCGCCGACGGCGATGTCCTCTGGTACCGGGGCAGCGCCGACCTGCATAAGCGCGGCCGCGGCGACGCGATACGTGGTCAGGCGACGCCGGTGGACTTTTTGAAGGAACAGGTCGAAGGCGACTGGCTGAACTTCAAACGGGCGATCTTGGTGGTGACCTTCTACGTGCGCGACGGCCAAACCGAGTGGGCCGCCTGGATGCGGGAGGGAGAGAACGTCTTCCGGCCCGTGGATCTGGAGATCTTCGACCCCGACGCCGACCTGCTGGCGCCGCTCGATATCGGCTGGCCGCGACAGGCGATCGCCGAAGAGAAAGTGACTGTCATCGGGCTCGGCAGCATCGGCGCCGCGGCCTGCGAGGCGATGGCCGCCTACGGCCTACGCAACTTCGCACTGGTGGACCCCGACCGCCTCGAAAGCCATAACTTCGCTCGCCATCGCTCCACCCGCCGACACCACGGCAAGTACAAGGTCGACTCCGTCGCCGAGCTGATGCAGGAACGCGACAGTTCGGTCGCGATCGAGCGGGTGATCGCGGACGTGGGTCGCGACGCCAACCAAATGCGGGGATTGTTCTCGGAAAGCTCGTTGATCGCCTGCTTCACCGACGGCCCCGCCTCGCGGCGGATGACGAGCCACCTCGCCTTCTCGGCAGGGCGCCCAGTGGTCCTCGCCTGCATCCTCGATCTCGGCGCCTACGGCGAGGTCCTGCGGCTCCTACCCGGACGGACCGGCTGCCTACAGTGCAATCGGGACGGACTCTCCGAGAGACTCGAGCTCGGGGTCGAGCTCGCGGAGTACCAAGAGCGCCTCCAGGTCTCCCGCCAGGGCGGACATGTCGGGCTGTCGCGGGGATTCGGCCACTACGGAGTCGATGTCGGCGAGTTGCCGACGACGGCAGTCACCGGCGACCTTCACTTGGTCGGCGCCTTCGCGGCGAAGACCGTCGTCGCCACCCTGCTCTCTCGTGCCGGCCACCGCGAGCAGCGACTCCCGGGGAGCCACGCGCTACTCGGCCTCCGCCCACCGATGATCCCTGACGCAGCGCCCTTCGACCGTGTAGCGCATCCAGGAACGGTCGCCTGGTTGCCGACGAGCGCACCGGATCTCGACTGTCCGACCTGCGGTCCGGACGCCCGGCGATGAAAGTCCTGATGCCCGCGCACGCCCGCCGGATGATGATGAGGGAGGCCCGGCGCTCAACCGACGGCAAGGAGACGGGCGGGATTCTCTTGGGCTTTGAGGCTTGGAAGGATCGGCGCTGTTGGGTGACCCAGGTCGGCGATCCCGGGCCCCAGGCGGAGCGCTCGGCGATCCGGTTCTGCCGCGATCTCGAACACGCCGAGCGGCTGGCCGAGGCGGCCTACGGGATCGACGGCTCGCAATGGATCGGTGACTGGCACACTCATCCAGGGGGTCCACCGAGGCTGAGCCCGACGGACTTGAGGAGCTACCGGGCAGTACTGGCCGAGTCCGACCTGGAGGCTTTTCTGGCGATCCTGCTGTTGCCGAGCGACCGCGGCTGGAATGGACCGGACATGTACGGCTGGCAGGTCACGCCCCGAGGGGTCAGGTCGGCCCGGATCGTCGATCTCCTGGGCGCCTAGATGTGCGCCGGGAGACGACGTCAGCGATTGTCACCCTTTCTGGCCCTTCGGTCCAATTGTGAGGGGCGATTCCTAAGGGAGATCCGTCTACCCCGCTGGGAAGGCGGCAGCCCTTGCCAGAAGCTGTCCGACCAAATGAGAGCCGTCGAACTCGCCGGCGAGCAGCGAGACCACGGCGCAGATCGTTGCCGCGGCGAGCAACGCGGCGAAGCAGGCCTGCCGGATCGTCCAGAACAGCAACTCCCGCTCCCCCCGGCGCCTGGCGATGCTGGTTTCTTCCGGATCTCGCTTCAAGAATTCATCTCTCGGCCTCCAATGTCTACAATCGAGCGTATCAGCTAGACTGTAGACATGGGAAGCGAGACTCAGTACATCGGCGTGCGGGAGGCCGCTCGTCGTCTTGGCGTCCACGAGAACACCGTGCGCAATTGGGCGAGAGGAGGGGTTCTCATCGCGGCGAGGCAGGCGGGCTCGCGCACCCTCCGTCTCGACGCATCCGAGGTGGAACGGCTGCGGGAGAGCCGCAATGGGCCGGTGCCCGCGAGGGGGGAAGAACGGCGCAGGATCGGCCCGGAGTTGGTTGACGCGGCCGAGCTGAGTGCTTGGGCGGCGACGCCCGCGGCGGCAGGTCTATTCCCCGAGTTGATGCGTCGCCTCCTTGCCGGGACGGACGGTGTGACCGACATCGCCGTCCGGGCTGGCGCAGGCGTCTCTGCGCCGGGTTGGGACGGTCTCGCTCGGTCCGTCGGCGCCTCGTTCCTTCCCGACGGACGTCTCTGCTTCGAGTTCGGGGCCGGCGCCAAGCCCCGGCAGAAGGCCGAGAGCGACTACCTGAAGCGCCGTGAAGATCCGGCGGGCCTCGAGCCTGCCGACTTCACGTTCGTCTTCGCAACCCCGCGGCGCTGGACCACGGCCTCGGCTTGGGCCGCTGAAAGAAAAGAGGACGGCGTCTTTGCCGACGTCCGCGTCCTCGACGCCGACAACCTTGAGGGCTGGCTTGCCCAGACCCCTGCGGTGCACCATTGGATCTCCGAGGAACTCGGTCGCCGCCCGCAGGACGCCCAGACCCTCGAGTCATGGTGGCGGCACTTCGCCCGACGCACCGACCCCCCGTTGCCTCCCGATCTGTTTCTCGCCGGACGCGACGCCGAGAGCGGGCGTCTCTCGGATTTCCTCCTCTCGCGCCCTGACCTCCTGACGGTCAAGGCGCCTTGGCGTGAGGATGCTCTCGCGTTCTGCGCGGCCACGATCGCGCGTCTGCTGGGGGAAGGGAAGTTCCCCCAGCCTCCACTCCTTGTCTCCTCGGCGGACGTCTGGCACCGGGTCTGTGGTCAGCCGGGAAGCATGACCTTGCTGCCCCTGTTCGATGATCCCGACATTGCTGCTGCGACCGAGGAGGGTCATCACGTCATCTTGGCCCTCGGCTGGGAGCCGACGGTCTTTGGCGATCACATCGAGCTGCCTCGCCCCGACCGCTCCGCGGCGAGCGCCGCCCTGGAAGCGGCCGGCCTCGACTCCGACTGTGCCTACTCGCTCTCGGCGCAGGCACGGCGAAGCATGCCGGCGCTCGTGCGCTCCCTCTCTCGCGATCCACAGTTCGCCCGCCCGGGCTGGTCGGAGCTGCCCGACTCGGCAACGATCGCCCCCCTCGTCCTGCTCGGGTCCTGGACCGACTCCGAGCAGGACATCGCCGTGGTGAGCACGATCGCCCAAAGGCCCTGGGAGGAGATCGAGCGGATCCTTCTGGCCTGGCGGGCAAGCGAGGATCCGCCCTTTGCCAATCCGGGGTCGCAATGGCATCTGGCGTCCGGTGAGCAAGCCTTCCTGATCCTCCGCGATGCCCTGACCCGCGGCGACCTCGCGGAGTGGAGGCGACTGGCAATCGAGGTGCTTGGCGAGGTTGACCCGAGGGCGCGACTGGTCGGTGAAGATCGGATCCTCTTCGGCCTGACCGAGCGACCCCAGCTCCATTCCGATGTGCTCCGATCCGGGATCGCCCTGGGGGCGGCACTGCTGGGCAACAGCGGCGAGGTCCGGTTGGCCGACGGCGACACCGGTCCCGAGCATGCCCGGGCGCTCGTCACGGCCGTCCTCGCCGCCGCCAACGACGCGTCCGGGGTGGACCTCTGGGCTTCGCTCAGCTCCCAGTTGCCGCTCCTCGCTGAGGCGGCTCCCGAGGCGTTCCTTGATGCGGTGCACGCTGACCTCGACCGCAATGAGCCATTGCTGGCCGGGATCTTCCAGGACGGCGATCGAAGCTCGGCCCTCTTCGGCTCCTCGCCACACACCGGCCTGCTCTGGGCGCTCGAGGTGCTCTGCTGGACGCCCGAGTATCTTGCCGACGCCGCCCGCGCGCTGGCTCGACTGCACGCGATCGATCCCGGAGGGCGACTCTCGAATCGACCACTGGCGAGCCTCGGGGCAGTCCTCGTCGGCTGGATACGCCACACCTCCGCACCGATGCAACTGAAAGTCGAGGTGCTGAAGGCCATCAGACGCGAATCGCCGCAGGGCGCGTGGGAACTTGTGAAGGGCCTTTGGCCAAGTTCCCATGCGATCTCCTCGCCGCCGAGCGCTCCACGGTTTCGCGACTGGCTGCCCGAATCCCGCAGCCTCTCGGTCGCCGAGTGGGTTGACTACATTGGACATCTGGTCGACATCGCGGTCACGATTGCCGCCTCTGATCCCGCCCGCTGGTCCGATCTGGCGACCCGCCTTGGGCCGTTGCCGCCGACCGAGCGCGAGCGGCTGCTTGAGGCCCTCGAGCGGTTCGTCTCCGAGGCGAATATCAGCCCTGAGGAGCGCCTCAACTTGTGGGAAGCAATAGACCGCGAGGCCGCCCGGCACTCCCGCTTCCCGGATGCAGACTGGTCGATGGCCGAGGAGCCGCTGGGGCGCCTGCGGTCGCTCGCCGAGCGTCTCGAGCCGCACCGCGACGTTGGCCGCTTTGCGTACCTGTTCGACTGGCGGCCTAACATCCCGGGTCCCGACGACGATTTCCGGGCTCACACGGAACGCCTCGCGGCTGTCCGCCGCGAGGCTGTCACGGAAACCCTCGCGACCGAGTCCGTGGCAGGCCTGCGGACCCTGGCCGAGCGTGCCAAGGTGCCCGGCCAGATCGGCTTCGCGCTGGGCGAACTCGACCCCGACGAGCTGACCGCGGAGCTCCTCGGCTGGCTCGACTCCGAGGTGCTGGCGCTGCGCGACGTTGCCCGCAGCTGGGCCGCCTACAAACTGCAGCAGGACGCCGACTGGTTGTGCGACGCTCTCGTACACCCCGCGGCGGCCGACACCGAGCGCCGGATCGCCCTCGCCAACGCTGCCAACGCGAACGCCGTCACCTGGGACATCCTCGAGGAGTTGGCCCCCGAGTTGCTCGATCGTTACTGGGTCGAGATCGGGGGTTGGGGGATACGGAGCGCGGACACTCGACGAGCTACCGGCGAGCTGCTCGCACGCGATCAGCCATGGGTTGCTGTCGACCTTCTCGCCGCCACTCTTCAAGGTGCCGAGGAGGAGAAGGAGTTGGTCGACGCCGAACTGATCGAAGCGGTTCTCGATGCCGCATTGCGTACCGATCTCGAGCAGAGCGGCTCGCAGTCACCCGGATATGAGGTCGGGATTCTCCTTGATCGTCTCGAGGAAACCGACGCACCGGTCGAGCGCCTTGCCCGCTATGAGTTCGCGTTCTTCACCCTGCTCGAGGACTTCCGTCGACCACGGGCGCTCTTTCCGGCGATGCGGGCCGACCCTACCGTCTTCGTCGAACTCGTCCGCCGTGTCTACCGGGGCAGTGGAGAAAAGCGTCGCCAACTCGATCTCGACGAGCAGGAACGGGCTCGGCACGCTTGGTCGGTGCTCGAGGGATGGCGGGAGCTGCCGGGGATGCGCGAGGACGGCAGCATCGATGGGTTGGCGCTCGCCGAGTGGGTGAGGGTCGCCCGGCTCGAACTCGCCGACTCGGATCGCGCCGACATCGGCGACGAGCAGATCGGGCAGGCCTTGTCGGCGAGTCCCGAGGGGGCCGACGGGATATGGCCCGCCGAGCCCGTGCGCGATCTGATCGAGACGATCGGCAGCACCAGCATGGAGTCGGGGCTACATGTAGGCCTCGTCAACAGCCGTGGTGTGACCAGCCGCGGCGTCTACGACGGCGGTACCCAGGAGCGCGAGATTGCCTCCAGATACCGAGACTGGGCCAGGCGCGCCGCGCCGTCGTGGCCGCGCACCGGTCGGGTCCTGAGACTGCTGGCCGAGTCCTACGAGCGCGACGCTCGTGAACACGACGTTCGTGCGGAATTGAGCGCCGACACTCAGTAGTAGCGCCCGCCCCGCGCCTCACGGACGGAATTCGGATATGCGTTCGACCAGGGTTATCGCCGTGGCACCACAGTCCTCGGTGGTACCTCCACGGGTCTGACCGATGACCTCCTTGAGGTTTCCGAGCTCCTCGCTCACGCCAGGATGAAGCAGGACGACTCTGTCCGGTTGAAGCGCGTAGGCCATCACGGCGAAGGCGAGCTGGTCGGGCGGTCTAGGCGGTTCCGTCGTGGAGGCGTTGGGTCCGGTCCGCATTTCGAGTTGATCCACTGCCTGGGTCGCGAACCTTTCGAGCGGCGGGCCGAACTCCGGGCTGTCCGCCGTGGCGAGCTTCGTGATCCGTCCGTCCTCGAGTAGATCGAAGATCACCCCGGTCGCGTGGAGTTACGCGGGTGAGGTTTCGGCGGAAGGAAGGAGCGGGCGTGCTGAACCGGGCATGCAGTGTCTCGTGCAGGAGTGAGAGGACCGTCACCTCGGCAAGGTCCTGCGAGTTCTGCCCGGCGCTCGGGGTGGGCCGCTCGAGAATGATCTGGCGGGACGCGGCCTCCCAGTAGCCCGGTGCGCCGGAGGGTCCCCAGGAAAGTTCGATGTCGGACAAACCGAAGATCGGTTCCAACGAATCGGACAGCAAGGTGAGGTGGTCGATCGAGCCGAGCCACGATGCGTCGCGGTCCGCGGCCGCACGCGCTTCGGATAGCAGGGTCGTGATCACCAGGAGCTACAGGATATGTGGGAACCACTCCCGCGAACGTCGCGTTCCTTGGTGTGGCTCGCAGAGATCAGGGCGCACCCGCGCGTGGGCGCCGGGTGCGGGCCGGCATGACAGTGGCCGGACTCGACTGGAGCCGCGCGACGCTCGTCTACGTAATGTCGTGTTTCGGGCTATGGACGATGGGAGATGGTGCTCGCTCTGGCTGCTCGCAAGAGGGCAGTTGCGGAAAGGCAAGAAGTCGCGGGCTCGACTGAGCCGAACCTAAAAGTGTCGTAAGAGAACGGCTCACTTATTACCGCGGATTGTCGGGGATACGCGGCGATTACGGGAGTGCCAATTCGCTGACTTGACTTCTCCGTTTCACGGAGCTACTCCGGAAGGAATGAACACCTTCCATTGCTACAGGAGGCCCCGTTTGAACGCAACTGACCTCGATCTCCCCCTCGCACAACCGACCGCACAACAAACCGCCTATCCGACCGCTCACGATCGGATCGAGACTCAAACCATTCCGCACCGCCAGCGTGCTTCCGCCGCTGCGGTTTTGCCGACATCTCTGCTCCACCTCGAGGTCGGTCCATGAACCCGGTCGATCGACAGGACCCGAGGCCGATGATCGCGATCCTCATCGGCGCTGTCAGCATCGCTGTCTGGCGGACCATCTCAACCATCAGCCCCGGCCAAGTGCTCTCCGCCGTCGGCTCGCTCGCGCCCCTCGCTCTCGGCACCCTCGCTATCGCCTCCGCGCTGGCTACGCAGCGGCTGCTCTCGATCAACCGCACGCTGGCCAGTCGTCAGGAGGTGGCCGTGGTGCCGGCCGATGACTTCGACCCCAAGACCGACGCCGTCCTTCGCTTCGCCGCCGAGCTCGCCGCGACCGAACGCCGCCTGCGCGGCTGGTTTGATCGCCGCGCCCAGGCGGTGCGGGTGCGACTCACCAACGACGCCGAGGGTCGGCTGGTGTACCTGCTGAGCGTGCCGGAGCGGTCGGGCAAGGCCCTACGGGGAGCCCTCGGAGCCTATGAGGGCTTCGAGGTGCGTGAGCCCAAGGACGTTCTTGGCGAGCGAAAGGGCGCCGAGGCGTTGGCCACCGTTCGGACCGAGCTGACCCTCGCCCGCTCGAGTCTCGAGCCCCTGGCTCGGCTCTCCTTGGAGCCCGATCCGCTGCAGGGCTTCGCCTCGGCCCTCGAGGTTTCCCGGCCGAAGAAGGGGGAGGAGGTCAGCATCTGCATCGACCTACTCCCCGCCTCTGGCCATCGCCGCGAACGCCTGCGCCGCTCCCTGCGCCGACGGGCCGCCCGCAAGTACGGCGAGCGCCCGAGCCTGCTCGAGCGCCTCGAAGGCAACGAGCGCAGCAAGGGTCGCCCCAGCCCCGACAAGCTGCTCGAGCGCCGGATGGTCAACGACGCCCTGGAGGAGAAACTGCGCGACGCCGGTACCCTCTTCGAAGCCCAGATCCTGCTGCGCTGCCGGGCCGTCGATCGCGCTCGCGCCAAGTCGACGATGCAACTCCTGCTCGGCGCCTTTGCACCCCTCACGGCTCAGAACTGGCTGCGCGCCCGCGGCCTCTCGCTCGGCTTCGCGTTCCTCGGCTCCGACCTGCCGCTGCGGCGCGCCCGCTTCGATCGCCGCATGGACACCGGCCTCTTCGCTCCGCCCAAGCGAGCGGTTCTCACCGCCAGCGAGATGGCCGGCTTCCTCAAGCCTCCGAGCATGCACTGCCGCGGCGACAACGTCGCCCGGGCTGGGACGCTGCTCGCGGCGGCGCCGAAGCTGCCGGAGTTCGATCCAGACAAAGCAGACGTGATCCCGCTCGGCAAGGTAGGCACCAGTGGCTCCGAGCGTGTCCTCGGCGTCAGGGCCGCCGACACCTTCTTCTCCTACATCGCCGGCCGCTCGCGCTATGGCAAGACCGAGCTCGCGATCGCCCAGTTCGTCCACCTGGTGCGCTCAGGTCACGGCGGTTTCTTCCTCGACCCCCACGGCGATGCCCTGGAGCGGATCCGTCCCTACCTGAGCGATCCGAAGCTGCGCAGCCGGGTGGTGGAGATCGACCTCGGACCCGGCCACGCCGAGGCCCAACCGGGCTGGAACCTCTTCGAGCTCGGCGGCGAGGGAGAAGGGGAGGAGCAGGTCGCCGCGCTGGTCGACGCCTTCTCCTCGGTGCTCGAATGGGGCGAGCGCTCGACGCGGGCGATCAACCTGACGAGTCACGCCGCGGCGGCCCTGGTGGGGATCGCCAAGGTGTTGCGGCCCGAGCTGGCGCCGACGATCTTCCAGCTGCCGACCCTGCTCTCCGACAAGGGCTGGCGGGAGGCAGCCATGCCCTTCCTGCCCGCGGCCTCCCGGCGCTTCTGGCGTGACCGCTTCCCGCTGCTCAGCCCCGAGGCGATCACCCCGGTCACCAACCTCGTCGACCGCCTGCAGCTATCGAGCGCGATGCGCACCCTGCTCGGCCAGAGCCAGGGCAGCTTCCGCATCCGCGAGGCGATGGACGAGGGGCTGATCGTCCTCGCCTGCCCGGGCGCCGGCCACTCGCAGGAGCGCTTGCTGGCGAACCTGCTGGTCTTCGACCTCCTGCACTCCGCTCGCAGCCGCGGCGAGCTGGCCGCGAAGAGGCGAAAGCCCTTCTGGGTCTTTCTCGACGAGGTGCAGAGCTATGACGGCGGCGGCTCGGGGAGCCTCGCCGCCCTGCTCGAGCAGAGCGCCAAGTTCGGGTTGCGGGCCGTGCTGTTGAACCAGAACCCCGAGCGGCTCTCCGCCCAGACCCTGAACGCACTCACCACCAACCGCTCCCACATGCTGGCCACCGCGCTCAACTCCCACGCGGCGGCGCTGCTGACCAAAGAGTGGGGCAGGCAGCCGAGCCCCGCGGTGATGGTCGGGCTGCCGCGCTTTCAGTTCGTCACCCAGGTCACCCACGAAGGCGAGCTGAGCCGACCCTTCGCCCTGCGCGGGATCCGGGTCGAGGACGTGCACGAGAAGTCGGAAGCCGGCATCGGCGGACCCCTCGCCGGTGCCGTCGGGCGGGCAGAGCCGGCGCAGGTCTCCGAGCACTTGGAGACGCTCGACGACAGGATCCTCGCTCACCTGAAGGGCCTTGCCCCACCCGACGAGGAGCAGCTCGAAGAGCCCGAGGAGGAGAGCCCGTACTGGCTCGGAGGCAAGAGCGTTGGCAACTGAGACGAGTGCCTCGCCCGCCAGCGGCCTGCCGGAGACGGCGGTCGAGATCCTCGCCTCCCTTGTCCAGCACCGAGTGCTCACGACCGAGCAGGTGAGGGAGGTCCACCTGCCCGCCAGTCGCAGTCGCTGGGCGCAGCAGGTGCTGGGCCGACTGAGGGAGGCGGAGCTGGTCGCCTTCAACCGCCCGCCGCATTCCGGCCAGAGGCTCTGGTTCGCTACCGAGCGTGGGGTGAGGTTGGCGCATAAGGCCCACGCCTTGGAGGAGAGCCCGAGGCCCCTGTCGGCGAGCGAGGTCGCCGGACAGCTCCGCGCCCACACCCTCGCCGTCAACGACGCCGGCATCGCCTTCCTGCGCGCGGCGCGCGAGCGGGGCGATGAGTTCGGGCCGCTCTCATGGCGCCACGAGGTCGCTCATCCCCTCTCGCGCGGCCGCGGCCGTCGACGCCGCACCCTCTTCGCCGACGCGGTGCTTACCTACCTGCGAGAGGAGGGAGGGCGCCTCGCCCTCGAGCTGCGCTTCCTGGAGCTCGACCGGGCGACCCTCTCGATCGACCGCCTGGTCGCCGAGCTCGCCCGCTACGCGGAACTGCATCGGTTCAAGGGCAGCGACGGAGAGCCGGTCTGGAAGCAGCACTATCCACGGTTCCCGAAAGTCAACTGCGTCCTCACCGGCGCCTCCCGAGCCGCGCTGGAGCGTCGATGCGCCGGCGTCAGCGCCCTGCTTTGCGGCAACCCTCGGTTCGCCGGGGCGCGTGCGGTTCGGATCTCGATCTGCCTTCTGGAGGACCTCGTGGGCCAGGGTCCCTTCGAACCGATCTTCCGCGACGTCCGCGAACCCGAGCCGGCGGTCGACTGGCTAGGGAGCCCGCTGGCAGACGAGGGAAGGAAGCGCTAGCGGTGGACCGTGGAAGCAACGAACGCCGGGGGCACCGGGGCGAGACCCGCCGTCGCTCGCGCCACCCCGAGGAGGTTCGTCTCACCAGCGAGACGATCGAGGTGCTGGCCCAGCGGATTGCCGAGCTGGTGAGGGCAGATCGTCCTACCGCGCAGCCGGGCCGTCTGATGAGCGCCGCCGAGGTCGCGCAGTGGTGCGGCCTCGATCGCTCCTGGGTCTACGCCCACGCCGATGAGCTCGGTGCCCGCCGGCTCGGCGGGGGAGAGCGCCCAAGGCTTCGCTTCGATCCTGTCGAGGTGAGCGCTCGGATAGACACGCTCGGAGCCTCCGGGTCCGGCCCTGGGAGCCGATATGGGCCGATTGCCGGGGATGCCCGTCGCGACTCGCTTCCTCGCCGCAGCAGAGCTAGTGTCGTCGGGCAAGAAATAGCGGCCGGGCGGCGCACGAACGCCCCCGGCCCGGCGCCGGAGGCAAAGCTTCGGCGCGATGATCAGCCTAGCCGCGGCCGGGGTCCTCGGTTGCCCACAGGCGATCGCGCCAGCCTGCCCCCGACGCCTCGACACGGGAGGTGATCGGAGTGGCTGGTAGATCGGAAGGGCAGGTGCTGGAGAGGCTCTGGAAGGGCGGCCGAGGCTACGCCCTTCGCTTCCGCGCCTACGGAGAGCGCCAGTACTTGACGCTCGGGCTGGAGAGCGATGGGTGGACGCGCAGGCGCGCCAAGCAGGAGCTCGACAACGTGATGGCCGATGTGAGGCGCGGGCTCTGGGTTCCTCCGCCGCGGGGCCGAAAGGCCGCCGATGAGCGGGCCACGCAGACGATGCCGACCTTCGGTGAGTTCGCCTTGCGCCTGCACGAGGCGCGCCGAGGTGAAGTCAGCCAACACACCCACGAGTACATGGAGTGGTCGCTCAGCCACCTGATCCCCTACTTCGGCGACTGGCCGCTGGACGAGATCGACGTTCCCGCTGTCGATGAATATCGCCGCTACATGGTGGAGTTCTCCGAGGCGAGGCGGCGAGCCATCGAGGCCGAAAACCCGATGCGCAATAAACACGGGCAGGTGCTGCGGCCGCTCGGCGCCTCGACGATCAACAAAGCGATCGACGGGTTGCAGTGGGTGCTTTCGATGGCGGTGGAGTACGAACACATCCACCGCAATCCGGCGATGGGCAGGCGCCGCCGGCTCAAGGTGACGAAGCGCGCGCCCGTGCACCTCGACTCCGTCGAGCAGATCAAGACTCTGCTGGAGGCGGCCGGCCAGCTCGACCGCGACTGCCACTTCCACACCACCGACCGCCGCCCGATCATCGCGACGCTCCTCTTCGCCGGCCTCAGGGCCAACGAACTCTGCGCCCTGAACTGGCGCGACGTCGATCTCGCCAACGGCCGCCTTCACATCGCGCGCTCGAAGACCACGGCCGGGCTGCGGGAGATCCACCTGCTGCCGATCCTCCAGGACGATCTCGCGATGCAGAAGGCGCGTGCCACTCGCACCGGCCCCGACGACCCAGTCTTTCCCACCAGCGCGGGCGGTCGGCGAGACAAGGACAACCTGCGCAACCGAATCCTCGCCTCCGCCGTCAAACGGGCGAACGAGCTGCTCGAGGAACGCGGCGCGATACCGCTACCGCGCGGCCTCACGCCGCACAAATTGCGCCACACCTTCGCCTCGATCCTCGTCGCGACCGGCGAGGACCCCGCCTCGGTCATGACCCAGCTCGGCCACACCGATCCGAAGTTCACCCTGCGCGTCTACACCCACATCATGCGCCGGGGCGATGGCGAGCGCGAGCGGTTGAAGGCGTTGGTCAACGGCGAGAGGCTCGAGGAGAGAGGATTGGACCTAGCTGCTGAGAAGGAGGCGCGTCAATGACCGCCTCCGCGATTGGGATCGTGATCCTTGCCCTCCTTGGCTTCTGTCTCCTCGGTGGGCTCGTGCTGCGAGTCGGCGGCTCCCTGCTCGTCTTGGTGAGAGCCGCCGGCCTTGCCGCGACCGGCGACGGCAGCGCGGCGATCCCGCTCGCCTTGGGTGCAAGCCTTTGGTTCGCTGGCAAGCTGCACTACGCAGTGCGCCACCGCGCCTGAGGCGGATCCGTGTCCCTAGGAGCGCCGAACGAGGAAGAAGTCGCGCGGGTCCAGCAGCCCGCCACCGAGGCGGCCGCTTTGCGGGTCGTGCCGCCAGCTGTAGCGGGGCGCGCGAAACAGCGAGACGGAATGCTCATCCTCCCAGCGCCCAAGCCAGCGACTCGCCGCGAACATACTCGCCCCGAAGCCAAGGAGCGCGCCACTGGCAAACGGAAGGCCGGGAACATTCTGCAGGGTTCCGAGAACGGCTATTACGGCCAATCCGGTTACCTGCAGAGCGAGCATCCGGCCGACTCGCCGGCGGGTGGCGTCATCGGCCTCGGGCTCGCATCCGCTAAGCGGGGTTGCCTCGACAGCTACTCGGCGCACCATTGGCCGTACGACAAACAGGTGCAGAAGGATCGCGAAAGGACCTCCGAAGACGACAAGTAGGAATAGAGCCCTCAGCGGAGGTTCAACTGCGATCGCTGCGACTCCAGCCACCAGGCCAACGACCATCGCACCGATGCCGTACGAGCGGTACTCGAAGGCCGGCGAAGCAAGTACGGCAGTGCAACTGCCACAGTCTGCTGTCTCCATGCCCACCTCGGAATCAACCTCGATGCCCACGGATTCACCTTAGTAGTTAATCCTGCTGTCGTGAGCAGCTTTCAACGGATAGGGTTTGTGATGTGTACGGCTGGGGAGGCGCGAGACTTGTGACGACGGCGCTCATAGTTGCGGCGTTGGCCGGGTGCGGAGGTGGAAGTGCAACTCAGCCAAGTGCTGAATCTCCAACGACCCCGCAGCACTTCACGCAACGGCGAGCGGAACGTCAACATCGGCGTAAGCGGCAGGCGGAGCGCCAACACCGGCGTGAGGTCCGCGAAGCCCGTGAAGCCGAAGAAATCGAAAGGGCGCGGCGAAGGAAAGCCGCACACCGCCGCGCCCGAGAACATGCAGCGCAGGCCGCGGGCTCTGGCGTGGCGCCTCTCACCGAGCAGCTGTACCGGCAGTGGACGGGGGTGGACCGGGACAACTTCCAACTCGCATATGAAATCTGTGGCTCCCAGCCCATGTCGCAGTCAGCCGAAGAATGGGAAACCTCCGACGATCCATCGTCCATCGCCCATGCCTTCGGGCTTGAATATCGCGAATACGCTCGTGCCCCGGTTGAAGAGGGGTGCCTGCGAGCATTCGCTGACTCCCATGCCCAATGGGAAGCAGAGCTCGAAGCTCACAGCAAGCTTTGACTACGCCCGCGCCTGGCTATGTCGAGCCTGCCCATTGGTGCGAACCGATGAGCGACCGGAACCTCCGTTGGGCGGCCCGCTGACGAGGACGAGGTTCGGGGGATCGGGTGGCTGTGGATGGACGATATCGGCGAGGAGCACGTTGTGCCGGATCCCGTTCCGCGCGGTCGAGCACTCGCTGACCTGGCCGGCGGCCAGGACGAACTGGTGGGGGTCGAGAGCACGCACCCGGTGACGCGCAGCGACCGGACCCGGGACTTCGACATCGAGGTCGGTCCAGGTCATGACCTCCCGAGGCTGTTCGGGATTGAGGACCGGGACGAGGAGCGCGAGCAGGATCGCCACGCCTCCCCTCGCTCCCTCTCCGCTTCGCGGAGGCGCAGTCAACCTTCCGGAGACGATCGCGTAATTGAGGAGGGTGGGCTCGCCAAATGGCGGATGGGTCCCGCCGTTTCGCCAGCTCATCGAGGCCCTCCGTTTGCGAGCCCGGCGAGTAGGTCATCGCAGACGTCACGCGCCCGGCGGAGGCCCAGCTCCACTCGCTCCTCCTGTTCCTTCGACTCGCGCTCGGCGCCGGTCGGATTGAGGCCGCCGTCGGCTTCGCTGCGCAGGCGCCCGAGGATCCGCGTCAGATCCTCGACGGGGATCGTCAACTCGAACTCTGGGCGACGGTCGTTGGGATACCAGCCCAGGTCATCGAGGAGCCGGAAGTCTTCGCTGACCTCGCGGCCCAGCCGCTTGGCCGTTTCGTAGTCGTGGTTTCGCTCCAGTGCCAGCCAGAGATCGCTGATCGCGCTGACGTGGAGACGAACCTGCTCATACAGCGCCGAGCGCTGCCCGGGCGTAAGGGTGAGATTGGTTGGCATGGTGCCCTCCTTGCGGTAGGGCACCGAAGGCCCGCCGAGCGCCCTCCGAGGCGGGTCGGCGAGTACGGTTTCGAGTGCATCGAAGCCAGTTCTTCGGTGCCGGCCCCGGGGCGTTCACGCGCCGCCGGGGCACTTTGTATTTGCCGCCGGAACGTAGCTCTGTGAGGCGGTCAAAGCGAGTCGAATTGCACCGGGATACGTGCCGATGCACGCCGATTACCCGCCTCTTTGGGCACTCGTGCCCAATAGGGGGCGCCCTCGCCGGCAACGCTCTCACCGGTCGAAAATGAAAAAGCCCCCGACGTGCAGGGACTTCCGAGAGTGGAGCTAGGCGGATTCGAACCGCCGACCTCCTGGGTGCGATCCAGGCGCTCTGCCAGCTGAGCTATAGCCCCGTGGGGCGTGGCTGGGAAGTTGATCCCATTGCCTCGCAAGCGGAAGGATAACCGCATAGTCTTTGGCAGCCTGGGCTGCGACATGAGCATTCTCGACGACGCCATCAGAGAGCACCTTGAGCTGAAGCGCGCGCACGGCGCGGACGATGCCGAGCTGAAAAAGCTCGAGGACGAGGCCTTTGGGCCGCCGGCCCGGCCGGACGGGCCGGACCCGTTTGCGGAGGCGCCGACCGAGTTCTTGGCCGCTCCGGAGGGGGATGTGGCGTCGCCCGAGCCGGAGTCCGGCAGGCGCGCTCCCAACATCGCCGACCTGCAGGAGGCGCCGCCTCCGCCTCCGCCCGAGGCGCCCGTCGAGGAGCAGCCTCCTCCCACGCCCGAGCCGATCGCCGACTCCGGCCACTCGACCGAGGAGCGGCACGCGATCGCCGAGCAGCCGACCGAAATGTTCGACGTCGAGGGCCAGTTCGAGGACGCCGCCACCGAGCCCGAGGCGCCCTCCGAGGAGCAGCTGCTCGACGCCGAGCTGACCGAGCCCCGCCTGGCCCCGGTCGACCCACTCCCCGGCCTCGACGCCGACGAGGAGGAAGACGCCGGGCCGGAGCTGGAGATCAGCGACCAGCGCGGCGACGACGACTTCGAGGACGACGACTTTTTCAGCGAGCAGCGGCTCTCCGACGAGCTCAACCAGGCGCTCGAACAGCCGCTGCCCGACGAGCCCCAGCTCCCGTCCGCCGCCGCCCCGTCGCCGCCCCCGCCCGCCGAAGAACCGACCGCGGTCTTCAACCTCGAGAGCGAAGCCGACTTCGAGGAGGAGGACTCGGCCGAACTCCCGCTCGAGGAGGACTCCGGGGAATTCGCCACCGACGAGGAGGACTCGGGCGAATACGAGGAGGCCGACTCCGGCGAGTTCGAGCACGAGGGCGAGGAGGAAGCCTCCGACGAGCACCCCCGCCCCGAGGCCGAGGAGCACACCGAGGAGCACCCGGTCGCCGACGCCGCCCCCGGTCAGCCCGCCGAGGAGCACGAGGACGTGCTCGAGGACACTCCCGACTTCCTCGAGGACGCGCCGGAGGACGACAACCTCTGGTTCGAGCAGCAGCCGCCCAAGGACTTCGACTTCGACGACTGACCGAGCCGCCGCGGCCGCCTCGGTAGGTTGCCGGGGGTGTCCGCCGACGTCGCGATCGAGGCCGAAGGCCTGCGCAAGTCCTACAAGGACGTCCTCGCCCTCGACGGGATCGACCTGCGGGTCCCGGCCGGGACCGTGCTCGGTCTGCTCGGCCCCAACGGCGCCGGCAAGACGACCGCCGTCCGCATCCTCACCACGCTGCTGCCCCCCGATGGCGGCAGCGCCCGCGTCGCCGGCCTCGACGTCAGCCGCCAGGCGGCCCAGCTGCGGACCAAGATCGGCCTCGCCGGCCAGTACGCGGCGGTCGACGAGAACCTGACCGGGGCCGAGAACCTGGAGATGGTCGGCCGCCTCTACCACCTGCCGAAGGGCGAGCCGCGCGCCCGCGCCGCCGAGCTGCTGGAGCGCTTCGACCTCGCCGACGCCGCCGACCGCCTCGTCCGCACCTACTCCGGCGGCATGCGCCGCCGCCTCGACCTCGCCGCGGCGCTGGTCGCCCAGCCGCCGGTGCTCTTCCTCGACGAGCCGACCACCGGCCTCGACCCGCGCAGCCGGATCGGCCTCTGGGAGACGATCGAGGGCCGCGTCGCCGCCGGCACCACGGTCCTGCTCACCACCCAGTACCTCGACGAGGCTGATCGCCTCGCCGACCGGATCTCGGTGATCGACCACGGCCGCGTCATCGCCGAGGGCAGCTCCGACGAGCTCAAGGACCAGGTCGGCGGCGAGCGGCTCGACGTCACCCTCGAGTCGGAGGCCGACACCGAGGCGGCGATCGCGGCGCTGGAGCCGCTCGCCGCCGAGCGCCCGGCCCTGGTCGACGGGGTGCTGCGGGTGCCGGTGCGCCAGCGCCGCGGCATGATCGCCGAGGCGGTCCGCCGGCTCGGCGAGGCCGGCGTCGGCATCGACGACGTGGCGATGCGCCGGCCCACCCTCGACGACGTCTTCCTCACCCTGACCGGCCGCGCGGCGGAGCCGCAGGGCGGCGACGGCGAGGAGGGGGAGGAGCGATGAGCGGCCTCCGCGACGCCGTCTCCGACACCCTGGTGCTGGCCAAGCGCAGCTTCCTGCGCATCCCCCGCGCCCCCGACCTGCTGCTCTCCTTCACCGTGCAGCCGATCATGTTCGTGCTGCTCTTCGCCTACGTCTTCGGCGGCGCGATCACCACCCCCGGCTACGACTACATCGACTTCCTGATCCCCGGCATCCTCGTCCAGACGATGTCCTTCGGCGGCTTCGTCACCGCTCTCGGCCTCTCCGAGGACCTGAAGAAGGGGCTGGTCGACCGCTTCCGCTCGCTGCCGATGTCGCGCGCCGCGGTCCTCACCGGCCGCACCCTCGCCGACGTCGGCACCAACACGATCTCGATCACGGTGATGCTGGTGGTCGGGGTCATCGTCGGCTTCTCCTTCGACGCGCCGCTGCTCCACATCGTCGCCGGCATCCTGCTCCTGCTGCTGTTCGGCTACGCCTTCTCCTGGGTCTTCGCCTTCATCGGCCTCACCTCGTCCTCGCCGGAGGCGGCGCAGTCGCTCGGCTTCATCGTCATCTTCCCGCTCACCTTCGTCTCCTCCGCCTTCGTGCCGGTCGAATCGATGCCGGCGGCGCTGCGGGACTTCGCCGAAGTCAACCCCTTCACGATCACCGTCGACGCGATGCGCGCCCTCTTCCTCGGCGCCCCCGCCGGCAACTACGTCTGGGGCGCAGTCGCCTGGTCGCTCGGCATCGCCGCCTTCTTCGCCGTCCTCGCCGTCTCCAAATACAAACGCGCCGTCGTCCGCTGAGCCCCCTGGCGAGCCGCGCCGCGCCCGCCTAGACTTCCCGCCGAGGGGCCATAGCTCAGCTGGCAGAGCGCCGCCTTTGCAAGGCGGAGGTCGCCGGTTCGATCCCGGCTGGCTCCACTAATTAACCCCTTCGTCACTGGCCCTGGGCTAGGGTCGGCATGACCCCGATCCAGGAGAACTCGATGAGCGTCCTAATCCGCTTTGCCCCCGCGTCCCTGACCGCAGCTCAGTACGACGAGAGCGTCCGCAAGCTCGAAGAGTCAGGCGCCTTCCCGCCCGACGGACTCGATTACCACGTCTGCTTCGGCACCGATGGCAACCTTCGCGTCAGCGAGATCTGGGATTCCCAGGAGCAGCTCGACGCCTTCGGCCAGGTGCTGATGCCGGTCCTCTCCGAGGTCGGAATCGAGCCCGGCGAGCCGGAGCTGATGGAGATTCACAACATCGTCAAGCGCTAGCCGCGACGCCGTCGCTCCGAGCCAGCCCCGCCGGCAAAGCGCCGGCGGGGTAGCGCGGCCGCCTCGTCAGCCGGCGAGGCCGATCATCAGCTGGGAGTGGTCGTTCGGGTCGACCTTGACCGGGACCTGGGCGCCGGGCTGGAGCTGGCCGATCAGGGCGGGGGAGACGACCTGGGTGTGGGTGACGTCGGAGGAGCTGCCGCCGATCTCGAGGGTCATCTGGAACTGCAGCTCGGGCTGCATGTTGATCGTGCGGCCGGTGGCCTGCATCGAGACGATCGTGGCGGTGGCGTCGACGCCTTCGTTGGCGAGGGTCTCGGCCAGGGCCTGGTTCGCCTGCACTTCCTGCACCGCCTGGTTGGCCTGGGCGAGGCCGTCCTTCATCATCTTGAAGCTGCCGCCGCGTTCCTTCTGCATCTGCTTGCCGGTCTTGCTCAGGTCCCTCATGTCCTTGAACATGCCCATCTGGATCGTCTCCTTGTAAGTGGGGCCCCTGTCGTCTCCCCGGGGTTTGCCGCCCGACCATAACCGCTTCCGGGGCGCCCCGGTGTAGATTCCGTTCGTGTTCGTCTGGGGAGTGCTGCTGCTGGTTCTGGCCGTCGCCGGCGTCGCCCTGGCCGTCGCTGTGCCGGCGGCGCTGATCGGCGGAATCGGGGTCGCCGTCGGCTGCGGGCTCAGCGGCCTGCTGCTCGTCTACCTCGACGCGCCCAGCAAACGCGCCAAGCCTCCCACTGGCAGCGTCCGCGCCAAGGCGACGATCCTCGACGCCAAAGGCACCGCCGGCTCGGTCGCCGGCTACCAGCTGATCGAGCTGACCCTGGAAGTGACGCCGAAGGACGGGCTGCCGTTCGAGGTCAAGCGCAAGTTCTCCGCCGGCCGCCTCGGCCGGGTCGAGCAGGGCCGCCGCATCGACGTCGCCTACGACCCGGCGAACCCGCAGCGCGTCGAGCTGGTCTAGCGCCCCCCGCTCAGCGCGAGCGCTCGAACTGGACCCGATTCGGGAAGACCTTGACCACGTGCACCTTCAGCACGCGGGTGGCCACCGCGGCTTCGCAGGGCGGGCCGCCGGTCGGTTCGCTCTCGATCCGCACCTGCACCCGCAGCGGCGCGCCCAGCGGCAGCGCCGTGCGCAGTTCGGGCGGGATTGCGAAGCGGACCTGGCGCCAGTGCTTGATCGTCGCCGTGATCTTGCCGAGCTGGGCGCTGGCCTGTTTGCCGCTCTGCCAGTAGAGCGCGGTCGCCGTCACCGTCACCTTCGACGGCACCGCGGTCGAGATTTTCACCCGCACCCCGGGGACGACGTTGCCGGGACGCCGTTTCGGGATGAAGGTCGAGGCGCTGGCCTTGGTGCCGCTGCAGACGTTGAGGCCGGCGACCACGACCGGGTGGGTCACCCGCGCCACGCCGGAGCCGTTGCAGTAGGCGGTCTGGCCGGTGAAGACGATCTGGGTCGAGCAGCCTTCGCCGTCGGTCGCGGTCAGCGTCACCTGGTAGGTGCCGGGTTGGGCGTAGGTGTGCTGTGGCTTGGCGCCGCCGCTGGCGACCGTGGTGCCGTCGCCGAAATTCCATTCGTAGCGGCCGATCGGGAGGTTGGAGTCGGGATCGGAGGTGGCCGAGGCATTGAAGCCGACCGCTTCCCCCGCCTTCGCCGGCGCCGGTGAGGCGGTGAAGGCCGCGTGCGGCGGCTGATTCGGCACGATCGCGATCGCACCGGGTCGCTTGACGATTTCGAGCCTGGCACCGGGGGTGTTGCTGGCGACGTTAATCGGGGTGAGACCGTCGGGAGATTCCCCGGTGACATAGGCGTGGCTTCCATCCGGAGCAATCGACACGTCTTGAAGAAAGCCGGGGACCGGGATCGCCGCCGCCGCGGTGTTCGCGGCCGTGTCGATCGGGATCGCTTCGGCGAACAAATTCACCTCGTAGGCCCGCGATCCGTTCGGCGTGATCGCGATCGATTGCGAGAGGCCGCTGGTCGGAATCGTCGCGACCACCGTGTTGGTCGTGACGTCGATCACGCTGACGTTTGCGGAGGACGAGTTGGCGACATAGGCCCGCGATCCGTTCGGCGTGATCGCGATTGCATCGGGGCTTTCCCCCACCGGGATCGTCGCGATCACGGTCTTGGTCGTCAGGTCAACGACGCTGACGTCGTTGTCCGCCTGATTCACCACATAGGCCCGCGATCCGTCTGGCGTGATCGCGATCGCGTTCGGACTGTTTCCCACCGGGATCGAGCCGGTGACGGTGCGACTGGCCAGGTTGACTTCGGCGATGTCGTTTCCGAACAGCTCGGTGACGTATGCGCGAGTGCCATCCGGCGTGATCGCGATCGCGAACGGCGTGTTCAGAGGGATCGCCGTTTCCGCCGCTACCGGCGTGGTCGCGATGTTGATTGGGACCAGTTTCTCGGAAGCGCCGTTGACGACGTAGGCCGTCTTGCCGTCTGGCGTGATCGCGATGTCCGGCGGCGCTCCCTCGCCGCCTTCTGGCATCCCGACCTCTTCCTGGGTCGCCTGGGAGTTGAGGTCGACACGGGCCACGTAGGGCCCCGCAAGGGGAGGGGGCACGGGCGGTGAGCTGGATTCGTTGGTTCCCGTCACATAGGCATCGCGCGCCGCGGCCAGCGGGGGGATCGCCAGCAGCATCGCCAGGCACGCAGCGGCGATCGCCAGGCAGGAACGTCGATCCAAATTCACGGCCCGATCCTTGCAGATTTTGTGAAGAACCTTTGTAAAACCTCAGGCGGTCAGGCTCTCGGCGCGGAGGCCTTCCGGCAGGTTCTGGTCGGCGTGGTAGCTGCTGCGGACCAGGGGGCCAGCGGCGACCGACTCGAAGCCGAGCTCGTAGGCGGCTTTCTCCAGCGCCGCGAACTCGTCGGGGTGCCAGTAGCGGACCACCGGCAGGTGGTTCTCGGTCGGCCGCAGGTACTGGCCGACGGTCAGCACCTGGACCCGGTGCTCGCGCAGCAGGCCGAAGGTCTCGACCATCTCCTCGAAGCTCTCGCCGAGCCCGACCATCAGCCCCGACTTGGTCACCACCTCCGGTCCGCCCATCTCCTTTGCCAGCCGCAGCACCCGGGCCGAGCGCAGGAACTGGGAGCCGCGCCGCGCCACCGGGTAGAGCCGCGGCACCGTCTCGACGTTGTGGTTGAAGACGTCGGGGCGCTCGTGGACGACCTTGGCCAGTGGCATCTCCTGGCCGCGGAAGTCCGGGGTCAGGACCTCGACCTTGCAGCCGGGGGCGAGCATCCGGATCGAGCGGATCGTGCCGACGAAGGCGCCGGCGCCGTAGTCGGGCAGGTCGTCGCGGTCGACCGAGGTGACGACGGCGTGGCGCAGCCCCATCTGCTTCACCTGGTTGGCGACGCGCAGCGGCTCCAGCGGGTCGTTCCAGCTCGGCACCCCGGTCTGGACGTTGCAGAAGCCGCAGCGGCGGGTGCAGACGTCGCCGAGGATCATGAAGGTCGCGGTGCCGCGCTCCCAGCACTCGCCGACGTTGGGGCAGTTGGCCTCCTCGCAGACGGTGTGGAGGTTGTCGGCGCCGATCGTCGCCTTGAGGCGGCGGTAGTTGGGGCCGCCCGGCGCCGGCACCTTCAGCCACGGCGGCTTGCGGGCGCGGCGGAAGGGGACGGTGCCCTCGGCCGCCGCCGCGGTGCCGCCCGGCTTGGCGCGGGAGCGGGTGACGTGGACGCGCTCGGCCGGCTGCTCGATCGTCTCGCTCATCGGGGGACACCGAGCGTAGCGGGCGCGCCGCCCGCTCCCGGCGCGAGGTCGAGTGCCGCGGGCTCGGTCTCGACCGGCGTGCGCGCGAAGACCGCGCCGAAGCGGGCGGCAAGCGTCGTCGCGAAGGCGTCGAGGTCCTGCTCGGCGCCGAGCTCGCGGCCGAGCGAGGTCACCTGGCAGCCCTCGATCCCGCACGGCACGATCCACTCGAACGGCTGCAGGTCGTTGTTGACGTTGACCGCCAGCCCGTGCGTGGTCACCCCGCGGCTGACGTGCACCCCGATCGAGCCGATCTTGCGGGAGCCGACCCAGACGCCGGTCTCACCCTCGCTCAGGTTCGCCTCGACGCCGTGCGCGGCCAGCGCCGCGATCATCGCCCGCTCCAGCCCGCGCACGTAGGCGTGGACGTCGTCGCCGTAGGGGCGCAGGGAGACGATCGGGTAGACGACCAGCTGGCCGGGGCCGTGGTAGGTGACGCGGCCGCCGCGGTCGCTGTCGCGCACCTCGATCCCCTGCGCTTCGTACCACTCGACCCCCATCGGCAGCTCGGCCGCGGTCGAGCGGCGGCCGCGGGTATAGACGGGCGGGTGCTCGAGCAGCAGCAGGACGTCGGCGATCTCGCCGCGCTGGCGGGCGCCCTCGAGCCGCTTCTGCATCGCCCGCGCCTCCTCGTAGGGGACGGTGCCGCGGCGGAGGACGAGGATCTCTTCACTCATTCTCACAATCGTCGCAGGAAGCGCCCGTATCCTTGACGGCCCCGCCGATGGTCCAGTCCAAGGCTCTCCGACCCGAATGGCTCCCTGCCGTCGCGCTCAGCTCGGCGCTGGCCGCGCTGATGCTGCTCTGGAGCCCGCCGGTCGGCGACCTCGCGGCGCAGGTCTTCCGCACCGAGCTCTTCCAGCAGGCCGGGATGGCGATCTGGAACGGCAGCTGGTACGGCGGCCACTACACCCTCACCTACAGCGTCCTCTTCCCGCCACTGGCGGCGCTGCTGGGGCCGCAGCTGGTGGGCGGGCTCGCAGTCGTCTGCTCGGCCTACCTCTTCGATCGCCTGGTCCGCGACCGCTGGGGGGTGGAGGCGCGCTGGGCGACCCTCTGGTTCGCCGCCGGGGTGGTGACGCTGCTCGCCGACGGCCAGCTCACCTTCGCCCTCGGGGTCGCCTTCGGCCTCGCCTCGCTGCGCGGCCTGCAGGTCGGCCGCGCCCCGCTCGCCGTCCTCGCCGCCGCCGGCTGCGCGCTCGCCAGCCCGGTCGCCGCCGCCTTCCTCACCGGCGTCGTCGTCGCGGGCGCGTTGGAGCGCGGGCGGCGCCTCAACCGGGCAGCGCTGGCGGTCGCCGGCCTCGCCGTCGCCCTCACCGTCGTCCCCAACCTCGCCTTCCCCGAGCCGGGCCAGTTCCCCTTCGTCTTCTCCTCCTTCGTCGCGATCCCGCTCTGGTGCGCCGGCGCCCTCTACCTCACCCGTGGCCTGCAGCAGGAGCGGCAGCTGCGCCGGGTCGTCGCCGCCTACCTGCTCGGCTCCACCCTGCTCTGGCTGGTGCCGAACGCGATCGGCGGCAACGCGGTCCGCCTCGGCGCCCTCTTCGGCGGCCCGGTGCTGGCGGCGGTGGTGCTGGCGCGCTACCCGCGGCCGCGGCTGGCGGCGATGCCGCGCCGGTTCCTGGCGGTGCTGGCGGTGACGATCCTCGCCAGCCTCTACTGGCAGCTGACCGCCAGCGTCAGCCAGATCGCCCGCAGCGTCGGCGACCCTTCGACCACCCCCGCCTACTTCGAACCGGCGGCCCACTGGCTGCGCGCCCACGGCGGCGAGGGGGCGCGGATCGAGGTGCCGCCGACCGCCGACCACTGGGAGTCCGCCTACCTGGCGCCGAAGTTCGAGCTCGCCCGCGGCTGGCTGCGCCAG
The DNA here is from genome assembly GCA_964540905.1 of uncultured Conexibacteraceae bacterium. Lineage (GTDB taxonomy): Bacteria > Actinomycetota > Thermoleophilia > Solirubrobacterales > 70-9 > VAYN01. The sequence goes on along the minus strand of CAZIOS010000001.1, from coordinate 131,997 downwards.
CTCGACACCACCCGCGACGACATCTTCTACGACGAAGGCGAACTGACCAACGCCACCTACAGCGCCTGGCTGCGCAGCAACGCGATCGCCTACGTCGCCCTCCCTGACGCGCCGCTGGACTACTCCTCGCTGGCGGAGCGGCGGCTGATCCTCGCCAACCCGCCCTACCTGAGCCTGCGCTACCGCTCCGCCCACTGGCGGATCTACCGGGTCCTCGACCCGAAGCCGCTGGTGGCGTCGCTCGGCGCCGGCCGGGCGCGGACGCTCGACATCGGCCGCCAGGGCTTCGCCCTCGACGTCACCACCCCGGGCGAATTCCTCGTCCGCGTCAACTTCACCCCCTACTGGTCGATCACCCGCGGCGCCGGCTGCATCCTCCGTCGTGGCGACTGGACCGTCGCCCGCGCCGCTCATCCCGGCGTCTTCCGCGTCGCCGCCGACTTCTCGCTTGGCAGCGCCTGGAACGCGGTTACGGGCGCGAAGAAGACCTGTTAGAGCGCCAGCGAGAGCGGCTCTTCCAGCAGGGTCCGCACCCGGGCCAGGAACTGGGCGCCGTCGGCGCCGTAGAGGATGCGGTGGTCGCAGGCGAGGGTCGCGTTCATCAGGTGGGCGGGGACGATCGCGCCGTCGCGGACGGCGGGGCGCTGCTTGATCGCGCCGACGGCGAGGATGCCCGCCTGCGGCGCGTTGATCACCGCGGCGAAGGCGTCGATCCCGTACATCCCCAGGTTGGAGACGGTGAAGGTGCCGCCGGAGAGCTCCGGCGGGGTGATCTCGCCGCTGCGCACCCGCTGCGCCAGCGCCCGCGACTCGGTCGCGATCTGGCGCAGGCCCTTGCGGTCGGCGTCGAAGACGGTGGGGACGACGAGCGCGTCGGGGGCGGCGACGGCGACGCCGACGTTGACCCGCGAGTAGAGCTCGAAGCGGCCGTCGCGGTAGGCGCCGTTGGCGCGGGGGAACTCGCGCAGCGCCAGCGCGCAGGCCCGGATCACCATGTCGTTGAAGGAGGGCACCACCTCGCCCTCGGCGGCGTCACCTTTGACCCAGGCCCGCGCCTCGACCGCCCGGCTCATGTCGATCTCCGCCTTGAGGTAGAAGTGCGGCGCCGTCGCCTTCGACTCCGCCATCCGCCGCGCAATCGTCGCCTGCAGCTTCGACGGCTCCTCGACCGTGACCTGCCCCTTGGCGGTCTCGGGGGAGAGGGGTGAGGGACCAGGCGGTGCATCTGCGGGTCCTGTCACGGCGGGCGCGTCACCCGCGGAAGCAGCGGCTGCCTTCTTCACGTCCTTCTTCACGATGCGCCCGTCGGGTCCGGAGCCGGTGATGGTGGAGAGGTCGATGCCTTTGTCTTTAGCTAGCCGTCGCGCGACGGGTGAGGCTTTGATCCGCTCGTTCGCGTCCGGCTCGGCGCTAGCTGCGGCGGTCTGCCCCTGAGGGGTGGCAGCCGATCCTCCCGCGGGTGGCGCCGTAGGGGGGCCCACCCCCGAGGAAGCTTTAGCTACCGGAGGGGGTGGGGGGTCCCCTGCGGCGACAGGACCCGCGGGCTGACCGGCCGGTCCCTCGTCCGAATCTCCAGCTCCGACCCGCGCGATCGGAGTCCCGATCGGCAGCGTCTCGCCCTCCTGCGCCAGGATCTCCGTCAGGACACCCGCGAGGTCGCTCTCGTAGGCCATGTTCGCCTTGTCGGTCTCGATTTCGACCAGCTCGTCGCCGACCGCGACCTCGTCGCCGACCCGCTTCAGCCACTGCAGCACGGTCCCCTCCTCCATCGAGTCGGACAGTCGGGGCATCACCACGTCGGCCATCAGATCGCTCCCTCCAGGGTCGCCAGCGCCGCCTTCACCACGTGCTCCTCGTGCGGGATCGCCGCCTGCTCCAGGCGCTTGGAGTACGGCATGTGGACGTCGGCGCCGGTCACCCGCTGCACCGGCGCGTCGAGGTGGTCGAAGGCCTGCTCGGTGATCAGCGCCGCCAGGTTGGCGCCGACGCCGCCGTGCGGCCAGCCCTCCTCGACGATCACCGCCCGGTTGGTCTTGCGGACCGAGGCGAGGATCGTGTCGAGGTCGAGCGGGCGCAGCGTGCGCGGGTCGATCACCTCGGCCGCGACGCCGTGCTCCGCGGCCAGCGTCGCCGCCGCCTGCTCGGCGACCTGGGCCATCTTGAGGATGCCGATGACGGTGACGTCGCCGCCCTCGCGCCGCACCGCCGCTTCGCCGAAGCCCAGCACCTCGTCCTCGCCGTCGGGCACCTCGCCGCGGACCCCGTAGAGGCTCTCGTGCTCGATGAAGACGACCGGGTTGTCGTCGCGGATCGCCGCCTTCAACAGCGCCTTGCCGTCGGCCGGGGTCGAGGGGCAGGCGACCAGCAGGCCGGGGACCTGGAGGAAGAGGGCCTCGAAGCTGTGCGAGTGGGTGGGGCCGAGCTGGTGGCCGCCGCCACCCGGCATCCGGATCACCATCGGCACCTTCGCCTGGCCGTTGAACATGTAGGGGATCGCGGCGGCGTGGTTGACGATCTGGTCCAGCGCCAGCAGCGAGAAGTTGACCGTCATCAGCTCGACGATCGGCCGCAGCCCGCCCATCGCCGCGCCGACCCCGGTGCCGACGATCGTGTTCTCGGAGATCGGCGTGTCGCGCACCCGCCGTTCGCCGAACTCGCCCAGCAGCCCCTCGGTCACCTTGAAGGCGCCCTGGAAGACGCTGACGTCCTCCCCCATCACGAAGACCGCCTCGTCGCGGCGCATCTCCTCCGCCATCGCGTCGCGCAGCGCCTCGCGCATCCGCAGCTCGGCCATCAGCTGCCCGCCTCCCCGGCCTCGCGCTCGGCCGCGACCCGTGGCTCGACCCCCTCCTGGGCGTCGCCGTGGATCGCCGGGTTCGGCCGCGGCTCCTCGTCGGGCAGCTCGGCGTAGGCGGCGCCGGCCTCGGCCAGCTCGCGCGCGGCGTCGGGCATCCGCGCCTCGTCCTCGCCGCGGTGGGGCTCCGGGCTGCGCTCGTCGACCGCGTACCAGCCGCCCTCGTCGGTCAGCGTGTAGAGGTTTTCGTAGAGGGTGTCGAGCGGCGGCTCCGGCGAGGCCTCGGCGAACTCAGTTGCCGCGACCACCGTCGCCTCGGCCGCCGCGCGCGCCTGCGCCACCTCGCGCTCGCCCAGCACGCCGGCCTCGACGCAGCGCCGGGCGAAGGTCTCGATCGGGTCTTTGGCCCGCCACTCCTCGACCTCCTCGGGGTCGCGGTAGACCTCGGGGTCGGCGGCGGAGTGGCCGCGGTAGCGGTAGGTGAAGGCCTCGAGCAGCGTCGGCCGCGCCTCCTCGCGCGCCAGCCGGATCCCCTCGGCGACCCCCTCGCGGACGGCGAGGACGTCCATCCCGTCGAGCCGGGTGCCCGGGATCCCGTAGCCCTCGGCCTTCTTCGAGAGGTCGGTCTGGGCGGAGTGGCGCTCGACCGCGGTCCCCATCCCGTAGAGGTTGTTCTCGACCAGGAAGAAGACCGGCAGCCTCCACAGCGCCGCCAGGTTCATCGTCTCGCCGAAGTTGCCGGTGTTGGAGGCGCCGTCGCCGAACATGCAGACGGTGACCGCGTCTTCGCCCTTGTACTGGGAGGCGAGGGCGAGGCCGGCGGCGATCGGCAGGTTGCCGCCGACGATCCCGTAGCCGCCCATGAAGCGCTTCTCGGCGTCGAAGATGTGCATCGAGCCGCCGCGGCCGCCGCTGGTGCCGTCGACGCGGCCGAACAGCTCCGCCATCACCCGTTTCGGCTCGGTGCCGCGGGCGATCGCGTGGCCGTGGGTGCGGTAGGTGCCGATCAGGAAGTCGTCGGCGCGCATCACCGAGGTGGTGCCGACGATCGTCGCCTCCTCGCCGATCGCCAGGTGCAGGAAGCCGCCGGCTTTGGCGCGCTGGTACTGGCGCCCCGCCTCCTCCTCGAAGCGGCGGATCAGGGCCATCCGCGCTAGCAGCTCATAACAGCTGGCGGCATCGGGCAGATCGGCCATCGCCTCACCTTAGCTCGCCGCTTCGACCGCCTCCTCGAGCCGGTCGTCCCCCCAGAAGACGCGCTCGCCGACGACCAGCGCCGGCACCCCTTCGACGCCGCGGTCCCCGGCCGCCGCGGTCGCCTCCTTGAGGGCGTTCTTGACGATGTCCGTCTGCGTCGCTTTCAGCAGCGCCCGCGGGTGCAGCTCGCAGGCGGCGCCGGCGATCGTCACGTTGTCGGGGTCGCTGAGGTCGCGGCCGGCGGCGAAGGCCTGGCGGAAGGCGGCGAGGGAGAAGGAGACGGCGCGGCCGGTCTGCTTGGCGAAGGTCGCCGCCCGCATCGCCGTCAGCGTGTTGCCGGGCCAGGGGTCCGGCCAGACGAGCGGCGGCAGCCCGTAGACGCCGGCGCGGCGCTCGACCTCGGCCATGCCCTCCGCCCGCGCCGCCGTCTGCGACCAAGAGCCGCGGTCGAAACGCGCGAACAGGCCCCCGAGCAGGACCGGCACCCACTCCGGCTGCTCCAGCTCCGCTTCCGTGAACAGCCCGCTGACCCGCTCCGCGGCGAGGTACGCGTACGGCGACCCGAGGTCGTAGTAGAAGGTCGCGCGCGCGCCGGGCACGGCGGCCACTCAGGCGTGCGTCGCCCAGCCGTCAACGGCGCGGGCGGCTTCGAAGATCGCCTCGGAGATCGTCGGGTGGGGGTGGGTGATCCGCGCCAGCTCCTGGTAGCCGCCCTCGAGCGCCATCGTCGCCACCAGCTCGGCGATCATGTCGCAGGCGCGGTTGCCGACGATGTGGACGCCGAGGATCTCGCCGTACCTGGAGTCGGCGACGATCTTGACCAGGCCTTCTTTGTCGTCGTAGACGGTGGCGCCGCCGACGCCGCCGAGTTTGAACTTGCCGACCTTGACGTCGTTGCCGGCCTCCTTCGCCGCCGCCTCGGTGAGGCCGACGCTGGCGACCTGCGGGTGGCTGAAGGTGGCGCCGGCGACGAGGTTCTGGTCGACCGGGTGGGTGGGGGCGCCGGCCGCGGTCTCGACCGCGACGATCGCCTCCTCGGAGGCCTTGTGGGCGAGCGCCTTGCGGTTGACCAGGTCGCCGATCGCGAAGACCTTCGGGTTCGAGGTGCGCTGGAACTCGTCGACCCTGACCTTGCCGCTCGGCTCCAGCTCGACCCCGGCCGTGGCGAGGTTCAGCGCCGCGGTGTCGGCGGCGCGGCCGCCGGCGATGCAGAGGTAGTCGACCTCGGTCGACTCGCCGCCGTAGGTGAGCTTGACCGAGCCCTTGCCGGCCTCGACGTTCTCGACCGGGTTGCCGGTGGCGACGGTGATGTTCTGCTTCTTGAAGGCGCGCTCGACGACGCGGACGACGTCCTTGTCCTCGGCCGGGAGGATCTGCGGCAGCATCTCGATCAGCAGCACCTCGGTGCCGAAGCGGCCGTAGGCGGAGGCGATCTCCGAGCCGGAGGCGCCGGCGCCGACGACGGCGATCTTCCGCGGCACCTCGGGCAGCGACCAGGCCCCCCAGGTGTCGACGACGCGTCCGCCGAACTCGACCCCGGGGATCGGCAGCGCCACCGAGCCGGTGGCGAGGACGACGGCGCCGGCCTCGTAGACCTCCTCGCCGACCTTGACGTCGCCCTCGGCGGTGAGCGAGCCCTCGCCCTCGATCACCGTCACCTTGTTTTTGTCCCAGAGCATCTTCACCCCGCCCGAGAGCGACTCGGAGACCGCGGCGCGGCGCTTGCCGACCGCCTCCCAGTCGAGCTTGACGTCGCTGGCGACGACGCCGAGGTCGGCGCTCTCGCGCGCCTCGGTGTAGATCTCGGCCGTGCGCAGGATCGTCTTGGCCGGGATGCAGGCGTAGTTGAGGCAGCGGCCGCCGGCCTTGTCGCGCTCGACCACGGCGGTTTTGCGGCCGAGCTGAGCGGAGCGGATCGCGGCCACATAGCCGCCTGGGCCGCCGCCGATGACGATCGTGTCGAAGGATTCGGGCACCGAGCCTGAGCCTATAGAACGGCTAGTCCCGGGGAAGGCGCTGCGGCATCTGGATCCGCGCCATCGCCTTGACCATGAAGAAGAAGAAGCTGCCGGTGACCGCGAGCAGCCCCAGGGTGGCGGCGAACTGGGCCAGCGTCGCCGCCTGCAGGGCGAGCCCGTAGACGGCGCTGAAGATGAGGAAGACGAGGATCAGCTGGAAGCCGAGCACGGCCCAGTAGCGGGCCTTCCACATGCCCCAGGCCATGATCCCCATCAGCAGCGCTGGCGCCAGCACCTGCGGCAGCTTCGGCGCCTCGCCTTCGACCTTGACCCCGGCCAGGTAGCCGGCGAGGATCGAGAGCGCGATCAGGGCCGCGATCGCGGCGCCAATCGTCACCACCAGCGGCCGCTCGCCCTCGCCCAGCGGCTGCAGCGCTTCGCGCGCCTCCCGGTTGCGCTGCTCGGCCTTGGCGTAGCCGCGCGTCATCGGGCTGGAGGGCTCGCTGCCGACTTTCTCCCCACCCGGGTGGGGAGAAAGTCGGTCCCGCGTGGCCGCCCCCGCGCCCCCGCGCCGCTTGCGCTTGCGCCGCTGCTCAGCCACCGGGCGCCACGCCCCTCCAGGGGGCCGGCTCGTCGAGCAGCCGGTCCTGGCTGCCGGCCGCCGCGCCGTCGGCGGCGACGAAGGCGCGCCGCAGCGCCGCGGCCGCGGCGCCGGGGTCCGCGGCGTCGCGGATCGCCCGCACCACGCAGAGCCGCCGCGCCCCGGCCCGCACCACCTGCTCGGCGTTGCCGGGGTCGACGCCGCCGATCGCGAAGAAGGGGCGGGTCGCCTTGGCGGCGGCGTGGGAGACCAGCTCCAGCCCCACCGCCGGCCGCCCGGCTTTGGTCGGCGTCTCCCAGATCGGGCCGACGCTTATGTAGTCCGGGGACGCACCCGACCGGCGCATATCCGCGTCCTCGGTCGCTCGCGTGCGGAGCACGCCACGCTCCCTGCGTCCTTGATCTGCTTGGTCGGGAGCGCCCCCGGCAGCGTTGATCTGCTCTTTTGAATGCGTGGATAGGCCGATGATCGCGTCTGGGCCCATCACTTCTCGCGCTTGGGCTACCGATCCGTCGTCCTGGCCGACGTGGACGCCGTCGGCGTCGCAGGCGCGGGCCAGGTCGGGGTCGTCGTTGACGATGAAGAGGGCGCTGTAGGTGTCGCAGACGCGGCGGAAGGTGGCGGCGGCGCGCTCGATCTCGCCCCGCCCCAGCTCCTTCTCGCGCAGCTGGACGACGTCGACGCCGCCGCCCAGCGCCGCCCGCAGCAGCGCTTCCGGGTCCTCGCCGCGGGGGCGGGCGTCGCAGACGAAGTAGAGGCGCGCGGTGCGCAGCCGCTCGTGGCGCAGCGGCCCGTCTCCCTCTGGTGGCGCGAGGCTCATCCTCCGATTATGGCCTGACTCGGCTTGGGGCCAGCGCCAGAGGGGTAGCATCGAGTCCGTACACGGGAGCCCGCGAGGGCTGAGAGGGTGGCCTCAGGCCACCGACCGTCTGAACCTGATCCGGGTAATGCCGGCGGAGGCAACGGTGTGACCGAGAAGCGCAGTCTCGACGCGATATTCGTTGGCGGTGGGGTGATCGGCCTCTGCTGCGCCTGGTACGCGGCGCGGCGCGGCGCCCGGGTCGTGGTGCTCGACCGGGCCGAGCCGCCGGCCGGCGCGACCAACGTCGCCGCCGGGATGCTGGCGCCGGTCGGCGAGCTCAGCTTCGGCGAGGCGGAGCTGCTGGAGCTGACGCTGGCCTCGGCCCGGCTCTACCCCGAGTTCGTCGCCGCGCTCGAGGCGGCGAGCGGGCGCTCGACCGGGTACGCCCGCCGCGGCGCCCTCCACCTCGCCCTCGACCGCGACGAGGCGGCGCAGCTGCGCCGCGTCCACGAGCTGCAGCGCTCGCTCGGGCTCGAGGCCGAGTGGCTGCCTCCGCGTCGCTGCCGCGAGCTGGAGCCGGGCCTGACGCCCTCCCTGCACGGCGGCGTCCACGCCCCCGGCGAGGCGGCGATCGACCCGCGGGCGCTGAGCGCGGCGCTGCTGGCGGCGCTCGCCGGGGAGGGGGTGGAGGTGCGGACCGGGGCCGAGGTGGTCGCCGGGGTCTTCGCGGGCGAGCGCCTGGCGGGGGTGCGCACCGCCAGCGGTGAGGAGTGGCGCGCCGGCGCCGTCGTGCTCGCCGCCGGCGCCTGGTCGGGCCAGGCCGAGTGGCTGCCGCCGCCGGCGCGGCCGCCGGTGCGCCCGGTCAAGGGCCAGGTGGTCGAGCTGCGCGGTCGCGACGGCGCCGCCCCCTGCGAGCGGCTCCTCGCCTCCGAGCGCGTCTACCTGGTGCCGCGCGGCGAGGGCCGCCTGATCGTCGGCGCCACGGTCGAAGAGCAGGGCTTCGACACCACCGTCCTCGCCGGCGGCGTCCACGAGCTGCTGCGCGAGGCCTACCGCCTGCTCCCCGAGATCGCCGAGATGGAGCTGCTCGGCTCGCTCGCCGGCCTGCGCCCCGGCACCCCCGACAACCTGCCGCTGATCGGCCCCGGCGCGGTCGAGGGCCTGCTGCTGGCCACCGGCCACTACCGCAACGGCATCCTGCTGGCGCCGCTGACGGCCGCGGCGATCGGCGCTCAGCTCGCTGGCGAGCCCGTGCCGGAGCCCGCGGCCACCGCCGACCCCGAGCGTTCGTCCTTTGTCCGATCTGACACGACAAAGGACGAACGCTCGCGCGCCGTCGCCGCTGAGGTGGGGCGATGAGGATCGAGCTGAACGGGGAGCCGCGCGAGCTCGCGGCCGACGCGACGCTTGCCATCGCCGCCCGTGAGGCCGGCGCCGCCAAGGGCGGCCGGGGCGTCGCCGTCGCCCTCGACGGCGAGGTGGTGCCGCGCGGCGAGTGGGAGCGGACGCCGCTGCGCGAGGGCCAGAGCGTCGAGGTGCTGGCGGCGATCCAGGGCGGCGCCGAGACCTGGGAGCTGGGCGGCCGCGAGTGGTCCTCGCGGCTGATCGCCGGCACCGGCGGCTTCCGTTCCCTGGAGCAGATGGAGGCGGCGCTGAGCGCCGCCGGGACCGAGATCGTCACCGTCGCCCTGCGCCGGATCGACCCCGCCGCCGAGGGCTCGGTGCTCGAGGTGATCGACCGCCTCGGCCTCTTCGCCCTGCCCAACACCGCCGGCTGCTACACCGCCCGCGACGCGGTCCGCACGGCCCGCCTCGCCCGCGAGGCCTTCGGGACCGACTGGATCAAGCTCGAGGTGATCGGCGACGACCGCACCCTTTACCCGGACGCGGTCGAGCTGCTCGACGCCGCCGAGCAGCTGATCGCCGAGGGCTTCACCGTCCTTCCCTACACCAACGACGACCCGATCCTCGCCCGCCGCCTCGAGCAGGCGGGCTGCGCCGCGGTGATGCCGCTGGGCTCGCCGATCGGCTCCGGCGCCGGCATCCGCAACCCCTACAACGTCGCGATCATCGCCGAGCGGGCCGAGGTCCCGGTGATCCTCGACGCCGGCATCGGCACCGCCTCCGACGCCGCCTTGGCGATGGAGTTGGGCTGCGAGGCTGTGATGGCCGCCAGCGCGATCTTCGGCGCCGCCGAGCCCACCGCGATGGCCCGCGCCCTGCGCGGCGCGGTCGCCGCCGGCCACGCCGCCCGCGGCGCCGGCCGCATCCCCCGCCGCACCCACGCCGAGGCCTCGACCGCCTACGAGGGCCTGCCCGACCTCTCCTGACCACGGCCGCATGCCTCCCGGCACCCCTCTACGATGAGCGGCGCGCCCCTGTAGCTCAGCCGGTTAGAGCGGCGGCCTTTTAAGCCGCGCGTCGCGGGTTCGAGTCCCGCCGGGGGCATCTTGGCCGACTCGAACGGGAGCGTGGGAGCGAAGCGCGACGAGCACCTGCTGCGCGTCCCCTGCGACGTCGAGGCCGAAGACGACGTCCGCCTGCAGCGGATCCACGACGAGGTCGAGCGCGGCTTCGACGCCCTCCGCGACATCGACGACGGCGTCTCCGTCTTCGGCTCCGCCCGGGTCGCGCGGGGCCACCGCTGGTACGAGCTCGGCCGCGAGGTCGGGGCCTGCCTCGCCGGCCACGGCTTCACCGTGATCACCGGTGGCGGCCCGGGCCTGATGGAGGCCGCCAACCGCGGCGCCGCCGAAGCCGGCGGCCTCTCGGTCGGGCTCAACATCGAGCTGCCGCACGAGCAGCGCCCCAACCCCTACGCCAACCGCTCCCTCCACTTCCACTACTTCTTCGCCCGCAAGCTGATGTTCGTCCGCTACGCCCGCGCCTTCGTGATCCTGCCTGGCGGCTTCGGCACCCTCGACGAGATGTTCGAGAGCCTGACCCTGATCCAGACCCACCGGATCAAGCACTTCCCGACGATCCTCGTCGACTCCGCCCACTGGCGCCCCCTGCTCGACTGGATCGACCACGGCCTCGAGGACGACGGCATGATCGCCGCCGCCGACAAGGACCTCCTCGTCACCGCCAACACCCCCGACGAGGTCTGCGCCCACGTCCGCCGCGCCAGCTCCAGGCAGAAGGAGCTGGCAAGCGCCTGAGCAAGCAAACGGCCCGCCGGAGCGGGCCGTTTGAGAAACGGGGTTGCCGCCAAACTCACGGCCCCATCCTCACGTTTATGCATCGTAGCGCCCCGGATTAGACGCCGAAAACCAAGCAGATCGGGGGACGCAGGGAAGTCGATGAGGGGAGCGCACTTCAGTGCGTGACCCGAAGAGACGACCGAGGATCCCGAGCTGCGCCGGTTTGCAGGTGTCTAATGGCGGAAGTGGCGGTGCTTGGTGAAGACCATGGCCACGCCGGCGGCGTCGCAGGCGGCGATCACGTCGGCGTCGCGTTTGGAGCCGCCGGGCTGGATCACGGCGGTGGAGCCGGCCTCGATCGCCGCCTCGGGACCGTCGGCGAAGGGGAAGAAGGCGTCGGAGGCGACGGCGGAGCCGGCGAGCAGGCCGTCGGTCTCCTCGCCGCGAGCGTCGCGGCACTTCTCGATCGCCAGCCGGACCGAGTCGACGCGGCTCATCTGACCGGCGCCGATGCCGAGCGTGGCGCCGTCCTTGGCGATCACGATCGCGTTGGAGCGGACGCGGCGGACGACGGTCCAGGCGAAGAGCATGTCGCGCCACTGCTGCTCGCTCGGCTCCGTCTCCGTCACCGCCTCCATCGTCTCGCGCGGCTCCGGGTTGCCGTCGCGGTCCTGGATCAGCAGGCCGCCGTGGACCTTTTTGACGTCGCGCTCCTCACCGTCGGCGCGGCGGCGCTCCTCCTCGCAGAGGATCCGGATCGCCTCCTTCTGCTGCAGCACCTCCAGCGCCCCGTCCTCGTAGGCGGGCGCGTTCAGCACCTCGACGAAGTTCTTGTGCAGCTCCCCGGCCAGCTCGACGCCGACCGGCCGGTTGAGGGCGATCACGCCGCCGTAGGCGGAGACCGGGTCGCAGGCCAGCGCCTTGCGATAGGCCTCGAGCGCGTCGGCGCCGATCGCCACCCCACAGGGGTTGTTGTGCTTGACGATCACGCAGGCGGGCTCGTCGAAGTCGCCGACCAGGCCGCGGGCCGCGTCGAGGTCGAGCACGTTGTTGAAGGAGAGCGCCTTGCCGTGCAGCTTCGAGACCCGCGAGAGGATGTGGCTGCGGGCGCCGGCCTCGGAGTAGAGCGCCGCCCGCTGGTGCGGGTTCTCGCCGTAGGAGAGGTCGAGCACCTTCTCGTAGGCGACCGCCAGGTGTTCGGGGAAGTCCTCGTACTCGGCCGAGAACCAGCGGCTGATCGCGGCGTCGTAGCGGGCGGTCTGGGCGAAGGCCTCGTTGGCGAGCCAGTGCCGGGTCGAGGCGGAGACCTCGCCGCCGGACTCCTCCAGCTCCGCGCAGACGGCGTCATAGGACTCCGGCTTGACGACGACGGCGACGCCCTCGTGGTTCTTGGCGGCGGCGCGGATCATCGTCGGGCCGCCGATGTCGATGTTCTCGATCGCCACCTCGGAGGGGACGTCGCGGCCGGCGACCGCCTGCTCGAAGGGGTAGAGGTTGACGCAGACCAGGTCGATCGGCTCGATCTCCTCGCGGGCCAGCGTCGCCAGGTGCTCCTCGTCGTCGCGCCGCGCCAGCAGCGCCGCGTGCAGCCGCGGGTGCAGCGTCTTCACCCGGCCGCCGAGGATCTCCTCCTGGCCGGTGAAGACGGAGACGTCGGTCACCTCCAGCCCCGCCTCGCGCAGGGCGGCGGCGGTGCCGCCGGTGGAGAGGATCTCGACCCCGAGCGCGGCCAGGCTCTTGGCGAAGTCGGCGACCCCGGTCTTGTCGGAGACCGAGATCAGCGCCCGCCGCACCCGGATCGCGCCGTCGCCGACCGCCTCCTCGCGGATCTCCGCGCTTGCCTCACTCATCGATCAGGACCGCTCCGGGATCATCGGCGTCGATCCTAACCCGGCCCTCAGCCAGCATGCGGATCGCCTCCGGGTAGAGCTGGTGCTCGACCGCGTGGATCGCCGCCTCCAGCGCCGCCCGGTCGCCCCCCGGCGGCACCGCGACCTCGCGTTGGACGATCGCCGGGCCGGTGTCGACGCCCTCGTCGACGAAGTGCACCGTCACCCCGGTCGTCTCCACTCCCGCCGCCAGCGCCTGGCCGATCGCGTCGAGCCCGGGGAAGGCCGGCAGCAGCGCCGGGTGGATGTTGACGATCCGGCTCCTGAACCTGGCGACGAAGGCTTCGCTCAGCAGCTGCATGTAGCCGGCGAGGACGACGAGGTCGGGATGGTGGGAGCCGACCCAGTCGGCCATCGCCGCGTCGCGGCCGACCCGGTCGGCGTAGGCGTCGCGGGCGAAGACCGCGGTATCGATCCCGCGCTCGACCGCCCGCGCCAGCGCCCGCGCCGCCGGCTTGTCGGACCCGACCGCGACCACCTCGATCCCGTCGCGCCCGTGGACGCTGTCGAGTATCGCCTGCAGGTTGGTGCCGGACCCAGACGCGAGGACAACGATGCGGAAGCCGCTCACCGCCGCGAATCAGCCGCTGGCTGGGACCACGGCGACGTCCTCAAGGGCAAATTTCCCGTTGGCGTCGTCGGGGTCGCCGAGCGGGTAGTGGCCGCTGAAGCAGGCGTCGCAATGTTCGGCGGGGTCGCCGCCGATCGCCTCGTAGACGCCTTCCATCGAGAGGTAGGCGAGCGAGTCGGCGTCGAGCTCGTCGGCGATCTCCTCGACGCTGCGGTCGTGGGCGATCATCTCCTCGCGGGTCGACATGTCGACGCCGTAGTGGCAGGGGTTGCGGATCGGCGGCGCCGAGATCCGCAGGTGGACCTCGTGGGCGCCGGCGTCGCGCAGCATGCCGACGATCTGGCGGGTGGTGTTGCCGCGCACGATCGAGTCGTCGACGACGACGATCCGCTTGCCGGCGACGATCTCCGGCAGCGGGTTGAACTTCAGCCGCAGGCCGTGTTTGCGCAGCTCTTGGCCGGGCTGGATGAAGGTCCGCGCCACGTAGCGGTTCTTGATCAGACCGTCGTCGCGCGGCAGCTTGGAGGCGCGGGCGAACCCGGCCGCGGCCGGGTTGCCGGAGTCCGGCACCGCGATCACCAGATCGGCCTCGACCGGCGCCTCGCGCCAGAGGATCTCGCCCATCCGACCCCGCACCTGCTGCAGGACGTTGCCCTCGAGCCGGCTGTCGGGGCGGGAGAAGTAGATGTGCTCGAAGACGCAGCTGGCGCGGCGCTCGGTCTTCACCACCTGGCGCGTCTCCAGCCCGCGCTCGGTCAGCGAGACCATCTCGCCCGGGTGCACCTCGCGCATCAGCTCAGCGCCGATGATGTCGAAGGCGCAGCTCTCGGAGGCGACGACGAAGCGCTCGCCCAGGCGCCCGAGGCTGAGCGGCCGGATCCCGTGCGGGTCGCGGAAGGCGACGATCGCCCGCTTGGTCATCACCACGGTCGAGTAGGCGCCCTGCAGGCGCGGCATCACCTCGGCGACCGCGTCCTCGATCAGCTTGCCGCCGTGCGAGGAGACCAGGGCGGCGATGATCTCCGAGTCGGAGCTGCCGCGGAAGTCGATCCCCTGCCGCTTCAGCTCGCTCCAGAGCTCGACCGCGTTGGTGAGGTTGCCGTTGTGGGCGAGCGCCACCTCGCGGCCGTCGTCGCGCCAGACCGGCTGCGCGTTCTCCCAGGAGCCGCCGCCGGTGGTCGAGTAGCGGACGTGGCCGATCGCCATGTCGCCCTCCAGCGCCTTCAGCTTCTCCTCGTCGAAGACCTGGGAGACCAGGCCACTGTCGCGCAGGGTGGTGATGTGACCGCCCTCGCCGGTGGCGATCCCGGCCGACTCCTGGCCGCGGTGCTGGAGCGCGTAGAGGCCGAAGTAGGCGAGGCGGGCGACGTCGTGGCCGGGCGCGTAGACGCCGAAGACACCGCACTCGTCGCGCGGTCCGTCGCGGTCGATGATGGGCCGCTCGCCGGTAGTCAAGAGCGCGTTTTCCTCGCAGATAGGGAGACGGGACGCGCAGGCAGACTGCCTACCGGGGCAGGGTAGCAGCGGAGCTGGACCCGGCGAGCAGCACGTCCAGCGCCTGGCCGCGGCGCTCGACGTCTCCAACGGCGCCTACCTCTTCTCGGCCCTGGCGGCGCTGCTCGCCGGTGCGGTCACGCTCGCCCTCAAACCGCTGCCGACGTGGTATGAAGTACCGGCGTATGGAGAAGAGAGGGTTGATTCGGTGGCCAGCGCTCAGCATCGGTAGAGCCGAGCTGCTTCGCGCCGCGGTGCTCTCGATGGCGATCTGCCTGATCTGGGGGGCCGCGGCGGCAAGCGCCAACACCCAGTTCGGCGGCAACCCGGCGCAGGCGATCACCCCGGGTCTGAGCTGCGAGAGCAATTACCCGCCGTTCCACGGCGCCTCGTCATGCATGTGGTACTGGACCAGCGTCAGGGGCTCCGATGGCGTCCCGTTCCCCGAAACCACGGGCGGCGTCGGCGAGATCACCAGCGTCACCCTGCCGGCGATGCCGAATCCCGGCCCGATGCAGGTGGTCGTGCTGACCAGCACGCAGGAAGGGTCGTCGATTCCCTCCGAGCCGAACACCTACTGCTGCCAGGTCCCGGAGATAAGCCCCACCTTCACGGTTCCGGCCAACCAGGAGACGACGGTTCCGCTCGACCTTGCCGTCTCCTCCCAGCCGGTGCCGAACCTGTCGATCCAGGGAGAGAGAGGATCCTTCGACGGCGTGGCGATATCGGTCCTCAGCCCGACCGCGTCGCTGCCGCTCCTCTCCACCGGCCGCACTCTGATCGGCAGTGGAGCCGACCGTGACATCACCTACTTCCCGGCGCCCGAACACACCAACAGCGAGTACGTGACGCCGACCGATCCGACGGGCTACGAACTGCTGGCCAGCTTCACGCTAGGCCCTGTCCCTGCGGCGCCTGCCCCAGAAGCCGCCGGCGGTGGCGTCAAGCTCGGCCACAAGCCGGTGCAGGCGGGCGCCGACGGGGCGCTCACCTTCGGCAAGGCCACCGACCCGCCGACCACGGAAACGACCCAGACGCTGACCGAACAGGCCGCCAACGCCGCCCGCGCCGGGACCTCGAGAGCGAAGACGCCGCCCGTGCTAGGCAGCGGCAAGACCAAGGTGCCGCCGGGCAAGTCGCGGCCGATCAAAGTGCATCTGAGCGGCGCCGCGAAGGCGAAGCTGCGCAAGCGGCACAAGCTCGAGGCGACCCTGACCGTGGTCGCCCACAACGCCCAGGGCGAAACGCAGACGATCACCCAGAACGTGACGATCAAGCCCGCGGCGGCGCACCACCACAAGAAGAAGTAGCCGGCGGCGTTCAGGCGAGCCGCGAGCCGAGCGAGCGCCAGGCGCTGGCGGCGCTGGCGAGGCCGACGGTGAGACTGCGGTCGCCGGCGGCGATCTCGATCGTGGTGCCGCCGACCTCGCCGATGACGACGGCGCCGAGCCGCTCCAGCCCGGCCCGATCGCCGCTGAGCAGGAAGCCGCCGGCGCCCTCGCCGAACAGCGCCTCCGCCGGCGAGCAGCCGCGCTCGCGCAGCGGTGCCAGGTCGACGCGGGCGCCGAGCCCGCCGCCGATCGCGGACTCGGCCAGGGCGCAGGCGAGGCCGCCGTCGCTGACGTCGTGGGCGCTGGCGAGGGCGCCGGCGCGGACGGCATCGCGGAGCGCGGCGCAGGCGGCGGCGACCTGCTCGACCTCGGGCGCCGGCAGGCCGGCGCCGAGCTCCCCCCGCTGCTTCGCCAGCTCCGAGCCGGCGAGGGTGGGGGAGAAGGGGCCGAAGAGGGCGATCGCGTCGCCCGCGGTGGCGAAGGCGCTGCCGGCGACCCGGGCCGGGTCCGGCAGCTCGCCGACCATCGCCACCACCGGGGTCGGGTAGATCGGCCCTTCCGGGCCCTCGTTGTAGAGGGAGACGTTGCCGCCGACGACGGGGACGCCGAGCGCCGTGCAGGCGTCGGCGAGGCCGCTGACGGCGCGGTCGAGCTGCCAGGCGGGCGCCGGCTTCTCGGGGTTGCCGAAGTTGAGGCAGTTGGTCAGGCCGAGCGGCTCGGCGCCGACGCAGGCGAGGTTCTGGGCGCACTCGAGCACCGCCTCGACCGTGCCGGCGTAGGGGTCGCAGGCGACTCGGCGGCCGTTGCCGTCGATCGAGACGGCGATCGCGTTGCCGGCCTCGGGCAGCCGCAGGACGGCGGCGTCGGCCGCCTCCGGTCGCCGCACCGTGCGCGATCCCACCACCGAGTCGTACTGCTCGAAGGCCCAGCGCTTGGAGGCGATGCTGGGGGCGGCGAGCAGCGCCAGCAGCTCGTCCTCGGCCGCGATCCCGCTCGCCAGGGTCGTCCGGTTGCCGTAGATCCAGCCCTCCGGCTCGGCCGGCTCGAGGTCGTAGAGCGGGCAGCCGTCGACCAGCGCCGCGACCGGCATCTCGCCGACGACGTCGGTGCCGCGCAGGATCCGGATCTGGCCGCCGTCGGTGACCGCGCCGATCTCCGCCGCCCCGGTCTGCCATTTCTCGCAGACCGCCAGCACCGCCGCCACTCGCGCCGGCTCGACCACCGCCAGCATCCGCTCCTGCGACTCGGAGACCATGATCTCGAACGGCTCCATGTCGGCCTCGCGCAGCGGCACCTTCGCCACGTCGAGATCGATCCCGACCCCGCCGGCGCTCGCCATCTCCCCCGCCGAGGAGGTGAGCCCAGCGGCGCCGAGGTCCTGGAGCGAGACCAGCAGCCCTTTCTCCAGCAGCTCCAGGCAGCACTCGAGCAGCTTCGACTCCTCGAAGGGATCGCCGATCTGGACCGTCGGCCGCTTCGCCTCGTCGCCCTCGCCGAGCTCGGCCGAGGCCAGCACCGAGGCGCCGCCGATCCCGTCGCGCCCGGTCGCGGCGCCCATCAGCACCACCGCGTTGCCGACCCCGGCGGCGGCGGCGCGGACCATCTCGGAGGTCTTCGCCAGCCCCAGGCACATCGCGTTGACCAGGCAGTTGTGCTCGTAGGGCTCCTCGAAGTAGATCTCGCCGCCGACCGTCGCCACCCCGATCGAGTTGCCGTAGTGGCCGATCCCGCGCACGGCGCCGTCGAGCAGGTGGCGCGAGCGGACCGAGTCGAGCTCGCCGAAGCGGAGGCTGTCGAGGATCGCGATCGGCCGGGCGCCGATCGCGAAGACGTCGCGGAGGATGCCGCCGACCCCGGTCGCGGCTCCCTGGAAGGGCTCGACCGCGCTCGGGTGGTTGTGCGACTCGACCTTGAAGGCGACCGCGTAGCCGTTGCCGACGTCGACCGCGCCGGCGTTCTCGCCCGGCCCCATCAGCACCCGCTCGCCCTCGGTCGGCAGCCGCCGCAGCAGCTTGCGCGAGTGCTTGTAGGCGCAGTGCTCGGACCAGAGCAGGCTGAACATCGCCAGCTCGACGTCGTTGGGCTCGCGCCCGAGCTGCTCGACGATCAGCTCGAACTCGGAGTCGGTGAGCCCCAGCTCGCGGTGCTTCGGGGTACCGACGGTCATGCCCGCGCCCCGGCGAGCGCCTCGAACACCTTCAGCCCGTCGGTCGACCCGGTCAGGGGATCGACCGCGTGCTCGGGGTGCGGCATCAGCCCGACCACGTTGCCGGCCTCGTTGCGGACCCCGGCGATGTCCCGCGCCGACCCGTTCGGGTTCTGCCCGGGCGCGTAGCGGTAGACGACCTGCCCCCGCGCCTCCAGCTCGTCGAGCACCTCCTCCGGCGCCCAGTACCGGCCTTCCCCATGCTTGACCGGAATCGAGAGCCGCTCGTCGTCCCCGATCAGCTCGAGCTGGCGGCAGACGAAGCGCAGGCTCTCGTTCAGGAGGAGGGCGCCGGGCAGCAGGCCGGCCTCGCAGAGGACCTGGAAGCCGTTGCAGATCCCCAGCACCGGGCCACCGGCCGCGGCCAGCTCGGCGACCGCCTCCATTGCCGGCGAGAAGCGAGCGATCGCGCCGGCCCGCAGGTAGTCGCCGTAGGAGAAGCCGCCGGGGACGACGATCGCCTCGGCGCCGCCGAGGTCGCGGTCCTCGTGCCAGACCAGCCGCGCCTCGCCGAGCAGCGAGCAGGCGTGCAGGGCGTCCCGCTCGTCGCAGGAACCGGGGAACTGGAGGACTCCCCAGATCACAGGGTCTGGATCTCGTAGTCCTCGATCAGGGGGTTGGCGAGGAGCTGCTCGCAGAGCTCCGCCAGCCGCGCCGGGTCCTCGGCCTCGAGCTCGACCAGGCGACCGACGCGTACGTGCTCGACGCCCTCGAACCCGAGCGCCGGCAGCGCCCGCTCGACCGCCTTGCCCTGGGGATCGAGGATCCCCTGCTTGGGCCGGATCAGGACGCGCGCCTTCAAGGGCGCCAATCTAGCGATCCCGACCCCTGTCCCGGCGTCGCAGCGCCTCCCGGGTTGCGTAGAGCGCCGGCAGCGCGGCGGTGTCCTTGGGCCGTCCCAGCTCCTCCTTGGAGGCGATCACCGCGTCGATCGTCGCCACCCGGATCGCCAGGCCGTCGAGCTGGAGCTCGATCGTCGGCACGCTCTCGAAACCGCCGATCGCCGCCGCCTGCGCCACCACGTCCAGCGGCCCGGCCTCGGTCTCGAATCGCTGGCTGCGCCAGCCGAGGAAATCGCCGCCCTCCAACTCGAGCCGCTCCCCGGAGCTCGCCCGGACGCCGAGTTCGTTCAGCGACGCCGCCAGCCGGTCGGCGTTGTCGAGATCGCGGCGGGGCATCACGTCGAGGTCGAGGGTGACGGTTGGGCTCCCCTGGAGCCAGGCGGCAACCGCCCCGATCACGCAGAACTCCACATCGTGCTTGGCCAGGGTCCGCAGGAGCCGCTCGGGGTCGAGGTCGCTCATGGCGCCTCCGGAGCGGTGAGGCCGCGCAGCCGGGCGTAGCGACCAAGCGCCCGCAGCCGCTGCGCAGGAGTCATCCCGAGCAGCAGCTCGGCGAGCCGGACGTCGTCTGGGTCGGGAACCGGCTCGACGTCGATCCGCAGTTGGCGCCCGCAAGCGGAGGCAAGGCGTTCGAGCGTCTGCAGCGTTGGCGCCGTGGCACCGCTCTCGTAGCGAACGACCGCCGGCTGCGAGGTGCCCGCCCGCTCGGCCAAGGCGCGTTGCGAGAGACCAGCGGTCAGCCGCATTCGCCGAACTATCTCCTGGAGCGGGTCCACTCCAATACGATACCTAACTAGGTATCAGGATGGCGAGAATCGCCGCAAGCGAGCTAGAAGGAGCGCTCCGTGATCCGCTCGTAGGCCTCGACGTATTTGCCGCGGGTCTGCTCGACCACGTCGGGCGGCAGCTCCGGGCCCGGCGGCGTCTTGTCCCAGCCGGTCTCGCTGGCCCAGTCGCGAACGAACTGCTTGTCGAAGGAGGGCGGGGTGGCGCCGGGCCGGTAGCTGTCGGCGGGCCAGAAGCGCGAGGAGTCCGGGGTCAGCACCTCGTCGGCGAGGACGATCTCGGCGCCGGCGTGGCGGCCGAACTCGAACTTGGTGTCGGCGAGGACGATCCCGCGCGCCGCCGCGTGCTCGGCGCCGCGCCGGTAGACCTCGATCGAGATCCGCCGCAGCTCCTCCAGCAGCGCCCGGTCGCCGACGATCTCGGCCGCCCGCTCGAAGTCGACGTTCTCGTCGTGGTCGCCGATCTCGGCCTTGGTCGCCGGCGTGAAGATCGGCTCCGGCAGCTGGTCGGACTCCAGCAGCCCGGCCGGCAGCTCGATCCCGCAGACGGCGCCGCCCTCGCGGTATTCCTTCCAGCCCGAGCCGGAGAGGTAGCCGCGGACGACGCACTCGACCGGGTACATCTCCAGCTTCCGCACCCGCATCGCCCGTTCGCTCACCTCCTCCGGCACGTCGTCGGAGAGGAAGTGGTTGGGGACGACGTCGGCGGTCAGCTCGAACCAGAATTCCGACATCCGGTTCAGCACCTTGCCCTTGTCGGGGATCGGGGTGGGCAGCACCACGTCGTAGGTGGAGATGCGGTCGGAGGCGACCATCAGCAGGTCGTCCTCCCACTCGTAGATCTCGCGCACCTTGCCCGAGGAGAGGAGCTTGAGGTCGGCAACGGTAGTCATTAAGCCGATGCTAACCATCCGGGAAGCGGACCCACGGCGCGGTCCCCCTCTGCGATCCTTGCCCGGTGCCGCTGCCGCCGGAACCAAGCAGCTCCCCGCTGGTCCAGACGCTGCGCTGGGCCTTCCGGCCGCTGCCCTTCATGCAGGAGTGCCGCCAGCGCTACGGCGACTCCTTCAGCGTCAAGTTCCTCGGCTTCGAGCGGCCGATGGTGCTGATCTCCGACCCGGCCGCGATCAAGGCCCTCTACATGGAGCGCGCCCACGGGCTGCCGCCCGGCCGCAACATCTTCCTCGAACCGATCCTCGGCTCGCGCTCGCTGCTGCTGCTCGAAGGCGCCGACCATCTCGCCCACCGCAAGCTGATGCTGCCGGCCTTCCACGGCGAGCGGATGCGTTCCTACGAGTCGATCGTCGCCGAGATAGTCGACGCCGAGATCGACTCCTGGCCGCTGGACCGCGAGTTCGCGATCCACCCGCGGATGCAGGCGATCACCCTGGAGGTGATCCTCCGCGTCGTCTTCGGCGTCGCCGAGGGCCCGCGGCTGGCGCAGCTGCGCGACCGCCTCGGCAAGCTCCTGGCCGAGACCTCCTCGCCGCTGACCCAGCTCTTCGTCCTCGCCACCCGCCGCTTCGGCGGCCGCTATCCCCTGGCCAAGATCGAGGCCGGGATGAAGGAGATCGACGACCTGCTCTACGCCGAGATCGCCGAGCACCGCCGTCGCGACGATCTCGAGCAGCGCGACGACATGCTCTCGGCCCTGATCCTGGCCCGCTTCGAGGACGGCGAGGGGATGACCGACACCGAGCTTCGCGACCAGCTGATGACGCTGCTGCTCGCCGGCCACGAGACGACGGCGACCGGGCTGGCCTGGACCTTCGACCTGCTGCTGCGCCACGCGACCAGCCTGCAGCGCCTGCGCGACTCGCTCGAGGACGGCGCCGAGGACTACCTGCGGGCGACGATCGCCGAGTCGCTGCGGCTGCGCCCGGTCGTGCCGCTCGCCGGCCGCCGCCTCGCCACGGACCTGGAGGTCGACGGCCTCTCGCTGCCGGCCGGGACCGACGTCTCGCCGGCGATCTGGCTCACCCATACCCGCGCCGACGTCTACCCCGAGCCCTTCGCCTTCCGCCCCGAGCGCTTCCTCGAGGACGCTCCCGACACCTACGCCTGGGTCCCCTTCGGCGGCGGCATCCGCCGCTGCATCGGTGCCTCCTTCGCCGAGTTCGAGATGCGGATCGTCCTGCGCGAGGTGCTGAGCCGCTGCGACCTGCGCAAGGCCAGCCCGGCGCCGGAGCAGACCGGGCGCCGCAACGTCACCCTCTCGCCCAAGGACGGCACCCCGGTCGTGATCAGCGCCCGCCGTCCGGCGCGCGAGCCCGCGCTCGCCACTGTTTAGCGCGCCAGCGGTCACGGAAAGTTGGCTTTCAGCGCGCCACGCGTAGAAACTTTTTGTCTACGGTGGTGCGATCATGGAGGCGATGAGGCAGAGCTGGAGCGACGACAGGCTGGACCACCTC
This sequence comes from uncultured Conexibacteraceae bacterium, assembly GCA_964540905.1. GTDB lineage: Bacteria > Actinomycetota > Thermoleophilia > Solirubrobacterales > 70-9 > VAYN01. The sequence continues at coordinate 109,973 of CAZIOS010000001.1, read as the reverse complement.
AGCTACCGGGTAGACGAGGGTTTCCGTCTGGTCGACGAGCGGTTCAAGCTGGTCGACAAGCGCTTCGAGCAGATCGACAGGCGCTTCGGGGAGATGAATCAGCGCTTCGAACGGCTCGAGACGAAGTTCGACGCGCTGCAGCAGGGGATCATGATCGTCGGCGGCGGCCTGGTCGGCACGCTCTGCTGGCGCTCGCCGGCATGTTCACCGCGCTCCACTGAGCGGGGAGTTGGCCGGCTACTCGGACTTGAGGGCCCGCGCCGTCGGGTGTTCGCTGGCCCAGCCGGCGATCGCGCCGGAGCCGGAGATGACCTCGCCGTCGTCGAGGACGAGGATCGGCACGTTGTTGCCGCCGCTCAGCTTCTTCACCTCGGCCCGGTCCTGGTCGCGGCTGCCCCAGGTCCAGGGCAGCAGCCGGTAGCCGCCGACGATCTTCAGCTCGTACTCGTAGCCGGCCTGGTCCAGCGCCTTGCCGGCTCTGCCGCAGGGATGGCCGACGCTGCCCGCGTGCGTCTTCTGTCCACAGGTGTAGAGGACCATGCCGCCGACCTTACCTCAGGAGCCCAGCGCTTCGAGGCGGGCGAAGATCTCCGGCAGGTGGGTGAGGTAGGCGCTGTAGTCGAAGACGGCGTCGAGGTCGAGCTGGGGCGCCGCCGCGGCGAGCAGGTCGCGGAACTCGGTGCCGGTGTCCCAGGCCCGCTGGGCGTTCTCCTGGACCACGCGGTAGGCGTCGTCGCGGCTCATTCCCGACTCGACCAGGGCGGTGAGGGCGCGCTGGCTGAAGAGGGCGCCGTGGGTGAGGCCGAGGTTCTCGCGCATCCGCCCCTCGTGCACGGTCATCCCGGCGGCGACCTTGGTCGCGAGGTCCTGCATGTAGTCGAGCAGGATCGTCGCGTCGGGCAGGATCACCCGCTCGGCGCCGGAGTGGGAGATGTCGCGCTCGTGCCAGAGGGCGACGTTCTCGAACCCGGTCTGGGCGTAGCCGCGCAGCACCCGGGCGAGGCCGGTGATGCGCTCGGTGCGGATCGGGTTGCGCTTGTGCGGCATCGCCGAGGAGCCCTTCTGGCCGGCGCCGAAGGGCTCCTCGACCTCGCGCACCTCGGTCCGCTGCAGGTTGCGGACCTCGGTCGCGAAACGCTCCAACCCGGCGCCGGCGAGGGCGATCGCCGCGGTCAGGACCGCGTGGCGATCGCGTGGCACCACCTGGGTCGCGACGTCCTCGCGCTCCAGCCCGAGCCGCTCCATCACCCGCGCCTCGACCGCCGGTGGGATCGAGGCGTAGGTGCCGACGGCGCCGGAGAGCTTGCCGACGGCGAGCTGCTCGAATGCCTCCTCGAGCCGGTCGAGGTTGCGGTCGGCCTCGAAGGCGAAGCCGGCCAGGCGCAGGCCGAAGGTCGTCGGCTCGGCGTGGACGCCGTGGGTGCGGCCGACGCAGAGGGTGTCGCGGTGCTCCAGCACCCGCGCCACCAGCGCGTCGCGGTAGGCGCGGGCGCCGGCGAGGACGATCTCGCCGGCCTGGCGCAGCTGCAGCGCCAGCGCCGTGTCGAGCACGTCGGAGGAGGTGAGGCCGTAGTGGATCCAGCGCCCGTGCTCGCCGACGGACTCGGCGACGACATCGACGAAGGCGGCGACGTCGTGGTCGGTGACCCGCTCGCGCTCATCCACCGCCGCGACGGTGAAGGCGGCCTGCGCCCGCGCCGCCGCTGCCGCCGCGGCCGGGACCGCGCCCTCCTCGGCCCAGGCCTCGGTCGCCGCCAGCTCGACCTCGAGCCAGCACTCGAGCTTGCGCTGGGGAGTCCAGACCGCGCCGATCTCCGGGCGGGTGTAGCGGGGCATCATGCGTGGATGATCCGCGCCGCCAGCACGGCGGCGTTCTTGGCGCCGTCGATGGCGACGCAGGCGACCGGGATCCCCGGCGGCATCTGCACCGCCGAGAGCAGCGCGTCGAGCCCGCCGAGCGACTTGCCGAGGATCGGCACGCCGATCACCGGCAGGTCGGTGTGGGCGGCGGCGACGCCGGGCAGCGCCGCCGACATCCCGGCGCCGGCGATGATCACCCGCAGGCCGCGCATGCGGGCGTTGTGGCAGTACTCGCGGACCTGCTCGGGGTCGCGGTGGGCGCTCATCACCCGCACCTCGTAGCTGATCCCGGCCTCTTGCAGCGCCGCCCCGGCCGGCTGCATCTTCGGCTTGTCGCTCTTCGACCCCATGATGATCCCGACCAGCGGCGCGTCGACCTCGATTTCCTCGAAGGCTTCCTCAACGCTGGCCAGCGGAGCCGGCGGGGGGCCGGGAGCGGCCTCGGCCGGGGGCGGCTCGGTCGGCGTCGGCTGCGGGTCCTCTGAGATCTCGTTCATCTTGCCTCTCTAGGTGGGCTGGCTGGGAACGCGCTCGACGGCGCGGGCGGCGATGTCGGTGCGGATCTGCATTCCCTCGAATGAGATCCGGCTGGCCGCATCGTACGCACGATCGCGCGCCGCGGCCGGGTTGGGGCCGAGGCCGGTGACGTTGAGCACGCGGCCGCCGGCGGTGACGATCTCGCTGTCGCGGGCGGCGGTGCCGGCGTGCGTCAGCTCGGCCAGCTCCGCCGCCTCCGCGAGGCCCCGAATCACGTCGCCCTTCGAGGCCGACTCCGGGTAGCCAGCGGAGGCCAGGACCAGGGTCACCGCCCACTCGGGGGAGAACTCGGCGGCGGCGCCGGCGAGGCCGCCGGGCTCGCGGGCGGCGAGGAAGAGGTCGGTGAGGTCGGAGCGCAGCCGCGGCAGCACCGCCTGCGTCTCCGGGTCGCCGAAGCGGGCGTTGAACTCGAGCACCTTGGGACCGTCGGCGCCGATCATCAGCCCGGCGTAGAGGACGCCGTGGAAGGGCCGCCCGCGCCGCGCCATCGCGGCGACGATCGGGCGGTGGACGCTGTCGACGATCTCCCCGACCTCGGCCGCGCCGAAGCCCGGCACCGGCGAGTAGCTGCCCATGCCGCCGGTGTTCGGTCCCCGGTCGCCGTCGAAGATCCGCTTGTAGTCCTGGGCGGGGGCGAGCGGGACGACGTTCTCGCCGTCGCAGAGCGCCAGCAGCGAGAGCTCCTCGCCCTCGAGCAACTCCTCCGCCACCACGGTGGTCGTGCCGAAGCGCCGCTCGGTGAAGAAGACGTCGATGGCGGCCCGCGCCTCGGCCTCGCTTGAGCAGAGGATCACGCCCTTGCCGGCGGCGAGGCCGTCGGCCTTGAGCACGGTCGGATAGGCGGCGCCGGCGAGGTGCTCGATCGCCTCGTCGCGGCCGCGCAGGAGGACGTGGGCGGCGGTCGGCACCCCGGCCTCCCGCATCAGCTCCTTGGCGAAGGCCTTCGAGCCCTCGAGCTCGGCGGCGGCGGCGCTGGGGCCGAAGGCCGGCACCCCGGCCTGCTCGAGCGCGTCGACGAGGCCGGCGACCAGCGCCGCCTCGGGGCCGACCGCGGCGAGGTCGACGCGGCGCTCCGTGGCCAGCGCGACGATCGCCTCGACGTCGTCGGCGGCGATCGCCGGGAAGCACTCGGCGTCGGCGGCGATGCCGGCGTTGCCGGGGGCGCAGAGCAGCTCGGGGGCGTGGGCGGAGCGGGCGAGGGCGCGCACGATCGCGTGCTCGCGCCCACCCCCGCCGACGACCAGCGCCTTCAACGAATCGCTAGAGCGCGCCGGCCAGGTCGTCGGCCGACATCGCGGTCAGCGTCTGGCTGGTCATCGTCCCGCGCGAGCCGAGCTCGACCGAGACCTTGGCCATCGTCTTCTCGTCGGGCGCCTCGACCACGGTGACGAAGTCGTACTGGCCGAGCGTCGCGTACTGCGCCACGACCCTGGCGCCGATCTGCTCGACCTCCTTGTTGACCTCGGCGACCCGGCCGGGGTTGTTCTTCAGCGTCCGCACGCCCTCGGCGGTCAGGTTGGTCAGCATCAGATAGGTAGGCATATCCCTCTCCTCTCAAAGGTTGAGAACACGGTACCCGCTCCGCTTGATCTGGCGCAGCGAAGAAGCGGCGCGGCTCCGGATCGGGCGAGCATTCGTCCTTGGTCCGATCCAGCACGACAAAAGACGAACGCACTGTCAGAGCGGACGAACCGCCCGCTCAGTAACCGGTCGGGTGCCGCACCACGAACCCTTCCGGGTAAGGCGGTTCGGGGTGCCAGCGCGGCCCGGTGCCGTGGGCGTCGCCGACCGTGTCCCAGCGCAGGCCGGCGATCACGGCGTAGGCGTGGGTGGCGTTGGCGTAGATCGTGATCCACTTGCCGGGGCCCGGTTCGCCGTAGCTCTCGAGGGCGCCGGAGGTGAGGGGAGTGTCGAGCAGGCCGGCGCCGTAGAGGGCGAAGCTGACGGCGCCGGAGCAGTCGTAGCCGTAGGAGTACCAGGAGCCGTGGCCGCCGCCCCAGACGTAGGGGGTGGTGGAGATCGAGTTGGCTGCGGCGATCGCCGCCTTCACCGCCGGCGGGGCGCTGCGCGGGGCGCTGGCCAGGCCATCGACCAGGACCGCGTCGGGCCCCGGGGTCTCGAAGCCGCTGGCCAGCGGGGCCACCCGCCAGTCGACGTAGCTGACCTTGCAGCCGCCTTCGATTTCTTCCGCCTGCTGCAGCACCTCCTGCACGAACCACTCGGCCTGGTTGTGGGTGAAGATGCCGGCGGCGAGGCTGCCGCGCGACCAGATCAGCCGCGCCAGGGTCGCCGCCGAGTCGGCGATGTCGCCGTGGCGGATGTGGCCGTCGTCGTCGCCGTCGACGGCGAAGTGGCGCCACTCCCACGGCTGCAGCCCGAGCGGGCCTTCGGCGTGCATCTCCTTCTTCGTCATCCCCTGGCCGAAGTTCGACTCCAGGTGGGCGACGGCCGCCAGCGCCCAGACGCCGCGCTTGCCGAGTTCGTAGCGGGCGGCGGCCTGCTCGAACGCTTCCAGGTAGGCGGCGGGGATTTCCTTTTTCCAGCCGGCGGCCGGGTTGCAGCGCAGGACTTCGATCTGGGGGCCGAGGCCGTCGGCGGCGAAGGCCGGATCGCCGACTTCGGAGGCGTAGCAGCCGGCGTTGGCGAGGACCTCGCTGACGTACCAGTCGGCGTGGTTGTAGGCGAAGATCGCGCCGTAGGTGTCGGCCGGCATCCCCGAGGCGCTGAGGTAGCGGGCGGCGGCGAAGATCGCGTCTTCGGGGTTGTAGGGGTCCTTGACCCCGTCACCGTTGGCGTCGACGCCCCAGGTCGCCCAGGTTTCGGGCATGAACTGCATCCAGCCCTCGGCGCCGGCGGAGGAGGGCCCCATGTTGGTGCCGAAGCCGGTCTCGACCTCGTTGATCCCGGCCAGCACCGCCGGCCCCTGCGGGCCGAGCCCGTAGGCCGCGGCGGCCCGCTGGTACATCGGGATCAGCACCGGCGGCACCCCGGTGGCGGCGCAGCTGGAGGCCGGCAGCGAGGGGATCGCCAGCGCTTCCGAGGGCCCGGGGGCGGGCAGGGCGCCTTCGTTCGCTTCGCCTTCGCTGGCCGGCGCCGGCGCTTTTTCTTGCGCCGGTGCGGCCGCTTCGCCGGCGCCGGCGGAGACGCCGCCGCTGGCCTGCGGAGAGGAGGGAGTGGAGGTTGCCGGCGGCGCCAGGGTCGTCCCCTGCTGCAGCGGCGCCGGGGCGGCGGCCGGCGTCGGCGCGGCGAGCGCGGCGCCGCCGTTCGCCGCGGCCGGCGCCGCCACCGCGACCGCGGCAGAGAGCGCGCCGGTGGCCGTGGCGGTCGCGGCGAACGCGAGGATCTTGCGGCCGGTCCGACTCATCCTCAGCCGAGCACGTTGGTTACTCGCCACTGCTTGCCTTTCAGCTGTTCCATGCTCAGCCGCAGCTCCGAGGTGACCCCGACCCGCAGCAGCGAGACGCTGACCGCGTAGACCGACCCCTGCGAGGGGCCGGCGACGACGTTGAGGACCTTGGCCTTCGGCACCTTGACGTTGGCGGGCAGCCGCGGCGGCCGCCGCAGCAGCGCCCGGGTCAGCTCCGGCGTCGCCGTCTTGCCGAACGCCTTGCGGACGACGCCGTCGCTGTGGCCGGTCTCGTAGCGGACGAAGGCGTCGGCGAATTCACGCGCGACCCCGATCGCCGCCGGCCCGGCCGGCCTGCCCGCCGCCTGCTGCTTGGCGCTGGAGGAGGCGGTCGCGGTCGACTTCTGCGGGGTCGAGGAGATCACTTCGCCCGCCGCCGGCCCGGTCGCCACGGTGGCGGGGGAGGAGTGGTGATGGCGCGAGGCGGAGGCGATCTCTTCAGCCTTGCCGAGCTTGGCCTCGGTGCCCGGCGCCGGGGCGAAGCTCGGCGCGGCGCCGTGCAGGGTCGGCGCCGGCGGGGTCGCCGGCTTGCTCGGCGCCGTCGCGGGGACGACGGCGACCGCGGTCCTGGTCGCGGCGACGCCCTGGGGCCCGTCGGGGGCGGCCCAGATCAGCCCGCCGACGCCAGCGGCGGCGGCCAGCAGCACGACGGCGCCGAAGCCGAGCGCGCGAGCCGGGCGGCCGCCGCCGCCGACGCGGTCCTCGAGCCGCCAGATCAGCCCGCGGCGCAGTCCCCAGGCCGCTCTTTCGACCGGCTCGCGGACCAGTTCGGCGCCGGTGCGGGTGGTCTCGGTAGCGCCGCGCCGGAGTCCCTCCCCGGCGTTCCGCGCGAGATCGCCGAGGCGCGGGCGCAGCGCGCTATCGCTGGCCTCGGTCCGCGCCGGGGTGGGATCCGGCTCTATGGCTTGCCGTCTGAACATTTAGCTGGTTGAAAACGTCCGCAAAAAGCTTATTTGGGATTGTCGCCCTTTTCCCTTGAAACCGCAGGGATGACCGTCGGATCGCAGTCCGCCGTCGATTTGGGCAAAGGAATCTCGATAGAAGCTTAAGCGGCGGCCGCGGCGGCCTCGCCGGCCCTGGTGAAGACGAGCTCGCCGTCGGCGGCGTCGACGCGCACCCGGTCGCCCTCGCCGAACTCGCCCTCGAGGATCTTCAGTGCCAGCTTGTCGACCAGCTGCTTCTGCACGACCCGCTTCAGCGGCCGCGCCCCGTAGGTCGGGTCGTAGCCGAGGTTGCCGAGCAGGGTGCGGGCGTCATCCGAGAGCTCGATCTCGATCCCGCGCTCGCGCACGCGGCCGACCAGCTGCGCCACCTGCAGCTCGACGATGCGGCCGATGTCGGCCTTCGAGAGCCGGTGGAAGATCACCGTGTCGTCGATCCGGTTGAGGAACTCGGGCTTGAAGGTGGTGGCGAGGACCTCTTCGATCTGCTCGCGGATCTTCTCGTCGACCGCCTCGCCGACGATGCGGTCGCTGCCGACGTTGGAGGTCATGATCAGGACCGTGTTGGTGAAGCTGACGGTGCGGCCCTGGCCGTCGGTGAGGCGGCCGTCGTCCATGATCTGCAGCAGCGTGTTGAAGACGTCGGGGTGGGCCTTCTCGATCTCGTCCAGCAGCACCACCGCGTAGGGCCGCCGCCGCACCGCCTCGGTCAGCTGGCCGCCCTCCTCGTAGCCGACGTAGCCGGGCGGAGCGCCGATCAGCCGCGCCACCGTGTGCTTCTCCATGTACTCGGACATGTCGAGGCGGACGATCGCCTGCTCGGAGTCGAACATCAGCTCGGTCAAACTCTTCGCCAGCTCGGTCTTGCCGACCCCGGTCGGGCCGAGGAAGAGGAAGGAGCCGATCGGCCGGTTCGGGTCCGAGAGGCCGGCGCGCGAGCGCCGCAGCGCGTTGGAGACGGCGGCGATCGCCTCGTCCTGGCCGATCACCCTTTCGTGCAGCCGGTCCTCCATCTGGATCAGCTTCTGGACCTCGCCCTCCATCAGCCGGCTGACCGGGATCCCGGTCCACTTGGCGACGACCTCGGCGACGTCCTCCTCGGTCACCTCCTCGGTCAGCATCGTGGCGCCGCCGGCGTGCAGCTCGGCCAGCCGGTCTTTCTGTTCGCCGACGGTCTTTTCCAGCTCCGGGATCTCGCCGAACTTCAGCTTCGCCGCCTGCTCGAGGTCGGTCTCGCGTTCGGCTCGCTCGACTTCGCGGCCGGCCTCCTCGAGCCGCGCGTTCGCCGCCTTGATCGAGTCGATCGCCTCCTTCTCGTTCTGCCAGCGCGCCCGCATCTCCCCGGCCCGCTCGCCCAGCTCGGCGAGCTCGGCCTCGAGCGCTTCCAGCCGCGCCTTCGAGGCCTCGTCCTGCTCTTTCTTCAGCGCCTCGCGCTCGATCTCGAGCTGCTGGATGCGCCGCTGGACCTCGTCGATCTCGGTCGGCACCGAGTCGATCTCGATCTTCAGCCGCGAGGCGGCCTCGTCGATCAGGTCGATCGCCTTGTCGGGCAGGAAGCGGTCGGCGATGTAGCGCTCCGAGAGGGTCGCGGCGGCGACGATCGCCGAGTCGGCGATCCGCACCCCGTGGTGGACTTCGTAGCGGCCCTTGAGCCCGCGCAGGATCGCGATCGTGTCGTTGATGTCGGGCTCGCCGACCAGCACCGGCTGGAAGCGCCGCTCCAGCGCCGCGTCCTTCTCGATGTGCTTGCGGTACTCATCCAGCGTCGTCGCCCCGACCGCGCGCAGCTCGCCGCGGGCCAGCATCGGCTTCAGCAGGTTGGCGGCGTCGACCGCGCCTTCGGCGGCGCCGGCGCCGACGATCGTGTGCAGCTCGTCGAGGAAGAGGACGATCTGGCCCTCGGCATCCTGCACCTCCGAGAGCACCGCTTTCAGCCGCTCCTCGAACTCGCCGCGGTATTTGGAGCCAGCCAGCAGTGAGCCGATGTCGAGCGCGATCACCCGCCGGTCGCGCAGGCTCTCCGGCACGTCGCCGTCGACGATCCGCTGCGCCAGGCCCTCGACGATCGCGGTCTTGCCGACCCCGGGGTCGCCGATCAGCACCGGGTTGTTCTTGGTCCGGCGCGAGAGCACCTGGATCACCCGGCGGATCTCCTCGTCGCGGCCGATCACCGGGTCGAGCTTGCCCGCCGCCGCGTCGGCGGTCAGGTCGCGGCCGAATTTCTCCAGCGCCTGGACGCTGTCCTCGGGGTTGGGGGAGGTGACGCGGTGGGGGCCGCGCACCTCGGCGATCGCCTTCTCCAGCGAGGCGCGGTCGGGCAGCAGCTCGGCGGCCTCGGAGCCCTCGGCCAGCGCCAGCAGGAGGTGCTCGGTCGAGATGTACTCGTCGCCGAGCTTGGCCATCTCGCGCTCGGCCGCCTGCAGCGCCTGGACCAGCGCCGAGGAGGGCCGCACCTCGGCGGTCTCGCTCAGCTTCGGCAGCGCCTCGACCGCCTGCACGGCCCTGGCCGCGATCGCGTCGGCGTCGGCCCCGAGCTTCTGCAGGATCGGCACCACCAGCCCGTCGCTCTGGCGCAGCAGCGCCACCAGCAGGTGGGAGGGGGTCACCTCGGCGTTGCGCCGCTCGGCGGCCAGCGCCTGCGCCGCGGCGACCGCTTCCTGGGACTTGACGGTGAATCGGTCCGGCTGCATCAGCGCCGCCCTCCTTTCCCTTGCCCTTCGAGTTCTGCGGCCCGCCGCCGCGCCCGCCCCAGCTCGGCGCTGACCTTCGCCAGCCGCTCTTCCAGCGCCAGCACCGTCTCGACCCCGACCAGGTTCAGCCCCTGCGCGGTCATCTGCTGGATCCGGCGCAGCCGCTCGACGTCACGCTGCGAGTAGAGGCGGGTGTTCTTCGGCGAGCGCTTCGGCGCGATCAGCCCCCGCGCCTCGTACATCCGCAGCGTCTGCGGGTGCATCTCGGCCAGCTCGGCGGCGACCGAGATCATGAAGACGCCACGCTCGTCGTCGATCGTGACTTCGATTCGGCTGCGCCTGCTCGCCGCCATCATCCAGCCGCCTTCCCCAGCAACCCGGCGCGCGGGTCGGCGCCGTTGAAGGCCTCGGCCAGCTTCGCGACCGCCTCGCCCTGCTCCTCGCTCAGCTCCTGCGGCACCTCGATCTCGAGCCGGTAGCGGATCTCGCCGTTGCCCTTTCCCTTCGGTTTCGGCGGGCCCTCGCCGCGCAGGCGCTGGACCGTCCCGTGCTTGGTCCCGGCCGGGACCTTGATCTTCTTCGTCCCCGTCAGGGTCGGCACCTCGATCGTGCCGCCGCGCAGCGCCTCCGGGATCGTGATCGGCACCGTCACCTCGAGGTTGCCGTCGTCGAGCCGCCTGAAGATCGGCGAGGCGACGACCCGGGTGGTCACGTAGAGGTCGCCGGCGGGGCCGCCGTGCGGCCCGTCCTCGCCCTTGCCGGCGAGCCGGATCCGGGTGCCGTCCCTGACCCCGGCCGGGACGTTGACCTTGTAGCGCTTGGTCTGCTGGGTGAGGCCGGAGCCGCCACAGGTCGGGCAGGGGTGCTCGATGATCTGGCCGGCGCCGCCGCACTGCGGGCAGGGCTGGCTGATCGAGAAGAAGCCCTGGCTCTGGGCGTCGACGCCGCGGCCTTCGCAGCGCGGGCAGGTGACCGGGCCGGTGCCCGGTTTGGCGCCGCTGCCGTGGCAGGTCGGGCAGCGCCCGGCCTTCGGCACGGTGACGCTGATCTGGGCGCCGTTGATCGCCTGGTCGAAGCTGAGCTGGATCTCGGTCTCGAGGTCGCGGCCGCGGACCTGCTGCGGCTGCGCGCGGCCGCCGCGGCTGAAGATCGAGGAGAAGATGTCGCCGAAGCCGGCCGCCTGGCCGGTGCCGAACGGCGCCCCGCCGGCGGCACCGCCGAACGGGTTGCCCTGGCCGCCGCCGAAGCCGCCGAAGGCACCGCCGGCGTCGTACTCCTTGCGCTTCTCGGGATCGGCGAGGACATCGTGGGCGGCCGAGATCTCCTTGAACTTCTCCTCGGCGGCGGGGTCGTCCGGGTTGCGGTCAGGATGGTATTTCCGGGCCAGTTTCCGGTACGCCTTCTTGATCTCCTCGTCGGACGCCTTCTTCGAGACGCCCAGCGTCTTGTAGAGCTCGTCAGCCACGTTTCTCCTACTCGCTGACCACCACGCGCGCCGGCCGGATCAGCTGGTCCTCGAACCGGTAGCCCTTCTGCATCACCTCGACCACGATGCCCGAGTCGACGCTCTCAACCGGCATCGTCGAGAGCGCCTCGTGCTGGGTCGGGTCGAACCTCTCGCCCTTCGGGTCGACCTGCTCGATCCCGTTCCGCGTCAGCGTCTCCCGCAGCCCGCGAAAGACGAGCAGGACACCGTGCGCCAGCCCGTCCTCGGAGTCGCCCTCGGGGTCCAGCCCCGCCGCCTGCAGAGCCCGCTCCAAGTCATCGAGCACGGGAACGACGTCCCGCGCCATCTGAAGCTTTCCGCGAGTCGACGCGGCCTGAACCTCCGCCGTCATCCGCTTCTTGAAGTTCTCGAAGTCAGCTTTGGTCCTGCGAGCTATGTCCAGGTACTCATCCCTTTTCGCTTCGGCGTCAGCCAGGAGAGCGTCGAGATCCCTCTCGACGTCTCCGCCGTCGGCCTCCCCCTCCTCCCCGACAGGACCCGCGGGCCGGGGCTCGTTCGAGCCGTCCTCAGCGAACCTCACTTGTCGTCACCCTCGTCGACCACCTCAGCGTCCACGACCTCCTCCTCGTCAGAGGAATCGCCACCCTCGGAAGCACCGTCACCAGATGCCTGCTCCTGCTCGGCCGCGTAGATCTGCTCCGACGCTTTGTTCATCGCCGCCGTCAGCGCCTCGGTCTTGGCGTTGATCTCCTCGATGCTCTCGGAGCCGAGCGCCTCGCGCGCCTCCTTGACGGCCGCCTCGACCTCCTCCTTGGTCGCCGCGTCGACTTTGCCGTCGGCGTCGGCGAGCGCTTTCTCGGACTGGTAGGCGGCGTTCTCGGCGAGGTTGCGGGCCTCGGCCAGCTCGCGCTGCTTCTTGTCCTCCTCGGCATGGGACTCGGCGTCGGAGACCATGCTCTGGATTTCCTCGTCGGAGAGGCCGGAGCCGGATTTGATCTCGATCTTCTGCTCTTTGCCGGTGCCTTTGTCGGTCGCGGTGACATTGATGATGCCGTTGGCGTCGATGTCGAAGGTGACCTCGATCTGCGGCATCCCGCGCGGCGCCGGGGGGATCCCGGTGAGCTGGAATTTGCCCAGGCTCTTGTTGCCGCTGGCCATCTCGCGCTCGCCCTGGAGCACGTGGATCTCGACCGACGGCTGGTTGTCGTCGGCGGTCGAGAAGGTCTCCGACTTCTTCGTCGGGATCGTCGTGTTGCGCTCGATCAGCTTCGTCATCACGCCGCCTTTGGTCTCGATCCCCAGGGTCAGTGGGGTGACGTCGAGCAGGAGCACGTCCTTGACGTCGCCGGCCAGCACCCCGGCCTGGATCCCGGCGCCGACCGCGACCACCTCGTCGGGGTTGACCCCCTGGTGCGGGTCCTTGCCGGTCAGCTCCTTGACCCGCTCCCGCACCGCCGGCATCCGGGTCATGCCGCCGACCAGGACGACGTGGTCGATCGCCAAGCCAGCGGCGTCGTCGAGCGCCTTCTTCACCGGGCCGACGATCCGCTCCAGCAGCTCGCTGGTGAGCTCGTTCAGCTTCGAGCGGCTGAGCTTGAGGTCGAGGTGCTTGGGCTGCCCCTCGACGGCGGTGATGAAGGGCAGGTTGATCTGCGTCTCCTGGGTCGAGGAGAGCTCGATCTTGGCCTTCTCCGCCGCCTCGTAGAGGCGCTGCAGCGAGTTCTTGTCGGCGGCCAGGTCGACGCCCTGGTCGCGTTTGAACTCGGCGACCAGCCACTCGACGATCGCTTTGTCCCAGTTGTCGCCGCCGAGGTGGTTGTCGCCGGCGGTCGACTTCACCTCGAAGACGCCGTCGCCGATTTCCAGCACCGAGACGTCGAAGGTGCCGCCGCCGAGGTCGAAGACGAGGATCGTCTGGTCGGCCTTCTCTTTGTCGAGCCCGTAGGCGAGCGAGGCCGCGGTCGGCTCGTTGATGATCCGCTTCACCTCCAGCCCGGCGATCTTGCCGGCGTCCTTGGTCGCCTGGCGCTGGTCGTCGTTGAAGTAGGCGGGGACGGTGATCACGGCGCTGTCGACCGTCTCGCCGAGCTTCGCTTCGGCGTCGGTCTTCAGCTTCTGCAGGATCATCGCGCTGATCTCCGGCGGGCTGTACTGCTTACCGCGCACGTCGACGCGCACGTCCCCGTTCGGCCCGGCCTCGACCTCGTAGGGGACGATCGTCTCCTCCTCTTTGACCTCCGCCTCCTTGCGGCCCATGAAGCGCTTGATCGAGAAGATCGTGTTCTCCGGGTTCATCACCGCCTGTCGCTTGGCGACGGTGCCGACGAGGCGCTCCCCGCCCTCGGTGAAGGCGACGACGGACGGGGTCGTGCGGCCGCCCTCCGCGTTCTCCAGGACGGTCGGCTCGCCGCCCTCCATCACCGCGACGCACGAGTTGGTCGTGCCCAGGTCGATGCCGATCGTTTTGCCCACTTTCTGCCTACCTCCAGGGGTTTCGTTGTTCAAGCCTAAGAAATCTAAGTGGCAGTATGGCAGATTCTTGACGAAGTGCCAACAAAGAAAGGGGCGCCCCCCGGCGCCCCGTCACCGCGATGACCGCTCGGCGGCTGAGCCGCTGCCGAGCGCGGCTATTCGCCGGCCGTGTTGGCGACGAACTTGGCGACTTCCTTGGTCTGCGTCTCGTTCAGGATCCCCGCCGGCATCCGGCCGGGGGTGGAGCTGTCGACGCCGTTTTCGACCGCGTTGAGGACGCGGCCTTCGGTCGCTTTGATCGTCGAGGCTTCGGTCGGCGGCCCCTGGGGCGCCAGCAGTTCGTCGAGGTCGGGGCCGTAGTTGCCGTCGGTCCCGGCCGAGGCGAGGGTGTGGCAGGTGCCGCAGTTGGTCTCGAACAGCGCCTGACCGCCCTTGAGGTTGGCCGCGACTTCGCGCGGACCAGAGTCGCCGTCGCCCCTGGAGCTGAACGCGAGCCAGGGGATGGCGACCGCGAGGACCACGACGAACAGCCCGAAGACGATGAAGGTGCGCTTGCTCATTGAGGTGTCTGGTGCCGTCCCTGGGGTCGATCCCGCCCGGCCGGCGGCGAGGATATTACTGGCGCCCGCGCCGGCACACCTGTTCGCGCTTCACTCGTTCGTGCCCATCATCACCGGCGATCTCACTCACTCGCTCCGCGCTCTCGGCGATACCAGGGGCACATCCGCCGCAGCCCGCACTCCTGGCAGCGCGGCCTCGGCCGGCAGAGCTCGCGCCCGTGCCGGATCAGGTTCATGTGCAGCTCGTAGGCATCGGCGGGGTCGACGATCGCCAGCATCTCGTCGTGGGCGCGCTCGAAGGAGGCCTTGGCCGGGAACAGGCCGAGCCGACCGCCGACCCGGTGGACGTGGACGTCGACCGGGATCTCGGGGATGCCCCAGGTGAAGATCAGCACGCAGGCGGCGGTTTTCCGTCCCACCCCGGGCAGCGAGAGCAGGAACTCCAGCGACTCCTCGCGCGGCGCCGTCTCGGTCCAGCCGAGGTCGGGCTCCTCGCCGAGCCGCTCGAGGATCGCCTGGATCCGCGGCGCCTTCTGCTTGCCGAGCCCGCCGGGCCGGATCGCCTCCTCGACCTCGGCGACCGGCGCATCGCGCACCTGCTCCCAGGTCGGGAAGCGCTCGCGCAGGGCGGCGAAGGCGCGGTCGCGGTTGCGGTCGTTGGTGTGCTGGGAGAGCACGGTCTTGATCAGCTCGGCGATCGGCTGCCGGTGCGGCTCGTTGACCGGGACCCCGTACATCTCTCGCAGGCGGTCGCGGATCGCTCGCAGGCGGCGTTTGTCGGGTCGCTTCCAGGCCATCGGCCGCCACCCTAGCCGCCCGTTAACCAGCGAATTACAATTGCCTGTTCCGTGTCTCGCGCTTTTGCCGCCATCACCGCCAAGCTTCCCAAGGGCTGGGGGGACGCCGGGCGCCAGCTCGGGATCCTGGTCGGCGTCGACGTCATCTACGAGCTCGGCCGCGGGGTCGCCGACTCCAGCAAAGCCGACGCGCTCGTCCACGGCCAGCAGGTGATCGAATTCGAGCAGAGCACCCACACCTTCTTCGAGCCCAGCCTGCAGAAGTTCTTCCTGCCTGCCCACTGGACGATCGACCTCGCCAACCAGCTCTACCTCAACGCCCAGTTCTCGATCGCCCTCGGCTTCCTCGTCTGGCTCTACCTCTTTCGCAACGAGTCCTATTACTTCGTCCGCAACATGTTCGTGGTCGCGATGTGCCTGGCGCTGATCGGCTACGTCGGCTTCCCGACGGCGCCGCCGCGGATGTTCCCCCAGCACGGCTTCGTCGACACGATCGTCGACTTCTCCAACGTCAACCACGACTCGACCCTGGCGAAGATCTTCATCAACCCCTACGCGGCGGTGCCGAGCATGCACTGCGCCTTCGCGCTGATGATCGGCGCCACCGGCGTGATGGTCTGCCGCCACCGGATCTCGAAGGTTCTCTGGGCGCTGTGGCCGCTGCTGATCACCTGGGTCGTGATCGTCACCGCCAACCACTACTGGGTCGACGCCGTGCTGGGCTGGCTGGTCGCGCTCGCGGCGGCGGCGATCGCCCAGGGGGCGCTGGCGCGGGCCCGTCCCGAGGCCTGGTCCTGGCGAGCGCGGGCGCCGCGCGAGGTCGAGGCCTGAGCCACCGGGAAATCCGGCCGCGGGCAGCCCACGGCTCGGCGCGAACCTCTAGCCTGACGGGGAATGGAACCCTCGGCGCCCCCACGGGCTCCCGGCGGCCGCCGCAACGGCCGCGCGACGAGCCGCAACGGGCAGGAGCTGCGCGTCTACGCGCGCGAACGGCTGATCGAGTCGCGGCTGACGCCGAACGCGATCTCGATCATGGGCTTGGTCGGCAACCTGATCGCCGCCTTTCTCGTGACCCAGCGCCTCTTCACTCTCGCCGGCGTCGCCTTCATCCTCGGCTCGGTGATGGACACGCTCGACGGCCGCTACTCGCGGATGTCGGGCAAGGGGACCCTCTTCGGCGCCTTCCTCGACTCGACCCTGGACCGGGTCGAGGAGGGGATCGTGCTCGCCGCCGTCGCCGGCTACTTCGCCGCCCGCGGCGAGGACTTCGCGGCGGCGATGTGCGTGGTCGCGGTGCTGGGCTCGCTGATGGTCTCCTACACCCGCGCCCGGGCCGAGGCGCTCGGGGTCGAGTGCAAGGTCGGCTTGGCGACGCGGCCGGTCAGGGTGGTGCTACTTTCGATCGGCTTGGTCTTCGCCAAGGGCGCCGGAATCGGCAATTTCGAACTGCTGGCGCCGGCGATCTACACGATCGCCGCCCTGACCATCTTCACGGTTTTCCAGCGGGTATGGCATGTGCGCAACGAGCTTTCTAAAGAGGCTTTCGCCGCTCAGAGCGGCGGCAGCGAGACGGAGGAGCTGTAACCAGCAAGGCCGCCGGGTGTGTTCAGCCATCCAGCGCGATCCAGGAGGACTTCTAATTTCATGAGTGAGAGCAACGGAGCAAACGGCAGCACGAACGGCATCGGCCGCGCCGACGAGAAGGTCCGCGTCGCGATCGTCGGCGTCGGCAACTGCGCCAACTCCTTCATCCAGGGCGTCCAGTACTACAAGGACGCCGACCCCGGCGACGAAGTGCCGGGCCTGATGCACGTCGAACTCGGCGGCTATCACGTCCGCGACGTCGAGTTCGTCGCCGCCTTCGACATCGACGCCGAGAAGGTCGGCAAGGACCTCTCCGAGGCGATCTGGTCGGGCCAGAACAACACGATCAAGTTCGCCGACGTCCCCCAGCTCGGGGTCAAGGTGGAGCGCGGGATGACCCACGACGGCCTCGGCAAGTACCTGAAAGAGAAAATCACCAAGGCTCCGGGCGAGACCGCCGACATCGTCGGCATCCTCAAGCAGACCAAGGCGGACGTGCTGGTCTGCTACCTGCCGGTCGGCTCCGAGGACGCGGTCAAGTGGTACGTCGAGCAGGCGCTGGCCGCCGGCGTCGGCTTCGTCAACTGCCTGCCGGTCTTCATCGCCCGCGAGGACTACTGGGACAAGCGCTTCAAGGAGGCCGGCCTGCCGATCATCGGCGACGACATCAAGTCCCAGGTCGGGGCGACGATCGTCCACCGCCAGCTCGCCCGCCTCTTCCATGACCGCGGTGTGCGGATGGAGCGGACCAGCCAGCTCAACGTCGGCGGCAACATGGACTTCTACAACATGCTCGAGCGCGAGCGGCTCGCCTCCAAGAAGGAGTCGAAGACCAACGCGGTGACCTCGATCATGGGCCACGACCTGCCCGCCGAGGACGTCCACGTCGGCCCCTCCGACTACGTCGCCTGGCTGACCGACCGCAAGTGGGCCCACATCCGGCTCGAGGGCAAGGCCTTCGGCGACGTGCCGCTGACGGTCGAGCTCAAGCTCGAGGTCTGGGACTCGCCGAACTCGGCCGGCGTCGTCATCGACGCGGTGCGGCTGATCAAGCTGGCGCTCAACAACGGCATCGCCGGCCAGCTCGACGGCCCCTCCAGCTATCTGATGAAGTCGCCGCACACCCAGCGCCCCGACGACGAGGCCCGCGAGCAGACCGAGGAGTTCATCGCCGCCAACGCGCGCGGCAAGGCCGCGGTCCCGGGCGAGGCGAAGGTCTCCGCCTAGCGGGGCCTGTGCCGCCCGAGCCGCTCTCGATCGCCCACGTCGCGCCCTTCCGGCGCGGCGTGGAGAACCCGCTGACGGAGTTCGTCGAGCGCGTCTCGGCGGAGCTGGAGCGGCGCGGCCACTCGGTCCTGCGGGTGGCGACCGGCGACCGCGTCAAGGGCCTGCTGAAACCCTCGGCCGGGCTCGACGTCGTCCACGTCCACGACCCTTTCGCCCCCAGCGTCGCTTCGGCGGCGCTGCGCCACTCGCACGCGCTCAACGTCGCCACCTTCCACGCCCCGCAGGAGCGGGTGCTCTCGACCCAGGTGGCGCGGCCGCTGGTCGAGATCTTCTTCGGCCGCATCGACGCTCGCACCGTGACCAGCCTGGAGACCGGGGCGCTGCTGGAGCGCTACTTCCCCGGTTCCTACGAGCTGGTCGAGCCGGGGCCCTCGGCCGCGGACTGGGGCCGGGTCGTCGACGAGCTGGAAGCGATCTACCGGCGCCTGGTGGCGCGCCGCCACGACCCGACCGGCGACCCGGAGCTGCGCCGGCGGATCTCCTCGCGGCCACTGATCGAGGTCGACCTGCACATGCACACCGACCACTCGACCGACTGCGCGACGCCGGTCGAGGTGCTGCTGCAGACGGCTCGCGACCGCGGCCTCGGGGCGATCGCGATCACCGACCACAACGAGGTCTCCGGGGCGCTGGAGGCGCGGCGGATCGCCGCTGGGATGGACGACATCAAGGTGATCGTCGCCGAGGAGGTGAAGACCGCCGAGCAGGGCGAGGTGATCGGCCTCTTCCTCGAGGAGAAGATCCCGAAGGGGCTGACGATGGCGGCGACGATCGCCGCGATCCGCGAGCAGGGCGGGCTGGTCTACGTGCCACACCCCTTCGACCGCTTCCACTCGGTGCCCGACTACGAGCACCTGATCGAGATCGTCGAGGAGGTCGACATCCTCGAGGTCTTCAACCCGCGGGTCGCGGTCACCGCCTTCAACGAGGAGGCCGAGCGCTTCGCCGGCAAGTACCGGATCGTGCCGGGGGCCGGCTCCGACAGCCACGTCGCCCAGGGGCTGGGCAGCGTGCGGGTGCGGATCCACGACTTCGACGGCCCGGCCGAGTTCCTCGAGGCGATGCGCGATGCCGACATCACCCGCAAGCACAAGAACCTGGTCTACGTGCAGGCGCTGAAGCTGCTGCAGACGACCGGCCGGCCGAAGGCGCCGAAACGGCGGGTGCCGGACGCCAGACCGGTGCGCGGCGGCCGCCCCCGCAAGCGGGCGCGGTGAGCGCTCCGGCGAGCAAGAGCTGATGCAGCGCGATCGTGCGAAAGGAGGCGCGCCCGCCTCGTCAAAGATGGACTCGGCGATGCGAGGCACCGACGACGAGATCCGCGAGAAGTACCTGGAGCGGGCGATCCGCGAGCTCAACCAGATCAGCCGCGAGATCCAGGAGTGCACCCACTGCCCGCGCGGCAAGCTGATGCCGGTGCTCGGCTCCGGCCACCCGCAGGCGGACATCTTCATGCTCAAGCAGGCGCCGATGGTGGCGGAGATCGAGGAGGGGGTCGCCTTCTACGGCCGCGCCGGCAACGCGCTGATGAAAAGCTTCAAGCGGCTGGGGATCGACCCGCTGGTCGTCTACGGCACGCTCTGCGTCAAGTGCCCGATCGCCGAGCCCGACCTCGCCGCCGGCGAGTGCGTCGGCCGCCTGGTCGAGGAGATGGCGATCGTGCAGCCGAAGATCGTCGTCGTCATGGGCGAGCCGGCGCTGCGCATCCTCAACGGCCTGCAGGTGCCGCTCTCGAGGCCGATCGAGCAGCGCGAGGGCGAGGTCCAGGCCTTTACCCCCACTATCGACGCCCTCTGCGTGCCCGACATCGACTCCTCGCTCGACGAGGAGGGCGCCAAGCAGCGCTTCTGGCGCGCCTTCAAGACGCTCGGGCTCTGGTACGAGGATCTGCCGCCTTACTGAGGTGGGCGGGGAGGGCAGAGTGTCCCTCTCATTGCGCTGGGATTTTCGCCGTTAACGGTGCGGCTCTCGCTAAGAGCGCCGCGGCGAAAATCAGGACGCCGCTTATGGGAGGGACACTCTGCCCTCCCCGCCGAGTTCCGAGCGTCGCTCGATGAGTTAAGCCGGCTATAGGCGGGCTAACTCATCGAGCGACAGGGGATTAGGGGGAGGCGGCTTCGGCTACCGCTGACATCGCCTCGACCTGGGCGCTGGCGAGGCCGCGGACGACGATGGTGTCGAGAGCCGTGTAGGCGGCGAGCTGGGACTGGGCGGCGGGGCGGTCGGGGGCGGCGACGCCGACCGTGCCCTCGGGCTCGCCGAGGCGGTCGAAGTGGTCGCGGTAGCCCTTGTGCAGGTCGCGGTAGAAGGATTCCTCCCTGGCCAGGCGCTCGGCGGCATCGGGGCCGACGGCGGTGCGGACGTAGCCGAAGACGGTCGGCGCCGGCCGGGCGGCGGCCTCGGCGCCGGCGAGGACCCTGGTGCGGGCGCCGGCGGCGAACTCGGGGGTCATCCAGTTGAAGAAGGCGCCGTCGAACTCGGCCCCGGCCAGTTCGCACATCTTCGGCCCCATCGCCGCCAGCACGAGGCGGACCTCGGGCAGCGACTCGCGCAGCGCCGGCAGCGACTCGCGCATCTGCGTCAGCGGCTTCTCGGCGAAGCCGGCGCCGACCCCGAGCCAGAGCCGGGCCGGGTCGAGCCCGGTTCGCTCGATGTCGGCGGCGATCTTCTCCGGCGGCTGGCGGTCGAGGGCGATCACGGCGACGCCGAGGTCGATCTGTGGTGCCGCCTCGGCGAAGGCGGCGAGCGTCTCCAGGCCGAGGGCGCCGGGGTGGTCGTTGGACCAGAGCGAGTCGTAGCCGAGCTCGGCGCAGCGGGCCGCCAGCGGCCCCGCCACCTCGGGGTCGAGCCCGGCCGCCACCCCGAAGCCGCGCATCAGGCCTTCTCCAGCAGCGCCACGCACTCGATGTGCGGGGTCTGGGGGAACATGTCGACCGGCCTCACCCGCCGCAGCCTATAACCGGCCTCGCCGAGCTGGGCCGCGTTCGGCGCCAGCGTCGTCGGGTTGCAGGAGACGTAGACGATCCGCTTCGCCTCGCACTCGATCAGCCGCCGGACGATTTTCTGCGAGAGCCCGGCCCGCGGCGGGTCGACGACGACGACGTCGGGCCTGCCGGCCCGCTCGAGCAGCGGCCGCACCCCGGTGCGGGCGTTGGCGGCGAGGAAGTGGGCGTTCTCGATCCCGTTGCGCTCGGCGTTGCGCTCGGCGTCGGCGATTGCCTCGGGGACGATCTCCAGTCCCCAGACCTCGCCCGCCCGCGGGGCCATCGTCAGCCCGATCGTGCCGATCCCGCAGAAGAGGTCGAAGAGGCGCTCGCGGCCGCTGAGCCCGGCGAACTCGGCGGCGACCGCGTAGAGGCGCTCGGCCATCTCGGTGTTGGTCTGGAAGAAGGCGCCGTGGGACATCTCCAGCCGCAGGCCGCAGAGCTCCTCGCGCAGCCGTTCCTCGCCGAGCGCCCCGGTCGGGCCCTCGCTGCCGCCCGAGTCGCCCTCGACCACGGTGTGGAGGTCGACCGGCGGCCGCGGCAGCCGCGCCGCGGCGGTGACGAGGCGGGTCTGGATCTGCCCAGTGCGCCGCCCCTCGCGGACAGCGAGGTTGCGCAGGACGCCGCTGCGAGCGCGGGCGTCGTAGGGGGCGATCGACTCCAGCCGCGCCCATTCGCGGACCTGGTTGCGGGCGGCGTTGCCGGCCTCGGAGGCCAGCTTGCAGTCCTCGACGTCGACGATCAGGTCCCAGCGGCCGCGGGCGTGGAAGCCGAGCGCCACCTCGCCGTCGACATCGCCGAAGGAGTATTCGAGCTTGTTGCGGTAGCGCCACTGCTCGGCCGCCGGCACGATCTCCTCCAGCTCGAAGCCTTCGAGATCGCCGATCCGCCGCAACGCCTCGCCGACCTGCTCGGACTTGATCGCCAGCTGCCGCTCGTAGGGGAGGCCCTGCCAGGGGGCGCCGGGGCAGGGCTCGCCGCCATGGACGCAGCTGTCGGCGACGCGGTCGGCGCCGGCGCGCAGCAGCTCCACCGTGCGCGCCTCGGCGAAGCGCTTCTTCGCTTTCGTCACCTCGACCCGGACGCGGTCCCCTGGCAGGGCGCCGGCGACGAAGACGACGAAGCCCTCGGCGCGGGCGACGCCGCGCCCGCCGAAGGCGAGCGAGTCGACCTCGACCTCGAGCAGCTCGCCGCGGCGCGGGCCGCGGGCCGCCGGCTTCTCGCCGCTGGCTGTCGCCAATTCAGCCCAGCTTTTTCCGCGCGCGCCGGGCCGCCTGGGTCGCCTGTTTGCGCACCGGCTCGGCCCGACCGCCGACCTCTTTGCGCGCCTGTTTGACCAGCCGTTCGAGCTCGCCCAGCAGCGTGTCGGTCTGTTTGCGGCCGCGCTTGACCAGCTCGCCGAGCAGCTTCTCGGCGTCGCCGCGGGTCATCCGGCCGCGCTTGACGGCGTCGTCGATGACCTCCTGGATGCGGTCGCGGCTGAGCGTGACGCTGTGCTCGAGGCTCTCGCGGAACTGGGCGACGCTCTTGTCGAGGCCGCTGGTAGCTTTGCTGCTGGCAGGTTTCGGCGTCGCTTTTTTCGCAGTTTTCTTGGCCGCTTTTTTCGGCGCCGATTTCGCGGCGGCTTTTTTGGCCGGCGTCTTCTTCGCCGTTTTTTTGCCCGCGGAGGTTTTTTTCGCTTTCGCTTTGCCGCCTGCTTTTTTATCTGCCATCGGGTTCTGTCTCCTATTGGTGGGCGCCGGGGATGTGAGTGTGACTATCTCAGTTCCACCGGCTCGGCCGCGGCAAACCTCGCCTCGACCGGGGCGTGGTCGGAGAGACGCAGGGCCCGGCCTTCCAGCGACAGCTCGCGCCGCTCCGGCGGCCAGGCGCTGGGCGTCTTGAGCACCTCGAGCCCGCGCGCGAGCAGGTGGTCGATCGCCCGCGGCGCGGTCGGCGCCGCCAGCCCGAACTCCTCGCGCAGCCGCGTGAAGACCTCCGGATCCTCGGCCGGGCGCAGGTTGAGGTCGCCGCCGAAGAGCAGCGGCGCCCCGGCGGCGAACTCGGCGGCGGCACGGGCGGCGAGCAGCACGTCCGCGGCGGCCAGCTCGGGGCGGTCGTTGGTCGCGTGCAGGTTGGCGACGCAGATGCCGCAGGCGGTCCGGGTCAGCGCCATCGAGCGCCGCTCCGGCGCCCCCTCGTGGATCGCCAGCTCGCGGCGCTCGGCGATGCCGCCGAGCCGGCCGGGAACGCGGACGAGGGTGAGGTTGGAGCCCCCCTCTCCCGACGCCATCAGGTCCGGGTTCTGGCGCGCCAGCAGCGCCCGCAGCGGCCCCAGCGAGTTGCGCGAGGTCAGCGCCCGCTGCCACTCGGCGCCGCAGGCGCGGGCCAGCGGCTCGGCGAAGCGGGGCGGGCACTCCTGCAGCAGGGCGACGTCCCAGGCGCTGGCGGCGAGCAGGGTCGCGAACTCGCTGGTCAGGTCGCGGTTGACCTGGACGTGGGTGGCGTTGCGCTCGTCGATCCGCAGCAGCCGCGAGCGCCAGCTGCGCAGGCCCGGGTCGGGCGGGAAGTCGCGCCCGTGAAAGAGGTTCCAGGCGATCGCCGTGAACTCCACGCGCCGTAGTATCCGCTGCTTGAAGCGAGACTTCCTCAGCGGCGAAGAGCTCGGCGCCTTCGAGCTCGGCCAGCTGCTCGAGCGGGCGCTGGAGCTGAAAGCCGGCCGCGGCGAGCGGCTCGGCGGCGAGGCGCTGGCCGGCCGCAGCATCGCCCTCGTCTTCCAGCGGCCCTCGACCCGGACCCGGATCTCCTTCGAGGTCGGGGTCGCCGAGCTGGGGGGGACGCCGCTGGTCCTGCGCGGCGACGAAATGCAGTTCTCGCGCGGCGAGTCGGTCGGCGACACGGCGCGGGTGCTCTCCCGCTACGTCGACGCGATCGTGATCCGCTCCGGCTCTCACGAGGCGGTCGCCGAGCTCGCCGCCGCCGCCACGGTGCCGGTCGTCAACGGGCTGACCCCGCTGCACCACCCCTGCCAGGCGCTGGCCGACCTGATGACGCTGCGCGAGCGCTTCGGCGACCTCGACGGCCTCCGCCTCGCCTACGTCGGCGACGGCAACAACGTCGCCCGCTCGCTGGCGATCGTCGGCGAGCTGGCCGGGGTCGAGGTGGTCGTCGCGGCGCCCGCCGGCTACCAGCTGGAGGAGGGCCACGGGGCGAAGCTGAGCGACGACCCGCGCGCCGCCGCGGCCGGCGCCAGCGCCCTCTACACCGACGTCTGGGTCAGCATGGGCGACGAGGAGGAGGCCGAGCGCCGCCGCGCCGACCTCGCCCCCTTCCGGCTCGACGCCGACCTGCTGGCGGCGGCGCGGGAGGACGCGATCGTCCTCCACTGCCTGCCCGCCCACCCCGGCGAGGAGATCAGCGCCGACGTCCTCTACTCCGAGGCCTCGGCGGTCTGGGACCAGGCCGAGAACCGGCTCCACGCGCAGAAGGCGCTGCTGGAGGCGCTGCTCGCGCCTTAGCGGGGTGTCCGCTCGTGTATCCCCACCTCCAGATCGGCCCGGTGACGCTGCAGACCTTCGGCCTGATGTTCGCCTTCGCCTTCCTCGCCGCCGGGGCGCTGATCTGGAAGCGGCTGGGGGAGATCGGCAAGCCGCCCGACTGGGCCTACGAGATGGGGTTCGCGGCGCTGATCGGCGGCGTCGTCGGCTCGCGCGTCTACTTCCTCGTCCAGAACTACGACGAGGTCAAGAGCGACTTCGTCCACACGCTCTTCTCCGGCTCCGGGCTGGTCTGGTACGGCGGCGTGATCGGCGGCACCCTGGCGGTGCTCGGCT
This sequence comes from uncultured Conexibacteraceae bacterium, assembly GCA_964540905.1. GTDB lineage: Bacteria > Actinomycetota > Thermoleophilia > Solirubrobacterales > 70-9 > VAYN01. The sequence continues at coordinate 85,596 of CAZIOS010000001.1, read as the reverse complement.
GGGCCCGGTACCGCGGGTTCCTCGGCCTCGCCCTGCTCGACCTGGCGGCGCCGGCGCTGGCGCTCGGCTACGCGATCGGCCGCTGCGGCTGTCAGCTCTCCGGCGACGGCGACTACGGCAAACCCTGGAACGGGCCCTGGGCGATGGCCTACCCGCACGGCACCGTCCCCACCGACCGCACCGTCCAGCCGACCCCGGTCTACGAGACGCTGGCGATGGGGCTCGGCGCCTGGATCCTCTGGCAGCTGCGCGACCGGGTCCGCGCCGGCGCCCTCTTCGCCCTCTACCTCCTCTACGCGGGGACCGAGCGCTTCCTGGTCGAGTTCATCCGCCGCAACCACCAGGACTCGCTGGGGCTGACCTCGGCCCAGCTCGAGAGCCTGGGGATGATGATCGCGGGGACGATCTGGATCGCCGTCCTGATCCGCCGCCACGGCAGCATCTTCCGCTCCGACACGGGCGTTGCGGCGTCCGCCGCTACCTGACGGCGGTGAGGACGCACTGTTACCCTGCTTGCGCAAAATCTTTGGAGCGGTGCGACTTGGGAGGATGAGCGGCCGATGGCAGCGATAGACATTCAGAGCGAGGAGGGGCCGAAGGCGCGGACCGTCAGCGCCGTCCTCGACGCCGCCGCCGAGCGGCTCGCCGCCGCCGGCATCGAGGAGGCCCGCGCCGATGCCGAAGCGCTGGTCGCCGAGGCGATCGGGGTCAGGCCCGAGCAGCTCTCCGTCGACAGCGCCGGCGAGGTTCCGGCCGACATCGCCGACCGGATCGAGGCCCTGGTCGAGCGCCGCGCCGAGCGCCAGCCGATGGCCTACGTGGTCGGCCACGCCCCCTTCCGCGGCCTCGAGATCGCCGTCGACGAGCGGGTGCTGTGGCCGCGCCGCGAGACCGAGCTGCTGGTCGAGGTCGGGGTCGAACTGCCCCAGGGCGCCCGCGTGCACGAGGTCGGCACCGGCTCCGGGGCGATCTCCCTGGCGCTGCTCTCGGAGCGGCCCGACCTCCGCCTCACCGCCTCCGACCTCTCGCCCGAGGCGGTCGAAGCGGCGCGCGAGAACGCCGAGCGGCTGGGGTTGGACCTCGATGTCGGCGTCGGCGTCGGCCTGCCCGACTCGCTGCAGGGCGTCGACCTGGTGATCGCCAACCTCCCCTACGTCACCGACGAGACCATCTTCGAGCGCTCGCCCGAGATCCAGAAAGAGCCGCGGATCGCCGTCACCGGCGACTGCGGCGCGGACGGCCTCGGCGTGATCCGCGGCCTGATCGCGGAAACCCCGTCGGGCTGGCGGCTGGCGATGGAGCACGACACTCACCACGGCGCGGCGATGCGCGAGCTGCTGCGCGACGCGGTTACCCTTCAGGACTATGAAGGTGACGACCGGGTGACTGTCGGCTTCGCCCCGTGAAGCGCGACCGCAAGCGATGAGCGAGGCTCCGGCGGAGGCCGAGTCACCGCAGGAGGGGGCCCCGGGATCGACCGGCGACCGCTCCGGGGTGGCCAGCGAGGCGCAACGCCGTGCCAAGGTCGAGCGCCTGCGCGAGGCCGAGATCAACCCGTACCCGCATTCCTTCGAGGGCCGCACCCACGCCGAGGAGATCCACGACTCCCACGATCCCCAGGAGCTGGGGGAGGGGGAGCACGAGCAGTTCACCTACCGGGTGATGGGCCGGATCACCGGCAAGCGCGGCCACGGCAAGACCGCCTTCTTCGACGTCCGCGACATCACCGGGACGATCCAGGGCTACGCCCGTCGCGACCTGCTCGGCGACGAGGCCTTCGATCGGGTCGAGGAGCTCGACATCGGCGACCTGGTCGGAATCGAGGGGCCGGTCTACGTGACCAGGCGCGGCCAGTTGGCGATCTCGGTGCGTGAGCTCACGCTACTGGCGAAGGCGCTGCTCGACCCACCCGACCTCTTCCACGGCATCTCCGACCCGGAGCTGCGCTACCGCCAGCGCGAACTCGACCTGATGGCGAACGAGGAGTCGCGGGAGGTCTTCAAGAAGCGGGCGAAGCTGACCTTCGAGATCCGCCGGCACATGAACGAGCGCGGCTGGGTCGAGCTGGAAACGCCGATCCTTCAGCGGCTGACCGGCGGCGCCGCGGCGCGGCCCTTCGTCACCCACCACAACGCGCTCGACCGCGACCTCTTCCTGCGCACCGCGACCGAGTTGTACCTGAAGCGGGCGATCGTCGGCGGCTTCGAGGACGTCTACGAGTTCGGCAAGTTCTTCCGCAACGAGGGCATGTCGCCCCAGCACAACCCCGAGTTCACGATGCTGGAGATGTTCGTCGGCGGCGCCGACTACAACGGCGTCATGAGCTTCGTCGAGACGCTGGTCGCCAGCGTCGTCGAGAAGGTGATGGGGACGACCAGGGTGCAGCGCGACGGGGTCGAGATCGACTTCGCGGCGCCCTGGCCGCGGCTGGTCCTGCGCGACGAGCTGCTGCGGGAGACCGGGGTCGACATCTACGAGGCGAGCCGCGACGAGCTGGCCGAGCTGGCCGGCGAGGACGCCGGCGAGAACGACGACTGGGCCGGCCTGGTCGACACCCTGCAGGGGAAGCTGATCGAGCCGAAGCTGATCCAGCCCACTTACATCACGGTGCTGCCGATCGACATCTGGCCGCTGGTCAAGGTCCACCCCGACGACCCCAAGGTCTGCGAGGCCTTCGACGGCATCGTCGCCGGGATGGAGATCGTCGGCGGCGGCACCGACATCAACGACCCGGTCGAGCAGCGCCAGCGCTTCGTCGGCCAGCGCGAACGCCAGGAGTCCGGCGCCGAGGAGGACCCGCACCCGCACGACGAGGAGTTCGTGCGGGCGCTCGAATACGGGATGCCGCCGGCGAGCGGCTGCGGCCTCGGCATCGACCGCCTGCTGATGATCATGACCGGGGCGAAGACCCTGCGCGACGTGATCATCTACCCATCGATGCGCGAGGCGGCGGGCAGCTAGACGCCGCGCAGCAGGCCGCCGTCGATCGGGATCGAGGTGCCGGTGATGTAGGCGGCGCGCTCGGAGCAGAGGAAGGCGACGAGGTCGCCGTACTCCTCGGGCTGGCCGAGGCGGCCGGTGGGGACCTCGGCTCTGGCCGCCGCTTCGACCTGCTCGGGGTCGCCGAAGCTGAACAGCCGCTCGGTCGCGAAGCGGCCGGTGGCGACGTCGTTGACGGTGACGCCGTCGGCGCCGACCTCGCGCGCCAGCGTCTTCAGGAAGCCGATCGTGGCGAGCCGGTGGGCGTTGGAGAGGTTGAGGCCGGGAATCGGCTCATGGGTGGAGCTGGAGCCGACGTTGACGATCCGCCCCCAGCCGCGCTCGCGCATGCCGGGGACGACGGCGCCGGCCAGCAGTCGCGGCGCCAGCACCAGTGAGCGGTAGGCCTCCTCCCAGACCGCTGGCTCGTGGTCGAGGGCGCCGCCGAGCGGCGGCCCGCCGGTGTTGGTGACGAGGATCTCGACCGGCCCCAGCGCCGCCTCGACCTCGGCCGGCAGCGCCGCCAGCCGCTCAGCGTCGCCGGCATCGGCGACGAACGCCGTCGCTCCGCCGCCGATCTCCGCCGCCGCCTCCTCGAGCCGCTGCAGCGAGCGACTGGCGATCGCCACCCTGGCGCCCTCCCGCGCCAGCGCCGCCGCGATCGCCCGGCCGATGCCCCGGCTGGCGCCCATCACCAGCGCCACCCGTCCCTCCAGCCCAAGATCCATCGCGCCAGCTTACGGAGCGACGACGCCCGTGCCCCGCCACGCGGGTACAGTTCCCCCTGAGCGCCCGTAGCTCAGTGGTCAACGGGTCCTTTCGGGGGCCCAAAGAGCGTCGGTCTTTCAAGCCGAAGGTCGCGGGTTCGACTCCCGTCGGGCGCATTCTTCTCTGTTCCTCGCAGTGCCGGGTTTTGCCCGGTGCAGAGCCAGATCTTCGGTCTTGTCTCTGATCGACGTTCCGTTGGCTTCCGGGCGATTCCGAAGCGTTCCGGGACTTCGGTGTCTCATTTCTGTCTCATTTCGCCCCACTGGCCGAGTGGCTACTGGTGCTTTTCGGAGAGCTTCGCCAAGTCTCCGATGGAGACACCCAGGGCGGCGGCAATGTCGCACACGGTGGCCCAGGTGGGGTTTGCGTTCCCGGTCTCGATTGCGGACAGGGTTCTGCCCGTGAGGCGGGCCTCCGATGCAAGAGCCTCTTGCGTCAGGCTGCGCTTTTGCCGAAGCTCACGGATCGCCTTCCCGAGGGCAGGCACGGAGAAAACCTAGCCGACCTGGGTCGACGTCGAGGCTTCCGGACCTTCGACATTTCAGCCCCCGCTGGTCGGTCGTCCGGCGCTGGAGAACGTAGAGGACGATGCCAGCGATGAGCAGCGCTCCCCAGGGCGGAAGCCCAGATCCCGTTCACGACTACTTCGGCGTCGACCTCGATCTCGTCTGGGATGTCGTCGCCTCGGAGCTTCCGGCCGCACGGACGCGGATCATCGCCCTCCTGGAGGAGTTGAAGCCTGGTGAGGATTCAGGCGCCGCCTGACGACGCGCCGGCGGCCGTGGAGAACTAGGCCGACAAAAACTCCCACTCCCCACAGGATCGCTGCCCAGGTGCCGATCGCGCTACCCAGGAACCCAGTGACCAGAATGGCTGCCAGGACAGTTGCGTAGAACCCCAACCACATGAGTGCTTTGCGGAAGAGGCTCAGCATGAGTAGAACTCTAGTCGGGAGAGTTCGGATCTCGACGAGAAGGCGAAGGGAGCGCGCAATGAGCTTCAGGCGAAAGTGGCAGGCCAAGGTGGCGGTCCCCGTGTGCGCCGCGACACTGTCCCTTCTCGCCCTCGCCGGCAGCATCCCCGCCGCCAGGGCCGAAGGCGTCGTGCCGGTCGAAGGGGGTTGGGTGGCGACCACCTCGGCTGGGTTGCCGGTGAGCTTCGAAGTGAAGGGAGGCGATGTCCTCAACGCTCACTTCGGCTTCAAGTGGGGCTTTTGCGGCTCTTACGAATCGCATCTGGCCAACGTCGACCCGATCGACGCCGGCGGCCATTGGAGCTTCCTCGACACGAGGGGGCAGACGATCGAAGCGACGTTTGTCGCCCCGGATCGAGCTGAAGGCACGGTGGTGTCGGTCGAACGGGAGCTGCCGGGCTGCCCTCACACCCGTGCCACCTTCGTCGCCGCGCCCGGCGAAGTGCTGCCCAAGCCACAGATCTTTGCGGTGCAGAACGCGAACACCGGGCGCCTCGCCAGGCGGCCGGGTGAGATTGTCCTCGGCAAGCACGGCTCCCTCTCCTTCTATGGCCTCCAGTGGCGGGGCTTCGGCGAGCGTACGGCGTATGCGGTCGGGAAGGCTGAAATCCAGAGGGGCAGTCGGAGGTGGAACCTGCGGGCCTCGGTGTGGCTCAGCTCCCTGATCGAAGACGGCTCCGACAAACGGGTCTACTCGAGGATCCGCTACGTGCTCCATGGCCCCGTTCCCCGCGGTTTCCCCCGCCACGGTTCGCGGACGGTGAGCTGACCAGGCCGATCGGGGGCCAGGTATCACCCACCGACCTCGCCTGGTCGGTGGGTGGGCGCGCCGGAGGCGCTGAACGGGACGAAGACGGCGACGCGGCGGAAGGTGCTGTGCTGAGGAGCGACTAGGCGCTGGCGCCGCGCTGCAGTCCGCGCCGGCTTCGTCGCCGTCCCTCGCGACCTCACGCCACCACCTCCGGCTGGGCAGCCTTTGCTGGCATTAGACCCGGCCGCATCACACCGAGGACGGTGGTCAGGGCCAGGGCGATCAGGATTGCGGCGCCGTCGAGGACGGTGGGGACGCCTTCGGCGAGGGCGTGGGATCCGGCGCCGGTGCTGGCGGCGGCGAAGACGGTGACCAGGGCGCCGACGCCGAGGGTGCCGCCGAGTTGGTGGGCGACGTTGATGAGGCCGGAGGCGGCACCGGCGTCGGCGTCGGCGACGCCGGCCATCCCCGCGGTGGTGAGCGGGGTCAGCGCCGATCCCATGCCGATCCCGAGCAGGATCATGGGCGCCGCCATCCGGGTCAGGTAGTCGGCGTCGGGGGAGATCTGGGTCAGCCAGAGCATTCCGGCCAGGGCGATGGTGAGGCCGGCGGCGAGGATCCGCACCTCGCCGAAGCGCGGTGCGATCCGGGGCACCACCCGCACCATCGCGAAGACGGAGAGGGTCAGCGGGAGGAAGGCGCAGCCAGCCTCGAGGGCGCCGTAGCCCTGCACGCCCTGCAGGTACTGGGTCAGGAAGAAAAAGGTCGAGTACATCGCCCCCACGACCAGGATCCGGGCGAGGTAGGCGCCGACCCGCTCGCGGCTCGAGAAGAGCCGCAGCGGCGTGATCGGCTGGGCCGCGCGCCGCTCGTTGGTGACGAAAAAGGCCAGCAGCAGCGCGGCCGTGGCGAACGAGGCAAGCGTCCAGACGTCCCCCCAGCCGTCTTCGGCGGCGCGGACCAGGCCGTAGACAAGCGCGGTCATGCCGATCGTCGAGCTCAGCGCCCCGGCGAGGTCGAAGCGGCTGCTGTGGCGCTCCGTCTCCGGCAGGTAGCGCGGCGCCAGCCAGATCAGCGCCGCCCCGAGCGGGACGTTGACAAAGAGGCCGCAGCGCCAGGAGACCCAGGAGGTCAGCATGCCGCCGAGCAGCAGGCCGACGCTGCCGCCGGCACCGGCGACGGCGCTGTACCAGGCGACCGCGCGGGTGCGCTCGGGCCCCTCCGGGAAGCTGACGGTGAGCAGGGCGAGGGTCGAGGGGGCGGCGATCGCGGCGCCGACCCCCTGCAGGGCGCGGGCGCCGAGCAACCAGGCCGGCGACTGGGCGAGCCCGCCGAGCATCGAGGCGAAGGTGAAGAGGGCGATGCCGGCGACGAAGACCTGGCGGCGGCCGAGGATGTCCCCGGCCCGGGCGCCGAGCAGCAGCAGGCCGCCGAAGGTCAGCGTGTAGGCGTTCTGGACCCAGGAGAGGCCGGTGGTGGAGAGGCCGAGGTCCTCGTGGATGCTCGGCAGCGCCGTGATCACCACCGAGATGTCGAGGATGATCATCAGGTAGCAGCCGAGGATGACCGCAAGGGCGAAGGCGGGGTTCTGGCCGCCCGACCGCGGCGCGGTCCGCCGTGGCAATGCGTTTCTTAGCGAGGTGAGAATCATCGAATCCTTTTCCGAAGCGAAATTTGGTGGTAAAGTGGAGGAAACCTCCGGGTAATTCGGAGGCAACCTCCACTTTTAGAGCACTATACGGAGGCTCCCTCCGGTTTGTCAAGTGATTTGGAGAAATTTGTGAACGCGAACCCCAGCGACGCCGCCACCCTGGCCCCGCGGCCGAAGCGCGCCGACGCCCGCCGCAACTACGAGAAGCTGATCGCGGCGGCGCGCGAGGAGTTCGCCGAGGAGGGGACCGGCGCCACCCTCGAGGACGTCGCCCGCCGCGCCGGGGTCGGGATCGGGACCCTCTACCGCCACTTCCCCACCCGCCAGGATCTACTGGAAGCTGTCTACCTCGACGAAGTGCAGGCGATCTGCGATTCCGCCGGGAAGTACGTCGACCAGCCGCCGCTGGAGGCGCTGACCGGGTGGCTGCACGAGTTCGTCGGCTTCGCCGCGACCAAGCGGGCGCTGGCGGAGGAGCTGTTCGCCTACGTCGACCGCGACTCGCCCGTCTTCAGCTCCTGTGCCACCGCGATCTACGGCGCCGGCGAGGGCCTGCTGAAGCGCGCCCAGGAGGCGGGCGCCGTCCGCGCCGACGTCGACATCTCCGACGTCACCAAGATGGTCGGCGGCATCGCCGCGATCCGCACCGCCGACGCCGAGCAGATCGACCGCATCCTCGGCCTCGCGCTAGATGGACTGCGCGCCGCTCCAGGGGACTAGTCGGAGGCCCGATCTTCGGTTGTCCCGGCCGCAATGCTGCGGGCGCAGTCGACGATCGTCTCCTCGATCGGCCGCGGCGCCCAGCCGAGCTTCTCGGCCTCGGCGCTCGAGTACTCCTGCTTGCGGCCGAGCTGGCCGACGATCGAGCGGATGCTGGGATCGAAGAGCGCCATCGCGCGGACGAGGAGGTCGGGGACCGAGCGCTTCGGCACCTTGGCCGCATCGGGCCCCAGCCGTTCGCGCAGGATCGCGGCGACGTCCGCCATCCACTCGAAGGAGTGGACCGCGATCAGCCGCCGGCCGCCGGCCTCGGCGGCGCTCATCGCCCGGATCTGCAGGTCGGCGACGTCGCGCACGTCGACCAGGTTGAACCCGATCCGCGGCGTGCCGGGCATGCCGCCGAGCAGGCGCTGGACGACTTCGAGCGAGGGAGAGCGCTCGGCGCTCCGCACCGGTCCGAGGATGGCGCCCGGGTTGACGACCGCCAGCCGCTCCCTCTCGCCCATCTCCTCGACCAGATCCCATGCCGCGCGCTCGGCGATCGTCTTCGACCGCGCGTAGGGCGTCAGCGCGGAATCGTCGAGGTCGGTCCAGTCCGACTCGTCCAGGCGCCGCCCCGCCGCCTCGTTGCCGCCACCGACGGCGGCAACCGAGGAGGTGACGACGATCCGCGAGGCCCCGGCCCGCAGGGCAGCGCGGAGGACCCGCAGGGTCCCCTCCCGCGCCGGCACGATCAGCTCGTCCGGGTCCCTCGGCTGCACCAGGGGGAAGGGCGAGGCGACGTGCAGGACGTGGTCGCACCCGTCCACCGCCTGCTCCCAGCCCGCGTCGTCGAGCAGGTTCGCCGCGACCACGGCGAGGCGGTCGTCGGCCTCGGCCCGCGAGTCGCCCGCAGCCCCCTCGTCCGCTTCGCGCGAGAGGTCCCGCACCCTGGTCCTGACCTCCGGCTCGCGCGAGGGGTCCCGCACCGTGGTCCTGACCGAGTGGCCGCGGCGCAGAAGCTCGGCCACGCACCAGCCACCGAGAAAGCCGGAGCCACCGGTGACGAGAACCGTCTTCTGCTGCTCCTCCATCGGCAGGAGCCTATTCGGATAGGGCCCCTTCCGAAGGGCAGCTCGCGTGGTGCCGGAATGCGCGGGGAAGTTGACGGTAAAGAGCGATCCTGCATAAACTCGCGTGCCGCACGGGCAATTGTGAAACTAGTCGAGTAGGAGGATGATCAGTAATGCTGGACCGCTCACTTGCAGGCACCGTCACCTTCAGGGCTTCGGCAACGCTCCTGCTCTCGCTCGTACTCTGCCTGGCGGCCAGTGAGGCCAGCCCAGTTCTGGCCACCGCCCACTCCGCCGGGCGCACCTGCTCGACGGCCGGCCTCCGCTTCACCGAAAAGCGCGGGGGTGTGACGGACAGCGTCAAGGTGGTCGATCTGCGGGCCCAGGTCGTCAGCTGCGCCAGCGGGCGTTCGCTTGCCTCGCAGGTGGCGCAGGACCTGCTGCGGGAAGTCAAGGTGCCAAAGCGCATCGACGGGCTGAAGGTGACGCTGAAGAAGCCATGCACCGGCTGCACGCCCAACACCGCCGTCACCGCCAAGTCCGGCAGGAAAGCCGTCACCTTCACCGTCGAGGGCGGGGCGTAGCGCCCCCTCTGGCCGCGTTGCCGCTCGGGGGGGACCGGCGGCAGCTCGAATTCAAGACGACCAATTTTTTGACGAGCCTGCTGAGGCTGTTACTGTCGTTCGATTAGCCGCGCTTTTATCGAGCAAATAAAGGCTTTCCAAGGGTGCGTGCGGACGGGCCTCGGAGAAACTCGGGGTGCATCGGTCCGGCTGCGGCGCGCGGAGTCGACGATGTCCAAATGAGCTCCCTCTCTCCGGTCACAGGTTTGACTGATGCCAGCGGGTCGCGGTCCGCTCGCATCCTCGTCACCGACGATCGGCCCGAGATGCTGCGGACGATCGACCGGGCGCTGGGGGAGCTGTACGTCTGCGAGTTCGCCGGCAGCCTCAGGCAGGCACGGTCGAAACTTGCCGCGGGCAGCTTCGACCTCGCCTTCTGCGACATCAGCGTCGGCGGCGAGGAAGCGCTGGCGTTCGCCGAAGAGATCCTGCGCGAGAATCCCGGCACGGCGGTGATCCTGGTCACCGGCGAGGAAGACCCCGAGGTGGCCAGGAAGGCCTTCGCCTTCGGCGCCTACGGCTACCTGGTCGAGCCGGTGCGGCCGGGCCAGTTGCTGATCGCGACGATGAACGCGCTGCGGCGCCAGCAGTTGGAGATCGCCGCCGAAGCGCTCAGCAGGAACCTGGCCGAGCGCTTCCAGACGATCATCGACATGGCGCCGATCCCGATCTACGCCAAGGACGCCTCCCACCGGTACGTCGTCGCCAACGCCAAAGCCGACGAGCTGACCGGGCACGAACGCGGCAAGCTGGTCGGTCAGACCGACGAGACGATCTCCTCGCCCGCCGGCGCGGTCGAGACCGCGAGCGGCGCCGACCGCCGGATCCTCGCCGACGGCTCCAGCTACGAGGCCGAAGAAACCATGCTCGTGGGCGGGGTCGAGCGGACCTACAAGACGGTCAAGTTCCCGCTCGTCGACGAGCTGAGGGAGATCGCCGCCGTCTGCGGGATCTCGATCGACATCACCGCCCAGCGCGAGGCGATCGAGCTGCGCGACGAGCTCTCGGCGGCCCAGACGGAGGCGATCGACGAGCTGCGCCTGTCGCGCCAGGAGACCGTCGAGCGCCTCGCCAAGGCGATCGAGATGCACGACTCCTCGACCGGGAAGCACGTCGACCGGATCGGCGCGATCGCCGCCTTTCTCGGAGCTCGGCTTGGACTCGACCACGACCGGGTCGAGCTGCTGCAGGCCGCCGCGCCGATGCACGACGTCGGCAAGATCGGCACCCCCGACGAGATCCTGCAGAAGCCGGGGCCGCTGACCGGGGACGAGCGCAGCGAGATGCAGCGCCACACCGTGATCGGCCACGAAATCCTCTCGCAGTCCAGAAGCGAGCTGCTCCGCCTCGCCTCGACGATCGCCCTCACCCACCACGAGTGCTTCGACGGCAGCGGCTACCCGCGGGGCCTGAGCGGCGAGGAGATCCCGCTCGAGGGCCGGGTGACGGCGGTCGCCGACGTCTTCGACGCCCTGCTCAGCGATCGCAGCTACCGGCCGGCGATGCCGACCGCGGAGGCGGTGGAGCTGATCCGGGCGGGACGCGGGTCCCAGTTCGACCCGCAGGTCGTCGACGTTCTCCTCGACGACCTCGACGAGGCGCTGGCGCTGCGAGCCTGATCGCGAGGCGGCTCAGCTTCCGAGGAAGGTGGCCGTGCGACCGATCAGCAGCGGCGTCCCGATCGGCAGCAGGGGGAACAGGCGGCGCGCCTCCGCGTTGCGCAGGCGGATGCAGCCGTGGGAGGGGCGGCCCGGAATCAGCGACGGTTCGTCGGTGCCGTGGATGCCGATGACGCCGCCCCCCGGCCATTCGCTGAGGACCGAGTAGTCGCTGCTGCCGAAGGCCACCGGGCCGTAGAGGCCGCCGGGGGCGTGCGTCCTGAACTTCTCCCGGATCCAGAAGCGCCCGGCCGGCGTCGGCGTGCTGGCCTTGCCGATCCCGACCCGGGCGCTCCAGATCGGGCGCCCGCGCCGGTATAGCGTCGCCCGCAGCTTCGGGCGGTCGACGATCAGCGCCGTCCGCACCCGGTAGAGCGGTCCCAGCGCGGAGTGGCGGACCCAGCCGGTCCGCCCGTTGGGGCGCATCGGGATCCGCACCTCGATCCAGCTGTGGCCCTGCGGGTCGGTCCAGGCGCGCAGGGCCACGTAGACCTCGGGAAAGCCGTCCTCGGTCAGCAGGTGGGTCGGCGCCACCTCCCGCGCCGCCGTCCTCGGCGCCCAGCGGATCGGCGCCCGGCGCGCCGGGTGGGCCCACCGGGTCGAGGTCCATTCGTTGGAGAGGGGAACGCCGACGGCGCCGGCGCTGGCCACCGGCAGTGCCGGCAGCGCCAGCAGGGCGATCGCGAGCGCCGCCAGGCGAGCTCCGGCGATCCCGCTCATCGCGCTTCAGCCCGTGAAGCTCGGGCTGGGTGCCGCCGTCTGGCAGCGGCGAAAGCTGCGGCTGGCGACGCGGCGCCGGCCGTTGCGGTCGACCGCAACGACGCGGATCGTGTTGCGGCCGTCACGCAGCCCGGCGACGCTGACCCTGACCGAGAAATGCTTGGCGCTGGTCCGCTTGAGCAGCTTGCCGTCGACGAAGACCGTGACCGATCGCATTCCGGTCGAGGCATGGATCCTGAAGGTCGCGGTGAAGCCGCGGGCGCTGCAGCGCGCGGCGGTGCCGGGCCCGCCGGGCCCGCCGTGGGCGCTCGGGATCCCGCTGGCCTGGACAGTCGGCGCGCCGCTCCCGCCGCCAGCCGCCCCTTTGCCGTTGCCGTTCCCTTTCCCTTTGCCTCCGGCGCCGGTCGTACCGCTGCCCCCTTCGGAGGCTCCGCCGCCGCTCGTCGCGCACCTGGCGCTGGTCACCGTGTCGTTGATCAGCGTCACCGCGCCGCCCCGGGCCAGCAGGCGGCCGTTCACCGCGACCGCGTTGTCGAGGGAGATCGATTCCAGCGAGAGAACGTTCCCGGAGAAGCTCGAGCCGCTTCCGAGCGTCGCCGAGGAGCCGACTTTCCAGAAGATGTTGCAGGGCTGGGCGCCGTTGATCAGGTTGACCTGCGAGGCGGAGGCGGTGATCAGCGTGCTCGCCGCCTTGAAGACGAAGACCGCGTTCGGATTCCCCTGGCCGTTCAGCGTCAGCGCGCCGGTGATGCCGAACGTTCCCGATACGGAGCCGTAGACCCCCGGGGTCAGGGTCTGCCCGCCGAGGTCGGTGGCGACGGTGCTGACCGGGCCCTGCCCGGCGGCGTTGTTGTACGCGGTCGTCAGGTCGGCCTGGGCCTGGGTGGCCGCGGCGTCGGCCTGGTGGGTGCTGCCGTTGACGGTTCCGTTCGGCGCCCCGCCGAAGCCGGTGACGGCTGGGGTCGGCGCGGTGCCGAGGTCGCCGTTGAGGACGCTGGGGCCGGTGTTCGTCACCCCGGAGCCCGCCAGGACCGCGTAGCTGTCCGCCGTGCCGAGGCCCACGGACGTCGCGGCCTGGGCGCTGCCGACGGCGAGTGCGAGGGACAGGACCAGGGCGAGGGGGAGGACGGCGAATCTCATGTGGGCTCCGATGGTGGAGGGGCTTGAAGCGAACAGGGTAACACAAATTCCGGAACTGGAATTCTATAACCAAAGATGATGTAATGTGACGACGATGGCCGGCAACTGGGACTTCCTCACCAATCACGCCCACGTCCTGCTCTGCGTCGCCCACGATCCGGGGGTGCGTTTGCGGGACATCGCCGACTCGGTTGGCATCACCGAGCGGGGCGCTCACAAGATCCTCTCCCAGCTGGTGGAGGAGGGTTACGTGGAGCGAGAAAAGCGGGGACGGAGAAATCACTACAAGATCCTGCCGGAGCGCCCGCTGCGGCACCCGCTGGTTCAGGAGCAGGAGGTGGGCGAACTGCTGGAGGTGATGCTGAAGCACCGTCGCGGCGCCGAGCGGGGCAGTCGCGATCAGAGGCGGGCCGGCTGACCGGGGAGCCGCGCGCACCACAGCGCGAAGAGGCCGACGGCGAGGACCGCGCCGGCCCAGTGCAGGTCGAAGAGGACGGCGACGAGGCTGGGCAGGCCGGCGAGGACGGCGCCGATCAGGGCCGGGATCAGGGGCAGGGCGAGGACGCGGGCGGTGAAGGCGGCGCAGAGCATCCAGGCGGCGGGGCCGGCGATCCAGCCCCAGTCGACGAAGAAGCCCTTGGGCAGCAGCACCGCGAGGACGATCGAGAGGACGGCGACGGCGACGAGCTGGAGCAGGGCGACACGCCAGAAGATCGCGCGAGCCTACTGGACGACGATCTTGCCGTGCATGAAGGGGTGGATCAGGCAGTGGTAGGCGTAGGTCCCCTTCTGGGTGAAGCGAATCACGACCGACTTCCCCGGCTTGATGTGGCCGGTGCTGAAGCTGCCGGGCCGGGTCGCCGTGTGCGTCACCTTGCTGGTGTTGGCGAAGGTGACGCTGGTGCCCTTGGCGATCGTCAGCGTCGGCGGGTGGTAGGCGAAGTGGTTGATCACCACCGTCTTGGCGCCGCTGGCCTGCGCGGTGGGGCCGGCCGAGGCGATTGCGCCGTACAGCCCGAGCAGCGCCAGCCCGAAGGCCACGGCCGCGAGCGCCGCGGCGATCCGCATCCGCCTATGCCCCGATCCCTGGATCGTCGTCATCACGCATGGATACGGACCGGCATCGCCCGCGGTTCAGCAGAAGACGTTCGGTTCGGAGCAGCAATAATGATCGTCCCGGGGCGGTTAGCTCAGTTGGGAGAGCATCGGCTTTACAAGCCGAGGGTCACTGGTTCGAGCCCAGTACCGCCCATCGATCGCCGGAGGCACCGCCGCCGCTACTGCAGGGCGAAGACGACGTGGACCGTGGCGGTGACGGTCGAGGTGCCGGGCTTGGTCGGCGGCTGGACCGTCACCGGAGCGGTCTTGGCGCTGCCCTCGGGCACCAGTTCGCCGCCGCCTCCTTCTTCGATCGCGAGCACCGGCCCGAGGCTGGCGCCGGCCTCGGCGGCGAGGGCGGCGGCCTTGGCTCTGGCCGAGTCGAAGGCCGCGGCGAGCGCCTTGGCGAAGGCGGCTTCGGTGTCGCCGACGAAGTAGTTGGGACCGCTGACGCCGCTGGCGCCGGCCCGGATCGCGGCGGCGAAGAGGTTGCCGGCTTCCTCGGGCTTGTGCAGGGTGACGCCGATGCCCTCGCTGGCGCGGTAGACGGTTCTCTGGCCGCGCGATCGCTTCGCGACGGAGATCCGGCCGCTGGTGACATCGCCGGCGCCGACGCCGGGGATCGTCTGCACCGCCGCGATCACGGCGCCGAGGTCGCTCGAGACCGCGCGCAGGGCCGCGCCGCGGCTGCGACGTTCGCGGCTGACCGAGAAGCCGGCGCTGGCGCTGTCGTTCGGCACCTTCAGCGTCGCTTCGCCGCTGACGGCGACGGTCCGTTCCTGCGCCTGCGCCGCCGCCGGAACCGCCAGGGCGAGGGCCAGCAGGGCGATGCCGATCGAGATCCGGATGCGGTTGCTCATCACCGGCAAGCTACCCGGCGGCGCCGCCGTCAACCAAACGCCCGCACCGCCAGCACCGCGGCGACGACGAGGCCGAGCAGGGCGATCGCGACCCGCAGCACGTCGCCGGAGACGCGCCGGGCGAGGTTGGCGCCGAGGCGGCCGCCGAGCAGCGAGGAGACCATCAGGCAGATCGCGTAGCGCCAGTCGACCGGGGCGAGGAAGGCGTAGGCGATCGCCGCCAGCAGGTTGGCGATCCCGGCGAGCAGGATCTTGAGCCCGTTCAGGTGCTGCATCGACTCGGCGACGAAGAGGCCGAGCAGGCCGAGCAGGAGGATGCCGACGGCGGAGCCGAAGTAGGCGGCGTAGGCGCCGGCGAGGACGAGGCCGACGATGAGGAAGGGCGAGCGCTCGTCGCCGGCATGGGAGATCCGCGGCGTCAGGCGCGGCTGGAACAGCAGCAGCAGGCAGGAGGCGGCGACGAGGCCGGGGACGATCGCCTCGAAGGTGTCGTTGGAGGTGGCGAGCAGCAGCGCCGTGCCGGCGGCGGCGCCGGCCAGGGTCGGCAGCGAGAGCCGCAGGATCCGCTGGCGCTGCTCGCGCAGCAGGTCGGCGTAGCCGATCGCGCCGCCGACGGCGCCGGGGATCAGGCCGACGGTGCTGGTGACGTTGGCCGCGAGCGGCGGCAGGCCGAGCGCGATCAGGGTCGGGAAGGTGATCAGCGAGCCGGCCCCGGCGAGGGCGTTGGAGGCGCCCGCCGCCGCACCGGCCGCCGCCACCGCGAGCAGGGCGAGCATGGCTCAAGTCTGCCCGAACAGGCGCGCCCGCAGCCGGCTCCACGGCGACGGCGGCCGCGGCTGGGTGCGGCGCCACTCCTCCTCGCTCGGCAGTCGCCCCGCCTTGCGGGCGCGCAGGACGCAGGCGGTGTGGGCGTGGCGGCGGCGCGACATGTCGCCCTCGGGGGCGATCAGGAAGTGCTCGCTGAGCGCCGGCAGGTGCTTACCGCAGAGCGGGCAGCGGTAGGTGGCCGGCTTGCGGTTCTGCGCCGGGCGCAGCGACCACCAGCGGACGGGGTCCCCGGCCATCGCCCGGGCGCTCAGCCGGCGCCGGCGTGCAGCTGCGGCGTCGCCGTGCCGCCGCGCAGGCGCTCGGAGCGGGTGACGGCGTCGAAGAAGACGTCGTTGCGGCCGCGCCGCAGCAGCCGCGGGAAGAGGTGGCGGCCGCGGCGGTGGGCGGCGGTGACGGCGGCGAAGCTGCGCTCGTGGCCGGGTCCCCAGGCGATGCCGAAGATCTCTCGCACCCGCGGCGGCAGCGTGCCCTTGACGATCAGGTTCTGGACCGCGAGGTTGCCGCGCGCGGCCGCCGGCACCGGCTGCTCGAAGGCGACCAGCGGCGCCATCTCCAGCGCGTGCGGGGTGGCCTGGAGGTCGGGCGAGGCGAGTTGCCGCCGCCACCAGGCGCTGAACTCGCGGTAGCTGGCGGGGACCTCGGAGGCGGGCAAGCCGAAGAGCTCGCCGAAGTGGACGTAGTCCCGCCACAGCGCCTCCCGCTCGCCGGCGTCGAGCCGCCGCACCATCGTCTCGTACATCGCCCGGCCGGAGTCGGCGATCACCGCCAGCGTCCACAGCATCAGCTTCGGGTCGAAGGCCGAGTAGGCGCTGCCGGCGGGGTGGGCGCCGGCGGCCTCGGGCAGCGTGCCCTTGATCCGCTGGTGCAGCCGCCGCACCGCGGCCAGCGCCTCGTCAGCTTCCTCGCGGCTGCCGAGCAGGACCGTCTCCTGGATCTTGGCGGTGCGGGCGAGCCGCTCGAAGGGGTGGTCGCCGGCCCTGGTGCTGAGCATCGTGCCGGTGTAGGTGAGCGGTTCCAGCGCCCCGATCAGCAGCGCCCGCTGGCCGTAGAGCAGCCCGACCGAGCGCTCGCCGTGGACGCGGCGGGCCAGCGAACGGCCGGGCGGGAAGTAGTGGGCGTCGTCACTCATCCTGGCTGCCTGGCCAGGGATGGTACCCGCGGCGCAGGCGGGCCTGGCGGCCTACCTGCGGTGCTCGCGCGCCAGCGCGACCAGGGCGGCGCCGGAGCCGCGCGGCTCGACCAGCCCGCGCAGCTGGTGGGAGGCGAAGATCTCGTCGAGTTCCTCGCGGGTCAGGGTCTCGCGCTCGAGCGCGTTGGCGGCGAGGTCGTCGAGACACTGGCGGTTGGCGGCGAGCAGCGCCCGCGCCCGCCGGTAGGCCTCGCGGGCCAGCGTCATCGCCGCCAGGTCGACGTCGCGGCGGGTGCTGTCGGAGACCGCGTAGTCGCCGGTCGGCAGCGCGATCGGCGGTGGCCCGTCGGCGTCGAGGGCGACGCCCATGCCGAATTCGGAGACCATCTGCTTGCAGACCAGGTGGACGCGGTTGAGGTCGTCGCTGGCGCCCGAGTAGGACTCGCCCATCACCTCTTCCTCGGCGGCGCGGCCGCCGAGCAGCGTCACCACCTCGTCGAGCAGCTCGTCGCGCGACTTCATGTAGCTGTCCTCCTGCGGCGAGTGGCCGACGAAGCCGAGCGCCGGCCCGCGCGGGACGATGCTGAGGATCTCCGGCGGGTCGAGGCCGAGCAGCTTGCGGCAGAGCGCGTGGCCGCCCTCGTGGTAGGCGACGATCCGCCGCTCCTTGGCGCTGAGCCGGCGCGCCTGCTGGGAGCCGACCGCCTGCCGCAGCAGCGCCTCGTCGAGGTCCTCGCGGGCCATCGCCCCGCGCCCGGCGCGGCCGGCGATGATCGCCCCCTCGTTGAGCGCGTTGGCGAGCTGGGCGCCGGTCATCCCGGTCGTCTTGCGGGCGACGTCGGTGAGGTCGAGGTCATCGGCCAGCGGCTTGCCCTTGGCGTGCGAGCGCAGGATCGCCTCGCGGCCGTCGCGGTCGGGCGGGGAGACCAGCACCTGGCGGTCGAAGCGGCCCGGCCGCAGCAGCGCCCGGTCGAGCTTGTCGACGTGGTTGGAGGCGGCGATCACGATCACCGTCCCCGGGTCCTTCTCGAAGCCGTCGAGCTCGACCAGCAGCTGGTTCAGCGCCTGCTCGCGCTCGCTGGTGCCGCCGTCGCCGCCGCTGCCGCTGCGGGCGCCGCCGACGGCGTCGAGCTCGTCGATGAAGATCACCGCGCGACCGGACTTGCGCGCCTCCTTGAACAGGCGCCGGATCCGGGCCGCGCCGCGGCCGACGAACATCTCGACGAAGCTCGAACCCGAGGCGGCGAAGAAGTCGACCCCGGCCTGGGCGGCGACCGCCCGCGCCAGCATCGTCTTGCCGGTGCCGGGAGGGCCGAAGAGAAGGACGCCGCGCGGCGGTTGGGCGCCGAGGGCGGCGAAGCGGTCGGGGTCGCGCAGCCACTCGGCGACGTCCATCAGCTCGTCCTTGGCGGCGTCGACGCCCTGCACTTCCTCCCAGAGGACCGGCTTCGTCTTGCTCGCCTTGACCGTTTCCGGCTTGGTCGTCCCCATCGTGCCGCGCAGCAGCTTGAGGAAGATGAAGACCAGGCAGCCGGAGAAGATGACGCCGAAGACGGGATACCAGTTGAAGAAGAATTCCTGGATTTCGGTCGCGAGCATCAGCGCAGTCTCAGGGTTGACGATCGAACTACCAATCGCATATCCGTCCAAATAGCCGTTGTTGATTAAAGCCGATCTGGCTCCGGGCGCGCTCAAAATCGGGCCCGGCACGCCTGCGGGTCGCTCCTGAGCCCAGGATCGGCGCGATCTCTAGGCTGCCCGCGTGAGCGCTTCGATCCCGAGCCCGTCTTCGAGCGGCTTCGGTCTCGGCCCCTTCGAAGTCCACGTCTACGGGCTGATGTACGTCGTCGCGCTGGCGGCGGCGGTGCTGATCACGGTGCGGCGCTGGGAGGCGCAGGGGGGCGCCCGCGAGGTCGTCTACGACGTCGCCTTCTGGGGCTTCCCGGCGGGCCTGGTCGGCGGCCGCCTCTACTTCGACCTGACCAGCAGCGGCGAAGTGCCGGGCCACTGGTGGGGCCCGCTCGCCGTCTGGGACGGCGGCATGGGCATCTGGGGAGGGATCGCGCTCGGCACCCTGGTCGGGGTCTGGCGCCTGCGCCGCGCCGGGGTCTCCGTCGCTGCCTTCATGGACGCGGCGGCGCCGGCGCTGCTGGTCGGGCAGGCGATCGGGCGGATCGGCAACTACTTCAACCAGGAGCTGTTCGGCGGCCCGACCAGCCTGCCGTGGGCGCTGCAGATCTCACCCGCGCACCGGCCCGCCGGCTACGCGGCCTACGCGACCTTCCAGCCGACCTTCCTCTACGAGCTGATCTGGAACCTCGGGCTGGCGGGCGCCCTGGTCTGGCTCGGCCACCATCGCCGCATCCGCCCACCCGGCCTCTTCGCCCTCTATGTCAGCGGCTACTCGGCGTTCCGGATCTTCGAGGAGTCGCTGCGGGTCGACCCCGCCCACCACTTCCTCGGCCTGCGCCTGAACTTCTTCGTCGCCTGCGCGCTGACGCTCGCCGGTGCGATCTGGTTCGCCTACACCCAGCGCCCGCAGGGTGGCGAGGCTCGCTCTGAGGGATCTGGGCGCAGCTAGCCGCGCTCGACCTGGGAGCCGCCGACGATCGCCTCTTCGCCGCTGTCGCCGAAGACGATCCAGGCCTTGTTGCCGCCGTCGTAGTCGGGCGCCCACAGCTTCAGCGTCGCCGGCCGTCCCCAGACCGTGACGCTCTCCTCGCTGGTCGCGTCGAGGCCGCGCCAGACCCGCACGAAGGGGTTGCGCTCCGACTCCGCGGCGATCGTCGTCGGCTCGCGGTGGCCGGGGTGGACGCGGGTCTCGGGCGGCAGCTCCAGCAGCCGCATCACCGAGGCCTGGAGGTCGTCGAAGCCGCTGGCGCCCGGCGCCATCGTGCCGCCGACGGTGCCCTTGAAGAGGACGTCGGCGGTGAAGACGTCGCTGCCGTCGACGAGGTAGGCGAGGTGGCCGGCGGCGTGGCCGGGAGTGTGGATCGCCCTGATCGCGAGCCCGCCGGCGTCGAGCTCGTCGCCGTCGCCGAGGATCACCGCGACCTCCTCGTCGAGCTCGGCGGCGGTCTCGGCGTGGGCGACTAGGGGCGGGCCGCCGAGCTTGGCGCGGGCCTCGGCGAGGCCGGCGACGTGATCGCCGTGGGGGTGGGTGACGAGGACGTGGCTGATCTCGATCCCGTCGCGCTCGGCCCGCGCCAGCAGCGGCTCGAGGTCGTCGTTGCCGTCGATCAGGACCCCGCTGCCTGCCCCCGGGTCGGCGACCAGGTAGGCGTTCGACAGCCAGATCGGGTTCTCGGTCCTCTCGACGATCAATGTCCCTCCTCGCTCGCTTTCCCCGGACTCTCCCAGACGTGTCTGACTTTAGGGGGTCCTATGCACCCTTTAAGTCAGACACGTCTGGGGCGGTGGCGAGACCTGAGCTGCCTTCGAGCAGGGTGCGGGCGACCAGCTCGGGGTCGTCCCACATCGGCGTGTGGCCGACGCCGGGGAGGACGAGGAAACGCGAGCCGGCGGGGCGGCGCTCGGGCTTGGGCGGGCCGACCAGGCGGTCGAGCTCGCCCCAGGCGATCGTCACCGGCACCCCGGCCGGGTAGCCGGCCGGGTCGAAGAGGTGGGTGCGCATCGCTCGGTTGGCGCCGTCGTAGCCGTTGGCGTCGATCCAGCCGAGGACCAGCTCGCGCCCGGCCTCGGCGGGGATCCGCTCGGGCCGGGCGGCGAAGGTCGCCAGCGCCCGCAGCCGGACCGGGCGGGCGCGCAGCGCCAGCGCCACCAGCGGCCGCGCCCGCCGCGCCCAGCGGCGGGCGTCGCGCGGGCGCGGGCCCAGCGGCGCCCGCCAGAGCCCGGCGGGGGAGAGGGCGGTGACCGAGGCGGCCCAGCCGGCGCGCCCCATTTCCAGCCCGACCCAGCCGCCGAGCGAGTTGCCGGCGACGTGCGGGCGCTCGATCCCCAGCTCCCGACAGCGCTGGTGCAGGGCGACGGCCAGGTTCATCGCCGTCGGCTCGACCGCGGCCGGCAGCGGCGGCGCAGCGCCGAAGCCGGGCAGGTCGAGCACGGTCACCTCGCGCTCGACCGCCAGCGGTCCGACCACCGGGTCCCAGACCCCCGAGGAGCCGCCGAGGCCGTGGATCAGCAGCAGCGGCTCGCCGCTGCCCCGCCTCAGGACCATCCGGGTTTCGCCATCAGCGCCTGCATGTCGCCGATCCGCCGCTCGCGGAAGCCGGCCTCCGAGGAGCAGAGGTAGAAGTCCCAGAGGCGGTGGAAGCGCTCGTCGTAGCCGCGCCCCCGCAGCCGCTCCCAGGCGGCGTGGAAGCGCTGGCGCCAGGCGGCCAGGGTCGGCGGGTAGTGGGCGGTGATGTCCTCCGACCAGACCTGGCGCAGGTCGGTGACCCGGGCCAGGCAGTCGGCGATCAGCCGGTTGGAGGGCAGGCAGCCGCCGGGGAAGACGTGGGTGTTGGCGAAGCTGCGGGCGCCCTTCTCGGCCTCGTAGAGGCGGTCGTCGATCGTGATCGCCTGCAGCAGCATCAGCCCGTCGGCGGCGAGCAGGTCCGAGCACTGGCGGAAGTAGCGGTCGAAGTCGCGCCAGCCGACCGCCTCGATCATCTCGATCGAGACCAGACGGTCGTAGCTGCCGCGGAGGTCGCGGTAGTCCTCCAGCAGCACCGTCACCCGCTGCTCGAGGCCGGCCTTGCGGACCCGCTCCAGGGCCAGCGCGTGCTGCTCGTGCGAGATCGTCGTCGTCGTCACCCGGCAGCCGTGGTTGGCGGCGGCGTGGACCGCCATCCCGCCCCAACCGCTGCCGATCTCCAGCAGGTGCGTCTCGGGCCCCAGCCGCAGCCGCTCGCAGATCCGCTCCAGCTTCGCCAGCTGCGCCTCCTCCAGGCTCGCCCCGGGGCTGGGGAAGTAGGCGCAGGAGTACATCATCCGTTTGTCCAGGAAGGAGGCGAAGAGCTCGTTGCCGAGGTCGTAGTGGGCGGAGATGTTCGCCCTCGCCCTGCTCGGGGTGCTGTCCGGGACCTGGTGCCGCAGCCTGTGCAGCGCCCCGCGGGGGCGGGCGACGGCGGCGCGCAGACCACGGTACTCGCGCAGCTCGCGGGCGGCGATCCGGAACAGCGCCACCAGGTCGTCGCAGTCCCAGCCGCCGTCGACGTAGGCCTCGCCGAGCCCGAGGCTGCCGCGCAGGGGCCCGCGCCAGGCGGCGGGGTCGTTGATCGTCACCGTCGCCCGCAGCTCCGCCGCGGCCGGGCCAAAGCCGCGCCGCCGCCCGCCCTCGAGCACCTCGATGCGGCCGCTGCGCAGGCGGCGCAGGACCGCGCGCACGGCGCCGCCGGCGAGCCGCCCGCTCACGGCGCGACGAATCCCTTCGGCCGCTTCCCCTCGGGGTGGGGGAAGTAGCGCGCGCCCTTCAGCTTCAGCCGCAGCGACTGGGCGTAGATCTTCGCCACCACCTGCAGCGACATCGCCGGGTAGCGGGCCAGCATCTTCGCCAGCAGCGGCGCGCTGAGCTCGCGCCGGCGCAGCGCCAGGGTGGCCTCGAAGGTCTTGCCGCCGCCGTCGCGCGGCCGCGACTCGATCTGGACGGCGAGCCGCGGCCCCGGTTCGGCGGCGCGGAAGGCGTAGGTCTGGTCCATCCCCATCAGCGGGGAGACGTGGAGGGTCTTGTCGAACTCGTCTCTCAACACGTTGCCCTGGCGCTCGCCGCGCCCGAGGACGTAAGCATGACGCTCGCCCCAGGGGATGTTCTCGACCTCGGCGACGACCGCCTCGACCCGCTCGCCGCCGGCGTCGAAGCAGTAGTAGAAGCTGACCGGGTTGAAGCTGTGGCCGAAGTAGCGCAGGCCGCTCAGCAGCCGCACCGGGCCGGCCGGCCGGGCGCCGGTCTCGTCCGCGACCGCGTCGCGGACGCAGGCGTCCAGCGGCCGCGACGGGTCGCCGAGGAAGTCGGCGCGGCGGAAGCGGGCCGGGGCCCGGCGCCGGGCCGAGAACAGCGGGTAGGGATCGAGCACCGCCGGCAGCTCGGCGAGGTCGAGGTACATCAGGAAGAGCCGGTAGCGGAAACCGTGCTCGACCGGCTCGAAGCGGCGGTGGCGGACCCAGCCCTCGTAGACGGCGGAGGCGGTCACGCCGCCAGCGCCTCGCCAGCGGGCGCCGGCGGTGCGACGAGCGCCGCCGGCGCCATCCCTGGAGCGATTCCCGCACAGGCGCGCAGGGCGCTGACGACGCCGTCCTCGTGGAAGCCCCAGCCCCAGTAGGCGCCGCAGTAGTGGGTGCGGCGGACGCCGCTGATCTCGGCCCGGCGGGCCTGGGCGGCGACGCCGGCGGCGGTGTAGACGGGGTGGTCGTACTCGAAGCGGCGCAGCACCCGCGCCGGGTCGATCGCCGCGCCGCGGTTCAGGGTCAGCAGGTACTGGTGCCGCGCCCGCAGCCGCTGCAGGTGGTTCATCCAGTAGGTGACGGTGCTGCGCCCCGGCGGCTCCGGGGTGAGGTGGAAGTTCCAGCTCGACCAGGCGGTGCGCCGCCGCGGCAGCAGCGAGGTGTCGGTGTGGAGCACGGCTTCGTTGCGCTGGTAGGGGATCGCGCCGAGGATCTCGAGCTCGGCCTCGCTGGGGTCGGCGAGCAGCGCCAGCGCCTGGTCGGAGTGAGCGGCGATCACCACCTGGTCGAACTCCTCGCTCTCGCAGCCATCCGCCTCCACCCTTACCCGGTCGGGCAGCCGTTCGATCCGCCGCACCGCCGCCCGCGGCCGCACCTGCTGGCGCCAGGGGGCGGAGATCGCCTCGACATAGCTGCGCGAGCCGCCGACGACGGTGCGCCAGCGCGGCCGGTCGCGGAGGCTGTACATGCCGTGGTTGTCGAAGAACTCGGCCATGAAGCTGGCCGGGAAGCTCCACATCTGCCCCGGGTCCGCCGACCAGACGGCGCTCGCCTGGGGGACGATCAGGCGCTCGATGAAGTGGCGCGAGAAGCCCTGCTGCTCGAGCCAGTGGCCGAGCGAGGGCGCGGTGCCGTTGGTCCCGATCAGCGCCCGCGCCTCGCGGTTGAAGCGGCGCCAGTCGCGCAGCATCCCGAGGAAGCTGGGGCTGACGAGGTGGGAGGGACGGGCGAAGAGTCCCCAGGGGGTGCCGGCGTACTCGAAGCGGCCCTCGCCGTCGGCGACCGAGAAGCTCATGTGCGAGCGCTGGCTGGCGACCCCGAGCTCGGCCAGCAGCGCTTCGAAGTTGGGGTAGTTGCGGTCGTTGAAGACGATGAAGCCGGTGTCGATCCGCTGCTCGCCGAGCTCGTCCTCGACCTCGACCGTATGGGAGTGGCCGCCGAGCCGGCCGGCCGCCTCGAAGACGACGATCTCGTGCTCGCGGTGGAGCCTGTGGGCGGCTGCCAGTCCGGAGATGCCGCTGCCGACGATTGCGATCCTCATCGGCAACCAGTACGGCGGCTGGCGCCGAGAGGATCAGCCGTAGGGCCTGTAGAGCATCCGGTTGCCGAGCAGTTCGGTCACGGTCTCGAACGAGTAGCCGCGGGCGCGCAGGGTGTCGATCACCTCGGGCAGGGCGGCCAGGGTCTCGTCGCGGGGGCCGCCGCCGTCGTGCATGAGGATGATCGAGCCGGGCTCGGTGGTGTCGACGATCGTGCTGTAGATGGCGCTGGTGCCGGGCGTCGACCAGTCGCGCGGGTCGACGTTCCAGGTGATCGTCTGCAGTCCCAGCTCGCTGGCGGTGGAGATGACGCTGGCGTCGACGCCGCCCCCGGGCGGCCGGAAGAGGCAGGGCTTGAAGTGGGTGTAGGCCTCGATCCGCTCGGCGGCGCCGGCGATCTGGGCGTAGCCGGGGTATTCGACGTGGTTCATCGTGTGGTCGCCGATCTCGTTGCCCTCGGCGAGGATCTGGCGCATCGTCGCTTCCCGGCCCGGCATCTCCTGGCCGATCTCGAAGAAGGTGCCGGGGACGCCCTTTTCGCGCAGCACCTTGAGGAAGCCCGGCGTGTATTCGCTGGGGCCGTCGTCGAAGGTGAGGGCGACGACCTTGCGGTCGGTCGGGCCGTTGCTGAAGAGGCCGCCCGTACCGGTGCAGCCGACCGCGCGCACCGGCCGCAGCCGGAAGGCCCGCGGGGCGCCCGCCGGCAGCGCTTCGGCGCAGCGCCGCCGCTGCTGGCAGCCGCGGCTGGCGATCGTCCGCCAGGCGTAGCGGCGCGGGGTCAGGCCGGCGGCCGCGGGGACGAGGGCGACGACGAGCTTGTCCGGGTTCGGGCGCTTGACCGTGGCCGCGACCGTCGCCTTCGCGATCGGCTTGCCCCGGCCGTTGACCGTGACCAGGCCGACCTGGCGCCGCGCCCGGGCGCCGCCGAGGCAGAGCTGACTTTCGCCGCCGCCTCCCTCCCTGCTCAGCGCCAGGCAGAGGTAGCGGGCGGCGGCGCGCCTGGTGTCCGGCTGCGGTTCGAGGCGGCCGAGCGGCACCGGCTCGGCGCTGCGGAGGCTGAAGACGAGGTCGCGGCCGGCCTGCGAGAGGTGGGCGCGGAGCAGCCGCCGGGGCGGTGGCGCGGCACCGCGGGCGCCGGCGGCGCCGGGCAGCGCCAGCAGCGCCGCCGCTGCAACGGCCGCTGCGATCCACATGTTCTTGCCTGAGGAGCCGATGGCTGGTTACCGGGGCACCGATTCGGGGAGCCCGTCCATCTTAGGGCTGGTTCCCGGAGGCGCGGTTTTGGTCAGGTACCGCGACGGACGACGGGTTTTGGCCCCCCACCACCATGCTCGCTACCGTGTTGAAAGCAAACGTGAGGTTGTCCAGGAGAGCTCCGCGGACGTCCTTGTCCTTGGCGCTCCTGGTGGTCCTGACCGTGACCGCGACGATCGCCCAACTGCCCGCTCCCGCCCCCGCGGCCGCCGAAACCGGCGGCGCCGAAGAAGCGCAACCGGCGCCGGCGCCGAGCGACACCCCGTTCGACCGCCAGGGGATGTGGATCTGGTACGTCGAACGCTCCGAGGGCGGCAGCATCCCGGCGATCGTCGCCCGCGCCAAGGCGGCCGGGATCGGCACCGTCTACATCAAGGCCGGCGACGGCGGCAGCGTCTGGAGCCAGTTCAGCGAAGCGCTGGTGCGGGCGCTGCACCGCGGCGGCCTCGACGTCTGCGCCTGGCAGTTCGTCTACGGCGACGCGCCCGTCGCCGAGGCCAGGGTCGGCGCCGCCGCGGTCGAAAAGGGCGCCGACTGCCTGGTGATCGACGCCGAGGGCGATTACGAAGGCAAGTACGCCGCCGCCGACCGCTACATCCGCACCCTGCGGGCCAGCATCGGCGAAACCTTCCCGCTCTCGCTCGCCGGCTTCCCCTACGTCGACTACCACCCGGCCTTCCCCTACTCGGTCTTCTTCGGCCCCGGCGGCGCCACCTACGACCAGCCGCAGATGTACTGGAAGGCGATCCAGACCTCGGTCCGCGCGGTCTACGAACACACCTATCTCTACAACCGCCTCTGGGGCCACCCGATCTACCCCGTCGGCCAGACCTACGAAGCCCCTGGCAACGGCCAGCTCAAGCGCTTCCGCCGCTTCGCCGCCAGCTACGGCGACCTGCAGCCGAGCTGGTGGGACTGGCAGGAGACGAGCGGCAAGGAGTGGGGGGCGCTCGGCGCCACCAGCGCCGCCCGGCCGCTGACCGGCTACCGGCAGAACCTCTCCCAGCCCCTGCTGAGGCGGGGCAGCCGCGGCGACCTGGTCGTCTGGGCGCAGGAGCACCTGCTCGGCGCCGGCGCCGCGATCCCCGTCACCGGCGTCTTCGGCAAGCAGACCTACGCCGCCGTGCGCGAGTTCCAGGAAGGCCACGGGCTGCCGGTCGACGGCGCCATCGGCACCGCCACCTGGGGGGCGCTGCTGAAGGTCGTCCCGTACCGGGTGCACTGGTCCGGCGGCAGCGCCGCCGGGACCGAAGCTGGCGCCGCCACGAGCAGCCGCGCGCTACCCCCGAGCCGGCCGCTGTCGGCCTCGCTGCCCGCCGTCTCCGACGAGATAGATCCGGGTCCCGCCCCTTGAGCAAGCGCCCGGCGGGGGCGCTTGCGGGCATAGCCATGATCCTTCTCCTCGCGGCCCCGGCCGCCGCGGCGCCGCGCGAGCTCTTCGCCGTGCCCGAACCGGCGGTGCCGCCGCGCGACGTCGTCCGGGTCGCCCCCGGCGAGGCCGGAGCGCGGATCGCCGCCACCGACTCCGGCCAGCGCTACTCGCTCGACGACGGCAGCGAAGACACGATCGCCGTCGACGTCACCTCCGCCTGCGAAGAAGAATGCACCGCTGCCAACCCGCAGCAGATCGCCAGCACCATCGGCACCTTCATCCACGGGCCCGAGGTCGATCTGCTGACGGTGCAGCTCGATACCCCAGCCCAGCTCGGCTTCGACTGCGGCTTCGACGCCGAGTCCTGCTACTTCAGCGGCGAAAACATGATCGTGCTCAGCGGCGACGAAGAAACCGGCAGCGACGGCGCCAGCCGCGACTTCGTCCTCGCCCACGAGTACGGCCACCACGTCGCCCAGCACCGCCAGGTCCCGGCCCCGTTCGGGGCGGCGATCAACTGGGGGACGGAGCGCTGGGCCAGCGTCGAGCACGTCTGCCAGGGCCACCGCGAGGGGGCGCTCTTCCCGGGCGACGAGGGCAGCCACTACTACGAGGACCCCGGCGAGGCCTTCGCCGAGACCTTCGCCTTCAACCGCTATCCGGACGCGGCGGTGAAGTGGGCCTGGGACCCGGCGCTGAAACCAACCGCCGCCTCGCTGCGGGCGTTGCGCCGCGACACGCTCTCGCCCTGGACCGGCCGCACCAGCTTCACCGTCTCCGGCCGGGTGCCGGCGCGCGGCGACGTCGTCCAGGAATTCCGCACACCGCTCGACGGCGAGGTCAGCATCGGGCCGGTGGGGAACCCCGGCCTGGGCTACGAACTGGCGATCCTCAGCCGCGCCGGCAAGCCCCTGCGCGGCTGGCGCCAGGACGTCTCCTACCGCCATCGCTTCGACTACACGGTCTGCGGCCAGCCGCGGCTGCGGGTCGCGGTGCGGCCGACCGGCGGCGCCGGCGAGCCCTTCCAGCTGACGATCCAGCGGCCCTGAGGGAGCTCGATAGCGACGTTTGGTGAGTTGACCCGGCTATAGGCGGGCTAACTCATCGAGCGCGTCTACCCGGCGATGTGGGTGACGAGCCGACCCAGGGTCGGCGACTCGATTGCCAGCTCGTCGCCGTCGGCGAGCCAGACGCGGGGGTCGCGGACGCTGCCGACCCCGTCCGGGGTGCCGGTGGAGACGATGTCGCCCGGCTCCAGCGTCATCAGCCCGGAGAGGTGGGAGAGCAGCGCCGGGATGCTGAAGATCAAAGAGGCGGTCGAGTCGGCCTGCATTTGCTCGCCGTTGAGGGTCAGCGAGATCTCGATCCCGTCGTGGGGGCCGGCGTCGTCGGGGGTGACCAGCGCCGGGCCGCAGGGGGCGGAGCCGTCGAAGACCTTGCCGGACATCCACTGCGGGGTCGAGAACTGCAGGTCGCGGGCGGAGAGGTCGTTGAGCAGCGTGTAGCCGGCGATGTGGTCGAGCGCGTCGGCCTCGGCGACCTCGCGGGCGCGGCGGCCGACGACGAAGGCGACCTCCGCCTCGTAGTCGACCTTGCTGCTGGTCGCCGGCAGCCTCACCGTGGCGCCGGGGGCGGCCAGCGCGTTGCGGTACTTGCCGAAGATCGTCGGCGCCTGCGGCACCTCCATGCCGCCCTCGGCCGCGTGCTTGCCGTAGTTCAGCCCGATGCAGACGATCTTCTCCGGGTCCCCGATCGGCGCCAGCAGCGCCACCGCGGCGAGCGGATGCGAGGGCGCCCCCGAGTTCCCCAGCACCCCCCGCAGATCCTCGATCCGCCCGGCGGCGACCAGCTCCCGCAGGCTGCCCCGGTGCGGCTCCCCAAGCGCGGCCCAGGCGTCGACGACCACGTCGCCCTCGAGCACCCCGGCCCGCGCCCCATCTCCCGCATCGAAGCTGACCAGCCTCATGCCCGGCAGCCTAGATCACCCGCCCGAATGCGCTAGCTTTGCCCCCCAGGGCCACCCCCACCGGCCCACCCGGCACCCCCGGGGGCGTAGCTCAGTTGGTTAGAGCGCCGGCCTGTCACGCCGGAGGTCGCGGGTTCGAGTCCCGTCGCTCCCGTTGGTTTCTTCGCGATAAATACCTGCAAATCAGCGGTTTTGATCCGTCGATTTGGGGTTGCTCTCCGATTAACCGGGCCTGGATTTTCAGGCACTCGTTACTAGTGCCTCAAGGTGCCTCAATGATCCCCATGTGCGTCGATTATCGCGGATGTAGCGCCGATTCACGTGCGTGAGCGCTTTCAGTTCCGGACACAACGCCGGAGGTCACGGGTTCAAGTTGGATCCCCCGCTCGCGACCAGTTCGAAGGCCAAAGCGCGCCGACACCCCGATTGCCAGCGGTCTGAACCTCGACTCGTTTTGCCTGACCTAACAGTCGATGAGCAAGGGCAATATCCAGGCGTAGACGCAGGTCGGGGACGTGGTGGCAGCCGGTTTCGATAGGCCTGCACGTATTCCTGACCGCTCGTCGCCATGACAAAAGGAGGCGCGGTGGCGGGCAGAAGACGGCAGGGTGAGATTGTGGAACGCAGATGGAAGCGAGGCCGGGGTTATGCGGTTCGCTTTTTCGCTTACGGCGAACGGCACTACGTGACCCTAGGCTTTGCCTCGGAAGGTTGGAATCGCCGTCGTGCCGAGGACGAACTAGCGAACATCCTGGCCGATGTGAGGAGAGGGGTCTGGGTTCGGCCCACTCGCAACCCGCGCCACCGCGAGGGACAGGTGAGCGGTCCCAATGCTCTGCCGACCTTTGGCGAATTCGCCCGCGATCTGATCGACTCCCGCCACGGCCAGGTCGCCGAGCGCACGATCGAAAGCCAAGAATGGCATCTCGCTCACGTTCTGCCGTACTTCGGTGACCGGCGGCTCGACGAGATCGACGTCGAGACGATCGACGCTTATCGTGCCCACAAGGTGGCCGAGTCCGAGGCGCGGCGACGGGCACTTGAGCGGGGGCAGCCGGGCCGCGACCGGGGCGGTCGTGCTCTCAGGCCGCTCTCGGCCAATTCGATCAACGGCACGATTCGGTTCCTGCGCTGGGTGCTCGAGATCGCCCTCGAATACGAGCTCATCACCCGCAATGCCGCCGCCGGGCGGCGGCGCCTCCTGAAGGAGGGACAGCGTCGCCCGGTCCACCTCGACACCGCCGCGCAGATCGAGGCCCTGCTCGACGCCGCCGCGGAACTCGACCGCGAGCCGAAGCTACCCCGGGACGACCGCGAGGCGATTGTCGCCACCCTCGTTCTCGCCGGCACGCGCTCGCTCGAGCTGGGCTACCTCCTGTGGCGCGACGTCGACCTCGCCAACGGCCGCATCCTGATCGGCCGCTCGAAGACCCAGGCGGGCTTACGCGAGATCACGATCCTGCCGATTCTCCGCGACATCCTCGCCGCCCACAAGGCGCGGGCCCGCAGCATAGATTCCGACGAGCTCGTCTTCTCGACCGTGACGGGCAGAAGGCGAAACAGTGACAACCTGCGCGGCCTACTGCACCAGACCTTCGAGCGTGCCAACGGCCTGCTCGAACGACGAGGCCACGTGCCGCTCCCCCACGGCCTCGGCGCCCACAAACTGCGCCACACCTTCGCCTCGATCCTGATCGCAACCGGCGAGGACCCGATCTCGGCGATGGCCCAGCTCGGCCACACTCACCCCGGCTTCACCCTGCGTGTCTACAGCCACCCGATGAGCCGCAATCCAGGCGAGCGGGCGCGTCTGAAGGCGCTGGTGGCAGGGGAGAGGACCACGGAGGGGTCGGCCGCCAGAAGCACCCGCCTCGATGGCCCCATCCTCGAGGCCGCGATCCGAAGGTGCCTTCTCCGCCACGGCGGCAGGGCGCGCCGGGCCGAGGTCCTGGCGGCGCTCGGCGAGGAGCTTCGCGACCGCCGCGACCCGCTCGATTTGGAGGCGCTACCGAGCGGGATGGTGCGCTGGGAGGCCAACGTCGGCAAGGCGCGCCAGCGGCTGGTGCGGCGTGGGGTCATCCGGGGGGACTCGCCGCGGGGTTTATGGGAGTTGAGCGAGGAGAGCGCGGTCGGGCGGGGCACGGTGACGGGAGCTGGTTCTCCGCTCGCCACCAA
The DNA here is from genome assembly GCA_964540905.1 of uncultured Conexibacteraceae bacterium. Lineage (GTDB taxonomy): Bacteria > Actinomycetota > Thermoleophilia > Solirubrobacterales > 70-9 > VAYN01. Next base: position 54,458 of record CAZIOS010000001.1, on the reverse strand, counting down.
TGAGACGGGATACTCGAAACCCGTCGCTAGCTTGTCTTCTCGATCAGAGCGCCATCCACGGAATCCGTGAACCCGTCGCCCACCGGATAGACCAAGGCGATGTTCTGACTCTCGAGGAGCTCCACAAGGTCCGCTCGTGGTCTGGAGGGAACGAGGATCACAAGGCGCTCGGGGTTTCCTCCGTCGACAAACCGGCGATAGTCAGCGAGCTGCCCGATCGCCATCCGGATCGCGTTTCGCTCCACCGTTCCCTTTGCCTCAACGAGAGCTTTCGTTGAAGAGTCATAGAGGTCGGTGAAGAGCGGTCGTGCCTCGCCTGGGGGCCGGATTTTCTTCCGCGAGACAGAGTGCCCCCGTTTCCGCAGATAGGCCTCGAACTTGAGGACCAACTTCTGCTCGCGTCGCTCTGCCTCATACGGCTCATGGCTAGGTGCCACATAGGCGCGCTCGGTCTGTTGCTCCTCGATCGGCACGTCCTCGGCTAGCGGGGCGTCAACCACGCTGACCAATTTCGGGCTCGCCTCTTTCGGATCGACGTCAATAGGACGCAGGCGGAAAACGATGACCTGGCGGAGCGGGCCGTCGCCGGTCTCGGGAGCATCGGTCAAGTAGAACGGCTGCTCTTGGTCGACTTCGAACTCGCCTTCGTAGGTGACCGTGCCGCGGGCTCCGTCGAAGAGCCGAAGCGCGCGTCCCTCCTCGGCGTGGTTGAGGATCGAGGCGTTCCCCGACTTCATCTGCTGGTCTCCGCGCTGCCCCTCGCCGGTGTAGTGGAAGACCTCGCCGTCCCAGCCGTCGTAGTAGCCGTGTGGCTCACCTGCCACAGGGTCAGAGAAGATCAGCACATTCGGGGTTTTGCTCGAGGGACCAATGCCCCCCTGGGTGCGACCTCCGTACTCCGCCTGGAGCTCTTTGCGCTCTATTGCGGTACCTGGGGTCAATGTCCACTCTTGGTCTGGCATCTCAATCCTCCAATTGGATATTCAATTTTGATATCCGATTTATATTACCAATTGAGCCAGTCAGGCAAATTGACTGGAGTGGCTTCGACAAATCGGCGCTGATCTCGCCAGAACCGTGGAACTTACAAAGAAGCTACTTGACAAACGTATTCTACGTAGTCATTGTAAGTCATACGTTCTATTCAGTGATCAGAAGAAAGGACTCAAGATGCCCCCGTTCGACGTTCTTGTTCTCAATGTTCCCGATCCGAAGCTCGGCCCTCTTTTGACCCAGCTTCGCGAGGCGGGCCTCAGTGAGCCGACCGTCACAGCAGCCGGCAGCACTGGCGCTGAGCGCAAGACAGCAAGCACCGCCGTTGACCTCCCGGTCGAGTGGGTGGAGGTAAAGACGCTGGAGGATCAGAGCTACGCCTGGCCCGAAGAGACCGAGTCCTATGAGCGCTACACCGTCTACGCCGGTGATACCGAGAGCAACGGGCGCGTACAGATCGCCCTCGGAGAGGCGCCTCGCACAGAGGTCTGGGGGCGCGATCGCAAGTACACGATCGCCTTTTTGACGAGCGGCCCGCCGCAGGTTCCTCTGGTCGAGTTCCTGGAAACCGATGACCACGAGGAGAGCGGGGACATGATCGCGATCATCCGCGGGCGCGACGGCGGCAAGAGTCGGACGATGTTTGGGCCCTCCGACTCGCTGCCTGCGATCTACAGCGAGCGCTTCCAGATTGACAACTACCGCGATCGGATCGACTACCGGGGAGCTTGGAACAAGCTGGCCGTGATCGCACCGAGCGGCGACCCCCAGGTGATGCTCAACCACGCCCTGCTGCAGGCTCGTCGCCGCGGTGATCTCTAGAACTGTGGGGGCTAGGCGGTGATCTGCAACGGAAACAATGTCCAGGTCCTGCTGGCTCAAGATGATCGGTGCGGCGCTGAGCGCGAACCTGACGACCGCTGGATTGAGAGCGATCCGCCTTGGCTGTCAGCGGTCCATCGCTTGACCGGAAGCTCGGCCGGGTGACTGTGCGTGGAGCGTCGGGGCCCTGTCCACCGGGGTGAAGAGAGACGATTGCAAGTTGCCGCGGCGGCTCCTACCCTCCACTGCTATGGCTACGGAACTCAACTACGTAGCCATCAGGATCGGCGCAACGGAACCTGTTGCCGCTAGCCGCTTCTTCGACAGGTCCGACCTGCAACCCAGAGGCGACGACCTCTTGATGGCGCCTGCCTAAGTCGCCAGCATCGACATAGATTCGGATTGACTGCCGAGATTCCTCGAGCTCCTTTGCGCTCGGCAGAGAGAGCTGTTCGGCCCGAGCGCCAGGGCAAAGTTCAAGTGCAAGCCAGCCAAAACTGACGGTGTTCTGAGTCGAGCGCTCGCGTTTTAGGCCGACGATCTGCTCATAGAACCGACAGGCGATCGTGAGGTCATGTACCTCACGGACAAGGCCCACTCGTCGACGGGCCGATGTTTTTGGCCGCACGGATTCTTTCGGCTCTCCCCCTCCGGCGCCGTTGCTCTGCTGGGGGTAGCGACCCTCCCAGCGGGGAATGCCTTCTTTTCCCTTGTCATAGCGCTTGACCGTCAGCGATTGTCCAAGCTCAGTCTTAAAAGACCAACTCCGGATGAAGTTGATTCTGGATTTGGTCTCGTAGTCGTCGATTTGGGTGATCTGGGCGGCTCCGAAGATCGGTAACTCCATCCGGTCGCCCGGCATGGATACCTCCAGGCGCCTGTAGAGGCTTGTCCTTATCGATGGCTCCCATCGCAAGCTCGGAACCTCGGGGCCTTCTCCGACCGCTAGCCAGTCGGCCATTTCCTCGAGATATCCGCCGTCCTGAATCTGGCGGGTCAGCTCACCTAGCCAATCCGCGCCGGCGAGTCCGCCCAACAACGCGCCCGTCATTGAGGCCACCGTGTCGCTATCGGTATTTCGCAGGAAGGCGGCTGAGAGAAGGCCCTGTAGAGGCTGGGAGGTGTAGCGGGTAGCCAAGAAGATCGCCGCGGCGGCCGAGACCGTGCCTGCTCCTCGTTCTTTGCCGAACATGCCGATCTGCTCAAGCGTTTCGCCATCGACCGCGACCGCGCCGTGGGCCAGGCCATTGCGGGCTATCGAGAGATACCTGAGCATCTCCTCCACTGCCATGTCCCATTCTTCAGGCCAGCCGGAGGCTGCTTGTGTCATCGCCTCGGTCCAATCAGCGGGTGGACGAGGGAGACCTGCCCATTCTGGTGCCGCTTCGATGGTTCGCTCGAGCAGCTCGCCGTATCCGAGGCTGGAGGTGCGGTTCAAGGTCCACCAGACCCCCCAAGCAAGGGCCCTAGCGCCCACGAGGGCACGCGGGTGCCCGTGCGTAGCCAGGCCGTCGGCGTCGAGAAACTCGGCGATCTGATCAAAGCGCTTGGCGTCTCTGTCGACGAGGACATGTGGCAAGCAACGCATCGCTGCTCCGTTGCCACCAGCTCTGAAGTAAGCCACCACGGCATCGCGTTTGTGGTTGAGATCCCAGGGCGGGCGCCCGGTGGACCAAGAGCGCGCCGAGCGCTTAAGAGCCCCCCCGCCTCCGCGCTCATAAAGAAGCCAGACCGGTAGCTCGGCCTCAATGAGATGCCGATACCAATCCGGGCCTCGCAGCCGACTGCGGCCGACTGCGAGGAGCATCTGCGTGTCATCGGAGTAGGTCCCCGCTGGGATCGACTGCTCGTGTGGCGCATAGCCGCCCCCCTCGCGTCGACTCCAAGGAACGAGACGCGGTGCGGGTTTGACCTTCGCCGTCCCTCCAACCCGGTTGCCCCGGTCCTCCATTGGCCAGCCAAGCGCGTCGCCGATTGCAGCAGCCAAGAATGCGGCTTTGGACCGATCCCTAGTTATCGAGTCAGTGGCTGTCGGCATCATTGGGGCGGTGTCCATGGGGTCTCGGGCGGCCTTCGTCCTGATCGCAGGATGCCGCTGAGTCCGGTCTCGAAAAAGGAAGGAGCGATCAGGTAGTCGAGCGTCTCAACGGGAACTCCTAGCAAGCGCAGCGCGCCGAGGTTGTCTGCCGCCTGGGCCGCGTCGGCGAAGACAATGGTGCTGGCATCCTCAAGCGGAATTTGTTTGTGGATCATCACCTCGCCCTGGTCATCGGTGGGGCAGCAGTCGGGCTTGGACCCTCGTCCGCGAGTCTGTCCGTAGGCGCCAGGCACCCGCTCAGCGTAAAGCCCCAAGAATGCGTCATAGCCGGGCTTTAGAAGGGCGCCGTTTTCGGCCGACGCGTTTCGCGGTGAGAACTCGGTGGAGGGCGCCCAGAGGTACTTGCGATCGATCAGCAGGCAGACCCAATTTGGAAAGAGTTTCTGAAGCGGTGTCGCCTGGCGCCGGCGCTGCCTCAGATACCAGACATTCGGGTACTCGATCGAGCAAGAGATGTGATTGGGATGGTTGTCATAGCGATCCAGGTCTTGCTGATCAAACGCCTCACGATCATCCTCAAGCTCAACAACTGATCGCAGGCCACTGCCGGTGGCGATCTGAAGCAGGTTCCGGACGGGAGTCAGATGGCACAGGCGAGAGATGCCCCGCCGGTCGGCTTCCGCGCGAATCTGATCTTCCTCTAGCGCTCCAGCCACAGGTCATCGTTCTCAGGCAATAGCTCGGTGAGGCCTGAAGTCGTAGTGATGATCAGGTTCTGCCGGGCTCGTGAGACACCGACATACAGAAGGCGACCGTCGAGTGCGGTGGCCTCCTCCTCGCCGTCGGCCAGGATCGCCATCGGGTCGGGCCAGTCTTCGGCGGAGAGTCCGACCAAGATCACCGATTGGAACTCATATCCCTTGGCCGAGTGCAGGTTGCCGATAGAGATTCCTTCCGGTCGCCAGGCTGGCATCTTGGGGTAAAGGTGCTGAGCGCCCTTCAATCCCCGACCTATCCGCGCCGCGTCGTTTCTTCGCCGGCAAAGAATCCCCACGGTGCCGACCCGGCCTAGCGCCTGTGCCTGCTCGATGACGAAGGCGTCCTCGGCTTTACGGTTCTCAAGGTTGACGACGGTCGGTGGCGGGCCGGCATCGGCGAACTCGTCGGGCTCAACCATGTCGGCCTGTTCGGCGTAGTAGGGCATATTGGCAATAGCCAGGGCCAGTTTGGCGATCTGCGGCGAGTTCCGATAGTTCTTGGTGAACTCCCAGACTTTCGGGACGTTGAGCCCGGCGGCTCTCCAGGTGACGTCGCGGCCGTATATCTGCTGTGCCACATCGCCAAAGAACGTCAGGCAACCGTTATCGGGGATCGCCAAGGCGAGCGATCGCAGCATCTCCGGCGAGAAATCCTGACCCTCGTCAATGACCACGTGGCGGTAGAGGCGATTCCCCTTGTCCTTTTCAAGCTCGTCGACAACTTCTGAGGCAAGGTCATCCCAGTCATATGCCTTGCCCTCCTTCTCGCGGAGCTTCAGGTAGAGCTCTCGAACATCGAAAACGGTGGAGCGGCCTGCCTCTGAGAGCGCGACTCCGCGCCCGGTTCGGCTTGCCCCTAGATAGGTCTCTCGCTCGCCGTATCCGTTGTGGGATATCCAGGTGAGCTCCGAGAGGAAGAACTCGTCGGGTTTCTCGAGGACTGAGTCTTTTCGTGTGGCCCGTATTGCCTCGAGGGCGGTAAGCACGAGCGCTCGCTGCCGGTCCGGGTCGAGAATGCAGTTGCGGGTCATCTTGCCTCGGTGGTTTAGATAGCCCCGGGCAAATTTGTGGTAGTTGCGGACCTCGAGGTCATACACGCCGGTGGGCAACATGTGCTCCAGATAGGCAAGCAGCGATTTGTTGTAGGTAACTAGGAGGGTTTTCCCGAAATGGCTACAGGCTTTATCTGATAAGTGCAGTGCCCTCAACACGGCCATCGTGGTCTTTCCCGACCCGGCGGTTCCAAGGACCACGGCATGACCGCGAGCAGTCAGCGCCAGCACGTCCTTTTGCGCGCCAACCGGAGTCGGCAGCGCCGCGACGGTGTCGATTGCCTCCTCGACTGCGGTCATATCGCCTTCGTCTAGGCGAACAGGCCGATTCCCGCCGCCTCCCACTCGGAAAAATTCTAAATGATCCAGATTAGAAATTGTGCCCCAACCGGATTCAGCGTCACAAAAGCGCCCGCCGTTACTAGGCGGTTAGCCGATCGAAGCGAGTGCGAAAGAAAAACCAAAGCTCGTCGCTATGCGGACCATTTTCTCTCGCCGCAACTAGCTCTCCCAGGTCCTCGTCGTCAAGCGGAATGATCCAACCTCTGCCGTCCCTGGCTGTGTCGCGACAGCGCTCCCAGAACGTGTCCTTGTCTTTGAAAGATCGACAGACCAATATGCCGACCTGGCCCCGGCTCGGCGAAAACCGCCCAGAAAGCTGATCAAGCTCCGGATTGGCAGGGTCGCCTCTGTAGTTCTTGCACTCGACCACGATATTTGCAGCAGGGTGGTGTTTGGAGACCCACCCAAAGAAGCCCATCGACGCGGCGTTCGTATAGGAGACGTCAATTCTCTTGCGACCCTTGTGGATCGGGAACTCTTTGTGAGGAAAGGTCAGATCGGGGCTCAGCAGGCCGCTAAGCAGGCGCTCTACCTCCTTATGAAAGGCCCCCGCTTTGGCCTTGCCGGCACTGAGTGTCGTCACCGCCTTAAGCAGCTTGCCAAAGTCGACCGAGCTTCCTCCCGTACTTTTCTCCAGATCCTCGTTCGCCAAAGGCCCCTGAAAGCGATCACGTTTGCGTGCTCGGAAGCCATCGAGGATCTCGGGATGGTCCTTGGTAATGGCCACTGCCACCGCCTTGCCGGTCCCATACTTTTCCTTCAATTTGTACTTGTAGACCCGCGGAGTTTTGTCTTTCAGAAGATGAACGAGTGAGCTGCCGGCGGCGATCTCGGCGTCGGCGAGGAATGTGAGCACGAAATGGTCGAAGTAGTTGCCGGCGTTGAAGTCGAGCTTCTGGCGGACAATGGACTTCGGAACTAGGAGAAGCCTTCCATCCTTGGTGACAGGCAGGTTGACGAAATCCTGGACCCAGTCTTGCTGCCCGGGAGACCAGAGCGGTCCTGAGGCTACGCCTGCGGTAAGTGGAATCGCGTAGTAGTCGCACATCGCTTCCGTGTAGCGAATCAACGGCTCTCGGATCAGGTTCGTGGTTATGTCAGAGATTCGATCCCGGTCGATTCCTTCTACCAGTAGCGCGGTGTCCTCAAGGTCCTCGAGCATGCCCTCGCTTTTCACGGCGTCGCTGGACGAAAGAGATTTGTAGACCTCGCGCGCCAAGGTCCGACCGAGGCCACTCCCCTTTGCTTTTCCCTTTGACAGGCCGAAATGGGTTTCGTTTGGCTCGTGCAAGCCCCCAAGCAACCGGACGCCCTCGGGGGGGTCGTCGTGTCGGATTGCCTCTAGTACGGCTGTGAAGAAATCCTGCACGAGGGCCACGCACTCCTTGCCCCACTCGGTGTTGAGAAGGCGTAGTGCCCGAGGGTCGACGTACAACGGCACGTCCCCGTGTGTGTCGACATCGACGAAGTCCAGCTCTGCCTGGCTGCGATCGAGCTTGAAGTACTCGGAAACTCTCATTCTGTGCAGACTCGCACGCACCGGAGACGGTGTCTCTCCATCAAGCCGCCCTCCTCTCTTCATCGTCGCGCCGGGCACTATCTTTGGCTCGTTCCACTACTCCGCGACGGACTTCGAGCCGTGCTTTGAACGTCGCGCCCGTCTGATCGCCGGTCGACCGCAGCCTTCGCGTCGGGATCCGAGCTTGGGTGGTGGCGTTAGTGATGTGCAGACGGTCGGGGCCGAGCAGCTCTAGAAGCTGGGTGCAGCGCCGCTCAGTCGTAACTCCGTTGATGAGGTAGGAGATTCGTCTCCCGGTCTCTGAGTCGAAGAGATCTAGGCCTTCTAGCTGAGCTTGCCAGTCGCCGGCGAGGCGATAAGTGGAGAGGTCGATTGCGAACATCTCAACCGCCGGGTTCTCCTGTGCCCAGGCTGCAAATCGCCGAGCGTCATGAGATCCGATCCAGGCGGCGCGGGGGATGACATGGGCGCCCGCCTTCTGTAAAGCGCTGAAGTAGATCAGCGAGCGCTTCGCGTTGATCATGAAATCGGTGTGGGGGCGGGGGGTGTAGGTGGAGAAGGAGGGGCTGATGATCGCGTCATATCCCGCCGCCGCCAGCTCGACGATGAGCGGGGCGCCCCGCTCCCACATCTGCTCAAGCAGCCTGTCGCGATCGAAGAGCAAGAGGACAAGCCGCTGTTGGGATTCCAAGCTAAGGGAGTCACGCAGCTCGTCAGCCGGGATTACCCGCTTCTTCTTCACCACGGCGGTCGCCCGCAGGATGTAGACGTCTTCGGTCAGATATCCCCGCAGGGATCGGCGGTGGCGCGGTTGGGGGGTATAGGGAGGGAGCTCGAGGGCGGGAGTCGCAAGGGCGATGATGTCGTCGAACTCGGGCCCGCCGAGCTCAAGGAGCTCCTTGATGGTTCCCGGCTTCCTGGGGTGGGAAACAACGTCACCGCCGGGCATGTGGGGCGAATATTCCTCGGGACAGGCATGGTTGGTCATCGACATGCCGCAGGTCGTCAGGAACGGGCACGTCGCGCATATCGAGCTCGGGCTAAAGAGGCGCGGAGGTCCGTCCATGCGAATTCATCTCTGTCAGTGCTCCCCGCTGACCATGGCAGTGCCTTTGCCTGCGGCGGCGTCAATGCTTGCCACCGTGCCGCTCAACGTCCATTCGAGCCCTAGGCAGCGGTTGAGCGCTGCCGTTGGCCCTGACTCGACGACCCCGATCACGCCCTCGGCGTTGGCCAGCTCGGGCGGCTTTCCGGCAAGCAAGCTGACCGTTTCGCCCGGCTCTGGGATCCGTCCGTTGGTAAGCCGAAAGCCGACCCGATGCTCGCGAGCGCAGAACTCCTCGCTGCTTGCCAGGGCCTGCCCGTTCGTTTCGGCTCCCGAGCTCAGCTCTTCGACCTCGCGGAGGATGTTTCGTCCTCCGCGTCGAGGTACGTCGTTACCTAGCTTGCGTCCGCCACCCATCGGAAGTCCTTTCCTCCCAAAGTCTGGATTTCCAGAGACGGTACGGCGCGTCTCGGACAGCTAGCTGACGTAGCTACGTCTCACAACTGGCTCAAGTGCCGCAAAATCGTGTCTTTTAGGGAAGCCTTCCGGTCCGTATCGAGGGCTACTGTGGCTGCAATGGGTTCCCGTGATTCCAACCTCGATCGCTCCGCAGCCACCTCGGCGGAGCTCGAATCGGCTCTGGAGGGTCAGTACGAGGAACTCTGTGCTCGGGTCGTCCAGCATCGGGAGCGGGCCGAGTTATTGCAACGTCTCGCCGAGCAGGCCGATGTTCAGGCCGCCTCTGATGAAAGGCTCCTCGCCGAGCTCGCAGGGGCCCTCGGGATCGCCTGCCAGCTTCGCATCGAGCAGCTGGATCGCCGCCTGCGAGGCCAGCGTCTGCAGGAGATTGCGGTTGAGATCCTCTCCGGGAGGCTTCAGCCTGGCGAGAGGGTCCACTACAAACAATGGTTCTCCTGGGTTGAGGAGGAGGGCTTCAAGGTTGGCGGTAAGGACCCGCTTGCCACCTTCCTCGGCCAGATCGGTCGCTCCCCCAGGGTGGTCTCCGCCGGTCGGCGGTCGGGATTCTACTTGCTGCGCGAGGCCGCCTGAGCAGGAAGAACCGCGGCGTCTACGACGCGGTCTGCGGCAGCATCGGCACGTCCGGGTGCAACAAGAACCAACCAATTGGTTTGACTGAGGCCGCTCTGACGGGGCTGTCTTATTTGCCGTTCAGCGCGGCCTCTCCCCGCCGGGACCTGAGCACTTCAGTTGCGCCGAAGAGTTCCTGCTCCGATCAGCACTCTTATCGGAAGTGCCCGAAACCCGACTAAACCTCGGTGGCATATCGGTGTATTTTCACGACGTGACGATTGTTTGGGGCTGGCTTCTCAGGCGAATTAACCTCTCTCGAAGATCTCAGGCACTCTTCGCGGGAAGTGCCTGAAACGACGACATATCGGCACATATCCACGCATATTTACCCAAGTCACGGCTCCCAAGGCTGCTCTAAAATCCCTGCAAGCTAGCACTTTAAAAGCAACCGATCAAATAATTTTTAGCGACTGTCACGCCGGAGGTCGCGGGTTCGAGTCCCGTCGCTCCCGCTTTCGCGGAGTCAGCCCTGGGTTCACCGATAGGATCTCTTTGACGGCTCTCGCCGTGCCTTTGTGCGTCTTCGTGAGGGTGCTCTGAGTCGGCACCCCTTGAGCAAGCGCGAGGGCTACGCCAAGACCCGAGATCAGCACCTAGATGTCGCCGTTGCCCGGTACCGAAGCGCTCGGCGCGCGTAGCGGGTGTGACTCTTCGGCGATCATAGCGCCGCGCCAACCCTACTAAGGTGGGTATCGCATACTTAGTTCTTGAAGTTCCTTACTCGTTCAGGAGCAGCCGGCGGCTACATGCGATTAGGGTGCGGCTGACTAATCAGTCAACCAAATTCCTACCTCTTGGCAGGGGTGAGGTTCCGCAAGTCTGCGTGTGCCTACGTACTCCAGTGTTTGGGTGAGCCATGTCGAAAGTGACTCAAAGAACTCTTTCTTTCGTCGTCCAGAGGATGCGGCGAGCCGACCGACGCGGGCTGGATATGCTCCGAAACAGGGGTCACGCGCACGGGATGGAGGTGGTGATGGTCAAGCTGGGCGCGGCGGCAGAGGATGGCGCCCTGTGGCTGGCGATCGGCACCATGCTTGCATGGGTTGACGCCGACCGACGGCGGAGATGGATGGTGGCGGGAGCGACTGGCCCGCTCGGAATCGTCGCCAACTATCCACTCAAGCGGCTCTTCCGCCGCGCTCGGCCGACGCTCAGGTCCGAGCGGCTTGGCTGGGCCCCGAACGAGCTCTCCTTCCCTTCCGCCCATGCCACTTCGTCCTTCGCCGCCGCAACCGTGATGTTCGATGTCGCCCCCCGAGGCAAGCTGTTGCCCCTAAGCCTGGCAGCGCTGGTCGCAGTGGGCCGTCCCTACCTCGGTATGCACTATCCCTCCGACGTGCTTGGTGGTGCGGTTTTCGGCGTCATTCTCGGTACAGCGGTGCTGTGCGCGCTCCAGACGGAGTTCGTGGCCGGGAAGGTCGGCTGACGATGCGTCCCTCCTATCGCACGGCCCGGTTCCTTGCCAAGGAAAGCCGCAAGGGGAAACCGTACGAGAAGCTCGGCCGCGAGGTCATCCTTGCCCTGCTCTCACAGCCTCGCTGGATCACGCGTACGGTGGAGAGTGTCCGTTTCGTCGACCGCAACGTCGTCAGCCGTCGCATTGTGCGTCACTTCGTGATTCCCAAGGACAAGAAGGCCCGACCTAAGTTGAACAAACGGTACGCGATGCCAGTATATGCCGTTCGCAAGGGCCAGTTTATTAGCTGTGACCTGCTCGACGGGTCCGGCCGTTCGGTGTCGCTGGCACCATTACAGGATCGCTGCAAGCTCTCCTATCTCGCCGTCCTGGACCTCATACGCACCGCCGGCATCAAAGAGGAGCCGACTCTTTATCCACAGCTCTGGCGGATCATCGAGTCTCCACAAGCATCTGACATCGACGACCTCAAGCAACTGCTGCAGGGCTCGACCGCCGGGAGGGCGTTGCTGGCCAGCGAGATGATGAAATTGGTCGAGTTCCTCACCCGCAATTACCTGATCTATCGCGTCATCCCGAAGAGCAGCCTCTCGCAGGAGCAGGTACTTACGATGCGACTGGAGCGGCGGGTCCCTGATTCGCGCGAAGATTTCAAGATGGCTGGAGAGCTCCCTCCGGCCGGGGAGCTGCAGCTGCGCCGCTGGCTCGGCTTTGCCTCGCACGAGTTCCGCCACGAGTTCATCCAGACCGCTGGCTCGACCCACATCGAAGTCGAGGCTCCAGACGGGATCGCGATTGGACACCGCGTGCTCGACTATCTGGGCGCCGGCGTCAAGCCTGCCTTTCGCAAGAAACCGCTCGCGCACCTGGAAAGCAGGGGAACCTCGAAGCGCCGTGCTCGCGTGCTCGTTCCCCGAACCGCCCCCAAGGGGGCCTATGCGGTCACGATCAACCTGCGCCCGGGAGCGGGTGTGATGCGCGATGCCGGGCAGGCGATCGCCGGGTTCCTCGCGTTGCTGGTGTTCATCGTCGCCGCAAGGCGTTCGTACCTTGTCGCACCGAGTTTGATCGATGCTGCCGCTACGTTGCTGCTGGTCCTCCCTGGCCTGGTCGCCCTCACGGCTGCGCGCCCAGCGGAGCACCCCCGGGTAACCCGGGTCATGGTTGGCCCGAGGGCGTTGACGGTCAGCATCATCCCCCTCTCCGCTATCGCTGCAGTGACGCTGATAACGGACTGGCCGACGACCGTCCTGTGGGTAATCGGTGGGGTCGCAGCCCTTCTCGCCTTTCTGCAGTTCTTCAGCTTCATCACCGCCCGCAGAGCGACGAAGATGGATGTCATCGACGCCGTCGCAGAAGTCTCGAAGAAGGAAGACCATGAAATTCTGCCGGCAAGCGTCGAGGCGACCACTCCGCCGATTGTCTTGCCACCGCTGACCCGGGTCGGCTGAGACGGCGAATATGGGACTGCGATGGCGACGAGACGAGGAGCCGCCTGGGCCAGACGGGGAGCCGCGCGGCCGGCGCCGGCCGGCCTTCTTCCTCCAGGCGCTGCTGACCGAGGACATCCCGCCCTACCTGACCGATGAGGCGGGGGAGAAACTGCAGCTCTCCGAAGATCCGTTGGCGACCAGGTACCAAGACCTGCTCGAGACCGACCCGGCCTCGCTCTGAATGTGAGCAGCACATGCCGCTGGCGACTGTGCTTGCTCACTCCGCCCCCTCGCCGCCGCCACGCCGGTCTCGCAGCTCCAGCTCGCGCTCCATCTCCGCGGCCAGCTCGGGCTGGTGGTAGGGGCCGGGGGCGCGCAGGGCGGCGATCGCCTGGCGGCGGCTGACCGGGTCCTTGTCCTGGCTCAGCTTGCGCTTGCAGACGAAGCGCTCGACCGGGACGCGGATGCCGACGGTGCCCCTGGCGGCCTCGGCGCCCCACTCCTGGTCGAGCAGCAGCGGCTCCTCGACCTCACGCTCGAAGCGCTCGACCAGCCGCGTCAGCACCCGCAGGTTCTCCGCCTCGTCGAGGATCTGGGGCACCCCGTAGCAGTGGGCGACGCTGAAGTTCCAGGTCGGCGCCCGCGTCGCCCCCGGCGCGTACCAACTCGGCGAGATGTAGCCGTGCCGGCCCTGGACGATCAGCAGCAGCTCGCGCTCGCCGAGGCCGTGGACCTCCTCGTCGGGCCGGCCGAGGTGGGTGAGGATCGTCAGCTCCTCGGCCTCCTCGTCGAGCAGCAGCGGGTAGTGCGAGGCGACCAGCTCGCCGCCGTTGTCGCTGACCAGGATCCCCCAGGGGTTGTCGCGGACGAGCTCGCGGACGACGTCGGGATCCTCGCTGGCGTGCTTGGGGTTGGGGCGCATGCCGCCCATTCTGGCGCTCGGGCGCGCCGCCACCGCCGCCGGCCGGCGCACTCGGCCATGCTTGGTGGCGATGGCCGAGCAGTGGCAGACCGAGAGCCTGCTGGCGCGGGCGCCGCGCCCGGCGGATCACGACGGCTACCTCGACCTCTTCCTCGACCCCGCGATCGGTTCCCGCCTGCGCCCGGCGCCGCTCTCCCCCTTCACCGAGGCGGAAATCCTCGGCATGCTCATCGGCGACGAAGCGCACTGGGACGAGCACGGCTTCGGCGCCTGGACGCTGCTGGCCCGCGAGAGCGGCGAGCTGGTCGGCCGCGGCGGCCTGCGCTGGACCGAGCTCGCCGACGGCCGCGCCGTCGAGCTGCCCTGGGCGATCGCCTCCGCCCACTGGAACCGCGGCCTCGCCACCGAGGCCGCCCGCGCCGCGGTCGGCTGGGCGCAGGAGCTGCGCCTGCCCGAGGCCGTCGCCCTGATCCTGGCCGGCAACGGCCCCTCGCGGCGCGTCGCCGAGAAGGCCGGGCTGAAGCTCGACGGCGAGGCAACCCATGCCGGCCTGCCCCACCTGATCTACCGTTGGCGCCTCCTCCCCCGAGGCCGCCCGAAACATAATCGAAACAGTTTCAGCACTTAAGTTCACTCACGTGATGAACACTTATGTAAGTTCGTTTGATCAACACTCCAGAGTGGCATCGTCGCGGCACCGACGATGGCTGGGAGTGGGGTGAGGCGCACAGGGTTTGCCTTCGCTTGGCCTATCGATACGCGAGCAATCCAAGCGAGGCGGAGGACATTGCCCAGGACGCCTTGCTCCGCGCCTGGCGTCGCCGTTCGACCCTGCGCGAGGCCGACCGGCGCAACCAGTGGCTGGCGACGATCGTCCGCAACGAGGCCTTCCGCCAGCACGCGCGGGTGCGCCCGGACCCGATCGCGACGATCGAAGCCTACGAGGGCGCCGAGGACGCGCAGGTCGTCGCCACCGTCGAGCGCGCCGACCTCTACGCGGCGCTGAAGGAGCTGAACGAAAAAGACCGGGAACTGCTGGAGATGCGCTACACCGAGGACCTGACCCAGGCGGCGATCGCCTGCAAGCTGGGGATCCCGGAAGGGACGGTCAAGGTGCGCCTGCACCGTGCCCGCAACAAGCTGCGCCGCGCCTATGTGCTTCAGTGACGCTGCGCCGCCCGCCGCATCTCGGCGGCGGCGACCTGGGGCCCGACGTAGGGGACCAGCATCGCGAACAGCAGGTCCGGCAACCGCGCCGGCAGCTCGGCGGCGCGACCGGCGAGCAGCTCGTCGAAGATCAGCCCGGAGACGGCGCCGGCCGACATCAGCGAGATGTTTGCCGGCAGCTCCCTGCCGCCGGCCAGCTC
>CAZIOS010000001.1:0-39558 GCA_964540905.1 uncultured Conexibacteraceae bacterium | reverse complement strand
CGCCGGCCGACATCAGCGAGATGTTTGCCGGCAGCTCCCTGCCGCCGGCCAGCTCGCGGCCGGCGTCGAGGTACTCGGTGAAGCGGGCGACCGCCTCCCAGTGCAGGCGGCGGGCGTCGGCGCCGGCGGCGGCGACCTCGACCACGGCCGTCCGCGCCAGCGCCGGGTCGACGGCGAAGCGGTCGACGAGCGTGGTCAGGCCGGTGGTCATCCGGGCCAGCCAGGGCGCGCCGCCGTCGCACTTGGCGACGACCTCGCCGAAGACCTCTTCGACCAGCATCTCGTAGGCAGCGAGGAAGCACGTGTGCTTGTCCTCGAAGTGCTTGTAGAAGGTGGTGCGGGAGACATTTGCCTCCGCGATCACGTCGGCGACGGAGGTCTCCTTGTAGCCCTTCTGGCCGACGACGCGAACCATTGCCGCCAGAATTGCTTGACGCCGCGTTTGGGTGGCTGCCATCGACCCGCCCTGTAGAGAGGACTCGTCCCGAAAGGACTCTGAACTGCTGGGTACGTAGATCATAGCGGCAATGTGTACGAAGATGTTTACCTAGATTTCTTCGCCCACCTCCCTTGCTGCCGCATCTGGGCCGAGATACGGGACAAGCGTCGCAAAAAGCACGTCCGAAAGCAAACCGGGCAGCTGCTCGGCGCGGCCGGCGACGAGCTCGTCGGCGACCAGGCCGGCCACCGCTCCGGCCGCCATCCGCGAGGTGTTCGCCGGCAGCGAGCGGCCGCCGGGCGCGAAATCGCGGCCGTCGTCGAAGAGCGGCGTCAGCCGCTGCACGGCGGCGCGGTAGCGGCGCTGCGCCGCCGGCCCCGCCGCGGCGACGTCGACCAGCGCCAGCCGCGCCTGCGCCGGCTCCGACGCCAGCGCCTCGAGCAGCACCCGCAGGCCGGCGCGGGCGCGATCCGGCCAGCGCCCCTCGGCCTCGTAGGCGGCCGAGACGCGCCGGACCAGGCGGTCGACGGCGGCGTCGTAGGCGGCGAGGAAGCAGGCTTCCTTGTCGCCGAAGAGCTCGTAGAAGGTGGTCCGGGAGATCCCCGCCCGCTTGGTCAGGTCGGCGATCGTCATCGGCGTGTAGCCCTTCTCGGCGGCGACCTGCATCGTCGCCGCCAGCAGCCGTTCGCGCTGTGAGCGGGCGACCACCTCGGGCGGCAGGCCGTGGCGCCCGCGCGGCGGTCGCCAGCGTTCCCCCTGGCTGGAGCGCGGCACGCTCAGTCCCCGGCGTGGAGCGAGCGCTCCGCTTGCCGCGACTGCCGCAGCGCCTCGTCCTGGCCCAGGTAGGGCACGACGACGATGTAGACGATGTCCGGCAGCAGCTCGCGCAGGCGGCGGCTGTTGCCGGCGAGGATCTGGCCGACGATCAGCGACTCGGCGGCGGCGAGCGCGGCGCGGCCGGCGCTGGGCGGGATCGCTTCCTCCTCGAGCGGGTCGTCGCGGCCGCGGTCGAGCAGCGCCTGCAGCACCCGCTTGCCGGAGGCGTACATCTCGTAGGAGCGGCCGCCGGCGGCCGGCGCCTCGATCAGCGCCATGCGGGCGAAGGCGGGCCGGCTCGCGAGCAGGTCGAGGAAGGCGGCGGCGGCGTCGGTGACCATCTGGGCCCAGGGCTTGTCGGGCGAGTAGACGGCGACGATCCGGCCCATCGCGTCGGCCAGCGAGAGCTCCATCGAGGCCTGCAGGCACTCCTCCTTGTCCTTGAAGAGCTCGTAGAAGGTGGCGCGCGAGACGCCCGCCGGCTCGACGATGTCGGCGATCGTCGTCGCTCCGTAGCCCTTCTCGGCACAGGCGCGCGACATCGAGATCAGGATCCGCTCGCGCTGCGAGTGGGCGACCAGCGGCTGCTCGAGGTCATCGAGGCCGCTGGGCAGCTGCTCGCGCTCGATCAGGCCGCTGAGATCGTCGCTGGATGGGCCGGATTTGGCTCTGCGAGGGGAGGTGGGGGGTGGCATCGCGCGGTCCTTCGCTGGGACGAAGCGTGTTCGGAAACGCGATTGTACACCCCGGACGGCGCTCTGTGGACGAATCAGTACCGGATTAACCTTGCCGCGGCGGCTTGGGAACGCCCCTGGAATCGCCGCCGCTGGAGCGCTGGAACGCGGCGGTTCGGCACGACTGTACACGCGGGCGAGCGGCGGAGCGTGAACTTCGGACCGCTGTACAAGCCCAGACCGGCGGTCGCAGTCGATTATTCGGTAATGAAGACGGCCCCGCGGCAGATCGTCGCCTTCGGTGGAGGCGGGTTCTCGATGGAGTCGGGCAATCCCCTGCTCGACGACTACGTTCTCTCCCTGACCGGGGCCGAGCGGCCGCGGGTCTGCTTTCTGCCCTCGGCCAGCGGCGACGCCGACCACTACATCGTCCGCTTCTACCGCGCCTTCTCCGCCCACCGCTGCGAGGCCAGCCACATCTCCCTCTTCCGCCGCGAGCAGGGGCCCGAGGACCTGCGCCGGCACCTGCTCTCGCAGGACCTGATCTACGTCGGCGGCGGCAGCGTGATCAGCCTGCTCGGGGTCTGGCGCGCCCACGGCATCGACACGATCCTGCGCGAAGCCTGGGAAGCGGGGGTGGTCCTCTGCGGCCTCTCGGCCGGCTCGCTCTGCTGGTTCGCCGAGGCGGTGACCGGCTTCCACGGCTCGCCGCAGCGGCTCGAGGGGCTGGGGCTGCTGCCGTTCAGCAACTGCGTCCACTACGAGCCCGGCTCCAAGCGCCGCGAGTCCTACCACCGCTTCCTGCGCGAGGGCATGCGACCCGGTTACGCGGCCGAAGACGGCGCCGCCCTCCACTTCACCGGCACCGAGCTGAGCCGGGTGATCTCCTCCCGCCCCCAGGCCCACGGCTACCGGCTCGACGTCGCCGGGCAGCGGGTGGTGGAGATGCGGATCGCGACCGCCTATCTCGGCGAGGGCGGCGTCGTGCCGGCGACGGCGCCGCTGCCGGAGGCGCTCTCGACCGCGGTCGCGGCGGCCTGATGGAGGTCCGCCGGATCCTCGCCCTCGGCGGCCACGACTTCAGCTCGCGCCCACCGGACCGCGCCGTCTGCGAGCTGCTCCTGCGGCTGGCCGGCGAGCGCGGCGCCGAGCGGCCGAAGATCTGCATCCTGCCGACCGCCAGCGGCGACACCTCGGAGCAGATCGGCCGCTTCTACGCCGCCTTCGGCGAGCGCCTCTGCGAGCCCTCCGACGTCTCCCTGTTCCGGCTCGGGCGGCGGCCGCTGGCGCTGCGCGACCACCTGCTCGCCCAGGACCTGATCTACGTCGGCGGCGGCAGCCTGGTCAACCTGCTGGCGGTCTGGGAGGCGCACGACATCGCCTCGATCCTCAGCCTCGCCTGGCGCCAGGGGATCGTCCTCGCCGGCCAGAGCGCCGGCGCGATGTGCTGGTTCGAGGCCGGGATCACCAAGTCCTCGGGCAAGCCGCTGGCCGCCGCTGGCCTCGGCCTCCTGCACGGCAGCCTCTGCGTCCACTACAACAACGAGCCCGAGCGCCGCGCCGCCTACCTCGACGCGGTCGGCAACGGGATGCCGGGCGGCTACGGCCTCGACGACTACGCCGGCCTGCTCTGGGAGGGCGAAGGCACCCCCTCCGCCCTCACCGCCCGCCGCGGCGCCCGTGCCTATCGCGTCTGCAAGCGCGAGGACGGCGCCGCCGAGTCGCCCCTGCCGGCCCGCTTCCTTCCCGCCCCGGCCCCGGCGGCCCTGCGCGAGGACATCGCCGAGTTCCGCCGGATCAAGACGATGCGCAAGCGGGCTGGCTGGCTGGGCTGAGGCTCAGCCCTCGCCGGCCACCGGCGGCGCGGTGGGGTCGCCGCTCTCCTCGCCCAGCTTCTCGCGGGCGATGTAGTCCTCGGCCAGCAGCAGGTTGTCCTTCGAGCGCTCGACCACGTTCAGCAGGTCGCTCATCAGCGCCACCTCCTCGACCTGCTCCTTGACGAACCACTGCAGGAACTGCTCGGCCCGGTAGTCCTTGAGCTCGCGCGCCAGCTCGAACAGGGCGAAGATCTCGTCGCTGACCCGTTTCTCCTGCTCCAGCGCCACCCGCACCGGGTCGCTGCCGCTGTCGAAGCTGGTCTGCTGCGACTTGATGTCGGGGATGTGAACGTCCTCGCTGACGTCGAGCAGGTACTTGACCATCATCATCGCGTGCTCGCGCTCCTCCAGCGCCTGCCGGTAGAAGAAGGCGGCGAGGCGGGGCAGGGTCTCGGCGTCGTAGTAGACGGCCGCCGCCACGTACTGCTGCGAGGCCGCGAACTCGTTGGCGATCTGCTCGTTGAGGGCGTCGGCGAAAGTCTTGTCTGCCATCTCGGCTCCTTGTCGGCGGGCGGGCGGAAGAGCCAACGTAGCCGAAACGCCGAGTTCGGTTGGCCGAAGCGGGAGTTAGGCGACCCAGCGAAAGCCGAGCGCGTCGATCGACGGCTGCAGCGGGCTCGAGGGGAGCCCCGGCTTGGTCGCCTGCTCGGGGTCGTTGTAGCCGCCGGGGGCGACGTCGTTGGGGGTGTCGGGGTGGAAGATCGAGGCCAGGTACTGGATCTGGCCGCGGCCGGGCCCGAGCTCGGTCTGGCCGCCGCCGTAGGCGCCGATGCCCCTCGCCTCGCAGTAGTCGTAGGTGGCGAAGAGGTTGTGGATCGGGCCGAAGCGCGAGGGCTTGACGTTGACCGTCCGCGGCGGCGACCACGGCATCGCCTCGATGTCGGCGATCGAGTGGATCGGCGCGTCCCAGGTCACCCGCTCCGACACCGGGTCGAGCAGCGGTTTGGTCTCCTCGGTCACGTCGGGATCCTCGAGCCAGGCTTCGGGGAAGGCGGCGATCAGCTTTGAGTAGAGCTCGGGGTCGGTGACGACGTCGACCGGGGTGCCTTTGTAGAAGCCCTTGAGGTCGAGCGAGTCGACGGCGCCGATCTCGACCAGGGCCGCGATCAGCTCGTCGTCCCAGTCGTTGAAAGGGTCGAGCTTGAAGCGCAGGGTCGGGTAGGCGGCGAGCCGGGCCAGCAGCGGCTCGATCGAGGAGCGCTCTTCGCCGCCGAAGCCGGCGAGCCGCATCGAGTTGACGAAGTTCAGCGGCCGCGGCTCGCGGCCGAGGGCGGCGGCGAGATTGGTGCCGGCCTGGCGTAGCGCCAGGTCCAGCGCCGCCGACTCGAAGGCCCACTGCCGGTACTGGCGCGAGACGTCGCGCTCCGGCGCCGCCGCCGGGAAGAGGTCGGTCCCGTCGAGCAGGGCCGAGAAGCCGGCGAAGCTGTGGCTGCCGAGCAGCCCCTCGGGCGGCCCGTGGTCCTGCTGGGCGATGTGGTCGACGGCGTCGTAGGTGACGTCCTCGCCGACCCCCTCGTGGCCGCCGCCACGCAGCTTCACCACCGTGGTCAGCCGTTCGAACTCGCCGAGGGTGACGCCGAGGCCCTCGAACTCGCAGGACTCGATGTCCAGCGTCAGCTCCGAGATCGCGTCGTAGGAGGCCACCGGCGCGGAGCCTAGATGATCGCTTGTGTGGGTTTGCGGGGGAGGGCTGTCGGTGCCCCCTCCGCGGAAATTCGTCGCGCACCTTCGGTGCTGCTCCCGGGGATGCTGCCCGCCTATGGCGGGCAGGAATCAGATTGCATTTCGCCGCTTCGCGCACATTCCCGCGGAGGGGGCACCGACAGCCCTCCAGCGAAAGGCGACTCAAGCTCCCGAGTGGGAAGGGACGACTGGTTTGACTCAGGCTGAGGCCCGTCCCTCATCACTGCTCAGCTGAGTGCTCGCGCACCTTCGGCCGTCCCGGTACTGCGTGCTGTGGGGAGGGGTCCGGTCACCCTCTGGGGGAATGTTGGGCGAAGCCCGCGATATGCAATCTCATGTCCTGCGCGCCATAGGCGCGCACCAACATCGGGAGCCGCACCGAAGGTGCGCGACGAATTCCCCCAGAGGGCGACCGGACCCCTCCTCGCAACGCTTGGTCCCGCACGTCCCAAGGCTCACCGCGCCACCCGCAGCGTCTTCAGCTCGCGATCGCTGCCTCCCCGCACGTAGCCCCCGTGCGCGACGCTCTCCCGTATGTAGTCGAGCGTCTCCGCGGTCAGCCGCTCGCCCGGGAGGACGTTGGGGATGCCGGGGGGGTAGGCGGCGAGGGCCTCGGCGGCGACGCGGCCGGCGGCCTGGTCGAAGGGGACGACGTCCTGGGGGCCGAGGAAGGCCTCGCGCGGGGTCAGCACCAGCTCACCCCAGGGCGGTGGCGGCGCCAGCTTCGCCTGCGGCGGGCCCGGCTCGGCGCTGAGCTCGCCGACCGTCTCGCGCAGCGCCGCGACCAGGCGCTCTCCCGCCGGCGCCGCCGGCTCGCCGAGGCCGAAGATCGCGACGACGACGTTCTCCGAGTAGAGCTCGAGGTCGATCCGGTGCGAGTGGAAGATCGCCTTCGCCAGCCGGTAGCCGGTCGAGCCGGTGCCGCGGACGTCGATCGAGAGCCGCAGTGGGTCCCAGCCGGCGATCCCGGCGTGGCCGACCATGCTCTCGTCCAGCACCGCCAGGCCGGGGATTCGGGCCACCGCCTCGCGGGTCGCGGCCACCGCCGCCAGGGTCTCGCCGAGCAGCTCGGCGCCGTGGACCGCGGCCTGGCGGCGGGCGGCGTCGAGCGAGCCGGAGAGCAGGCCGCTGGGGCTGGTCGTTTCGACCAGGCTGACGCAGCGGTCGACCACGGCCGCGTCGACGCGGCCGCCGGCGCCGAGGTGCAGCATCGCCGCCTGGGTGAGGCTGCCGACGATCTTGTGGGTCGAGGAGGTGACGAGGTCGGCGCCGCAGGCGAGCGCGTCGGGCGGCAGCGCCGGGTGGAAGTGCAGGTGCGCGCCCCAGGCCTCGTCGACGACGAGCGGCACCCCGCGCCCGTGGGCGACCGCGGCCAGGCCGGCGAGGTCGGCGCAGGCGCCGAAGTAGGTGGGGGAGACGACCATCGCCGCGACCGCTCCCGGCGTTTCGTCGAGCCCCCGCGCCAGCGACTCCGGCGTCAGCCCGTGGGCGATCCCCAGCTCCGGGTCTAGCTCGGGGGCGACGAAGGTCGGCCGCATGCCGCCGAGGACGAGGCCGTCGATCACCGAGGAGTGGACGTTGCGCTGGACGACGACGCGGTTGCCGCCGTGGGCGAGCGCCAGGCAGGTGGCGTGGTTGCCCTGCGAGGCGCCGTTGACGAGGAACCAGGAGCGGCGCGCGCCCCAGGCCGCGGCGGCGAGCAGCTGCGCCTGCTGGAACGGAGTCGGTTCGGGGCCGATGTCGACGCCCTCGGTGACCGAGGGGATGTCGTTGCGCAGGCCGGTCTCGCCAACCAGCTCGCGCATCGCCGGGTCGGCGCCGGCGCCGCCCTTGTGGCCGGGGACCTGGAAGCGGCCCGGCTCGAGCGCGGAGTAGGCCAGCAGAGCGTCGACGTAGGGGGTCGAGTCCTGGGACTGGTCCGCCATCGCCGCCGAGTCTACGCGCCGGCCGGCGCGGTCCGGGACACTTCGGAGGGATGGTGCACACGCGGCTCGGCTACTGGATCGAGGAGGCTGGCGAGGTCGTCCCGACCGCCCCGCTGGCGGCCGCGCGCGAGGCCGACGTGCTCATCGTCGGCGGCGGCTTCACCGGCCTCTGGACCGCCTGGCACCTGCGCCAGCTAGAGCCGGAGGCGCGCGTCGTCCTGCTCGAGGCGGAGGCGGTCTGCGGCCACGGCCCAAGCGGCCGCAACGGCGGCTTCTGCAACGCGATGTGGCTCTCGCTGGCCTCGATGCGGGAACGTTGGGGCGACCGCGAGGCGCTGGCGATCGCCCAGGCGGCGCAGGCGGCGGTGGGCCGGATCGGCGAGTTCTGCGCCAGCGAGGGGGTCGACGCCTGGTTCCGCCCCGCCGGCTACCTCCAGGTCGCGACGGCGCCGGCCCAGGACGGCGCCTGGGAGCGGGCGCTGGCGGCCTGCCGCGAGCTCGGCGTGCCGGCGGCGATCCAGCCGCTCAGCCGCGAGCAGGTCGCGGCGCGCTGCCAGTCGCCGGCCTTCCGCGCCGGCGCCGTCTGCCCCGGCGCGGCGACGCTGCAGCCGGCGCGGCTGGCGCTCGGCCTGCGCGCGCGCCTGCGCGAGGCCGGGGTCGAGATCTTCGAGTCCTCGCCGGTGCGCTCGCTGCGCGCCGACGGCGCCGGGGTCGAGGCGCGGACCGAGGGCGGCGCCGTGCGCGCCGGTGCCGCCGTGCTGGCGATCGGCGTCGCCGCCAAGGGCCGGCACGGGCCGCTGCGCGGCCGCCTCACCGTCGCCTCCTCCCACATCGTCCTGACCGAGCCGGTGCCGGAGCTGCTGGAGGAGATCGGCTGGAGCGGCGAGGACGCGATCACCGACTGCCGCGCCCTGCTCGACTACTTCCGCACCACCCCCGACGGCCGCATCGCCTTCGGCTGGGGCGGCGGCCGGATCGCGATCGGGGCGCGGACCCGGGGCCGGTCGGAGGTCGACCCGGCCGTGGTCGCCGCCACCGCCGCCCACCTCCGCGCCTACTTCCCGGGCCTGCGCGGCAAGCGGATCACCCACGCCTGGGGCGGGCCGATCGACGCCTCCCCGACCCACCTGCCGCTGGTCCGCTCGCTGCCCGGCGGCTGCGCCTTCGCCGCCGCCGGCTACACCGGCAACGGCGTCGGCCCCTCGAACATGGTCGGCCGCAGCCTCGCCTCGCTGGCGCTCGATCGCCGCGACGACGCTTCCCGCCTCGCCTTCGTCGACTCGCCGACGCCGCGGGTCCCGCCCGAGCCCTTCCACTGGCTCGGCGGCGAGGCGATCCGGCTCGGCCTGCTGGCCAAGGAGGAGGCCGAGATGGCGGGCCACCCCCCCGGCAGGATCGCCGCGGCCGTCGCCCGGGTCCCCGAGCTGATCGGCTTCCACATCGGCCGCTGACTCAGCGCTTCGGCGAGACGACCAGGACCGGGCGCTCCGCCAGGTGCAGCAGTTTGTTCGGGGTGGAGCCGAGGATCACGCCTTTGAGCGGCGGGTCGCCGTGGCTGCCGACGACGATCATCCGCGCGTCGCGCTCCTCGGCGGCGTCGATCAGCGCCTCGGTGCCGCGCTTGGGGATCAGCTCGACGGCGATCTCGAAGCCGCGCTCCGCCGCCTGCCGTTTCGCCTCTCCCATCACCTTCTCGCCCAGCTCCTCGATCGCCTCCTCGTGCTCGGCGATCTCGCCTCCCCAGAGCCCGGGGGGCGCGTAGCCGAAGACGACGGTGATCTCGTCGCCGAGGTCCTTGGCGAGGTCGATCGCCGCTTCCAGCGCCGCCTTGCCGCAATCCGAGGTGTCGTAGCCGACCACTATCTGCGCCATCTCAGGCCTCCCCCTCGCCGGCGCCGGTGGGCCCGGGCGGCGCCGCTTCGCCCTCGAGGAAGCCGGCCGGCACCACTTCGGGTCGTCGCTTGAAGAAGGCCGGCACCTTGCGCCACTGGATCACCATCAGGAAGATCCCGAGGAAGAGGAAGAAGACCGCGATCACCAGCGGCGGCCCGATCCCCAACCAGGAGTTGCCGGATTCCGAGTTGGCCGGGTTGGAGAGTTCGATCCCGTTCTTGACCAGCAGGTAGAAGAGGATGATGCCGCCGAGGGTTGGGCCGACGCCGATGAAGAAGAAGTTCTTGACGCTGCGCATCAGCTCGCGCCGGTAGTAGATCGTGCAGGCGAAGCCGGTGATGCCGATGTAGAAGGCGATCATCAGGCCCAGCGCGGCGAGCGAGTCGAAGAGGATGTCTTCGCTGACGATCGTCAGGCCGACGTACCAGAGGATCGAGAGCCCGCCCATGATGATCGTCGAGATGTGCGGGGTGAGGAAGCGCGGGTGGACCTTGCCGAGGCTCTCTGGCATCGCGTGGGCACGCGCCATCGAGAGGGTCGTGCGCGCGGTGGGCAAGATCGTCGTCTGCGTCGACGCCGCGGCCGACGAGAGCACGGCGATGATCAGCAGCTTGTCCAGCGGCGAGCCGAAGACTTCGGTGCCGAGCGAGCTGAGCACGTCTTCCTGGTTGGCGACCAGGGCATCGACGCCGGCGTAGGACTGGGCGGCGATCGCGACGACGAGGTAGATGCCGAGCAGGATCAGGGTGCTGATCACGGTCGCCCTGCCCGGCGCCTCGCCGGGATCCTCGGTCTCCTCGTTGACGGTCGCGGTCGTGTCCCAGCCCCAGTAGATGAAGACCGCCAGGAGCATCCCGGCCGAGATCTCGCTGGGGCTGAGCGAGAACGGGTTGATCCAGGAGAGGCTGGGGTGGATCGAGGTCGCAGGGGCGCTGCCGGCGTAGACCTTGATCAGGGCGACGACCGAGAACAGCGCCAGGGTGAAGATCTCGGCGGCGAGCAGGCCGACCTGGGTGCGAGCGGAGAGCTCGATCCCGATCACCACGATCGCGGTCATGATCAGGATCCAGGCGACCCCGACGGCGGTCACCGCCACGGTCGATTCGGCGGCCGCGGTCCAGCCGAACAGCTCGAAGCTGTACAGCCCCGCGATCTGGGCGAGGTTGGCCATCACGATCACGTCGGCGACGACGATCGCCCAGCCGGCGAGCCAGCCCAGCTGCGGGCCCATTGCCTTCGTCACCCAGGAGAAGCTGGTGCCGCAGTCCGGGTCGGCTTTGTTCATGTAGTAGTAGCCGCCGGCGACGAGGAACATCGGGATGAAGCTGATCAGCAGGATCGCCGGCGACTGCAGGGCGACCGCGGCGGCGACGAAGCCGAGGGTGGCGGCGAGGCTGTAGCCGGGGGCGGTGGAGGCGACGCCGATGACGACGCTGGAGACGAACCCGATCGCGTTCTTCTTCAGGCCCTTGTCGCCGGTCATCGGCGTGCCGGCGGTCG
This sequence comes from uncultured Conexibacteraceae bacterium, assembly GCA_964540905.1. Classification (GTDB taxonomy): domain Bacteria; phylum Actinomycetota; class Thermoleophilia; order Solirubrobacterales; family 70-9; genus VAYN01. The sequence goes on along the minus strand of CAZIOS010000001.1, from coordinate 28,751 downwards.
CGACGTCCGGCGGGCCCGGTCTCGGGACTGCTGCGCTCTCCATCCGGTGCGTCTCCTCTCGTTGGCCGGTTTCCCGGGCCGGCGGCGACTGTGCAGCGACGGTAAGCCCCTGAGAACCAAGAAGCAAGTGGCGAATGTCCCAAAAGCACAGCAGCCACTTGTACCTTGTGTACAAGTGGATCGCCCGGGCTTGACCCAATGACCACTTGCTTCCGCGCTAACTTGGGTCTAGCTTTGTCCATATCGTCGTAGCACGAGAGGAGAGCGGAATGGCCACCGCGTCGCAGACCCCGGTCGACACGAAACTTCAGCAGCTGGCGAGAGACCACCTCTGGATGCACTTCTCGCGGATGGGCGGCTATGACGCCGACCACGAGATCCCGATCATCACCCGCGCCGAGGGCTGCTACGTCTACGACGACCACGGCAAGCGCTACCTCGACGGCCTCTCCGGCCTCTTCTGCGTCAACGCCGGCCACGGCCGCGCCGAGTACGGCGAGGCGGCGGCGCGCCAGATCGAAGAGCTCGACTTCTACACGCTCTGGAGCTACGCCCACCCGCGGGCGATCGAACTGGCGGCGCGGATCGCCGCCCTCGCCCCCGGTGACCTCAACCGCGTCTTCTTCACCTCTGGCGGCTCGGAGGCGGTCGAGTCGGCGCTGAAGCTCTCCCGCAACTTCCACCGCATGCACGGCAAAGGGCAGAAGTTCAAGACGATCGCCCGCGAGGTCGCCTACCACGGCACCTCGCTGGGGGCGCTCTCGGCGACCGGGATCACCGACCTGCGGGCCCAGTTCGAGCCGCTGGCGCCGGGCGCCTGCCACGTTCCCAACACCAATGTCTACCGCTGGCCCGAGGACCGCGAGCCGCTCTGGGCGGCCGACGCGATCGAGGAGCGGATCGTCTTCGAGGGCCCCGACACGGTCGCCGCGGTGATCCTCGAGCCGGTCCAGAACGCCGGCGGCTGCTTCGTCCCGCCCGAGGGCTACTTCCAGCGGGTGCGCGAGATCTGCGATCGCCACGACGTGCTGATGATCTCCGACGAGGTGATCTGCGCCTGGGGCCGGCTCGGCCACTACTTCGGCTGCCAGCGCTTCGACTACCAGCCCGACCTGATCACCGTCGCCAAGGGCCTGACCTCGGCCTACGCGCCGATGGGCGGCCTGATCGTCTCCGACCGGGTCGCCGAGCCGTTCATGCAGGGCGACGCCTCCTTCGCCCACGGCTTCACCTTCGCCGGCCACCCGATCGCCTCGGCGATCGCGATGGCCAACCTCGACGTCTTCGAGCGCGAGGACCTCTGCGGCCACGTGCTCGCCAAGGAGGGCGAGTTCCGGCAGATGCTGGAGAGCCTGCGCGAGCTGCCGATCGTCGGCGACGTGCGCGGCGCCGGCTACTTCCAGGCGATCGAGCTGGTCAAGGACAAGGAGACGAAGGAGAGCTTCGACGACGAGGAGTCCGAGCGGCTGCTGCGCGGCTTCCTCTCCGGCGAGCTCTACAGGCGCGGGCTGATCTGCCGCGCCGACGACCGCGGCGACCCGGTCGTGCAGCTGTCGCCGCCGCTGATCGCCGACAGCGAGCAGTTCGAGGAGATTCACGACGTCCTCCACGCGGTGCTCTCGGAGGCCTGGGACCAGGTGGTCCGCCGCGACGCCCCGGGAGGCGGTCGCCGGGATCCGCTGACGCCGCGCGCCTAGGGGCCGACCTTGCTCACCGTCCAGAGCCTGCTCGACGAGCTCGACCTCGACCTCGCGGCCGGTGAGAAGGCGGCGGCGGCGCCGGTGCGCTGGGTCCACATCTCCGAGCTCGACGACCCGACCCCGTGGCTCTCCGGCGGCGAGCTGATGCTGACCACCGGGATCCCGCTCGAGACCGCCGCCAAGCAGCGCGCCTTCGTCCGCCTGCTCGCCGACCGCAACCTCGCCGGGCTCGGCTTCGGCACCGGCTTCAGCCACCGCAAACTGCCGAAAGCGCTGGTCGAGGAGGCCGAGAAGCGCGACTTCCCGCTGTTCGAGGTCCCCTACTCGACGCCGTTCATCGCGATCACCGAGAAGGCATTCGCCAAACTCGTCAACGAGCAGTACGAGGTGCTGCAGCGCGGGATCGCCGTGCAGCGGCGGCTCGAGCGGCTGGTCCTCGAGGAGCGCGGCCTGGAGGAAATCGCGGCGACGATCGCCTCCGCGGTCGGCGGCACCGTCGCCGTCCTCGACGGCCGCGGCGAGCGCCTCGCCGGCCGTGGCTTCCGCCGCCAGCTCTCCGCCGACGCGATCTCCGGCATCCGCAAGGAGGCGCTCGGCCACGCCGGCGACGGCCACCCCTTCGTCCCCTCGCACCCCTCGGTCGCCGGCCGGGCTCTGGCCCACCCGGTGATCTCGCCGGGCGGTGGCCCGCCGCAGGCCTGGGTCGTGATCGTCCGCGACTCCGGTGGCCTCGGCGACTTCGAGCGGCTGATCCTGCAGCAGGCGGTCGCCGTCGTCGCCCTCGAGCTGATGCGCCGCCGGGTCGCCCGCGAGACCGAGCGCCGGCTCGCCGGCGACGTCCTCGCCGGGGCGCTGGGCGGGCGGATGGAGGCGATCGAGCTGCGGCGCCGGCTGGAGCCGTTCGGGATCGGCGACGAAGCCGCCGTCCTCGTCTTCGCCCTCGACCACCCGGCGGCGGCGGTCGGGGCGCTGGAACGGGCGCTCGCCGCCGACGCCTGCCCGGCGGTCGTCGCCCCCCACAGCGTCGGCGGCCGCGAGCTGCTCTGCGCCGTCGTCGACGCCGCCGACCGCGACCCGCTCGACGTCGCCGCCGACGCCCGCCGCGCGCTCAGCCCCGAACGCGGCGCCGTCCGCGTCGCCGCCAGCCGCCCGGCGGCGCCGGAGCGGTTGCGCCACTCCTTCCACGAGGCCCGCTGCGCCCTCGAGGCGACCGCCTTCGACAACGGCAGCGCCCCCGAGGTCGCCTCCTGGCGCGACCTCGGCGCCTTCACGCTGCTGCTCTCGATCCAGGACGACGAGGCGCTGAAGCTCTACTGCGACAGCGTCCTCGGCCCGATCGAGCAGGGCGACGAGGAGTACGGCGGCGAGCTGCTGCGCTCGCTGGAGGCCTTCATCGAGCAGAACGGGCAGTGGGAGCGGGCCGCCCGCGAGGTCTATTGCCACCGCCACACGCTGCGCTACCGGATGCGCAAGGTCGAAGAGCTGACCGGCCGCGATCTCTCCCGGGCCCACGACCGGATCGAGTTCTGGCTGGCATTGCGAGCGAGGGAGCTGGTCGTATGAAGATCGGAGTGGTGCGCGAGATCAAGGCCGACGAGTACCGGGTCGCCGTCACCCCGGCCGGGGTGCGGGAAATGAGCGAGCACGGCCACGAGGTGATGATCGAGGCCGGCGCCGGCCTCGGCAGCGCGATCGCCGACGCCGAGTACGAGGCCCAGGGCGCCCGCCTCGTCGATGGCGCCGCCGCCGTCTTCGAGCAGGCGGAGATGATCCTCCACGTCAAGGAGCTGCAGGCTTCCGAGATCGCGATGCTGCGCCCCGGCCAGCTCCTCTTCACCTACCTGCACCTTGCGCCGGACCCGGAGCAGACCAGTGCCCTCTGCCGGTCCGGCGCCACCTGCATCGCCTACGAGACGGTCGAGGACTCGCGCGGGCGGCTGCCGCTGCTGGCGCCGATGAGCGAGATCGCCGGCAAGCTCGCCACCCAGGCCGGTGCCTTCATGTTGGAGAAGCCGCTCGGCGGCCGCGGGATCCTGCTCGGCGGCGTTCCCGGCGTCGCCGCCGCCAACGTGATCGTGATCGGCGGCGGCGTGGTCGGCATGAACGCCGCCTTCATCGCGATCGGGATGGAGGCCGACGTCTTCGTCTTCGACCGCTCGATCGACCGCCTGCGCGAGCTCGACGTCACCTTCGGCGGCCGCTGCTCGAGCGTCTACTCGACCGTCCTCGCGGTCGAGGAGATGCTGCCGCGGGCGGACCTGGTGATCGGCGCCGTCCTCGTCCACGGCGCCCGCGCCCCTTATGTGGTGCGCCGCGAGCAGCTGGCGCTGATGAAGCCGGGGGCGGTGCTGGTCGACGTCGCGATCGACCAGGGCGGCTGCTTCGAGACCTCGCGCCCGACCACCCATCACGAGCCGACCTTCGAGGTCGACGGGATCATCCATTACTGCGTCGCCAACATGCCCGGCGCGGTCCCGATCACCTCCACCCAGGCCCTCACCAACGCGACCCTGCCCTACGCGATCGCCCTCGCCGACGAAGGCGTCGCCGGCGCGATCCGGCGCGACCCCGGCCTGCGGCCGGGAGTCAACGTCGCCGCCGGCAAGGTCACCCACCCGGCGGTGGCGGAGGGAGTGGGGATGGACTACGTGCCGGTCGAGGAGGCCCTCGGCCTGCAGCAACCTTCGAACGAGCACCTACAGGGGGTTTGAAATGAGCAGCTACGCCGTCGTCAACCCGGCCACCGGCGAGACGATCAGGGAGTACCCGGAGATCGGCGACGACGAGCTCCGCGCCGCGATCGACCGGGCCGATCAGGCCTCCCGGACTTGGTCGCGGTCCGCCACCGTGGCCGAGCGCGCCGCGCTGGTGCGGAAGGTTGGCGAACTGCACTCCGAGCGCCGCCAGGAACTGGCCGAGATCGTCGTCCGCGAGATGGGCAAGCCGATCGAGCAGGCGCTGATGGAGGCCGACTTCGCGGGCGAAATCTACGGCTTCTACGCCGACAAGGCGGAGGATCTGATGGCCGACGAGCCGATCGAGCTGCTCGGCGGCGAGGGGACGGCTCTGATCCGCCGCAGTCCCTTCGGCGTCCTGCTCGGGATCATGCCCTGGAACTTCCCCTACTACCAGGTCGCCCGCTTCGCCGGACCGAACCTGATGATCGGCAACGCGATCCTGCTCAAGCATGCGCCGCAGTGCCCCGAATCGGCCGCGGCGATGCAGCAGATGTTCGACGACGCCGGCTTCCCCGCGGGCGCTTACGAGAACGTCTACGCCAGCAACGAGCAGATCGAGTGGGTGATCGCCGACCCGCGTGTCCACGGTGTCTCCGTCACCGGCTCCGAGCGCGCCGGCGCCGCCGTCGCCGCGACCGCCGGGCGCAACCTGAAGAAGGTCGTGCTCGAGCTCGGCGGCTCGGACCCCTTCATCCTGCTCGGCACCGAGGACGTCGACGCCGCCGCTGAGGCGGCGGCGGAAGCGCGCCTCGACAACACCGGCCAGTCCTGCAACGCGGCCAAGCGCTTCATCGTCGTCGACGACCTCTACGACGAGTTCCTCGAGAAGTTCCGAGAGAAGGTCGAGGCATCGAAGCCCGGCGATCCGACCGCCGCGGACACCGCGATCGGGCCGCTCTCCTCCGCCACCGCGGCCGACCGGCTCGAGGACCAGGTGAAGCGGGCGGTGGCGAACGGGGCCGAGGTGCTGATCGGCGGCAAGCGCGACGGCAACTACTTCGAGCCGACGATCCTCACCGGGATCGAGCCCGGCGACGAGGCCTCCCAGGAAGAGTTCTTCGGCCCCGTTGCCCAGCTCTACCGGGTCGGCTCCGAGGAGGAGGCGGTCGAGCTGGCCAACCAGACCCCCTTCGGGCTCGGCTCCTACCTGATGACCACCGACCCCGAGCAGGCCGAGCGGGTCGCCGACCGGATCGAAGCCGGGATGGTCTACGTGAACCTGGTCGGCGCCGACAGCCCCGAGCTGCCGTTCGGCGGCTTCAAGCGCTCCGGCTTCGGCCGCGAGCTCGGTCGCTACGGCGCCGACGAGTTCGTCAACAAGAAGCTGATCCGCAGCGCCTGATTCGTCGCGGCCGATCGGCGAACTAGGCTGCCCGATCTTGAGAAAAATGCTCCGATCCCGCATCGGCCTCGTCCTCTCGCTGGCGATTGTCGCCGCCGGGCTGGTGACGATCGCGACGGCGGCCGGGGCGGAAACGAAGGAAGAATCCGAACCGCCCCTCTGCCACGGGCGGCGGGCGACGATCGTCGGCACCGACGGCAACGACGTGATCCACGGCACCCCCGGCCGCGACGTGATCTGGGCCGGTCCCGGCGACGACGTCGTCTACGGCGAGCTCGGCAACGACCTGATCTGCGGCGGCCCCGGCAACGACGTGCTGCACGGCGGCCGCGGCAACGACACCGTCGACGGCGGCCCCGGCACCGATGTCGTGCTGGGCGAACTCGGCGACGACAAGGTGCTCGGCGGCGCCGGGTCCGGTGACGAGGTCGGCGGTGGGCTCGGCATCGACATCGTCAACGGCGGCCCCGGCAACGACGATCTCGTCCACGGCGACTACGGCTACGACCGCATGTCCGGCGGCGCCGGCAGCGGCGACATCGCCTCCTTCGCCACCGACGTCGGCGCTCCGCACGGCAACGCCGGCGTCTGGGCCTCGCTGGCGGCCCACAAGGCGTTCGGCGACGGGCACGACAAGCTGTTCGGCTTCGAGGACATCGAAGGCTCGGCCTTCGACGACACGCTGATCGGCGACAAGGCCGACAACAAGATCATCGGCGGCCCCGGCGACGACAAGATCTTCGGCGGCGGCGGCCGCGACGAACTCGAAGGCGGCCAGGGCAGCGACGGCTGCAAGGGCGGCCCGATCCGCCGCTCCTGCGGCCACGAAAAGCCGCTCGACGCGAGCGCCTACGTGCAGGTCGACCCGACGCCGGGCGGCGGTGGCGGGGTCCAGGTCGTCGGTGGCCCCGGCGACGACAAGATGACCGTCTCCTACGACCCAAGCTCCGGCACCGTCGGCGTGACCGCGGCCAGGGGGATCGCCGTGGGGGAAGGCTGTGGCCACCCGAAGGCCGGCGTCCTCAATCGGATCGCCTGCCCGATCCAGGGCCCGGTGCGCTGGCTGATGGCCGACATGGGCTCCGGCAACGACAGCTTCCGGGTCGAAGGATCCCTCATCGACGTCGAGACCGTGCGCATCTCGGGCGGTCCCGGGAACGACGTGATCCACGGCGGTCCCGAGCAGGACCTGATCGAGTCCGGCACCGGCAGCGACCGCATCTACGGCGGCGCCGGCGCCGACGGCCTGATCGGCGGCCTGCCCGGGCCGACCTTCCTCTACGGCGGCCCCGGCGGCGACCTGCTGGCCGCCGGCGGCGGCTGCGCCGGCGGCGCCCTGGTCGGCGGCCCCGGCCGCGACGACGCCTCCTTCGCCGAGACCCAGGCCCACCCGGGGGTCCTGATCATCTCCTTCCTCGCGCACGCCGCCTGGATCGACGTGATCAAGGGCTGCCACAAAGTCCACCTCTCGCCGACCGACGAGGACATGGAGGGCTCCTTCGACAACGACGTCCTGATCGGCGACCACCGCGCCAACGCGATGCTCGGCCAGCCCGGCGAAGACATCTTCATCGGCAACGGCGGCAACGACGTGATCGACGCCCGCGACGGCGTCCGCGACATCTCGATCCAGTGTGGCCCCGGCAAGCCGCCGAAACCGGGCAAGCCCTACCGCGGCGCCTTCACCGGCCGCGCCATCACCGACTCCTTCGACCCCGCCCCCGTGGGCTGCGCCACCGTCAAACACGGCCACCCGGTTCCCGGCCTGCATTAGGGGGAGAGACAGCCACCGTTCGTCCCTTGTCCGACCGTGCAGGACAAGAGACGAACGCTCAGGTGGCACGGGCCGCTCGCGGACCTGGCGACCCGCCAGCACGGCGTGGTCTCGGCGCGGCAGCTCCGGGATCTGGGCTACTCGAGGGAACGCGTCTCGTGGGCGGCGCGTAGCGGCCGCCTGCATCGCCTCTACCGCGGTGTCTACGCCATCGGCCACACCGACCTCGACTGGCACAGCCACTGCCTGGCGGCGGTTCTCGCCTGCGCGCCAGCAGTCGCCAGCCACACTTCCGCCGCCTGGCTTTGGGGACTCCTTCGCGGCTCGCCCAGCACGTTCCACCTCACCGCGCCGACCCGGCGCCACTCCAGGCCCGGCTGGAATGTCCACTACGCCCGCCTCGCGGAGGAGAACTGCGCCGAGGTGGAAGGCATCCCGGTCACCTCCCTCGCCCGCACCCTGCTCGACCTGGCGGCGATGCTTCCTGCCGAGCGCATGGAGCGCCTGATCGAGCGCTCTGAAGAGCAGAAGCTGTTCGACCTGAAGGCCGTGGACGCGCTGCTCGCCTGCGCCCCGCGCCATCGCGGCGCCGCACCGCTGCGCCGCGCCCTCACCATCTACCGCGACGACCCCGCCTTCACCCGCTCGGGTCTCGAGAAGGAGTTCCTGCGGCGTGTGCGCGCCGCCAAGCTGCCGCGCCCAGCGATGAACCTCAACGTCTCCGGCTATGAGCTCGACGCCTACTGGGAGGCGGAGCGCTTCGCGGTCGAACTCGACGTCTACGAGACCCACGGCGGCCCCGCCGCCTTCGAGCGCGACCGCCTGCGCCAGGAGGACCTGAAGCTGATCGGGGTCGAGATGACCCGCGTTACCGGAAAGCGGCTCAAGCGCGAACCGCGGCGGGTGATGGAGCGCCTGGCGCGGCTATTGGCGCAGCGGCGCGCCGAGCTTCTGTGACAGTGCGTTCGTCTCTTGTCGTGCTGGGTCGGACTAAGGGCGAACGCTCTCGGTTGAAATAGGCTTGTCGGGTGGCTACCGCTAGTCGAGACGAGGCTGCGGCGATCGCCGCGGCGATCGCGCGGTTCGAGGCCGAGACCGGCGCGGCGGCCGCAGAGGCTCCCGACGCGGTCGGCCCCTGGCAGCGCGCGGCGCTGCTCGAGGGAGTGGGCGCCAAGGAGAGCGTGCTGGACTCACAAGGAGGAGCGAAATGGCTGTCGTGAAAATCATCGAGCTGGTCGGCAGCTCGAAGACGTCGACCGACGACGCGGCGAAACAGGCGCTGAACCAGGCCCAGGGCAGCCTGCGCAACATCCGCGCCGTCGACATCGTCTCGACCGGGATCCGCGGCGAGAACCTCGACGAGTACCGCGCCCACGTCCGCGTCGCCTTCCTGATCGAGGGGACGGAGGTCGACTGATGAGCGATGAGGCGAGGGCCGCCGAGGCCGGCGCGGAGGTCTCGCGCGACGAGGCCCAGAAGCTGATCGAGGAGGGCGCCCAGGTCGTCGACGTGCGCGCCGACCACGAGTGGGAGGCCGGCCACATCGCCGGCGCCGTCCATCTGCCGCTGGCCGAGTTGGCCGAGCGCGCCGGTGAGATCGACAGGGAGCGCCCGGTCGTCCTCTACTGCCGCGGCGGCAACCGCTCGACGATGGCGGCCGCCGCTCTGGCTGACGCCGGCTACGACGCGGCGAAGCTGAGCGAGGGCATCGTCGGCTGGGCCGAGGCCGGCCTGCCGCTCGACCCGGAGGACGGCTACGTGTCCGAGTCGGGTGAAGCCGCGGCCGTGCTGGAGGCGCGCAAGCGCGCCGCTCGGAGCTGAGCGCGCCGGCTTGCGAAAGCTAAATACCTGAATCCCTGTCAGGTTTTGCTATTTTCCTCCGCATGGAGGTAGTCGTAGCCGAGAACAAGGAGCAGCGGGGCAAGGGCCGCCTCGGCACGCTCGAGAACCCGGAGTCCTACGAGAACGTCCCCGGGCACGTGATCCCGATCATCGAGCGCGAGTTCGACGACTTCGACAACGAAGCCGAGGAGTTCCTCGCCGAGCGCCTGCCGGAAAACGAGTTCATCGGCTTCCGGCTCAAACAGGGCGTCTACGGCCAGCGCCAGCCCGACGTGCAGATGGTCCGCGTGAAGCTGCCGTTTGGCGGCGTCACCCCCGACCAGATGGACGCCTTCGCCGACGTCGTCGAGCGCTACGCGCCGCTGGACAAGGGCCACGTCACCACCCGCCAGAACATCCAGATCCACCACGTGCCGCTGCGCGACATGGAGGCGCTGATCCGCGTGATCTCCGCCGTCGGCCTCTCCTCCCGCGAGGGCTGCGGCAACACCGTTCGCAACGTCACCGGCGACCCCTGGGCCGGCGTCGCCGCCGACGAGGTCTTCGACCCGACGCCCTACGCCGGCGCCTACGTCCGCTACTTCGTCCGCCACCCGACGACGCAGCTGATGCCGCGCAAGATCAAGACCGCCTTCAGCGGCTCCGACGAGGACCGGGCGATCACCGGCATCCACGACATCGCCTTCCTCAGCCGCGAACGGGACGGCGTCAAGGGCTTCGAGGTCCGGGTCGGCGGCGGCACCTCGATCATGGCCCGGGTCGCGCCGACCCTCTACGACTTCGTCGAGGCCGACAACGGCGACTACCTCAAGGTCACCGAGGCGGCGCTGCGGATCTTCGACCGCCAGGACTGGCTGCGCGTCAACCGCGCCCGCGCCCGGATCAAGGTCCTAGTCGACAAGATCGGGATCGAGGCCTTCCGCGAGCTGGTCGACGAGGAGCTCGAGGGCGACTGGGTCGCCGAGCGCGACTTCGACGTCGAGCGGCTGCGCTTCGACGACGACGAGGAGGCCGGAGCCGCCAAGGCGCTGCCGCAGGCGGCCTCGCCGAACGGCGACCGGACCGAGTTCGAGCGCTTCCTCGAGGGCAACGTCCAGGCGCAGCGCCAGGAGGGCTTCTCCACGGTCGAGGTGAAGATCACCCGCGGCGACCTGACGCCGGAGCAGTTCCGCGGCCTCGGGGCGCTGATGCGCGAGTACAGCGGCGGCCACGCCCGCAGCACCGTGCAGCAGAACTTCGTCCTGCGCTGGATCCGCGACGAGGCGCTCTACGACGTCTGGCAGCGGCTGACCGAGCTCGGGCTCGGCGAGGCCGGCGCCCGCGAGATCACCGACGTCGTCAGCTGCCCCGGCACCGACAGCTGCAAACTCGGGATCACCAGCTCGATGGGCCTCAACCGGGCGATCAAGGAGCGGGTCGACTCGATGCGGATCGAGGATGAGCTGACCAAGCGCATCCACATCAAAATGAGCGGCTGCCCGAACGGCTGCAGCCAGCACCACATCGCCAACATCGGCTTCTACGGCGCCTCGCTGAAAGTCGGCGGCCGCCAGATGCCCGCCTACATCCCCCACGTCGGCGGCAACTTCGAGGGCGGCGAGGTGGTCTTCGGCAAGCGGCTGAAATCGCGGCTGCCGGCCAAACGCGTCCCCGAGGCGGTCGAGCGCTGGGTGCGGCTCTACGAGTCCGACCGCGAGCGGGGCGAGGAGTTCAACGCCTTCGCCGAGCGGGCCGGCGCCGAGGTCTTCGAAGCCGCCGTCAAGGACCTGACGCTGCCGGCCGAGTTCAGCCTCGAGACGATGCAGCAGTTCATCGACTGGAACCGCTCCAGCCCCTACAAAGTCGAGCGCGGCGAGGGGGAGTGCGCGATCTAGCGCGCGCCGAGCCGACGATGAAGCCGCCACCCATCACCCTTTCCGGCACCGTGCCGACAGTCAACGACATCGACCACGAGGCCGTTGCCGCCGAGCTCGAGGACCGCAGCGCCCAGGAGGCGCTGGGGTGGATGTTCGAGAACTTCGGAGCCGAGCACTACATCGCCTGCTCGTTCCAGAAAACCAGCTCGGTGACCGCGCACATGGCGAGCACGATCAACCCCGAGGCGCGCTTCTTCTACCTCGACACCGACGTGCTCTTCCCGGAGACCTACGAGACCCGCGACCAGCTCGCGGAGGCGCTGGGGATCGAGTTCGACCGCTTCCACAACCTCACCCTCGAGGAGCAGGCGGCCGAGTACGGCGACGAGCTCTGGAAGCGAGACCCCGACTCCTGCTGCGGCCTGCGCAAGGTCGAGCCGATGCGGCGGGCGCTTTCTTCCGTAGACTGCTGGGTCGCCGGCGTCCGGCGCGGAGATTCCAGCACCCGTTCCAAGACCCCGAAGTTCGGCTGGGACAAGAAATTCAACCTTTGGAAGCTGAATCCGCTTGCGGACTGGACCGAGCGTGACGTTTGGAACTACATCCGTGAGCACCACCTCCCGTACAACCCACTCCACGATCGCGGCTACCCGTCGATCGGCTGCACCCACTGCACGCAGCCGGTCGAGCCGGGCGGTTCTGCCCGCGACGGCCGCTGGGCGGGGGTCGCAAAGACCGAGTGCGGGATCAACTAGCGCCGTCGGCGGCGCTGCCATTTCCCCTTCCCCCCGAACGATTGGTGAGACCCTGCGATGAGCGAGACGATGGCTGAGCTGTCCCTGACCCTTTCCGAGCGCCACACGGCGGACTTCGAGATGATCGGCCTCGGCGGCTTCGCGCCGTTGACCGGCTTCCAGGGCGCCGCCGACTGGGAGCGCGTCTGCACCGAGATGCGGACCGCCGCCGGCGACTACTGGCCGATCCCGATCACCCTCGCGACCGACCTCGAGTGCGGGGTCGGCGACGTCGTCGAGCTGGCCAGCGACGAGGGCAAGCCGCTGGGGCGGATCACCGTCGAGGAGATCTTCGAGCGCGACGTGCGCAGGGAGGCGGAGCTGGTCTACGGCACCACCGACGAGGCGCACCCGGGCGTCGCCGCGATCTACGAGGAGGGCGACCGCTGCATCGCCGGCCCGATCGAGGTCGACGCGCTGCCCGACCACGAGGAGGCGTTCATGCGCCGCTACCAGACCCCGGAGGAGACCAAAAAGGAGTTCGCCGACCGTGGCTGGAAGCGGATCGTCGCCTTCCAGACCCGCAACCCGATCCACCGCGCCCACGAGTACCTGACCAAGGCCGCGCTGGAGACCTGCGACGGCCTCTTCATCCAGCCCCTGATCGGCAAGACCAAGGCCGGCGACATCCCCGCCGACGTGCGGATGCGCTGCTACGAGGTGCTGATGGAGAACTACTACCCGCAGGACCGCGTCGTGCTCGGCGTCAAGCCGGCGAAGATGCACTACGCCGGCCCCCGCGAGGCGGTGCTGCACGCGATCGTCCGCCGCAACTACGGCGCGACGCACTTCATCGTCGGCCGCGATCACGCCGGCGCCGGTGACTACTACGGCACCTACGACGCGCAGAAGATCTTCGACGAGATCGACATCGACGAGCTCGGGATCGAGCCGCTGATGTTCGAGCACACCTTCTGGTGCAACGAGTGCGAGGGGCTCGCCTCGAACAAGACCTGCCCCCATGACCAAGAGGCGCACCTCTTCCTCTCCGGAACCAAGGTCCGCGAGATGCTCGGCAACGGCGAAAGGCCGCCGCACGAGTTCTCGCGCGACGAGGTCGCCGACATCCTGATCGACGCTTACAAGGAGGACTGAACGACGATGGCTGGTGAGAAGGGCTTCACCCTCTGGTTCACCGGGCTTTCCGGGGCCGGCAAGACGACGATTTCACGGCTGCTGGAGGGCCACCTGCGCGAGCGCGGCTCGAAGCTGGAGATCCTCGACGGCGACGTCGTGCGCGAAAACCTCTCGAAGGGGCTCGGCTTCTCGAAGGAGGATCGCGACATCAACATCCGCCGCATCGCCTTCGTCGCCGACCTGCTCAGCCGCAACGGCGTGCCGGTGATCACCGCGGCGATCTCGCCCTACGCGGAGATCCGCGACGAGGCCCACGCGCTGATGGGCGACCGCTTCATCGAGGTCTACGTCAAGGCCTCGGTCGACACCTGCGCCGAGCGCGACGTCAAGGGCCTCTACGCGAAAGCCTTCGCCGGCGAGATCAAGGAATTCACCGGCGTCTCCGACCCTTACGAGATCCCCGAGAACCCGGCCTTCGTCGCCGACACCGAAAACGAGACCCCGGAGGAGTCGGCCGAGAAGCTGCTGGCCTACCTCGAGGAGCGTGGGCTGATCCCGGGAGCCGTCGCCGCCTAGGACGAAGCGCGGGGAGGGGCTAACGCCCCTCCTTTCGGGGGACCTCCGGGGTGCCGAGGCCGTAGGTGTCGTAGGCGCCGAACTTGGCGAAGGTCTTGTGGGTGGGGCCGTGGTAGTCGGAGGAGGCGGTGGGGATCAGGTCGAGCTCCTCGCAGAGGGCGAGGAGGTGTTCGGTCTGCTGCTTGCTGTGGGAGGGGTAGAAGGTCTCGACCCCGTCGGCGCCGAGCGAGCGGATCAGGTCCTCGACCTCCTCCGGCTCCGAGATGTCCCAGTAGGGGTGGGCGATCACGGCGGCGCCGCCGGCGGCGCGGATCAGCTCGATCGCCGCCGCCGCGGTCGGCCAGCGGCGCGGCACGAAGGCCTTGGCGCCGGGCACCAGGTACTCCTCGAAGAAGGGGCCGAGGTCGCCGCTGGCGCCGGCGGCGCGGGCGATGTGGGGGCGCCCGATCGAGTCCGCGGCGCCGGCCTCGCGGATCGCGTCCTCGAGGGTCAGGTCGAAGCCCTCGCGGCGCAGGTTGGCGACGATCTCTCCGGCCCGCGTGCGGCGCTCCTCCTGCGCCCTCTCGCAGGCCGGCGCGATCGTCTCCAGGTCGACCCAGTAGCCGCAGACGTGGAGGTCTTCGGCGTACTCGTGCACGCACGACATCTCGATCGCCGGCACCAGCTCGATCCCCAGCCGCGCCGCCGCCGCCAGCGCCGCCGGCACCCCCGCGATCGCGTCGTGGTCGGTCAGCGCCAGCGTCGTGACACCGGCCTTGGCCGCCTCCTCGACCACCTCGGCAGGCGGCAACTGCCCGTCGGAGACCGTCGAGTGCGACTGGAGCTCGATCAGCATCGGATGGCACCCTAGCCATCGGCGTCCGGCGAGGAAAGTGTTCGGAACAATTAGATAGTCCGCTACCGAACAACTTTAGAATCTGTTCGGTACAATTAAAATATGGCTGAGCCAAACAACTTCACCAAGAGCCGCCGGGGCCGTCCTTCCCGCGCCGCTGTCTACGAGCGCCTGCGGGTGCAGATCGGTGAGCTTCGGGAGCGGCTCGGCGGTCTGCCCTCGCCGGAGGAGGCGGACGGGATCTGGCGCGGGATCTGGCTCGAGGAGGCCCATCACTCGACCGCGATCGAGGGCAACACCCTCGTGCTCAAACAGGTCGAGCAGCTGCTCGGCGAGGGCCGCGCGGTCGGCAACAAGGAGCTGAGCGAATACCTCGAGGTGCGTGGATACGCCGACGCCGCCAGCTGGGTCTACGGGCACGGGATCGCGCCCGGCGACTGGAGTGGGGGAAAGCTGATCACCCTGGCCGAGGTGCGCCAGGTCCACACGCTCGCGATGACCCCGGTCTGGGATGTCGCGCCGCATCCCCAGGCGACTCCTCGCGAGGCGCCCGGCTCGTTCCGCGAGCACGACATCGAGCCGTTCCCCCAGGGGATGCGCCCGCCCGAGTGGACCCAGGTTCCGGTGCTGGTCCGGGATTGGATCGGCGACGCTCAGGCCCTGCGGCGGGCCGGCGAGGAGAACGTCGCTGAGGCCCTGGCGGGCCTGCACGCCCGCTTCGAGCAGGTCCACCCCTTCCTCGACGGCAACGGGCGCACCGGCCGGCTGGTCCTCAACCTGCTGCTGATCCGGCTCGGCTACCCCCCGGCGATCATCTACAAGGGGGACCGCGCCCGCTACCTGGCGGCGCTGCGCCGTGCCGACGGGGGAGACCTCGGGCCGCTAGGCGAGTTCCTCGCGCGGGCGGTCCTGGACAACCTCTATAAGTTCGTCGTGCCCGCGATCGCCGGGCCGGCGCGGCTGGTGCCGCTGCCGGCGCTGGCGACGGACGGCCTCTCGGCGAACGCGTTGCGGGTGGCGGCGGTACGCGGGAGGTTGAAGGCGGCGAAGGCGGCGGACGGCACCTGGCGAAGCTCGAACGCCTGGGTCGAGGAGTACGCCGCGAGCCGCTACAAGCGGTCCTGAACCGCCGGCCGTCCCCCCCTCCACGGGCCTGAATAGACTGCGCCGCCGTGAGTCCGAGCGAGCAAGCGTCCATCTCTGATTCCTTCGCGCCGCGAGCGAGCGACGAACAGTTGTGATGTTCCAGAAGGTCTTGATAGCCAACCGCGGCGAGATCGCGATCCGGGTCGCCCGCACCCTGCGCGAGATGGGGATCGGCTCGGTCGCCGTCTACTCCGAGATCGACCGCGAGGCGCCCCACGTGCGCGCGGCCGACGAGGCCTTCCTGATCGGCCCGGCGGTCCCCGCCGAGAGCTACCTCAGCATCGCCAAGATCGTCGAGACGGCGAAGCGGGCGGGCGCCGAGGCGATCCACCCCGGCTACGGCTTCCTGGCCGAGAACGCCGAGTTCGCCCGTGCCTGCGCCGAGGCCGGGATCGTCTTCATCGGCCCGCCGCCGGAGGCGATCGAAGCGATGGGCTCGAAGACCAAGGCGCGCGAGATCATGGCCGAGGCCGGGGTGCCGATCGTCCCCGGCGCGACCGAGCCGGCCAAGGACCTCGACGAGGCCCGCGCCCAGGCCGAGGACGCCGGCTACCCGGTCGCCTGCAAGGCCGCCGGCGGCGGTGGTGGCAAGGGGTTCCGCGTGGCGCTGACGCCGGACGACCTGGCGGAGGCCTTCGAGGGCGCCGGCCGCGAAGGCGAGAAGTTCTTCTCCGACGACCGCGTCTACGTCGAGCGCTACCTCGAGGACCCGCGCCACGTCGAGGTCCAGGTGCTGGCCGACTCGCACGGCAACGTGATCCACCTCGGCGAGCGCGACTGCTCGATCCAGCGCCGCCACCAGAAGGTGATCGAGGAGGCCCCGGGCCCGCAGGTCGACGCGGAGATGCGCGAGCGGATCGGCAGGATCGCCACCGACGCCGCCGCCGCGGTCGGCTACCGCGGTGCCGGCACGGTCGAGGGGATGCAGGTCGGCGACGAGTACTTCTTCCTCGAGATGAACACCCGGGTCCAGGTCGAGCACTGCGTGACCGAGATGATCAGCGGCGTCGACATCGTCCGCGAGCAGGTCCTGGTCGCCGCCGGCGAGGCGCTCTCGCTGGGCCAGGGCGAGGTCGAGTTGCGCGGGCACGCGATCGAGTGCCGGATCAACGCCGAGGCGGCGCACAAGAAATTCGCCCCGGCGCCGGGCGCGATCACCAGCTACCGCGAGCCCGCGGGCCCCGGCGTGCGGGTCGACTCGGGGGTCGAAGCGGGTTCCGAGGTGACGCCGATGTACGACCCGATGGTGGCCAAGCTGATCGTCTGGGACGTCGACCGCGAGCAGGCGACGCGGCGGATGCTGCGGGCGCTGGGCGAATACGAGATCGGCGGCCTGACCACGCTGATTCCCTTCCACGAGGCGATCCTGGCGACCGAGCAGTGGGCGCGGGGGGAGACCTGCCGCGACCTGATGGAGGACCGCGAGTGGCTGCAGTCGACGGCGCCGGAGACGGCGCCCGAGCCGGCCGCGACCGAGGAGGGCGCCGAGCTGCTCGCCCGCGACTACAGGGTCGAGGTCGCCGGCAAGCTCTTCGACGTCAGGGTGATCGGCGAGGCGCTCGCCGGCGGCCCCTCGCCGGCCGCGGGCGGCCGCAAGCCGCCGCAACGCGAGCGCAAGGCCGGCGGCGGCCCCGGCGCCTCCAGCGAGGCACTGCCCTCGCCGCTGCAGGGGACGGTCTTCAAAGTCGCCGTCGAGGAGGGCGCCGAGGTCGCCGAGGGCGACCTGATTTGCGTGATCGAGGCGA
Source organism: uncultured Conexibacteraceae bacterium (assembly GCA_964540905.1). GTDB lineage: Bacteria > Actinomycetota > Thermoleophilia > Solirubrobacterales > 70-9 > VAYN01. Next base: position 11,326 of record CAZIOS010000001.1, on the reverse strand, counting down.
TGAAGATGGAGAACGAGATCGTCGCCCACCGCGCCGGCAAGGTGACCTCGCTGAAGGTCGCCGTCGGCGACGCCGTCGGCAGCGGCGACGTTCTTGCCATCATCGAGTAGTGGCAGCAGACGCGCAGGCCGCGGGCCGCAGGGGGATGACCTGGATCGAGGGCGGCTCCTTCCGCATGGGCTGCGAGCGCTTCTACCCCGAGGAGCAGCCGCTCCATGATGTCGACGTCGACGGCTTCTGGATCGACTCGCACCCGGTCACGGTCAAGGACTTCCGCCACTTCGTGCGCGAGACCGGCCACGTCACCGTCGCCGAGCGCAAGCCCGACCCCGCCCAATACCCCGGCATCGACCCGCGGCTGCTGGTTCCCGGCTCGCTGGTCTTCCAGCGCACGCCCGGGCCGGTGCCGCTGACCGACTACCGCGCCTGGTGGGCGTTCGTGCCGGGCGCCAGCTGGCGCCAGCCGGAGGGTTCCGGCTCCGACGTCCGCGGCCGCGACCGCCACCCGGTCGTCCACATCGCCAACGAGGACGCCGCCGCCTACGTCGCCTGGGCCGGCAAGGAGCTGCCGACCGAGGCCGAGTGGGAGTTCGCCGCCCGCGGTGGCCTCGACGGCGCGATCTACACCTGGGGCGACGAGGAGCAGGACCCGGCACGGCCGCTGGCCAACACCTGGCAGGGCCGCTTTCCATGGGAGAACCTCGGCGCCGCCGGCTACCGCGGCACCTCCAGGGTCGGCAGCTTCCCGCCCAACGGCTACGGCCTCTTCGACATGGCCGGCAACGTCTGGGAGTGGACCTCGGACTTCTTCACCCAGCGCCATCCCGAGCAGGCGGCCAGCTCCTGCTGCGTGCCGCGCAACCCCCGCGTCGCCTCGGCCGAGGGCAGCTTCGACCTCGCCGCGCCCGGCCCGAGGTTCCCGCGCAAGGTGATCAAGGGCGGCTCGCACCTCTGTGCCCCGAGCTACTGCCTGCGCTACCGGCCCGCCGCCCGCCAGGGCGAGGCGCTCGACAGCTCGACCAGTCACATCGGCTTCCGCTGCGTCGTCAGGGGGGAGTGATCGGAACGGGAGCGGCGGGCGCCGCTACTTGTGGTGGTGCCGTTCGCGTTCGCGTTCGCGCTGTTCCTTTTCCTTTTCCCGTTTGACCTTGAGCTGCTGCTCGCGGGTCAGCGGCAGTTTGGGCGCGACCTGCTGGCAGCTCTTGCCGACGCAGGTCTCGAGCCGTTCCAGTTCTTTGTGGAGGAAGCTGCGGATCGGCGCGTAGTTCTTGTCGCGGACTTTGTTGTTGAGCTCGTAGGGGTCCTTGTTGAGGTCGTACAGCTCTTTCTCGCCGTCGGGCCACTCGATGTACTTGTAGGGGCCGAGGCGGATCCCGTAATAGTTCTTCGGCGGCGCCACGATCGAGGCCGAAGCGCCGGAGCCCCTCGCCGACGCTCCCTTTGCCCGGGCGGCGCTGGCGCTGTATTCGGCGCCTTCGCCGGGGGTGGCGCCGCCGTTCTGTTCGACGTCGTTGGTCTGGACGAAGGACTCGAACAGCAGCGGCCGCCGCGTCCGCAGGCTGGTGTCGTGCGCGTAGGGGAAGAGCGAGCGGCCATCGAGCACCTTGCCGGTTTCGACGTGCGCCAGTTCGAGGATGGTCGGGGCGATGTCGATGGTCGAGGCCAGCTCGCCGGTCTGCGAGCCCGGTTTGATCCCGGGGCCGCGCATCAGGAAGGGCAGGTGGGTCGAGGGCTCGTAGGCGAGGAACTTGCCGCCGGTGAGCCGGTGCTCGCCGTAGAAGAAGCCGTTGTCGGAGGTGAAGAGGATGTAGGTGTTGCGCAGCCGGTGCAGGGCGCCGAGCGTGTCGATGACCTGCTTGACGCCGTCGTCGACCGCGCGCAGCGACTCCAGCGCCTTGTCGTAGTAGACGCGGTAGGTGTGGATTTCGGTCGGCGAGAGGTAGGGCGCTTCGCGGATGAAGCGCGGCTTGTCGTTGACGTTGCCCTCGTTGAAGCCTTCCGAGGGCCCGTGCGGGTAGGGGGCGCCGGCGAACAGTTCGTTGTCGCGCGGCGCCGGCTCCGGGCCGGCCGGGCGGCGGAAGTCGCCGTGGGGGGCGGTGTAGTCGAGCTGCAGGTAGAAGGGCCGGTCCGCCGGCGTCCCTCCCAGCTCTTCGGCGGCGATCCGCGAGAGCACGTCGGTCTCGTAGTAACAGGGTTTCCCGTTCAGCGGCGCGAGCGGGCAGCCGGGGTCGTCCTTTTCGCCGTATTCGCGCGTTTCCCAGCTGCCCGAGTTGCCGTATGGGCCTTCGACGACGCCGTTGTTGTTCAGTTCGTAGCCGTAGAAATAGTGGGTCGTGTCCGAGTCGAGGACGGTGTGCCAGGCGCTCCACCCGGGTGGCACGGTGGTCGCGGGATAGGGGGGTTCGCCGTAGCCGTTGAGGAACTTGCCGATATGGATCGTGCGGTAGCCGGCCTGCTGGAGCCAGACCGCGAGGTTGTTGGTGTAGGCGCTGCGCGAGGCGAAGCCGGAGAAGCCGCCTTCGGGCTGGACGTTGCCGCGGACGTTGTTGTTGTGCGCGTAGCGGCCGGTCAGCAGCGAGACCCGCGAGGGGGCACAGAGCGAGTAGGGGGTGTAGTAGCGGTTGAAGGTGACGCCGCGGTCGGCGAGCAGCGCCAGCGTGTTCGGCATCGCCTGGATCGTCGCGCCGCCGAACGGGGTGTAGGCGGCGTAGAGCTGTTCGAGCGTCTGGTCGTCGGTCTGGATCACGACGAAGCTGGGGCGGGTTTCGGTCGCCGCCGCCCGCGCGTAGCCGCCGCCGAGGGCGAAGACGGCCAGCGCGACGAAGCCGGCGATCGCGATCGTCAGCCTGGCGCTCACGCGCGCACCGATGTGTCTGCCTGAATGCATGGTCATCTGGGTTTCCCGCAACCCGAGACTCGAAACCGCAGCCTGCCGCCCGAGTTGCGCCGGCAACGCTAGAAAACGCTCAGGACGCGCCGAGCTTTTTTGCTGCTTCGCGGAAGTTTTTGACCGTGGCGCTGGGGGCTTTGCGGCCTTCCAGTTTCTCGCCGTGGCGGTTGACCCAGATCACCGGCACGTTCATCTTCAGCACCGGGGCGATGTCGGTCGTGTAGTCGCAGCCGATGTGGAGCCAGCCTTTCTTGCCGCCGATCCGCCGCGCGCACTCTTTGAAGTGGACCGGGTCCGGCTTGTAGCTGCGGACCTGCTGGGCGGTGACGACGAGATCGAGTTCGGTCCGCAGGTGGCGGCGCGAGATCCCCAGCAGTTTGTCGTCGACGTTGGAGACGATCCCGACCTCGTACTTCTTGCCGAGCCGGTCCATCGCCGCGTTGGCCTCGCGGAAGGGCAGCCAGTAGGCGACGCTGTTGGGCAGGAACTGGGCCCGCGAGGGCTCCACCTCCCAGCCGAGCTCGCCGGCGACCTTGACGATCGTGCGGCGCAGCACCTCGGCGTAGAGCTCGTAGGAGCCGGCCATGATCTCGGCCTGGACCTCCATGAAGCGGGCCAGGAAGGGCCCCTCTTCGAAGCTGAAGCCGTCTTTGGCCGCCTCTTTCTTGCAGGCCTCGATGATCCCCTTCTCCCAGTCGATCAGGGTGCCGTAACAGTCGGTGGTCACCCATTTGATGTTTTTGAGACTGGGAAGAGCCATTGGCGAGCGCGGCATTATGCCAGTCGGCACCCGCTCGGCGCTTCACCCCCGACTCGGATAGGCTGCCCGGCCGCGCCTCCGGGCGCCACTCCACCATGGACCTCCTCGAGTACCAGGGCAAGCAGCTGTTCGCCAAGCACGGTGTCGCCGTGCCCAGTGGCGAGGTCGCCTCGACGGTCGAGGAGGCGGTCGCCGCCGCCGAGCGGATCGGCTACCCCTGTGCGATCAAGGCCCAGGTCCTGATCGGCGGCCGCGGCAAGGCCGGCGGGATCAAGATCGCCGCCAACGCCGAGCAGGCGCGCGAGCACGCCGCCGCGATCATCGGCATGGACATCGTCGGCCCCCACGGCGAGGGGCCGTTCCGGGTCGACCAGGTCTGGATCGAGGGCGGCTCCGACATCGCCTCCGAGTACTACGCCTCGGTGATCCTCGACCGCGGCGAGAAGAAGCTGCTGGCGATGGTCTCCAGCCAGGGCGGGATGGACATCGAGGCGGTCGCGGCCGAGACCCCCGAGGCGCTGATCAAACGCCACATCGACCCCACCGTGCCCTTCGACGCCGCCGCGGCGCGGCCGATCGTCGACGCCGCCGGCCTCGACGAGGATGTCCGCGACCAGGTCGCCGAGGTGCTGGTGAAGCTGGCCGAGGTCGCGACCGGCGAGGACGCGAGCCTGATCGAGGTCAACCCGCTGATCGTCACCGCCGACCGCGAGGTCGTCGCCCTCGACGCCAAGGTGACGATCGACGGCAACGCGCTCTTCCGCCACCAGGACTTGGCCGAGATCGCCGACACCGTCGACGACCCGCAGGAGGCGATGGCGAAGGAGAAGGGCCTGACCTACGTCAAGCTCGACGGCAACGTCGGCATCCTCGCCAACGGCGCCGGCCTCTGCATGTCGACGCTCGACGTCGTCGCCCAGGCGGGCGGCGCTCCGGCGAACTTCCTCGACGCCGGCGGCGGCTCCAAAGCCGAGGCGATCGTCAACGCCCTGGAAGTGATCGTCTCCGACCAGAAGGTGACGGCGATCCTCTTCAACATCTTCGGCGGCATCACCCGCTGCGACGAGATCGCCAACGGCATCGTCACCGCCTCGAGCCAGCTCGACCTCGGGGTGCCGCTGGTCGTCCGCCTCGACGGCACCAACTCCGAGCAGGGGCTGGAGATCCTGGCCGCGGCCGAGCTGCCGAACCTGCACCAGGAGAAGACGATGCTCGATGCCGCCCGCCGCGTCGTCGAGCTGGCCGGGAGCGCCGCGTGAGCATCGTCGTCGACGAGCGCACGAAGCTCGCCGTCTCCGGATTGACCGGCCGCGAGGGCTCCTTCCACGGCCTCCGCAACAAGGCCTACGGGACCGACCTCGTCGCCGGGGTCACCCCCGGCAAGGGCGGCCAGGACGTCGAGGGCACGCCGGTCTTCGACACGATCCGCGAGGCGGTCGAGGAGGCTGGCGCCAACACCTCGATGATCTTCGTGCCGGCGCGCTTCGCGGCGGCGGCGATCGACGAGGCGATCGAGTCCGGGGTCGAGACGGTGATCGCGATCACCGAGGGGATCCCGGTGCTCGACATGCTGAACACCTACTGGAAGGCGAAGCAGGCCGGCGTGCGGCTGATCGGGCCGAACTGCCCCGGCGTGCTCTCGCCCGGCAAGGCCAACGTCGGCATCATCCCGGCCCAGTTCTTCGACCCTGGCAAGATCGGCGTCGTCTCCAAGTCGGGGACCCTGACCTACCAGATCGGCAACGAGCTGAAGCAGGCGGGCGAGGGCAACTCCTCGATCGTCGGCATCGGCGGCGACCCGATCGTCGGCTCCGACTTCATCGACATCCTCACCATGTACGAGGCCGATCCCGAGACCGAGCTGATCGTGATGGTCGGCGAGATCGGCGGCGACGCCGAGGAGCGGGCGGCCGAGTTCATCGAGTCCGAGGTGAGCAAGCCGGTCGTCGCCTACATCGCCGGCTTCACCGCACCCCCCGGCAAGCAGATGGGCCACGCCGGCGCGATCATCTCCGGCTCCTCGGGAACCGCTCAGGCGAAGAAAGACGCGCTCGAAGCGCGCGGCGTCCGGGTCGGCCAGAGCCCGACCGAGGCGGCGCGGATCGCGGTCGAAGTGCTGCGCGGTTCCTGAGGCGGCACCCGCCGGGCGATCCCGGTGGGGGTTTCGCTTAACTTTTTCGACGGCGGATGCGGCTATCCGCAGTCCAGAGCGCCGAAAAAGTACAAGACGCTTCACCCCCACCGGGATCGCCCGGCGGGCGGGGTCAGGCGCGCAGGAGATGGCGGATCTCCTGGGCGAGCTCCGAGGGTTCGGTGTCGAGGCGTTCGTCGGTGATGCGGATGGTGCGGTAGCCGGTGACGAGGAGGCGGGTGTCGCGGGCACGGTCGCGCTGGAAGGCGGCGCCGCGGGTCGGTAGAGGGCGGGCGTTGCTAGGGTCGGGACGTATGGCTGGCGAGACGATTTCGTTTGCAAGAGGGGCGCCGAGCGCCGACATCCTGCCGCACGAGGCGGTGCGGGAGGCGGCGGCGCGGGCGCTCGAGAGCGACTGGGAAAAGGCGCTCTCCTACGGGACCGGGATCGGCCATCCGGGGCTCTGCGAGTGGATCGCCGCGCGGCACGGCGGGCTCGACGCCGCGCAGGTGATGGTCACCAACGGCTCGCTGGAGGCGGGGGCGATGCTGTTCGAGCACCTGCTGGAGCCCGGCGACCGGGTGATCGTCGAGCAGCCGACCTACGACCGCACGCTGCTGCTGCTGCAGCGGCTCGGGGTCGAGCTGGTGCCGGTGCCGCTGGAGGCCGACGGGGTCGACCTCGCCGCGGTCGAGGCGGCGCTCGCCGCCGGGCCGGTCAAGCTCGCCCACATCATCCCCAACGCCCACAACCCGGCCGGCTGCACGCTCGCGACCGCGAAGCGGGCGCGCCTGGTCGAGCTCGCCGCCGAGCACGGCTTCTGGATCTTCGAGGACGACCCCTACCGCGAGCTGCCCTTCGCGGGGGAGCCGCTGGAGACGATGCTCGCGCTCGACGGCGCCGGGCGCGTCGTCCACGCCTCCTCCTTCTCGAAGACGGTCAGCCCCGGGGTCCGGGTCGGCTACCTGGCCGGGCCGGCGGCGGAGATCGCGAAGCTGGCCAAGCGCGCCAACGAGACCTACATCTCGCCCAACATGCTGGCCGAGTCGGTGGTGCTCGACCTCTGTCGCTCCGGCGCCCTCGACCGCAACATCGCCTTCGTCAAGGGGGCGCTGAAGGACCGCTGCGACGCCCTTGTGGCGGCGCTCGGCGAGCGGATCCCCGAGGCCGAGTTCGTCGTCCCCGACGGCGGCTACTTCCTCTGGCTCGACCTCGCCGCGGGCACCGACACCGTCGCCCTCCTGGCCGCGGCCAAGGCCGAGGGCGTCAGCTTCGTCGCCGGCCCCGACTTCATGATCGAGGGCGGCGCCAACAGCCTGCGGCTCTCCTTCGCGCCGGTGCCGGCCGAGCAGATGGACGAGGGCGTCGCCCGGATCGCCCGGGCGCTCGAGCGCCTACGTTCGACCGGCGCAGCCTGACCAAGCAGAGCCAGGACGCAGGGAGCGTGGCGTGCTTTGCACGCGAGCGACCGAGGACGCAGCTATGTGCCGGTCAGGCTGCGCCGGTCACTTGACGACGATCGTCCCCTTCATGAAGGGGTGGAAGAGGCAGTAGTAGGTGTAGGTGCCGGGCTTTTCGAGGACGACGCTGGCGCTCTTGCCGGGCTGGATCGCGTCGGTTTCGAAGCCGCCCGGCTGCTTCGAGGTCGCGGTGTGGGCGGTCGAGTCGTGATTGCTGAAGGTGACCTTGGTCCCCGCCGCGACGGTGATCGTCGCCGGCTTGTAGCTGTAGTCGGCGATCGCCACCGTCCGCGGTCCCGGCGCCGCGCTCGATTGAGACGAAGCTGAGCCGGCGCCGCCGCCACCGCAGCCGACCAGAGCGACCGCGATAGTGGCCAGGAGGAAACGAGCGGCGCCGGCCAGGGGACGGGGGGATCCCATGCCACCGATACGGGCCGGCGCCGAGATCGGATCAATTGTGATCCAGCCCTCGGGAGGCCGCGTAGGGGACCGGCAGAAGCGCAAACCACGCGAGGAGACGAAAGATGTCCGAGAGCACGAAGCAAAAGACTTCAGGCGAGCCGGCCCGCGGCGCCATCGCCCGGGTGGTGAGCGACCCTGTCTCGCGCCGCAAGTTCATGGCGCTGAGCGGCGGCTCGGCCGCCGCGGCCGCCTTCCTCGCCGCCTGCGGCAGCAGCGGCAGCAGCACCACCACGACCGCGACGACCAGCGCCGGCGGCGGCAGCGAAACGGCCCAGTTCGGCAAGGGCGACGTCGGCATCCTCAACTACGCCCTCACGCTCGAGTACCTCGAGACCGCCTTCTATCAGGACGTGATCAAGAGCGGCCTGTTCAAGGGCGCCGAACTGGAGACGATCAAGAAGTTCGGGGAAGAGGAGGCGGAACACGTGAAGGCGCTGACCGCGGCGGTCAAGAGCCTCGGCGGCAAGCCGGCGCCGGAACCGAAGACCGAATTCCCGCTCAAGAGCGCCAAGTCGGTGCTGGAACTGGCGGGCACGGTCGAGAACCTCGGCGCCGCCGCCTACCTCGGCCAGGCGGCCAACATCAAGAGCCCGGAAGTGCTGGCGTCAGCGCTGGCGATCCACAGCGTCGAGGGCCGGCACGCCTCGGCGCTCAACACCCTGCTGGGCGTGTCGATCACCCCGGACGGCGCCTTCGCCAAACCGGCGACGGCGAAGACCGTCCTCAAGTCCGTCGAACCCTTCATCGTCGGCTGAGCCGGCAGAGCGAAAAGGAGAAAGCAATGAGCTACGAGGAACTTGCAAATCCGGAGCTGGCCGGCGTGCAGATCGCCGACGACAGCGAAGACCTCTCGCGCAGCGAGGTGATCCTCAAGGGAGCGCTGGCGGCGGGAGCCGTCTACGGGACCCTGATGGTCGGCCCGTTCGTGCGCCGGGCGCTGGCGATGTCCGAAGGCGGCGACGTCGGCATCCTCAACTTCGCCCTCACCCTCGAGTACTTGGAGTCGACCTTCTACAAGGAAGCGCAGACCCGGGCCAAGGCGAGCGGCGAACTGAAGAGCCTGATCGCGATGCTGGCCGAAGACGAGCAGCAGCACGTCGAAGCGCTGACGGCGACGATCAAGCAGCTCGGCGGCAAGCCGGTGGCGGAGCCGAAATTCGACTTCCCCTACAGCGACACGGCCGGCTTCCTGAAGCTGGCGCAGACCTTCGAGGACACCGGGGTCAGCGCCTACAACGGCGCCGCGCCCTCGATCAAGTCCAAGGAAGTGCTCGGCGCCGCCGGCTCGATCGTCCAGGTCGAGGCCCGTCACGCGGCGGCGATCCGCCTCCAGAACAAGGAAGAACCGGCCCCCGAAGCCTTCGACCCCTCGCTCGACGAAGCGCAGGTGCTGAAGGCCGTCGAACCGTTCATCGCCTAGGGCGAGGGACGGGCGGGTACGCCAAGAAAGCGGAAGATGGACCCCAATGCCGGTTAGACGCGAGAAGGCCGAGCGGCTGGCCGACGAGGAGCTGATGCCGCTGATCGGGGAAAAGGACCCCGAGGCCTTCGGTGTCTTCTACGACCGCCACGGCGGCGTCGCCTACTCGCTGGCGTACAGGATCGTCGGCGAGAAGGCGGCGGCCGAGGACGTCACCCAGGAGGCCTTCATCTCGATCTGGCGCAGCGGCGCCCGCTTCGACCGCGCCCGCGGCAGCGTCCGCTCCTGGATGCTGAGCATCGTCCGCAACCGGGCGATCGACGCTCTGCGCAGCCGCGCCGGCAAAGCGCCGAAACTGACCTTCGACGACGAGGCGATCCTCGAGCAGCGCCCGGCCGAGGAGCTGACCGAGGAGGAAGCGATGCGGCACGAGACCGCGAGCGAGGTCCGCGGCGCCCTTGGGACACTGCCGGGCGAGCAGTCGAAGGTGATCGAGCTGGCCTACTTCGGCGGCTTCAGCCACTCTGAGATCGCGCGGATGCTGGGGGTGCCGCTGGGCACCGTGAAGGGAAGGATGAGACTGGGCTTGGAAAAGATCAGGGGAGAGCTGGCGGAGGGGTTGGCATGAACGACGAGAACCGAGATCACGAGCGCTGGAGCGAGGACGCCGCCGCCTACATGCTGGGTGCGCTGGAGCCCGACGAGACGGTGGCGCTGGAGCGCCATCTCGAAGGCTGCGAGCGCTGCCGCGAGCAGATTCGCTGGCTGGCGCCGGCGGTGCAGGCGCTGCCGGAAGCGGTGGCGCGGGTCGAGCCGCCAGGCGAGCTGCGCGCGCGGCTGCTGGCCGAGGTGCGCGAGGACGCGCGCCGGGCGCGGGCCGAGGCCGCCGCTGGCGGCGGCGAACGCCGCCGCGCTCCCGCCTGGCTGCGGCGCCTCGGTGGCGGCTCGCTGGGGCTGCGGCCGATCGCCGGCCTCGCCGCGCTGGCCCTGGTCGTGGTCGCGCTCGCCGGCTACGAGATCGGGACCGAAGACGGCGGCTCGTCCGGCGGCGAAGTCACCAGCACGGTCGTCGCCGGCCACCCGCCGGGCGTCACCGCGCGGGTCATCCGCGAGGGCGACGGCGCCACCCTGCACCTGGCCGACGTGCGCCAGGTCCCCGGCGACCGCGTGCTCGAGGCCTGGGTCGCGCGCGGCAAGAAGATCACCCCGGTGCGGGCGCTGTTCGTCCCCGACCGCCAGGGCCGGGCCTCGACCACGATCGCCGACATGCGCGGCGTCGACACGGTGATGGTCACGGTCGAGCCCAAGGGCGGCACCAGGGCACCGACCAGCACGCCGATCGTGACCGTGCCAATCCCGCAGTAGGGCGAGCGGCGAGCGCCCGCCGCCGGCCTATCGCCCGTAGCGGTCGCTGGAGAGGACCAGCTGCTCCGGGATCGCCGCCCGCGGCGGCGGCGCCGGGTCGGCGCGGACCGAGACGGTCTCGGCGACGCTGCGGCTGACCTCGTGGCGGCCCTCGGCGGAGGCGACGGTGACGCCGTCCTCGTCGGAGCTCTCGACTTTGCCCTCCAGGCCGGGGTGCAGGCCGGCGTCCTTGAGGTAGTGCAGCAGCTCCTCGGCCTCGTTCTCGAAGCGCAGGACGGTGACGCTGGCGCCGACCTCGACGTCGGCCAGCAGCGAGCCCTGCTCGCGGATGCCCTCGAGGATCGGGTGCCCGTGGGGGCAGGTGGTGGCGTCGCCGATCGCCGCCCGCATCCGCTCCTCCAGCACCGGCGACATCGCGTGCTCGATCCGCTCCGCCTCCTCGTGGACCTCGTCCCAGGGGATGCCGAGGACGTCGGTGAGGAAGCGCTCGATCATCCGGTGGCGGCGGACGATGTGGCTGGCGTGCTCGCGCCCGGACGCGGTGAAGTCGAGCGATTTGTCGGGTTTGCGCTCGACGTAGCCGTCCTCGATCAGGCGGCCGACCATCTCGTGCACGGTCGGCGGCGAGAGCTGCATCGCGCGGGCGATGTTGGCGCCGGTCATCGGCAGCCCGGCCTCCTCCAGCCAGAAGATGATCTCCAGGTACTCCTGCTCGGCGACGGTCGCCGTCTCGGCGGACAAAGCGCGCTCCTCTGGGCTCGCGGTTGGCGGTCGCGACCGATACTAGTTGTCCTACCCACAGACGTTGTGAACGCGGCTGATCGGCGGCCGGTCTCCC